>JAFWOP010000012.1 GCA_017545365.1 Bacteroidales bacterium
TGATTGCTGATGGCAGCCAGCGCCACTTGCGCCTTGAACTCTGCCGTGAATTTTCCTTGCATTTTTTTAGCCATTTTCTGATTGCAAAATTACAAATTTTTTTCCGCATATCAGTGGTCTAAATTTGGGGGAGTATTACACCAATGCGTGGGGCGCTTCTTCCGGACTGACGGCAAGTACCTGGGTCGGGCCTACAAGGAGCACCTGAGCGGCTTTGACGACTGGGAGCAGAAGGGGCATGCCGACGAGTGGGTGCTGCAGGAGGGGAACATGGGCGAGCGGCTGAGCATCGACGAGACGATGCTGCACCACGACCTGTTCACCTTCCTCTCCAACAAGGACGGCCACTGCAGGAAGGGGACGCTCGTGGCCGCCGTCAAGGGCACGACCGTCGCCGATGTGACGAAGCACCTCGACAAGATACCCGAGGAGAGCCGCATGAAGGTCAGGGAGGTGACGATGGACTTCTCCGACAGCATGATGGGCATCGTCAGGAAGGAGTTCCCGCAGGCGGAGATTGTCATCGACCTGTTCCACGTCATGCAGCTCTACGGCACGAAGGGGCTTGACGCGATGCGCATGAAGCTCAAGCGTGCCAACACCGCGGAGGTCAAGCGGGAGGAGCGCGAGTTCAGGAAGAGGCAGGGGAGGAACGCCAAGAACAGGAAGAAGTACAGGGAAAAACATCCTCCCAAGAAGAGCAAGAACGGCAAGCGTATAGGCCGCCATCCCAAGCGGAAGAACGAGAAGTTTGAACCCGAGAAGCTCCGAAACGGAGAGACCAAAGCCGACCTGCTGACCCATGTGAGATACGCGCTGATGAAAAGCCCAGATGACTGGACGGACTTCCAGAGAGAGGAAATGCACCTGCTGTTTGAGATTGAGCCGAAGATGAAGGCGGCATTCGGGCTGCTATGCGCCCTGCACAACATCTTCAGCAGGAAGCAGGACAGGAGGGAAGCCAGGAAAGCGTTGCACCGATGTATAAGAACGTGGGAAAGACGCGCATCAGGGAAATCATCTCAGTGCGTGACACAATCAAGAGCAAGGAGGAATATGTGCTGAACTACTTCAGCAACAGGTCAACCAATGCTGCGGCGGAGTCGTTCAACTCAAAGATAAAGGGGCTGCGGGCTCAGGTGCACGGAGTCTGTGACCTGCCATTCTTCATGTTCCGTTGTACCAAGATATTCGGTTAGGCAGAGTGGGGCTTATCCACGGAAAACCACAACTGCGCCATTTTTTTTCCGACATACATCCATTTCTGCAAAAAAATATCTGGTCAGGCAGAGTGGGCTATCCACGGAAAATCACAACTGCGCCGCTTATACAGGTGGGTTCTATTAAGGTTCTATTTATTTGTTTTCATTGTCGCGTCCCTTTGGGACGCAGTCTCGTTCCGTTTTGACTGTCACCGCACTGCGCAATGTACGATGTTGCTCCCATTCGGTCGCGACACCGTACATTGCTTGTACGGTGTTATTAATGGTCACACCTCTACGAGGTGATTTATAGAAGTCTCCATTAATCGCCAGTATGCCGGATGTTAGTGTTTTTTTACGGTCTTGAAGGGAGATAGTGTGGTGAAGGTATGCGCTGGGCAGGATGCCAGCATACCGGCGGCTGATGGTGGAATGACCTGTTTGGCCGAAAACGGTGTCCCGTGGTGCAGGGGGGCATATTAATATTCTGCTTTTTTTAGTGCCTTTTTTAGACTGATTTAAAAAAAAACCGTATATTTGCAGTCACTGCGGCATGTGGTGTCGTGGTTATTTTTCGCTGTAACACAGCGGACAACAGTTAATTAGTGTATATGATAGAGCAAACGAATATAATCAAAACTAGAGTAAATGTTTCAAGCGAATACGGACATTTGAATGCCGTGTTGCTTCATAGGCCCGGCATAGAAATAGAGCGAATGACCCCTTCTAATGCTGCGGAGGCTTTGTATAGCGACATTCTCAGCAAACATATTGTGGACAAGGAGTATGCCTCGTTCGCCGGAGTGTTTGAGAAGTGGTGCAAGGTGTATTATGTTGAAGATGTGTTGGCCCAGCTGATGGACAACGACGATGTGCGCCAGTATTTGGTGGCGCAGAGTTGCCGGCTGGACGAATGCGAGTTTCTTGCCGACGAGCTGATGAGCCATGACAGCCGTAGGTTGGCTACCGAGCTGATAGAGGGTGTCCCTTATCATGGCGACACCGACCCTAAGCATTTCAAGGAGGCCCGTTATACGCTGAAGCCCCTCTACAACCTTTTCTTTACCCGCGATGCGTCGTCGTCGTTGTACGACGAGGTGCTGATTAACTCGATGTCGTTCCGTGTGCGTCAGCGTGAGGCTTTGATATATAGGGCTATCTTCGAGTTCTTCTTCGGTGCGAGGGTTTTCAGCGGACAAGAGGTGAACCCGGACATCCATACCGAAGGCGGCGACGTGCAGGTGGCGTCGCCCGACTTGCTCTGCATTGGTCACGGCATCCGCACCAATCACAAGGGTATTATGTTCTTGGCTGAGAAGTATGCTCGTGAGCGCACCCATTTCAACATCATTGCCCAGGAGCTGCCTCACAAGCCCGACTCGTTTATCCATCTGGACATGGTCCACACCTTCTTGGGCAGCAACCAACTGATGGTCTACCCCCCGCTCCTGGACAAGTCGGGGCTTTTTGCTGGCAAGGCCACCACGTTGATTACTTGTGACAATGGCAAGGTCAGCACTCAGGAATATCCCAATATGTTGGAAGCCTACAAGGCTGTAGGCATGGAGATGGAGCCTGTGATGTGCGGCGGCTATGACAGCTGGTACCAAGATAGGGAGCAGTGGCACAGTGGCGCCAACTTCTTTGCGCTCGACGACGGCAAGGTGATAGGCTACGAGCGCAATGTGAACACCATCGAGGCTCTGCACCTCGCCGGATTCGAGGTGCTGGATGCCGACGATGTGTGTGCCGGACGTGTGAACATGAACGACTACAGCAAGTTCGTTGTGACTTTCAAGGCCAGCGAGCTGCCCCGTGCCGGTGGCGGAGCCCGCTGCATGACTATGCCCATTAACAGGAACTGATTGCTGCTTATCCCCCGCTATTATCAAAGAAAAAGAATAACAACAATACTAATGTAATATTATGAAGAAGTATCATCTGATGAACAACATTATAGGCTGGGTGGTCTGCATCACGGCCTGTCTTGTCTACATCCTAACCGCCGAAGCTACCGCGTCGTGGTGGGACTGCGGCGAGTATATAGCCACGGCAAACAAACTACAAGTGGGCCATCCCCCGGGAGCACCTTCATTCCAAATCATCGGACGTCTGTTCTCGATGTTCTCTTCGGTTGACAACGTGGCTCATGCCGTAAATGTGATGTCGGCTGTTTGCAGCGGCTTCACCATCCTTTTCCTATTCTGGGGCATCACCTTGTTGGGCAAGCATCTGCTTCCCGACCCCAAGAACCCCGACATTAAAGACCCCCGCACGTGGGGTGTCTTCGCCGCCGGCATCGTGGGTGCTTTGGCTTATACGTTCAGCGACACCTTCTGGTTCTCGGCGGTGGAGGGCGAGGTCTACGCCATGTCGTCGTTCTTCACGGCGGTGGTGTTCTGGGCCATACTCAAATGGGAAGAGCAGGCCGACGATCCGCATTCGCTGCGCTGGCTGGTGTTGGTGTGTCTGCTTGTGGGTATCGCTATCGGCGTCCACCTGCTGAACTTGCTGACCGTGCCGGCCATCGTGTATGTGGTCTATTTCCGCAAGTGGCCCAAGACCACGGTGAAAGGATTCATCTGGAGCGGTGTCATCTCGCTGCTGCTGCTGGCTCTAATTCTGTGGGGCATCATTCCGGGTATCGTGAATGTTGACTCTGCCTTCGATGTCTTCTTTGTCAACACGTTAGGCCTTCCTTTCAACACGGGTACCATTTTCTTCTTCCTGCTGTTGGCTGCCGCCATCGCATGGGGGTTGTGGTATACTTCGCCTAAGAAGAAGAACCGTCCGGTTATCAACGCCTCGGTGCTGGGTTTTCTGATGCTGGTTATCGGATATTCCACCTTCTTCCTGCTGGTTATCCGTGCTAACACCAATACGCCTCTGAACGAGAACGCACCCAAGGATGCTGTGGCTATGCGTGCCTACTTGGGCCGTGAGCAATATGGCGACACACCATTGTTCAAAGGCCAGTACTACACTGCCGGAGACCCCATCGATGCCAAAGAAGGCTATACGAAATATGTGCGTGGCAAGGATGCGAAGGGCAAGGACCGCTATATTGCCGCTTCACACCAGCAAAAGTTTATCTACCGTCAGAACCATACGGGTCTGTTCCCCCGCATGTATAGCAACGACAAAGACCGCCGCCATCCGCAGTTCTATGAGTACTGGGCTGGCAAGTGCCGTGGTGACCAGAAGCCTACACCGGCACAGAATCTCAAGTATTTCAATGGTTACCAGATGGGTTGGATGTATTGGCGCTATTTCATGTGGAATTTTGCCGGTAGGCAGAACGACATTCAGGGCCATTATTTCAACGACGACGGCACCCGCGACTATATGAACGGCAACTGGATTTGCGGCATCAAGGCTATCGACCAGGCACGCCTGGGTCCGCAGGACAACCTGCCCGACCATATGAAGGACAACAAGGCACGCAATGTGTATTACCTGCTGCCTCTACTGTTGGGTATCGTAGGGTTTGTGTATCACCTGACGAGAAACAGGAAGGATGCCTTCATTGTGTTCATCATGTTCTTTATGACTGGTATTGCCATCGGCATCTATCTGAATATGCCTCCTCGTCAGCCGCGTGAGCGTGACTATGCCTTTGTGGGTTCGTTCAGTTTCTTTGCTATATGGATTGGACTGGGCGTGATGGCTTTGGCCGACTGGATTACCCGTCTGCTGAAGAAGGAAAACCTGTACAAGTTCGTCATGCCGGTGGTCTTTGTGCTTTGCATGTTGGCTGTACCGGTGCTGATGGCCAGCGAGAACTGGGATGACCACGACCGCTCGGAGAAGTACGCCGCCCGTGATTTCGCTAAGAACTATTTGGCTTCGGTTGACGAAAACGGCATCCTGATTACCTTTGGCGACAATGACACTTTCCCCCTGTGGTATGCACAGGAGGTGGAAGAGTTCCGCACCGATGTCCGCATCCTCAACTACACTCTTTCGGGTATGCACTGGTATGTGGAGCAGCTGTACAACCGTCTATACAAGTCCGACCCTGTGGCATTTACGCTGCCCAAGGAGTTTTACGGGCTGGGGAAAGACGCGGTGTATCTGCAAGATAGAGTCAATGACTACTTCGAGGTTACCGATGTCCTTGCTCTGCTTCGCGACAATCCTGAGAGGTTCAAGACCCGCGACAGTCGTGGTGATGAGGTAGTCGTGCTGCCCACCAACCGTTTCAAGATTACCCTCGACATCCCCAAACTGGTGGAGCTGGGTGTCATCCCCGCCGAGTTGGCCGATAAGGTTGACCCCGTTATCAAATGGCAGATTACCAAGGGCAACCTTTTCCGCCATGAGCTGATGATACTTGACATCTTGGGCACCAATCGTTTCGAGCGCGACATCAACATCATGAATCCAAGCTATATCCAGAGGGTGTTCACTCCGATACGTTCCTACTGTGTGCAGGATGGTATGAATTATAAGCTGACACCTTACCCCGCCAAGGTGAGCCAGCCCGTCCTCTTTGACAACCGCGAGAACAAGTATGTGCTGCAGACCTTCACCGAGGAGTCCTACGACTACTTCATCAACGGCTACAAGGGAGATGACGGCGAGATGCATCCGTTGGAATGGGGCAATCTGAATGCCGACATCTATGTCGACCCCGTGAGTATCAATATGGGAACGGTGCAGCGTCAGACCTTCTGCGTGGCCGCTCGCGAACTCTTGGAAAAGGGCGACACGGCACGTGCGCGCAAGATGCTGGAGCTGAGTGATGAGTATTTCCCCGAGAAAAACTTCGCCTACGACAAGTACAGCATGATGATGGTAGACCTCTATTATGATGTCTTTGGCAAAGAGGAGGCTACCAAAATCTGGGATGCCATCTTCCGCTACTATTCTCAGGATATGGCTTACTGCTCGCAGTATCTTGGCACCAGCAAGTCATCGGGTGTTAACCACATGATTCAGGAAGCTGCCCAGATACTCTATGGTCTGAACCATCTGGCCGAGGTTGTGCTGCAAGACAACGAGCGTGCTCAGAAGGCTCTAGCCCTTATGCAACAGCATGGTTATCAGTTGTAGTAAGAAAATGGTGAAAGTCGGAGAAGTATGTAGTATATGAAAGCAAAAACCACAGCTCGAAAGCCAAAGAAGAAAAAAGTCGTCATAGCCCTCCCCGAGCGGGAGGGTGAGATGCTTAAGGCCTACGCCAAGCATAACGGCACCACCTGCCCCGCAGCGGTGCATAGGATGGTGCGTCAGGCGTTGCGCCAGTTCAAGGCTGAGGTGTCGGTGCAAGGCAAATCGGAGCCCAAGAACCAGCTCAACCTCTTCGACTCCATACAGGTAGACATCTTTAACAACACTTCAAAAGTAATAGAATAAATTAACATTTTAATACCAACACTTATGAGACGTATTCCTTTCTTGATTTTAGCGCTGGCCCTTGTATTTGGAATGAAAGTGCAAGCCCAGGACTTTATCGAACTGGCAGCCGACGAGTCTCTGCCGTTTGAGTATGTCGCCACCGACGATTTCGAAAGCGAAGACCCCTTTGCCGAAGAGGTCGATGCCCTCGAAGAGTCGGAATCCGAAGAAGCCTTCACCCCAGGCTCCACCATTATCGGTCATGTGAGCGATGCCCACTCATGGCACATGTTCGACTACTACAGCAAGGACGGTGAAGAACATGCCGTGGCAATCCCGTTGCCGATTATCCTCATTAACAACGGGCATCTCGATATCTTCATGTCGTCCAAATTCCATCATGGTCATGCTGACTATAAAGGCTATCGTCTTGTAGGTGGCGGTTTGGAGAAGGAGGAAATTATCTGTGTCGACGAAGCTGGCGAGCCTCTGTTGAACGAGGCGGGCAACGTGGTCAAACCATTGGATTTCTCCATCACCAAAGTGCCTGCTGCCATCATGATTATCGTGGTGATGCTTATCGTGATAGTCATGATAGCCAAGAAAGGGTATAAGGTCCGTGAAAACCAGGCTCCCAAAGGTTTGCAGTCATTGGTGGAGATGTTGGTGGTCTTCGTGCGCGACGACATTGTGCGTCCGATGATAGGGGAGAAGCACTATGAGAAGTACTTGCCGTACATGCTTACGCTGTTTTTCTTCATCTTCTTCAGCAACTGCATGGGACTGATTCCTTTCTTCCCAGCAGGTGCCAATGTGACAGGCAATATTGCCATCACTGCCACGCTGGCCCTCATCACTTTCTTCATCACCAATCTGAGCGGCAACAAGCACTACTGGATTGACATCTTCAATACACCTGGCGTGCCAGCCTGGCTGAAGATATTCCCCTTGATGCCTATTGTGGAGTTGGTAGGTGTCTTTACCAAACCCATCGTGCTGATGATTCGACTTTTCGCCAATATGACGGCAGGTCATATCGTCATCTTGGGCTTCGTGGTCCTAATCTTCATCTTCAGCAACACCATTTCGATGGGTGTGGGTGCCGGCGTATCCGTCATCTCGGTAGTGTTCAGTGTATTCATCAGTGTGTTGGAATGCTTGGTGGCCTACATCCAGGCCTTCGTCTTCACCATGCTTTCATCCCTGTATATTGGCATGGCCGTCCACGAGCCCCATCATGCGGAAGCTTGATGTTTGAGTATAATAATCTTTAAATAAAGTCACTATGAAATCTATAAAAGATGTAAACTTTAAAGGCCGCAAGGTGCTTTTGCGCGTCGACTTCAACGTCCCGATGGACGATAATAAAAAGATTACCGACGACACCCGCATGCGTGAGTCGCTGCCCACCATCAACAAGTTGCTCGCCGACGGTGCCGCCATTATCATTATGGCCCACTTTGGTCGTCCCAAGAAGGGCGGTTTCGAGCCAGAGTTGACCCTGGAGCCCGTCGCCAAATATCTTGAGACCCTCATCAACCGTCCGGTACACTTCACCCAGTCACTGCTGGGAGAGGGCAAGGTAGAGGATATGGCCAAGAACCTTAAGGATGGCGAAGTGATGCTGCTTGAGAACATCCGTTTCTATCCTGAAGAGACAAAAGGCGGCGTGGAGCTGGCCGAGCAGTTGGCCAAGCTGGGTGACTGCTACATCAACGATGCTTTCGGTGCAGCCCACCGCGAGCACAGTTCCACAGCCGTCATAGCCCGCTTCTTCCCCAACGATAAGTATTTCGGTTTCCTGATGGAGAACGAGGTGCGCAACCTTGAGAAGCTGATGCAGAATCCTCCCCGTCCCTTCACGGCCATTATCGGCGGCAGCAAGGTCAGCAGCAAGATAGGCATTCTTGAGAACCTTATCGACAAGGTTGACAACATGATTATCATCGGCGGTATGCGCTATACCTTCACCAAGGCCCTCGGCGGAAAGATTGGTAACAGCATCTGCGAGGACGACAAGATGGACCTTGCCCTTGAGCTTATGAAGAAGATGGAAGCCAACGGTGTGAAATATTATCTGCCTACCGACAGCGTCATTGGCGACAAGTTTGGCAACGATGCCAACACACAGATTGTTCCCAGCGGCGAGGTGCCCGACGGTTGGGAGAGCATGGACTGCGGTCCCGAGAGCTGCAAAGCCATACGCGAAATTATCATGAACAGCAAGACCATCCTGTGGAACGGTCCCGCTGGTGTTTTCGAGCTGAGCACGTTTGCTAAGGGAACTAACGAAATCGCCCTCAGTGTGGCAGATGCCTGCAAGCAGGGTTGCTTCGCAGCCGTCGGCGGTGGCGACAGCGTGGCCGCCGTCAAGCAGATGGGTCTCGCCGACCAGATGAGCTATGTCTCCACTGGTGGTGGTGCCATGCTTGAATACCTCGAAGGCAAGGTTCTTCCCGGCATCAAGGCTATTCAGGACTAATTCTAAGAAGCAATTATCAATTAAGAAGAGCAGCCCGTCCATGGGCTGCTCTTTTATAAAAGGCACTATGAAGAAATATCGGACTGCGATACTGCTGTTTCTCATATTTGAGGTTGTAGCGGTGGCCTTGTGGCTGTCCATGGGTAGTCTCTTTCTATTGTTGAACTTTAGCTATATCGGCATTTGCATTGGTGTGGGTTCGGCTTTGACCACGGCAGGGAAGCACTATGCCCGTCTGTTCGTACAGTTTGCCGTGGGTTCGTATATTCTCGTCTTCCTAGGTCTGATATGTCATGAGAATATGCAGATTGAGGGCTTCTGGTTCTACCTGTTCTCAGGAGTAGTGGGTGCTGGCACGTTGCACTATGCCATTGCCAAAATCTTCGGCCCGCTCTTCTTCGGCCGAGGATGGTGCGGGTATGCTTGTTGGACGGCGATGATTCTCGACCTCTTGCCATACAAACAACCGAGAGATCAGCGCAAGCGTATTGGGTACATACGTTATATCGTTTTTGCTCTTTCCCTTATCCTTGTTGTAGTTCTCTTTTTGATAGGTGAGGCTACTCCCTCTGTGATGTTCAGGCTGTTCATCCTTGGCAACATATTCTATTATGTGGTTGGCATCGCTCTTGCCATAGCCTTTCACGACAACCGTGCCTTTTGCAAATACATCTGTCCGATAACCATCTTCCTCAAGCCGATGAGCCGCTATTCACTGTTGCGCATACGGTATGACAAAGATAAGTGCATCCATTGTGGCAAATGCTTGGAGGTTTGTCCGATGGATGTAGAGGTGACCAACGATTCTCGCAAGCGCAAGAACGCCACCGAATGCATCCTCTGCTACAACTGTACCCATACTTGTCCTGTCAAAGCATTGAAATAGGATTGTGGTCCTTATCTAGGAAATTCATCTTCATAATAAATACGTCTTTTAAATATGTTGATAAACAAAAATAGTCTGTTTCTGATGCTTCTGCTGGCTGGGCTTGTCTCTTCTTGCGTTGTCTATCATCCCCACAATGCCGATATTCCGCTGCTGCATGAGAAGGGGGAGATGCAGGTGGATGCCTCGGCCTCCCTCTCGGCACCGCTGTTGGCGCATCCAGCACTCAATGCCTCTTTCAGTTATGCTCCGTTGTCAGCTCTTGGGATGCAGGCCTCTGTTAGTGTCACCAACGTGAATACCTTCTACGCGCAGGTCTTGGCTGGCACGTTTCACCCCTTTGACAGGATGGTGCTCGAAGGGTATCTGGGCTATGGCTACGGCATGTCATGCAACGACAATATCAATACGGTCCGAGATTTGCATTACCGTGTTGACGGCCAGTATAGTCTCTATTTTGGGCAGGTCAACCTCGGCTGGGTGAACCTGGTGGAGGGCGATTTCGACATCGGCATGGGTATGAAGGGAGGCTTGATGAAGTCGCAGTGGGAAAAGGTTCTTTTGCCTGAGGATGGCACTGAGTCGATTGAGGAGAATATGTTAGGCTCACATTACCTTATCGAGCCTCAGCTGATGCTACGTATCGGAGGACAGAAGGTGAAGTTCTCAATCAATGTCTCCTACGCCTATCTCACCGACTGGCCTACCGACAACAATTTCTTCAACTATGAGTGCTTCAGCGCCTCTTTGGGTTTACATTTCAGGTTCTAATCAAACAGTCTATTATTAATGGGGCATTTTCTACCAATTACATTAGATGAGGTCAGACGCCTCGGATGGGAACAGGTCGACATCGTCCTTGTCACGGGCGATGCATACGTCGACCATCCTTCCTTCGGTACAGCCGTCATTGGGCGCACACTCGAAGCAGCTGGCTATCGTGTGGCTATTATTCCGCAGCCCAACTGGCGCGACGACCTGCGCGACTTCCGTAAGTTTGGCCAGCCCCGTCTCTTCTTCGGGGTCAACAGCGGTGTCATGGACAGCATGGTCAACCATTACACCGCTGCCCGCCGTCTGCGTCACGACGATGCCTACACCCCTGGTGGGCAGGCTGGCTTCCGCCCCGACCGTGCCACATACGTATACACCCGCATCCTCAAACAACTTTACCCCGATATCCCCGTTGTCATTGCTGGCATTGAGGCCTCTATGCGCCGCTTGGCACACTATGACTATTGGGACGATAAGCTCTTCCCCAGCATCCTAGCCGACACCCCTGCCGACCTGCTCAACTACGGCATGGGCGAGCGCACCACCCTCAAGATAGCCCACCTCCTCAACCAAGGCAAAGGCATCGAAGCCTGCTATGCCCTGCCCCAAGTGGCCTATACCACTAGCAATTCTAGTCTTGCTAGTAATTCTAGTACTACTATAGAGCTCCACTCCTACGAAGACTGCCTCCGTAGCAAGCGCTTTGAAGCCGAGAACTACCACATCATCGAGCAGGAGAGCAACAAGATAGTCTGCGCCACCCTCGTCCAACGTCACGGCGACCGCCTTGTCGTGGTCAACCCACCCGAGCCGCCCATGACTACTGAGGAGATTGATGCCTCCTTTGACCTCCCATACACCCGCCTGCCCCATCCCAAGTACAAGAAGCGCGGCACCGTCCCTGCCTACGAGATGATTAAAAACTCCGTCAACATCCACCGCGGCTGTTTCGGCGGCTGCTCCTTCTGCACCATCTCTGCCCATCAAGGCAAGCAGATTGCCTCACGCTCCGAAGAGTCTATTCTCAAAGAGGTAAAAGTTCTCACCGAGCGGGAGGACTTCAATGGTGTCATCACCGACCTCGGCGGCCCTTCTGCCAATATGTATCGCATGTCGGGCAAGGACAAGTCCCTCTGTCAGAAATGCCCACGCTACAGCTGCATCCAGCCCACTATATGTAAAAACCTCCAGTCCGACCATCGTCCCCTCGTCGACCTCTACAAAAAGGTCTCCGCCATTCCCAGCATCAAGCATGTCTATATCGGCAGCGGCATACGTTGCGACCTCTTTACCAAGGAGAACCACGGCTGGGACTACTTCCGCCATGTGGTGCTGCACCACGTCAGCGGTCGTCTCAAGGTAGCTCCCGAGCATACCAGCGACCAGGTCTTAAAGCTCATGCGCAAGCCCTCTTTCAACCTTTTCCTACAGACCAAGGCGCAGTTCGACACCATCTGCCGCCAGGAAGGCCTCCGCTACCAGCTTATCCCATACTTCATCAGTTCCCACCCCGGATGCAGGCTCCGCGACATGGCCGACCTTGCTGTCGAGATGAAACGTCTCGGCTACCGCCTCGAACAGATACAGGATTTCACGCCTACGCCCATGACCCTCAGCACCGAGATGTACTACACCGGCATCAACCCCGACACCATGCAGCCCGTCTACGTCGCCCGCCGGCCCGATGAGAAACGGGCGCAGAACCTCATGTTCTTCTACTACAAAAAAGAGTGCCAGTCCGCCATCCGCCAGGCCCTCCACAATCATCATCTAGATAGCTATATCCCGAAGTTGTTAACCCCAAAATATCCATTATGATGAAACTGACAAAGGTCTTAGCAACCATGATGCTGATTGTTTTCGCAGGATATGAAAAAGAAGAGGATGTGCAACCGATCTTAGGCGTAGACGATTGGGTGGACCTTGGTCTGCCGAGTGGACTACTGTGGGCTACTTGCAATGTGGGAGCCACTTCACCAGAGGATTATGGATACTACTTCGCATGGGGCGAGACGCAGCCTCAGCCTAAAGAGGTCTATGAGTGGAGCATCTATCGGTACTGCAATGGAGATTACGGCCACCTTACCAAATATTGCAACTATTCAGCCTATGGTTATAATGGTTTCACCGACGACCTGACGGCACTGCAACCTGACGACGATGCCGCCACTGCCAACTGGGGTGATGGTGCCCGCACTCCTACAAAGTCAGAATGGCAAGAACTCATCAATCATACCACTGCCCAGTGGACTACCTGCAACGGGGTGAACGGCATACTTCTCACAGCTTCAAATGGCAACAGTCTCTTTCTTCCAGCTGCGGGTGGACGTTGGTTCAGTTCACTAAACGCAGCTGGCAGCTACGGCTACTATTGGTCGAGTTCGCTCAGCACGGATAACCCAAATTGCGCGTGGAAATTCGACTTCGCTTTGTGTGGCCAGGTCGTTGTGATCTACGACCGCCGTATCGATGGGTACCCAGTCCGTGCTGTGCGTTCTGCGCGTTAGAATAATCCCAAATGGCTTTAAAGTAAAAAGGTTTGGCTCTAGTTTGATAAAAGACTGATTTTTTAACAGCATCGAAGATGCTGAATTTCAATAACCCCACACAAGGAACGCAGTGTGGGGTCAACGAAAACCCTACTACTCAGCGTCCCGGAGGGACGCGACAATGGGAAA
>JAFWOP010000082.1 GCA_017545365.1 Bacteroidales bacterium
CGACCTATGAGTTTTTCTTTCAATGACAGATAGTTCTCAATGATGCCGTTATGGATGAGTGCCAACCTACCTGATGCAGAGTAATGGGGATGGGCATTGGTGCTGTTGGGCTCTCCATGAGTTGCCCAACGAGTGTGGGCGATGCCGGCACAGCCCGATGTGTCTTTATCTTCGCAATAAACCTCGAGATCAGCTACTTTACCTTTTGACTTATAGACGTTCAAGCATCTTTGCTCGCTGATAAGTGCCACACCGGCACTGTCGTAACCACGGTATTCAAGTCTCTGAAGTCCTTTAATCAGAACGGGATAGGCATCCTTTGTGCCTATGTAACCTACTATTCCACACATAATGTATTATGATGTTTTTGTACAAGATTTAATAAATGAAATGAACAATGGATGCGGACTCAGCACCGTGGAGGAGTATTCGGGATGGAACTGTGTACCGATATACCAGCGCAGCGAGGGAATCTCGACGATTTCCACGAGGTTGGCCTGCGGATGGATGCCCACGCATTTCAACCCCGCGGCCTCCAGTTCCGCACGAAAGTCGTTGTTCAGTTCGTAGCGGTGGCGGTGGCGCTCGCTGATGAGCGTCTGCCCACCGTAAGCCTGCCACACGCGGCTACCCTCCACCAGTTCGCAGTCGTAGGCCCCCAGCCGCATGGTGCCGCCCATCAGCTTGACCGACTTCTGCTCTTCCATCAGGTCGATGACGGGATGGCCGCTTGTGGTATCCATCTCGCTGCTGTTGGCATCCTGATAGCCCAGCACGTTTCGTGCAAACTCGATGACCATCATCTGCATGCCCAGACAGATGCCGAGCGTCGGCACATCGTGCGTGCGGCAATATTCAGCAGCAACAATCTTCCCCTCGATACCCCGCTGTCCGAAGCCCGGACAGATGACAACACCCGCCATGCCCGCCAGTTGCCGGGCCACGTTCTCGCGGGTCAAGTACTCGCTGTTGACGAAGTGCGTCACCACCTTTTTCCCATTGTAAGTGCCGGCATGAGCAAGACTTTCCAGAATGCTCTTGTAGGCATCCTGCAGGTCGTACTTGCCCACCAGCGCCACATCGACCACCTCCTTAGCCTTTTTCCTCATTTCCAGAAACTCCATCCATGCTGTCATGCCAGAAGGAGTCTTCCCTGCGGCCTCCGTGATAGCGGGTGTCAGGGCTTCCATTTTCCTGAGCACGATGCCGTCCAGCCCCTGCCGCTGCATATCGACGGGCACCTCGTAGATGCTGGGCAGATCCTTACTCTGTACGACAGCCTCTACGTCCACATTGCAGAAATGAGCCACCTTCGCCCGCAGTTCGTCGCTGAGTTCGTGCTCAGTGCGTAGTACCAGCACGTCGGGCTGAATGCCCAGTCCCTGCAGCTGCTTCACGCTGGTCTGCGTAGGCTTCGTCTTCAGTTCGCCTGCCGCAGCCAGATAAGGCACGTACGTCAGATGCACGTTCAGCGCCCGACGCGGTCCCAGTTCCCAACGCAGTTGCCGGATGGCCTCCAGGAAAGGCTGGCTCTCTATGTCGCCAATGGTACCTCCGATTTCCGTGATCACGAAGTCCAGTTCCTGTTTCGAGGCGTTCAGCAGGATGCGGCGCTTAATCTCGTCGGTGATGTGCGGCACCACCTGAATGGTCTTCCCCAGATAGTCGCCGCGCCGCTCGCGCTCGATCACGCTCAGGTAGATGCGCCCCGTGGTGACGCTGTTGTTGCGCGTGGTCCTGATGCCCGTGAAGCGCTCGTAGTGGCCCAAGTCAAGGTCGGTTTCCATGCCGTCGGCCGTCACGTAGCACTCGCCGTGCTCATAGGGATTCAGCGTGCCTGGGTCGATGTTGATGTAGGGGTCGAACTTCTGGATGGTAATCCTGTAGCCCCTTGCCTGCAACAGTTTGCCCAGCGATGCCGAGATGATGCCCTTGCCCAGCGACGACGTCACTCCGCCCGTGATGAAGATGTATTTCGTTTCTGTTTCCATACGTTTGTGAAGTTGAGTGATGATTCTTTCGTCTGCAAGATTATCACAAATCGCCTTGAAAACAACGCCTCTCGCTTTCTTTATCAAAAACAAAAATGAGGAAAATAACAAATCGAAAGTATTTTACTTTTGTTTCGTTTTAATTCAAAAGCAAATGCGGTGCAAAAGATTTCAAAACGAAACAACCCGTCCAAAATAATATTAAATTTGAATGGGAAACGTCGGGTTTTTGAAAGACTCTTTGTAACTTTGCGCTCAAAACTAAACGCAAAGATAACGCCTATGGCGAAAATACATTTCACCAAGATGCACGGGTGCGGCAACGACTACATCTACGTAGACACCCTGCACACCGACCTCCCCCACCCTTCCGAAGCGGCCATCCTCATGAGCGACCGCCACCAGGGCATCGGCAGCGACGGACTGGTGCTCATCGGCAGGCCTACAGTACCTGAAGCCGATTTCAGCATGCGCATCTTCAATGCCGACGGCTCGGAAGCCATGATGTGCGGCAATGCCAGCCGCTGCATCGGCAAATACGTCTACGAGCGCGGCCTGACCAGCAAGACCACGGTCCGCCTGCAAACGCTTTCAGGCATCAAAATGCTGATGCTGAACGTCGATGACTCCACCGACAGCAGAAGGGTGGAGAGCGTCACCGTCGACATGGGCGAGCCCCAGACAACCCTCAAGCCCACCCCCAACCCCTCCCAAATGGAGGGTAGTTTAGTATCCTTTTCTGCTGATAGTGCAATTTTCAATACTAATCACGCCCCCCTCCCCTCGGGAGGGGCTGGGGGTGGGTATTTCCTTTCTATGGGCAACCCCCACTACGTGGTCTTCGTCGACGACGTAGAGTCGGTCGACGTGGCCGCTGAGGGTGCCCGCCTCGAATGCCACCCGCAGCTGCCCGAGCGCAGCAACGTGGAATTTGCCCAACTGCGCCCCGACGGCATCCGCATGCGCGTCTGGGAGCGTGGCAGCGGCATCACGATGGCCTGCGGCACGGGCGCCTGCGCCACGGGCGTTGCCGCCTGCCTCACGGGTCGCGCCGGTCGGACGTCGCGAATCATCATGGACGGCGGCACGCTCAGCATTGAGTGGTGCGCCGAAGACCGCTCCGCCAACGGCCGCAGCTTCCTGCAGAACCACGTCTACATGACTGGCCCCGCTGCCTTCGTCTTTGATGGAGAAATGGATATTGCGCGGCAAAGCCGCAAGTGAAAAGTGAAAAATAGAAACTTGAAACTCTAAACTTCCAAAACCATCTCTAAACTCTAAACTCTAAACTCTCCGCTCCCAACTCCCCTAAACACTATGGCTCTCGTAAACGAACACTTCCTGAAACTGCCGAACAACTACCTGTTCGCCGACATCGCCAAGAAGGTGAATGCCTTCAAGGCCGTCCATCCCAAAGCCGACGTCATCTCGCTGGGCATCGGCGACGTCACCCAGCCCCTCTGCCCCGCCGTCGTCGAGGCCATGCACAAGGCCACCGACGAGATGGCCAACCAGCAGAGTTTCCGCGGCTACGGGCCCGAGCAGGGTTACGACTTCCTGCGCGATGCCATCCTGAAAAACGACTTCCTCGCCCGAGGCATCCGCCTGGACCGCGACGAAATATTCATCAGCGACGGCGCCAAGACCGACACCGGCAACTTCCAGGAACTCCTCCGCTGGGACAACAGCATCGCCGTCACCGACCCCATCTATCCCGTCTACATCGACTCCAACGCCATGATAGGCCGCGCCGGCGTGAAGGGACCCGACGGCCGCTGGAGCAACGTCATCTATCTGCCCTGCACGGCAGAGAACGGCTTCACGCCCGCCCTGCCCCGGCAGCGCGTCGACATCGTCTATCTCTGCTACCCCAACAACCCCACGGGCACCGCCCTCACGCGCAGCGAACTGCGCCGATGGGTGCGCTATGCTCTGGAGAACGACGCCCTCATCCTCTTCGATGCCGCCTACGAAGCCTTCATCCAGCACGACGACGTGCCCCACAGCATCTACGAAATCAAGGGCGCCCGCCGCGTGGCCATAGAGTTCCACAGCTACTCCAAGTCGGCAGGCTTCACCGGCTTGCGCTGCGGCTACACCGTCGTGCCCAAAGAGGTCAGCGTGAGCACCCTCACGGGCGAGCGGCTGCCCCTGAACCCGCTGTGGCTGCGCCGCCAGTGCACGAAGTTCAACGGAGCCAGCTACGTCAGCCAGCGCGCCGCCGAAGCCACCTACTCGCCGGAAGGCCGCCAGCAGACGCGTCAGACCATCGACTACTACATGCAGAACGCCGCCCTCATCAGGCAGGCACTCACCGCCATCGGCCTCAGCGTCGTCGGAGGCATCGATGCCCCCTACCTATGGGTGCAGACGCCCCGCGGCACCACCTCCTGGCGCTTCTTCGAGCAGCTGCTCTACCGCGCCCACGTGGTCAGCACCCCAGGCGTAGGCTTCGGACCCTCCGGCGAGGGCTACGTGCGCCTCACCGCCTTCAACTCCCGCGAGCGCACCGAGGAAGCCCTCGAGCGCATTCGCCAGTTCTATTGATGAAGCGCTCAGCCCGTGGCTGCAGGTCGTCGCAGTAGTTTCTTCACTTTACTACGGTGAAGTGATGACTTTACTATAGTGAATTTATCTTTTTACTATAGTGAATTTATCTTTTTACTATAGTGAAATGATCTTTTTACTATAGTGAAAACATTCTAAAAGCAATGCCTTTGACCCGCAACAACATTTCTTTCGTCCCGCAACATCATTGCTCTTGTCCCGCAAAACGTCAGGGGGCGTCCCCCATCCCGTCCCTCTTTTTGAGGAACGGCAGGCTTTTTTGCCCCCAAAAGAGGGGGCGCGATGATGACAGGAGGTCTAGGAGAAGGCGTGTCGTAGGTACGCAATAGGGATTCGTCAGTTGACGACTATCTTCCTGCCATTCACGATATAGATGCCGCGCGGGAGCCCATTTAAGGTTGTCGAGGATTGGGCTTTTACTTGCTGGCCAGCCAGATTGTAGATTGCCTTGGAGTTGGGGCGGTTTTCAGTCTGCACGGCCTGTATAGCCTGCACGACAGATGGCAGTTCTGCAAGGATGGATGGCTGCTTGGCGGAGCGTGTTGAGATGAGGTAAGCCTTGTGTGCCGGGTTCTTGAAGACAGCTCCGTCTGTTGCAGCCCAGTTCCATTCCATCTGGTGGTTTTCGTTCTCACATAAAGTGTAGTAGAAAGTGCCGCCGTGGGTCAGCTGGTCCTCGTCGGAGCCTCGGAGCTGGTTTCTGGAGTCGAGGCTTTTCTTCTTCGTGGTGGGTAGCATGGTATATCTCCCTGGTTGAGCACCAAGTACAACGGCTTGTCCTGCAGGCAACACGGTACCTGGAGCCGTGAAGTGCTGGCTGACGGCAAAGCCTTGGGTTGTCTCGCGGAATGTGTAGGCCTCCATGCCTTCGGGCAGCAGGAAGCTCTGGTCGCTATAGTAGAAGGTGGTGTAGCCCGACTGTGGTATCTCCACAGTGACAAACGGCTGTCGGTATTTTATTTCGAAGCCTTGGAAATTGACCCATTGTGTGCTGCTGGCGATTGTTGCGGACAGTGTCATTTGGTGATTGTCCACGACCGCGTCTTTCAGTACTGTCTGTGCCAGGTCGCTGGTTAGCGTCTGTGCCGCACCGGCAGTCGTCTCGGCGGCTGTCATCATCACCTCGTTGTCTGCCACCGTCTGCCGCGCAACCACCGTTCCCGTCACGGTGTTCGTGGCCTCGGCAGTCACAACAGGCGCTTTGTCTGCCTTGTCGTTGCGATAGAATGCGTGTAACACGATGTCGTAGATGCCCAGCGGCAGGTCGGTTTGCGTTTGTGTGAGGGTGAAGGGCTTGTGGAACATCTCGATGTTTCCGTCCTTCATGGTGGTTGAAGCAGTAGTCCAGTCGGTCGTGGTCGCATTTCCAAGCATGTCAGCGTTGTCGAACAGGCAGGATGCATCTATGCTGCTCGTGAGACCTTCCGCTACGGCCAGAACCAGTTTGCGAGCGGCCGCACGCAGTTCTGCCACCGTTGCATCGGCATTCAGATAGACTTGGGCCGCAGCCTGAATGTCAGCAGCATAAGCCTCTTCTTTTCTTGAGTCGGCAATGGCTTGGCGGAGGGCAAACAGCTTCTGTCGTTCCTTGTATTTGGCGTATGACTGGGAGGAAATCTCTTTCGGCGCGATAAAAGCCCAGCGCGTGAAACCACGTCCGTGGCGCGTGGTCAGGGGACCACCATAGGCATAGGACACGTCGAGATAGTCCTTTTGTGCATTTGATATCAAGGCATACGTGCTTCCGGCTGCTGTGGATGTCTCTTGCCACGTGAATGTGGCTTCCTCAGCCGAACGGTCGCTCCAAACGTTGCAGGCATCCGGGAGGCATCCGATGTATGCGTTGGCCTTGTCCGCCATCGAGAGTCTGACTTTGCCTCCAGCCAATTTCGTGACTTTTACTCGGAATCGGTTGTCCAGACTGCGGTCGCCTTTTGCCAGACGCTGTGCCACCGATTGGGTGTTCCAGCTCATTCCGTAAGTGACGAAGGCGTCGGCATCCACGTTGTAGAGGTAGAGGACTTCTGCAGAGCTGATTTCCGCTATAGTCTTGGATGGCAGTACAGGCTCGGGCCATGCATTCTCATCGCCGTGTGAAGAGGTCTCGCCCATCACGGACTGGAGTTCTGCGGGACTTAGCGCATAGTTGTAGATGCGCAGGTCGTCAATTCGTCCATCCATCGGTGGTACGCTCGCGTCTTGTCCACGGCCGATGTAGTTGCACACGGGCCGGATGTCAGCAAGCCCGACAGATGGCGCCGCGCCAGTTCCACTCGGCTCACCATCGAGATAGACCTTTGTCATGCCCTCGCCGATGGTCACGGCTACATGATGCCAGCCTTCGGGCAGCTTTCCGCCGCTGATGGTCTGCACATGCTCGCCGTCCTGTACCGTCAGCACGATGTTTCCCCCTTGGTTCAGGAAGAGTACGGCCTGGCGCGTGTCGTTGGCAGCGAAGTCAAAGAGGCGGCTGTTCTCGGCCAAGCGGCCTGGGTTATACACCCATGCAGCGATGGTGGCTTGTGCCAGACATAGGGCAGCGGGCGGGATGCGAATATCGCTTGCCGAGCTGCCATCGTACTTCGCCACCAGTCCACGCTGTCCGCTCAGGGCCGCCTCCACAGGTTCCGATTTGTCGGAGCGGTTCTGGGAGTAGTCCACGCTTTGCAGGGCATAGTAGTAGATGGTGTTCTGGCGGCAGTCGCTGTCGGTGAAACGATTATCCATGACTTGTCGTCCGATGACGTCGTATTCAATTGTTCCCGCTGCGTTCTTTTCACCACGGAGCACCATATACCCATTGAAGTCCTTGTCCTGAGTGTTGGCTTCCCAGCTGAGTTCGATGGTGCTTATGCCCGGCGTGGCTTTCAGTCCCGACGGAACGGTGGGAGCCACACGTTCGCAGGGCGCATCGATGGGTAGGAGTTTCCACAGCTGGTGGTCGTCGGTAGCCTCGGTGCACAGGCGCACGGTGGCGTTGTTGCCCGAACTTCCGCCAGCCACCTCAAGATAGAGTCCCGACTGGTAGTTGCGAATCTTGTAGTAACCGTCGCTGGCATACTCAAAGGTCCAGCGCTGGTTCTCTGCCTTTGTCACGGGATAGACGCTCACCGTGGCACCGGGTTTCACCTGAAAGCCCGCAGTCTCGAGGTTCATGTTCGCATTGCGCAGGCTGTGGATATAGAACCCCGTGAGGTCGCCTCCATTGTCCTTCAGGGCTTCCAGCGTCCATTGCTGGTAGGCATAGTCCTTGTCTTCGTACTGGCCTACGGTTGCCGAATTAGCTGTGGAGCCAGACAGGATTGTCAGCACCTTCTGGCTTTTCTTGTTGACGATGATGTAGTTGCTGCCTGTCAGCGGACAGAGAGGCACGTCCTCACCTTGGCATATCTGTATGCTGCGCTCGGCACTTTGCTGGTGCTTGTCGCCATAACGGTAGCCACCGGGCAGGGAGACGGGGTAGGTGTAAGCGGGGC
>JAFWOP010000013.1 GCA_017545365.1 Bacteroidales bacterium
TCGGCTGCAATTTCTTCTTTCAGATAAACGGAAATGTAGGCCTGCATACGTTTCTCTAATTGGCGGTCGCTGGTGCTCAGATAGTGGGTGGGCAGCATGCCGCTGTTGGCAGCCTTCACTACATCGAAATTGTCCACTTCCTCACTGACGAGTGGGTACAACACATTCCTAACGGCACGGCCTCCAAGAGTGTTGACACCTCTGCGTTTTAGTTTCCGCGCACTGGAGCCGCTCAGGATGAAGTGAATGTTTTGTCGTGTGATAAGCCAATGTACTTCATTCAGCAGTTCCGGGATTAGCTGTATCTCGTCAATGATGACTATGTCGCCACTTTGAGCGGAGGCCAGTTCCTGGCGCAGTAAGGAGGGATTTCTTCTTAGACGTTCGTAGGTATCGGTCTCAAGCAGGTCGTAGAATTTATTATTCGGAAATAGTTTAAGCAGTAATGTTGTCTTTCCCGTTTGACGAGCACCAAAAAGGAATACACTTTCCTCTTCTGCATCTTTGATTTTGAGTATTCTATCTAGCATATTGCCATGAATTAGATTCTTTAAATATGTGGAGTTATACTCTGTATTTTCATGTAAAATCAGGAGTTGTACTCCGTAAATTCACGATGCAAAAGTACGAAAAAAATGGTAAATAGCAATAAAAATAATGCAGAGATGCATGTTTTTTTACGGCCGGGATGCCAATTATCTTGTACCGTGATAAGCAAGGTCGCGTCCTGATAGGGACGCAGAATCATTGAAAGTCGTATCACGGCACAGAGAGGTCTCTGTCATTTGCAGGGTAAAAGTGATGGATTATGAGGGAGCGGACACTAAATGATGCTGCTATGCATAGTGTTCGACCACACGGTCGAGGAGGGAGAATAGCTCGTCGGGGGAGGTGGTGGTGACCATGGGGATGCGGAACTGCTTGAAGTCGCGGAGGCCCTTGAAGTAGCCTCCGTAGTGTTTGCGCATCTCAAAGATGGCGGTATGCTCGCCTTTGAAGTCGATGGCGGCGAGGAGGTGGCGGCGGCATACCTCGACGCGCTCG
Source organism: Bacteroidales bacterium (assembly GCA_017545365.1). The sequence goes on from JAFWOP010000013.1 coordinate 1,045, forward strand.
GCCACGGTTACAGTTCGTTCTTCCTCACCCCGCAGCAATCGTTGGGTTTGCTCGAATATCCAGGGGTTGCCGATGGCGGCACGGCCGATGAGGATGCCGTCGACGCCGTAGCGTCGGCGTGCTTCGATAGCTTGCTGGGGGGTGGTGATGTCGCCGTTGCCGAAGATAGGGATATGCATGCGGGGGTTGTTCTTGACCTCGCCGATGAGGGTCCAGTCGGCGGTGCCTTGGTACATCTGGGTCTTGGTGCGGCCGTGGATGCTGAGGGCGGCGATGCCGATGTCTTGCAGCCGCTCGGCAAGCTCTACGATGGGCTTGTCGTTCGCGTCATATCCGAGGCGGGTTTTGACGGTGACAGGGAGGTGGGCCCGCTTGACCAGGGCCGCGGTGATTTGGAGCATCTTGGGTATGTCCTTCAAGATGCCGCTGCCAGCACCTTTGCCAGCCACCTTGCGGACAGGGCAGCCCCAGTTGATGTCGATGAAGTCGGGGTGTTGCTGCTCCACAATGTCGAGACATTGCAGCAGTTCCTCCTCGTTGGCACCGAATATCTGTATGCCGATAGGGTGCTGGGCGGGGGAGAAGCGCATCTTGCGAAGGCTTTTCTCGGCATCGCGGTTCAGGGCTTCAGAGGCGATGAACTCGGTGATAAGAAGGTCGGCACCGAACTCCTTGCACAATTCGCGGAAGGGGAGGTCGGTGATGTCGTCCATGGGCGAAAGTCCAAGGACACAATATTTTTCGAGATTCAGCGTTTCCATTATCAGTTTGCAAAGATACAAACAAATTGATAGATGAGAATTGAAAAATGAAATAAATTGTAATATGGAAGAGAAAAAACTAATGATTAATTATGCCGAGTATGCCTCGATGGAGGAGCTGCCGGATGATGCGCGCCGGCTGATGGTGTGTGCCATGGAATCGGCACACAAAGCGTATGCCCCATATTCTACTTTTCATGTGGGTGCTGCAGTGTTGCTGGCCGACGGGACGATGGTGCAGGGCAGCAATCAAGAGAACATTGCCTATCCTTCGGGGCTGTGCGCCGAGCGGACAGCCTTGTTCAGTGCCTCTGCCCAGTATCCCGGGCAGCCGGTAGTGGCGTTGGCGGTGGTGGGCCATTTCGAAGGGGCATATACCGAAGCCTCGCCCTGTGGTGCCTGTCGTCAGGTGATGGCGGAATACGAGTTGCGATATGGTAACAAACTGACGGTTTTCTGCTATCTAAAAGGAGGTCGAATTCGGAGGATTGATGGTGTAGATAGTCTACTTCCATTCGGTTTTGATGCCGACTTGTGATATTTTTGTGCTGTAATAAAGTATTGATATACACGTAAGTATTGCCTATTTGCCAAAAAAACTTTGGCAAAAAAGTTCATACACGAAAATTTCTTTGTACTTTTGCACGCTTAAATAGTGAAATAATAAGTATAAAATATATAACAAAAATACTCACAAATGGGAATTATAGGAAGTATTAGAAAACATTCGTGGATAGCTGTCATCGTTGTCGGTGTGGCTATCGTTGCATTCATTATCGGTGACCTCACCAAGAACAACCGTGGCATCCCCGACATGGGTAAGATTAACGGAAAGACCATTACCTACCAGCGTTTCTCCGAACTCGCTGATGAAATGGAAAATAACTACAAACGCCAGCAGGGTGTCACGCAGGTTCCTACCGATGTGGATTATCAGATTCGCGAACAAGTCTGGCAGAACCTGGTGGGTGAAACCCTCACCGACGAGCAGTTCGAAAAGCTGGGTCTCAGTGTTACAGCCGCCGAGGTGAGCGACATGTATGTCGGCACCTTTATCCATCCTTACCTCCGTCAGTATTTCACCGACCCCAAGACCGGTGTGTATCAGACCCAGGCCATCCAGTACTATGTCAACAATTTTGACGACCTCGACACCAACCAGCGGATGGAATGGGTGGAATTGGAGAAAGCTGTGAAAGCCGACCGCAAACAGCAGAAATACAGTTCTCTGATTGCACGTGGCATGTATATGCCCAACGCCATTGCCAAGCAGGTGGCCGAGATGGGTGGCAAGCTTAGCAACGCTGTTGCCCTCAACTGCTCCTTCGCTTCGGTTGAAGATGGCGAGATTACCCTCACCGAAGAGGACTATAAGAATTATTACAATAAGCACAAGGCCGAGTTCCGTCTCCGCGATGAGATGCGCGAAATCGACTATATCGTCTACCCCATTGTCCCCACCGCTCAGGATATGGCCAACATCCAGACCTCGGTGGAAGAGACTTGGGAAGAGTTCCAGACCATCGCGGGCGACGAGTTGATATTCTTCGTCAATGCCGAATCTGACCGCAGCTACGACTCCACCTACCGCAAGGCCAGCGAGTTTGCCTCGCCTATGGATTCTGCCATCATGGCCGCTGGCGAAGGCTCCTACATCAGCCCCCGTCGTGCCGGTAACGAGTGGATGATGGCCAAAGTGCTGAAGGTGGCCAACCGTCCCGACAGCATCCGTGCCAGTGCCATCTACATCTTCAACGACAAGGTTGGCGGCAGCATCACCCGCAGCGACGACCAGGCCAAGCTTCTTGCCGACAGCGTGATGAACGTCGTCAGAGCTGGTGCCATGACCTTTGAACAGGCCGTCGAGCAGTACTCCGACGACCCGCAAAAGGCCAACAATAACGGCGACATGGAATGGCAGCTCGATGGAGGCTATGGCTTCCTGAACGAGGATATTGTCAACACTCCTGAAGGCGGTGTCTTCGTCGTGAAGCACCCCAACGAGGTCGGTTACTTCGTGGTCAAGGTCACCGGCAAAACCACTCCTCATAGAAAATATCGCGTTGCCACCATTACCCGCGCCATTGCAGCTTCGGAGGCCACTACCCGCAATATCTACAACGAGGCCAATAAATTTGCTGGCAACAACCGCACCTATGCCGAAATGACTGCTGCCTCCCAGCAGGAAAACCTCCAGGTGCGCAATGCCATGGTCACCTCCATGCAGTATTCTGTCGGCGGCATCAACAATGCACGCAGCATCATCCAGTGGGCTTTCAACGAGAAGACCGAGGTGGGCACTGTGGCTGACCAGATTTTCGAAGCCGACGATATGTATATCGTGGCGGCCCTCAAAGATGTCTACCATGTGGGTTACGCTACCCTCGACCAGGTGCGCAACATGATTGAGAACAACGTCCGCAACGAGAAGAAAGCCGAGCTGCTCATGGCCCGCCTTGAGGAAGCCAAACAGACCGCTGGCGACATCTACTCCATCGCCACCAAGGTTAATGCCTCTGTCGACACCCTTGACAGCGTCTCCTTCAACGACTACTTCCTTGGCAAGTATGGTATGGAACCCAAGGTTCAGTCGGCCATCGCAGCCGCAGCTGAGAATACCCTTGTCGGCCCCATCCATGGTGCTCAGGGCGTGTATATGGTCAAAGTGAACGCCAAGGTTGACAACCCCGCTCCCGTCGAAGTTGCCAATATCCGCACTCAGAGAGAGCAGAGCTTCATGCAGAGCATGCGCAACATCCAGCAGGTGCTCAAAGACAACGCCAAGATTGTCGACCAGCGCAACAAGTTCTTCTAATGGATAGCGATCATTCAAATATGATAAAGGAGAAAGGCGCGGCCATGCGGCTGCGCCTTTCTAGCAAATGGCAGGACTTCCGTGAGCGGATGCGCCACAAGCACCGCCTTGTAGTGCTGGACACCGAAACCTTCCAAGAGAAGTTCTCCATGGAGCTTACGGGTGTCAACATCTTCACTTATGCAGGCATCACCGTCATCGTGCTCATCGTCCTTACCTCGCTCCTCATCGCCTTTACCCCGTTGCGGGGACTGGTGCCTGGGTATATTAAGCCGGAGCTAAAGGAAGAGGTGGCCCGCAATGCACAAGTCATCGACTCGCTGGAGGTCATCATTGACCAGCACGAGCAGCATATAGCCATCATTCAAGATGCCCTGGGCGGCAAGGACTACCACAAAATCAAGGACACTGCCACCTACTCCGATGCCGAAGAGGAGGTTGTCTACCGTCACACCCGTGCCGACTCGCTCCTCAGGCAGGATATTGAACAGCAAAAGCAGGAAGCGAAAAAGCAACAAAAGAAAAAACGCAGATGAACAATGATAATATAAAGAGGATAGCGATACTGGGCTCCACGGGTTCCATAGGCACCCAGGCGTTGAACGTCATCCGTCGCCACCGCGACAAGTTTGCAGTCGAGGTACTGTGTGCCGGCAGCAATGCCGACCTGCTCATTGCCCAGGCCCTCGAGTTCGACCCCAATGCAGTGGCCATAGCCGACGAGAGCAAATACCGGCAGGTGCAGGACGCACTAGTTTCCCACGACATCAAAGTGTTTGCTGGCATGGATTCCATTGCCGACCTGATGGAGATGGAGTCGATAGACATGGTGCTGGCCTCCATAGTGGGCTTTGCAGGTCTTCGTCCCACCCTTCGGGCCATCGAGCATCATAAGACCATTGCCCTAGCCAACAAAGAGACCATGGTGGTGGCGGGCGAGATAGTGACCGACTCCGCCTCCCGCAACCGGGTGCCCATCCTGCCTGTCGATTCCGAACACTCCGCCATCTTCCAAAGCCTGGTGGGAGAGACGGGAGGGGTCGACAAGATATTGCTCACCGCTTCCGGCGGCCCCTTCCGCGGATATAGCCGTCAGCAACTGGAACATGTGACGCTGGCCGACGCGCTCAAGCATCCCAACTGGAACATGGGTCGCAAGGTCACCATCGACTCGGCGTCGCTGATGAACAAGGGGCTCGAGGTGATTGAAGCCCGCTGGCTCTTCAGTGTCCCCGCCGAACGAATCCAGGTGCTGGTACACCCCCAGTCCATCGTCCACTCCATGGTGCAGTATGTCGACGGCAGCATTAAGGCGCAGCTGGGTGTCCCCACGATGGAAACCCCCATCCAATATGCCTTCAGTTTTCCCCACCGCATCGAAAGCCATCTGCCAAGGCTGAGTTTCGAGAAATACTCGCAGCTCACCTTCGAAAATCCCGACACCGACACCTTCCGCTGCCTCGCCCTGGCCTATGAGGCCATCGCCAAAGGCGGCAATATGCCGTGTATCATGAATGCCGCCAACGAGGTGGCCGTAAGCCTCTTCATCGAAGGAAGGCTCCCCTTCTTGGGAATAGCCGACTTCGTGGAGAAGAAGATGCAGACTGCCCCCTTTATTGCCAAACCCACTCTCGACGACCTCCTCCAAACCGATGCCGAAGTGCGTCGGATGGTCTGAGACCGGAAAACCACACATTTTTTTTCAGCAGCTGTAACAAATTGCCCACTTCTGGCTACAAACTAAGTGATGAAACCTGATGAACGGCAAAAGAAGTTCGTAGCAGAAGTCCGCAACTGTGACGCGCTCATCTATCGAGTATGTCGCCTGTACGGGTGTCGCCAAAACGACACCACAGAAGACCTATATCAGGAGATAATGTGCGCCCTGTGGGAGAGTTACGATAACTACAACGGACGCAGTAGCTTCTCCACCTGGGCCTATGCAGTTGCCCGCAACACCGCTATAGCTTACTACCGACGTTATCAGCTTCGTCAGCCGGAACTGGCATTGTGCGATGTCGAAGCCGACTTCCAGCATCTGGCCGATACACCCGACCCCCTCGTAGCCGAGCTCTATCACCTGCTCAACTACCTCGGTGCCGATGACCGTGAGTTCGTGGGGCTGTATTTGGACGGATACTCTTACGAGGATATCGGCAACATACTGCACCTCAGTCAACCGGCCGTGCGCACTCGCATGAGTCGCATAAAGAGCTGCCTTAGAGAAATCAAAGAGAGCCAAACGAGAAAGGAGTAAGCATGGAAGACGAAAAATACAATCTTGACGAGTATCGCAAGGCATGGCAGGCCGAAAGCCGAAGGTTGGAGGCTTCTGCCCCCCGGCATTCCGAGGAGGACATCCTGGCCATGCTGCAGCGTCACAATAAGCCTTCGGCATCTTCCCGCCGCCCAGTGTACCTGTGGGTGGGTAGGGCTGCCGCCAGCGTGGTACTGCTTATCGGCATTGCCTGGCTGTTGTTGCGCCAACCCCAACCCACTCTCTCCCCCGACACCTCTGTAGCCCAGCTGCCACAAGAGCCAGCCACTATTGTTACCCCTGCTGGCACCCTTACCCCTTCTACCCTAGTCGCCCCACCGACCCTTACCTCGCACTCCTCCTCACTCGCTGCTTCGCTACACGCTCCCGTCACTCCCCACCGTCCTGCCTCCGCCTTCTTGGCCGAGGCCATTGTCCCAACGCTGGTGGCCGACCCCGTTATTGCCAGTGAACCTATTGCCGACACCCAGCCTTCATCGGCACCAACCACCACTCCAGCTCGTACCACGCCCGAAGCCAAAACCAGCACCCCTGACATGCAAGCCTTTCAGAGACAGGGGAAGGGCGACCTTATCGACAACTCAAGCACCTGGAAGACGAAGCCTGACAACCGCGCCCGCGAACATACTGGCTCCAACATCTCTTGGAGAAGCAGCCGCTCCTTCGCCAGCTCCGAGCTGACCCTCTCGCTGGGCACCAGCATCGAGTCCCCCAACGCCACCTTAACCTCCAACCCTCTGCTCCCTGCCGTCGGCCTCACCCTCTCCCTATACTCCAAGACCGAAGGACGCATCAGTGCCTTCTCCCAGTTCGGGGCCGCAGCCCTCTTTGACCAGACCACGGCATGCAGCCAGCTCCACTTCGGCTATGGCCTTGCCTTCCGTCCTACCGAATCGCTCATGTTCGGATTAAACATGGGAGCCTATCTCATGGTCCACCCCTTCGATATGGGACTCCTGATTGATGCGCAGGCCGGCTACCGCATAGCCGACAACTTCTCTGTAGGTCTGAGCTACCGTTACTGCACCACGGGTATCTTCTACGAAAGTCGCCAGATGGCATTTGCCACCATTAGTTACCTGTTTGAATAGACCATCTGCAATATGAAAAAACACATCACCATCCTCATCCTGCTTTGCGCCTATGTCTTTGCAGGCGCACAAGAGATACGCTACATTTATGTTCCAGGTGACAACGAGCACCAGATGGGCCTCACGCTGGGCACCGCCATAGGGTCGCAGACTGTCATGGCTTCCGCTTTCGACCACCAACATCCCCTTCAATCAGCCATGGGCTTCGAGGGGGGTGTCTTTTGGGGGTACGAAACCGACCACGGCACCCTGCTAGAATTTGGCAACTACGCCATGCTCCTGTACTTGCTCAGCCCCTTCGGAGGCACCCTCGACGGCACGCGGACAATTGACGGTGCCGACCAGCCGTTCAGCCATCGGTTCGGCCTCCAGATGCAGTCGGTGCGCTTCTACGAGACCCCGTTCCTGGCCTACCGCATCAACGATGAGATAACCCTCAATGCAGGTGTCGGCATCGGGATTACCACCACGCTGCCCAGCCGCTACAAAATAGATGACATCGTTGGCCGAAGCCGCTACTATTTCTTCTCAAGCCTCTGCTTTGACCTGGATGCCAACCTAGGGGTCAAATACTTCATCACCGACGACCTCTTTGTGGGGATGCAGGTGCAATATGCCTTCTACACCTTCGATATCCGCAAGCTGATGGAGTCCTCATTAGACCCCGACGTAGTCGGGGCGATAAAAATGAATGAAGAAGGCAGCGATGCCGTGCTCATCCCCAATGCCCGTCCCTTCCATATCATGCTCTCCTTCGGCCACCGCTGGTAGTGTGAAGGAATCCTACAGTGGAGGAACGCGAAAGCAAAACCATTCCGCCAATTCTTCTAGGTCGGGGTGGGATTAAGCGTCTTTCGGAATGAGTTCGCTGTGAATTAGTTCTTTATTACATTTATCTAGGATACTTTTAGGATGGTTTTTCCTAAAAGTATCCTAGATTTGTCCTAGATAAAACTGAGAAAGTTTGAAGGCGGCCCCTGATGGGTGGTCAGGGGGGCTTTAGAAGGAGTATTCGTAGGCAGCGCCGATTTGGCCGACGAAGCCCTGTTCGCGAGTGTAGGATTTCAGCTTGGTGCCTTCGGCATTGGCGTCCACCACCTTGTCGCTCACGTGGTCAAGAAGGATGTAGAGGTTCAAGGTGTTGTGGCGGTTGATTTTGTAGTCGGTGCCGAGAGAGCCGCGCAGGCGGTTGATATAGCAGCCGCGGAAGCCGTCGAGAAACCAACCTGCTTCGCCGGTGATGGAGCCAGAGGAGGTCATGTAGACGTTGTATGTGGGGTTGTACGAGGCGTTGATGATGGGCGCATTGAGGGTGTTGCGGAGTTCGACATAAGCGTAGGGAGTCCAGCGTTGGAGGCCTTTGTATTTGAGTGTGAGCCGACTTTTGAGGGCCATGAGGTTAGCGGGGTTTTGGTAGGTGTTGAAGTCGCCGGTGCGGTGGGTGATTTGGAAACGTTCTTTCAGAGAGAGCTGCCAGAGGCCAAACCTGACGGTGCCGGTGGCATCGAGCATAAAGCGGTGGCGTGTGTCCTTGAAGGCGTTGTTGCTGGAGCTGTAGGGATTGATGAGGGCATAGCCCACACCCACTTTGAGGTATGGCAGCACCTTGTATTGCAGGGCTGCGGTAGTGTGGAACCGGTTGAAGCTGGAGAAGTTGTTGTCGATGCGGATTTCCTCCTCCAAAGTGAGGTGCAGCCCTTTTACGATTTTCTTGTCGAGGCCAACGGACACCCTCCCCCCGAATTCGGGGTCAAGGTCTACATCGGTTTGTGCCTTCGAAGTGAGGGGGAGGAGGGCGAGGAGGGATGCGAGCAGGATGAATATATTTCTCATAATAGTGATTGCTAAAAGATTAATGACCGCCGTGGCCGCCGCCACCACCAGGGCCGCCGCCGTTGCCGCCCGTGTAGTTAGTGAGTGTCACCGAGCTGCCGCCACTGACCGTGGCATTGGTGTAGAGGAGGCCGTCGAAGTATGAGTTGCCGCCAGAGACAGTGACCCCCGACGTGAGGGTGGGCGTGGAGGAGCCGGAGACCACCATGGGGGTGCCGCCGCTTGACGGGGTTTTGAAGGCGTAGGTGGTGCCGCCAACGGTGAGGGCGTACCACGTGTTCTTCGACCAGGAGGAGGCCTGGTAGCAGTTTTGGGTGAGCGAGGAGCCGCGCTCCAGACCGCCAATGGCTATGATGGTGCCTCCTTCGACGTAGAGTTTGTAGCCACCCTCGGTGTTGGCGTCGATGGCCAGTTCGGGTGACTGTTTCCCTATGGCGTAAACCACGCCGCCCCGGATGTAGCAATTGCCGTTGGCGTCGAGGCCGTCGTTGGCCGAGGATTGGCCGTATACGAAACCGCCTGTTATGGTAAAGTGGGAGGCTGCATTGATGGCATCGTCACCCTGGGAATAGCTGTACACCTCGCCGTCTCTGATGGTGATGGTGCCTTTGGACTCGATGCCCTCATGGTAGCGGCAGGTGACGTAGACTTTGCTTCCGGCAAAAGTCAGGTTGCCGTCGCATTTGATGCCTTTCGAGGAGATGTCGCCCGTGGTCAGGTTGGCCCCCGTAGTGGCCACGGTGACGGTGCCGCCGTTGAAGGTGCAGGAGCCGTCGCAGCTGATACCTTTGCCGCCGGTGCCGGAGTTGGTGATGCTGACCGAGCCACCATTCATAATGAAGAGGGCGTCGGCCTTGATGCCGGCAGTGCCGGTATATTCCCGGTCGTCGCTGTCGTAGGCGGCATTGCCCGAGACTTGAATGGTGGTGGTGCCGCCGTTTATGCGTATCAGGGAGTCGGACGAGAAGCCTTTCTTCATATTGGCTGAGACGCTGACGTTGACGGTGCCGTTATCCACCTCAATATAGTCTTTGCCGCGGATGCCGTGTCCGGCCGAAGAGTTGACGCTGATGGTGGGGCCGTTGATGTAGACATAGTCGTCGGAGGTGATGCCCGATTTGCCCTGGGCGGTGACAGTGAGGGTGCCGTTGCCGGTAAACTCCAGTTTGCCTTCGCTGAAGAGAGCCGCTTTCTCGTCTTCGGCGGAGGGGGTGTCGGAATAGGAAGTGCCGTCGGCGAGGCTGTTGTCGCCTTGTACGATGATGGTGGCCTTTTTGCCGCTGTTGGGCGAGTCGGCCGGGCCTTGGATGTTGATGGCGGCACCGTTGGGATTGGTGATGGATACTCCGTTGAGCACGATGGTCTGTTTCTTGCCGCTGTAAAGCTTGAAGAATCCGTTGGTGGTTGAGCCGGAGAGCACATAGCGCACAGTACTGGTGTCGGCGTTGGTGACGGTCACCCGGTTGCCGTCGACGGTGGCGGTGACGGAGGCGGAGGTGCCGGTGACGGTGGCCGTGGAGCTGCCGAAGACTATGGTGACGGTGTCCGAGGTGGCAGTGGTATCGCTGCCGCTGTCATGGTCGTCGTCGTTGGTGATGGGGGTGATGTCGGTATCAGTGATGTGGTCTTTTTCGCAGCCGACAAGCATCATGGTTGCCGCAAGTAGGAAGAAAAGAATGCGTTTCATATCGTTAGGAGGTGTTACTTGTTTTTGAACTTGGTAATCATGTCGATGTCGTTGGGTATGTCGGAAGTGGGCACGTAGGTGACTTTGAGGAAAGCGGTGTCCTTCAGGAAGTCGATGCTGCCCACCTGCACGTCGAGGATTTCGAGGCCGGTGCGCTCGTGCAGGTCGGCCAGGAGGTCGTCGCGGCGCTCGGGTTTGATGAGTTCGATTTTCTCATAAGTGATAATTTTGGTGGCTTTGCGGTGCGACATGCCAGCGGCTTCCAACACCCATATCACCAGAATGAACAGCAGGTTGGTGACGAAGAGGGCCGTGTAGCTCGATATCATGCCCGACCCGTTGATGATGCTGATGCCGATAAGGACAAAGAGGTAGGTCATCTCGCGGATGGGCAGCGTCTCGGTGCGGTAGCGTATCATGCTGAATATGGCGAAGAGGCCGAGGGCAAGGCTTACCTCCATCTTCAGGTTTTGGAGCAGGAAGAGCAGCAGGAAGATGGTGACACTGAAGAGGATGTAGGTGAAGTAGTAGTCGCGTCGCTGGCTCTTCTTATAGTAGAGGAAATGGGTGATAATCCAACAAACCAGTAGGTTGAAGGCAAATCGAATGAGGAGGTTCCACAGGCTGGGGCCGTCGAAAAGGGGTACCTGAAGAAAATCGAATGAGGACACCTGCTCGCCAAACTCTTGGGCGATGGAGGCATCGAAATCGGATTGTAGGAGCAACATATTACAGAGAGTTTTAGTTTATTTGCGTATTCTTGTGATTGATTATCTTGTTGATGAGGCGAATCTTGGGTTTGAAGCGGTTGCATTTGGCAGAGGGGTTGGTGAGTACGGTGCCGATGCAGTATTTGCTGATGCGGTTGGGGTGGATGCGCATGTCGCGCAGGGTGCGTTCGATGGGGGAGGGGGGTGCGCCGACTTCGTGTTTCACTTCGAGGATGATGAGCTTCGATATGTCGCAGTCGATGCCGGTGATATGGTTGTGGAAGGTGATGCCGTTGTCGATGGTGACGCGTTCGTTGAAGCCGTGGTCGACGAGGGTGATGCGGCGGAAGTTGTTTTCCAGATGACGGACGAGGCCGTCCTCGGTGTAGGGCGTTTTGTCGTGGAGGAAGTTCCTCACACCGGGGTCAGCGAAGGGGGAGTCGAACAGCTCTACCGAAAGGGGGACGCGGACCTTTTTGGTCTTCTTCTTGTTGTCTTTGTTTTTTATTTCGAAGAAGGTGGTTAGCGAGCTGCGGTAGCAGCGTACACGCACTTTTTGCCGTGTGAGCTTCTTGTTATGGTGGTGGGTGTACATCTCCAATTCGGGGGTGTCGAAGTAAAGGGTGCGGTAGCTGGCGAAAGCGTCGCCGTCAATCCGCTGAACATAGTAATTGGGAGCGATGGCAGAGAGGAGTTCTGGCAGAGAGTCGACGGAGGTGATGTATTTTTGGTCGACACGATTCATCAGGCGGACGGCCTTCATCTCTTCCAATCCGATAGGCTTGAAAGTGCTGAGGATGTGCTCAAATGAGGTTGTGTCGGTGTGTGGCATCGCGGTCGGGAGGCTATTGGTAGATGTATTCGAATGTCTTGGTGGTCTCCAGTTTGCCGCTGGGCTTGTAGTTCAGCTGGCGAGTTCTGTTCCCATGGGCGTCGTATTCGTATTTCTTGACGCGTTTGACCTTGTTCTTGTCGTCGTAGACAATCACACGCGACACCTTGCGCGAGGAGCCTTGGTATTCGTACACTTCGCGGCTCTTTTGACCGTAGGAGGCGTATTCTATCTCTTCTATCTTGCGGCCCAGCGAGTCGTAGGTGGTCACATGGTCGAGCGACGGGACAGAAGTCCCTGTGCGGACGTTCCACTCTTTGACTACCAGGTTCTTCTTATCATGCTTGGTGGATTGTGCAAAGAGTGTGCCGCCGAGGAGGCATAATAGTGTCAGGAGGGCAATTTGTTTGTTCATTTTGTCTTTGTATTGTGTAGTAATTAGTGTGCCTTTTAGTAAAGAAATTGCACACTGATATTTTTTCTAGGAGAGGAGGGCTTTTTCCAAATGTGATTTGGCTTCGGGACCTAAGTTGAAGAGGAGGTCGATGGAGCTGAGGTTGGGTTGGAAGCCAAAGCGGGTGTCGAACACCTGTGGGTAAGGAGGGAGGGAGGGGAAAGCATCGATAGAGTGCTTGTTGGTCAGCTGGTTGCGGAAGTCGAGCGGTGAGGGAGGGGCGGAGGGCGGGGTGAAGGTGTCTGTGTAGGTGATGGTGCAGGGTAGCTTCAGCTTTTTGAGCAGGTAGTGCAGCAGGGCGTCGTTGAGGTCGACGAGTCGTTGGTGTGGGGTGAGTAGTATCTGTTCCAGTTCGTCGCGGTAGTAGAGGAAGTAGGGTGCGGCGCTGTAGGCCGAGACGATGGCGCGCCAGTGTCGGATGTTCCAGGGTTCGTGATAGCTGATGAGCATTTGGTCGGTGGGGGTGTGGTTGCCCAGAGGCCTTACTACGGGCACATTGAGCATGAGGAGACCGTTGCCGGTGGCTATGACGGCGCGGTTGCGGAAGGTTTGTTTGGGGAAGGTCTCCTTTTGCTCGATGGCTACGGTGCCATACGAAGCCATCCTTGCCATGTATGACACGGAAGGGAGGTAGGCGGTGGAGAAGAGGGGAAGGGTCATTTGCCGATGATTATCGACATCAACTCGTCGTCTTCGAAGAAGAAGTCGATGTTGCCCTCGTTAAAGGAGATGCGGCGTTCGCCCCAGGCCTCGATGTCGATGTCCTGTTCGAAATATTTGTTGTCGACCATCAGTTTGACGATTTCTTTCTCCTCCAAGTCGAAAACGGGCTGTCCGAAGAGGGTGGTGTCTTCATCGATGATGTCGATACATGTGAGTGTTGGGTTGTATCCTTCGAAGAAGAGGGTCATCGAATCTTTGTAGCGGAGGACGGTGGTGGTTTCGTCGATGGCGTTTTCGATGGTCTCCACTTCATCGGCTTCGCCTAAAATGGGGATGATTTTCTCAATAGGCATATCGAATTCTAACTCGCCTATACCTTGCTTTATATGGATGTCAAAAGTCATAATTTTAGGTTTTAATTGAGGAAACAAAGGTACAAATAATTCTTTAATTAGGCAAATAAAAGGTGAAAATAGAAATTGGTTGCCGCTACAACGCACTGTGGTACATACAGATACGGAGAGTGTTAAAAATTTAATCTCAAAAACTTTTTGCTGAAAGAGAAAAAAGTTGTACTTTTGCAAACTCAAATTTGAGGATGACTAAGTAGCTCAGCAGGTAGAGCACATCCCTTTTAAGGATGGGGTCCTGGGTTCGAATCCCAGCTTAGTCACAACCAAAATGACTAAGTAGCTCAGCAGGTAGAGCACATCCCTTTTAAGGATGGGGTCCTGGGTTCGAATCCCAGCTTAGTCACAAGATACCGGGAGCCGACTTCCGGTTTTTTTGTATATGATGAAAGCTTATCGCTTGCCACGGTTTATCATGTGCGTGTTCCTATTGCTGGGGCAGCTTCCTTGTTATGCGCAGGAGTCGCAGGAGCAGCTGGCATCGCATTATTATACTTCTGGAGAATACGCACAAGCGGCGGAGTTGTACGAGGCCCTTTACCAGAGGGCACCCAACAAGTTCTACTATCAGATGCTCTACCGTTCCTATTTGGAATTGGAGCAGTACAAGGATGCGGAACGTTTGGCTGAGAGGCGCATCCGCCAGTATCCGAACGAACTGTATCTATATGTGGACCAGGGGCGCGTGTACGAGCGCAAAGGTGACAGCCGCAAGGCGGCCAAGATATACGAGTCGGCTGTGGACAAGGTGGGGTATGACACCAAGCAGATTACAGAACTGACGCAGGCTTTTGAGACAGCCGGGCATCCCGAGTATGCTATTAAGACCTATTTGGCAGCCCGTAAGAAGATGCGTAATGAATATGTTTTTGTCAATGAGTTGGCAACCCTTTACGAGAGGGCAGGCAATTACGAGGCAATGATGCAAGAATACTTCGAGCTGCTGGACAAGATGCCTAATATGATAGGGTCGATTCAGATAGCTTTGCAGCGTGTGTTGAACGAGACGTCCAACCCCAAGATTGCAGAGGGGTTGCGCAAGGCTTTGGTGGAGCGGGTGCAGGAGCATCCCGAGAATAAGCATTATCTGGACATGATGATATGGTTCTCACTTCAGCAGAAGGACTTCGAGTTTGCCATGTTGCAGGCCAAGGCGGTGGACAAGCGGTTCCCTGAGCAATGGGGTGAGACGCTGATGAGGGTTGCCCAGATAGCACGGAGCAACGCTGCCTACGATGTGGCGCAGGAATGCTATGCGACGGTGGTGAAAAAAGGGACGGAAGGCCCGTTCTATTTCGAAAGCCGTGTGGGCGAGCTGGAGGTGAAGTTCGACCGCATCAATCGCAATTTCCCCATAGAGAACAAGCGTCTTTGGCAGCTGCTGCACGACTACGAACACCTGTTCGACGAGTTGGGCAAGAATGTGAAGACGGTGCAGCTGATGCGCAACTACGCCCATCTGATGGCTTATTATGCCGACAGTCTACAGCGGGCAGCAGATATGCTGTACGATGTGTTGGAGCTGCCTCAGCTGCCGCCCAAAGAGCGCGACGAGACGAAGCTGGCTTTGGGTGACCTGATGCTTTTTGCTGGTGAGGTGTGGGATGCCTCGCTGCTCTATATGCAGGTGGAGAAGGCTAATAAGAACGACGTGCTGGGTTCGCAGGCCAAGTTCAAGAATGCCAAGTTGTCGTACTTTAATCACGACTTCCTTTGGGCAAAGACCCAGCTGGATGTGCTGCGCGCTTCGACTAGCAAGCTGATAGCCAATGATGCCATGGAGCTTTCGCTGCTCATAAGCGACAATATGGAAGAAGACAGCACCTTCGGCATGCTTGAGCGTTATGCCGAGGCAGATTTGCTGTTGTACCGCAACCAGCTGGATTCGGCATGGGATGCTTTCGACGCTGTCACCACTTCGGCATTGTCCCATCCTTTGTTCGATGAGGTGCTGCTCCAGAAGGCGAAAATCCGCATTCGTCAGCAGCGTTATGCCGAAGCCGACACGTTGCTGCAACAGCTGGTAGACTTTTACGCGAACGACATTTTGGCCGACGACGCCTTGATGCTGTTGGCCGAGCTCAACGATGAGCAGTTGGACAATAAGGCACGGGCTCGCGAATGCTATGAGAAGCTGATTCTCGACTATCCCACCAGCCTTTATGTCGACAGGGCCCGTAAACGCTACAAAGAGTTGAAGGATTATGCGCAGGCAGGCAATCAATAGTACAACCCAATAAGAAGAACGCAGATGGAGGTAAGAGCAAAAAAATTCCTAGGACAGCATTTCCTTAAGGATGAGAGTATAGCACAGCACATTGCCGAGAGCCTCACAGGAGCCACATCCCACGTGTTGGAAATCGGCCCTGGCATGGGCGTGATGACCAAGTACCTACTGGACAATCAGAATTTGGATTTCCATGCCATAGAGATTGACCGCGAATCGGTGGCTTATCTTCACGACCACTATCCTTCGCTGCATGTGATTGAGGGCGACTTTCTGACCCTCGACCTAGGCGTCCTTTTCTCCGGCCCTTTTGCCGTCATCGGCAATTTCCCCTACAATATCTCTTCGCAGATACTTTTCAAGGTATATGACAACCGCAATCAGATACCCGAGGTGGTGGGGATGTTTCAGAAGGAGGTGGCCGAGCGTGTGGCGGCAAAGCCGGGAAGCAAGACCTACGGGATACTTAGTGTTCTGCTCTCCGCTTTCTACGATATTGAGTATCTGTTCACTGTGCATGAGCATGTCTTCAACCCGCCGCCCAAAGTGAAGTCGGCTGTAATACGCATGCGGCGTAACGCTGTTGCAGCCTTGGAATGCGACGAGAAGCTTTTCGCCAAAGTGGTGAAGACGGGTTTCAACCAGCGGAGGAAAACGCTGCGCAACGCCCTCAAGCCACTGGATTTGCCGTTAGAAAACATCCCCGAAGCACTGTTGGCTTTGCGGGCAGAACAACTTAGCGTCGCACAATTTGTCCAGATAACCCAGTTGCTTAGTTTGAATCAATAATACTTTAGTTCTATGTCGGTTATAGAATATGTTATCCTGTCCTTTGCACTTGCTATCCCTTTGGAGGTGACGCTGCGCGGATGTGCCTTGAAGAATCCTATCCGTCTGACGCGAGGCCTTGCCGTGTCGTTGCTGCTGGCCATTGAGCATACGGCACTCATGGTTATAGGTATATATATTGGCAATCTGTTGCGGTTCGACCTTCCCGAATATGACAACTTGGTCTATCTTGGCTTTCTGTTGGTGGTTGCCTTGCGTATGTTTTTCCCCGCATTCCGCAAAAAGGACAAGCCGCTGCCCCCCTACGACATCTCGAACTGGGGCACTGTACTGCTGCTGGGTGTGGCTACGGGTGTGAACACGCTGTTTGTGGGCATGGGTTTGGGCTTCCGTGTGGATTTGGCCACAGACCTTTGGAAAGTGGCTGTCCCCTTGCTGATAGTGGTGTTTCTTTTGGGCTACTGGGGCATCATGCTGGGGCGACGCAAGAAAGAGATACGCCAGCGCCGTTGGCAGTTGGTGGCAGTGCTGTTTCTGCTTGCATTCGCTATCAAGGGTGCCTTCTTCGGTGATACGATGTAATCTTATCTTGCCTGGGTTTGGACGGACGCTTTAATTATAATAAAATCAAATGAGAAAGTTTTGTTTGTTATTGTTCCTCATGGCATCGTGGCTTGTGCCTTCGATGGCATGTACTAATCTGATTGTCGGCAAGAAGGCCTCGAAGGATGGCAGCGTCATGTGCAGCTATAATTGCGACGGCTTCGGGTTCTCCGGTTCGCTGTTCTATAGTCCCTCCGGCCGCCACGAGAAAGGAGAGAAGATAGCCATTCATGGGTGGGGGCCCTCGCATGATGGGCAGTTTGTTGAGCAGGTGGAGTATACCTATAATGTGGTAGGGTTGATGAACGAAAGGCAGGTGACCATCGTCGAGACCACCTTTGACGGACGGCTGGAGATGGTCAACAGCGACGGGCTGCTAGACTATTTTAGTCTTATGCGCCTTGCGTTGCAACGCTCTGCCACAGCCCGTGAGGCTATCCGCTGTATGGCCGAATTGGTTGCACAGTATGGGTATAACAGCAGCGGAGAAACCATCACCGTCTGCGACCCTGAGGAGGCATGGATTATGGAAATAATAGGCAAAGGGCCTGGCCGAAAAGGTGCTGTGTGGGTGGCATTACGTATTCCGGACGACTGCATCTGTGCCCATGCCAACCTAAGCCGCATACGTCAGTTCCCTTTGGAGAAGAAGAAATCGTATGTGAGTATCAGCAGCAGGAATCTCAAGCAGATCAATCGCCCGGAGGTAGAGTGTGTCTATGCCGAGGATGTCATCTCTTTGGCGCGCGAGTTGGGCTTCTTCAGCGGCAAGGATTCCGATTTCTCCTTCCGCGATGCCTACTGCCCCATCGACTTTGAGAATGTGCGCTATGCTGATGCCCGTGTGTGGAGCTTCTTCCGCCACCATTACAGCCATGAGGAGATGGATAAGTACCTCCCGTATATCAATGGCAACTTCGACAAATGCGACCATCTCCCGTTGTGGATTAAGCCCGATTCGTTGCTCACTTTGCGTGATGTGCAAAACGACATGCGCGACCATTTTGAAGGCACTCCGTTGGACATGACGGCAGACATGACGGCAGGGCCTTGGGGAATGCCTGTTCGACCGCTGCCCATGCACTTCAAAGCCAGCGACGGAACCAGCTATTTCCGTGAACGGGCCATCGCCACCCAGCAGTCGGGTTTCACGATGACCTGCCAGATGCGGTCGTGGCTGCCCGATGATGTGGGTGGGGTGACGTGGTTCAATTGCGATGATGCCAATATGGTGGCATACGTGCCCCTTTATTGCTGCATCACTCAGGTGCCCGACCCCTTCCGTCCCGAAAACAACCCTCGAAACGAATTCTCTTTTGAGTCGGCCTTCTGGATGAATAACTGGGTGGCGAACATGGTATACCCCCGCTATTCAATGATGATTGGCGACCTCCGCGAGGCACAGAAGGAGTTGGAGGACTATTATTTCGCCGATCAAGACTCGGTGCTTTCTGCTATTAAGGACATGACCCCTGCCGACCGCCAGAGCTACTTGAACCGTAAAAGCATTGCTTATGCCGACATGATGATGAAACGTTGGGACCGTTTGGCCAAGTTCCTTATCGTGCGGTATAACGACCAGGTGGTGCGACCCGTGAAAGATGGCGAGGTAGTACGTGGACGATATGCTACCCCAGGCTACAATCAGGCCTTTATCGATGCCATAGGCCCTGCCACGGGCGACCGCTACCGCCTCAAAGAGGTGATAGAGCGGCGGGAACGATAGGTGATTATATCAGCCCTATTTGCAGCATCATGCTGCGGTAATATGATGCCTTCTCGGGCAGTTTCATTGGGAACGCCCTTGACGAGGAGGGCATGCGCCAAAGACGCATAGGCCTGTCAGCCAGCATAAACTCGTTGTATCGGCCCATCATCGGGGTGGGCACTCCGTAGTCGTTGGTGATGACAGAGAAACTTTTCTGCCCAGTGCATACAAGGTCATGGCAAAGGGGCATTTGCTTCAAAAGTGCGGGGATGTCGGTTTTCTCCACAATGTCCAAATCCTTGTCTGAAGCATTACCGCTGAGGCGACGGACGGCAGTGGCGGTGTCGAAGATACCAATGCCCTTCTCATTCAGCAGTGCCTGAATCTCTTTTAGGCGGAACGTCTTGTTTGTTGTGTCGACAAGGTAGTCGCTGTCGCCGAAGAATACTTCCCCAAAGATGTTCCACATCTGGTTGGTGCGGTTGGGGTAGAAGAAATCCATGCACCACCGTTTTCGCGGAGGCGGGAAGCTGCCCAGCATCAGCAGACGTGCATTAGGCGACAAGAACGGCTGTAGCGGATGGCGTTCGACGGGAATGGTATTCATATCTGACATATAATGTTTAACGGATTGACACCCGTTTTATTGCCCTTTCTATAGTCTTCGGGGTTTTTGTAGACTCATCTATCTTTGCACTACAGTATTGCACTTGGTAGTTGTGCATCCGTACAATAAAAATTGTTACGCGCAATAATTCCAGAGTTTATGCGTTATTCAAATAAAAATAGTATGTGTAAAATCAATATAATACTATTCGCAGTTTGGGCAATCGCGGTGATATTCCCTTCAAATTGCTTTGCACAAGAAAGTCAGGGTGGAATTCCACGGAGTCTATCAAGAGAATCTGGCTTAAATGTTATTTTTCCAACGTTATATTTTGCTCCTCCAAGTGCAAACATAATAAGAGAGGTTATTGATTACAATAATAATTCCTCAGAATGTCAACAATTCGCAATCGGTTCAGACTCGCATATAGACGTACGGGAATCGGCTCACAGCGACTCTTTGGAAGATGGTATCCTTTATAGAGTTGCTATTGTTTCCCGAGGAGCAACATCGATTAGTATTCTTTTTTCGACCTATAATGTTCCTCATGGGGCAATGTTATTTGTTTATAACGAATATGAAATATTAGGGGCATTTACAAGCTATAATAATTCAAGGAGCAACAAGCTTCCAATTATGCCACTAAGGGGAGACAGTCTTGTAATAGAATATTTTGAACCCTACTTTGGAACAACTAACGAGAACAACTTAGTTGTAGGAAAAGTTTATCATGGAATTCTTGACGAAGAAATGCAAAATCGATACACGGATTGTCAAATAAATATCAATTGTCCCGATGGAGACGATTGGCAGAAGGAAAAGCGTGCCGTGTGTAAACTTATTTTTAATGGAAATTTATGTTCAGGAACTCTACTAAACAATACAAATTATGATGGTGTACCATATGTTTTGACTGCAAACCATTGCATTAGTACTCAGGATATTGCTGACGAATGCTTATTTGTATTTAATTATGAAAGCCCGGCATGTTCAACCGCAAGCACTGTCATTAACCAAAGTATAGCAGGAGGATACCTTCGCGCCACTAACCAAAATTCTGATTTTACATTGATTGAATTAAAACGTAGAATTCCGTCAAGATACCATCCGTATTTTGCTGGTTGGTCGAGGATGATTCAACATCCAGAATCCGGAGTATGCATTCATCATCCTAATGGAAATGTAAAGAAAATTTCCACATATAATCTTATTCCAGTAACGTCGGACTGTATGGATTATGGTTATAATCCAACTAATTTTTGGATAATAAAGAGGTGGTACCATGGTGTTACAGAAGGAGGAAGTTCTGGTTCTGCTCTTTTTAATGCCAAACATAAAGTCATAGGACAATTATACGGAGGTTGTCCGGGATATTCTTATAACTGTGCCGATATTGAGCGAGAGTATTCTAATTATGGCAAATTTGATGTTTCATGGAACTATGGCAATACATCTGGAAAACGATTAAAAGACTGGCTTGACCCAACAAATACAGATGTTGTTGAATTGGAACCGTTAGAAAGTTGTGACACTATGGTTTCCGTCAGCCTAACACTGTTTGACGGAATTGCTGGAATAGAAGATTATGTAGCAAAAGAAGACATTCAAACTTATCAGACTATTGTCGCTGGCCAAACGATAAACTATACTGCAGGAAGAGAAATAGTGTTTAAAGACGGATTTATTGCAGAATATGGCAGTGAGATAAGTGCACAAATAACCCCTTTAGATTGTGTTGTATCATGCCCTGAAATTAATGTTGAACAATGGATAAACCATTGCCATATTGGTGGTACTATAACATATCATGTTCTCAATGCGAATTATTACGAATACACAATATACTCACAAATAGGTCAACTTGTATATCATTCTGAAGGAGCAATAACGTCAGATATTGTTGACGTCTGGAACAATATTAATTATACAGGGACTTTTTTCTACACCATAGTTTTTATATCAAATTGTGGAGATACTGTGTCAAAAACGGGCATACTCAGTCTTTCGTCGTCCAAAAATCCCCCAACGAATACTACTGAATCGAATATAGTACAGGAAATTAATGCCTCTGACGACATGTTGCAGATATATCCAAATCCGGCAACCAATAACATTAATATTATGGTTGATTCGCCATTGCCGTATTCTATGAAAATGTATGATACTAAAGGCAATATTTTCCTACAATGGGATTATTTAACAGTAGAGAAACTTGTTGTCAACACAAACAACCTCAATTCAGGAGTATACTATTTGGGTGTACAATCGGGAGCGAAATTTGTCACAAAAAAAATTGTAATACAATGAAAAGTGTTTTTTATATCACAGTTGCCGTTGTCACAACGTTATTTTTTTATGGGTGCACAAAAGATTATAGTGACATTGATGAACATGTTTGGAAACTCACCAAAATTGAAACAGTGAACGGTTTTTCTTCGAAAACGCCGAACATAGAGCGGCCAGAACGAGAAGACCGATACTGGCTTCGGTTCAATAAAGAACTTGCTATAGCCCAAATGTTTCTGATTGTAAATCGTTGGTCCGCACACTATCAAATAGTCCAAAACGGGTCAATAACTCTATCAGGGAGCACTACAACTGAAGTTGGGTATAACGGAAACGAAATATGGGTTGAAGATACGATTAATGCTTATGGTTCAGACACCTTTGATTACGCTATAGACGGGAAAAAACTTATAATCCAATCCCCAAATATAGCTATGACCTTTCTATGCATTGAATAGTTATAATTCTTATAGCAATCACTATGTATTCGTTTTATTTCGAAAACGGATTGCACGGATTACACGGATATCAATCCGTTAGATTAGTGAAATCCGTGTTCAATATGAATTTTTAGAGAAAACACTTCATGGTGTGGGTGCGGTTGGGGTAGAAGAAGTCCATGCACCAGCGTTTCCGCGGTGGCGGGAAGCTGCCCAGCATTAGCAGACGGCCGCCTGGTGGGAGGAAGGGCTGTAGGGGATGCCGCTCGATGCCGATAGTGTGCGGGTCAGGCATATCAGAAGAAGATTATTGATTGAGGGTGGCTTCGGGTTCCTTTTTGTCCCCACGGATGCGGTCGACGATGAGGGCTATGGCTCCGTCGCCGGTGACGTTCCCAGCTGTGCCGAAGCTGTCCATGGCAATGTAGATGGCAATCATCAGCCCCTGCATATTGGAGTCGAAGCCCAGCATGCTGCTCAGAAGTCCGAGGGCTGCCATAATAGCCCCACCTGGCACACCCGGTGCTGCAACCATGGTGATGGCCAGCATCATGATGAATCCGATGTAGGTGCCGAAATCACTGGGCAGCCCCATGCTGAGCGTGATGGCGTAGGCCACTGCTGTAATTTTCAGGATGCTGCAAGGCATATGGATGGTGGCGCAGAGGGGTACCGTGAAGCTGGCGGTCTCTTCGCGAACGCCGTTCTTGATGGCTTGCTGTAGCGTGACAGGGATGGTGGCGGCCGAAGAGGCGGTGCCCAGCGCGGTAACGTAGGCGGGCAGCATGGTAACGAGTGCCTTAAATGGGTTCTTATGAGCAATCGGGCCGGCCACAAAAAAGAGGAACAACAGTTCGGTGACGTGGAGCAGGAAGATGAATCCTACAATCTTCAAGAAAGCACCCAGCACGGCTCCCACATGCCCTTCGGCACCCATCTGAAGGAAGATGCCAAAGATATAGAGCGGCAGACAGGGGATGATGACCTTGGTGATGACAGTGGTGACCACATCGCGAAAATCCACCAAGAAGCCCCTCATCGTGGTGCCGGTGATGGTAGCAGTGGTAAGACCCAGGATGAAGGCAACCACCAAGGCGGTGGTGACCGAGATAAAGGCCGGCATCTCAATGGTGAAATAGGGGGTAAGCGTATTGCTCATATCCATATTGCTCAAGGCGGAGAGGCCGTTGCCCAGAATGTGCGGGTAAGCCAGCTTACATGAGAAATAAGAGAACGCGCCCGACAGCACGGTGGAACTATATGCCAGCACTACTGTGATGAGGAGCAGCTTGCCCGCCCCTTTGCCGAGGTCGGCGATGCCAGGAGCTACAAGCCCGATGATAAGCAGCGGGATGAACATCCCGAGGAAGTTGCTGAAGATGGAGTTGAACGTGAGGAACACGCGTACTGCCCATCCAGGGAAGAAGAATGAGCACACAATGCCGAGGGCTATGGCAATTAGGATTTTGGGGAGGATGCCGAACTTTTTCATGATTTTGACGGTTGAGAATTAAAACAAATATCAGTGTACAACTAGCATATGGCACTAATTGTACACTGACAGAGTATACACCAATAGGCGTTGTGCCGATAGGCTACGGTCACCTACTTGTTGTAACGCTGGCACTCCTTAGGAGTGACGCAGGTGCCGGTGGCACGGCAGACGAGGATGCGTTCTTCAAGCACCTCAGCTGCGCTGGCACTGATTTCGGGCAGGGTGCGGATGACCTTATAGGCCTCGAATTTCATCTTGCGGGAGGTGTTGCCCACATGGGTGATCTCGCCGTAAGCTTCGATATAATCACCGGCATAGACCGGAGCCTTGAATTCGACCATGTCGTAGGCGCAGAAAAGACCTTCGTCGCCGTCCTGTTTGATCAGGAGCTCGGTGGCCACGTCGCCAAACAGGTGCACCATGTGCGCACCATCAACCAGATTTCCGCCATAGTGGGCGTCTTTTGCGCTCATACGAACGCGGAGCATAGAGGTTACTGCCATTGTGAAGTAGTTTTTATTTTTTGTAATCTTAATTATATAGCGTTGAACGATTGCACCTTGTGGTATTATTGCCTATGATGGCAATCGCTATTTACTGCTTGCAAAAATACACAATTTTGATTAGATGGCAAAATATTTTTTTTGTGGTGTAAGAAAAAGTACGTATCTTTGCAATCGCAAAGTCCCGAGAGAATGAGGACTTAAACAATGAGTTATTAACAGCATTACTATTATTCACATTCGAATCAAAAGCGTCGGAACCTGGAGATTTCTAATTGGATAATAGTTCACGGAGAGAGTGAACGCTGCCTTGTTGTACAACCATTTACAATGCTCACCTTATAGGTGTGGGCTTTCTAGGTTGTACAGCGGGGTTCATCCGACG
This sequence comes from Bacteroidales bacterium, assembly GCA_017545365.1. Next base: position 25,622 of record JAFWOP010000013.1, read on the forward strand.
CTCCTCGTGAATGTGATAGAAAGGTCTACACCTTTTTTGTATCCAATAGTGATTGATGGCAATGCACAAAGCTGTCAATCAAATGGCAAACACCACATTGACCAATGCCCGAGAGGCAAAACAAGATGAGTTTTACACTCAATACTACGACATAGAGCGCGAGGTAGAGGCATACCTCGACTACAACCCCGATGTATTCCGTGGCAAGACAGTTCTGCTGCCCTGCGACGACCCCGAGTGGAGCAATTTTACCAAGTACTTCGCTCAGAACTTTGAGCGATTAGGATTGAAAAAACTCATCAGCACCAGTTATGCCATTGAGCGCAAACAGGAACGCTACGGCATACAGCTGTCGCTGTTCGAGACGGAGTTCGAGACGCGCTCGCCGCAATATGACAAAAAGAAGACCCGCTCGCACGGTAAGATATTCGTCCTCGAACGGGATGCCAGCGGTGACGGATATATCGACATCAACGACTTGCAATGGCAATATCTGAAAGGAGATGGCGATTTCCGCAGCGAAGAGGTGACCAAACTCCGAGACGAGGCGGATGTGATTGTTACAAATCCGCCATTCTCACTGTTCCGCGAGTTCTTTGCTTGGATAATAGATACAAACAAACAGTTTCTGCTTATCAGTAACAAGAATTGCGTCACATACAAAGAGATATTTCCCTTTATTAAGTCAGGAAGAATGTGGACGGGCAAGACTTCCATGAGCCAAGACATTCTATTTGGAATACCCAAAGAATTGCAAGAACAATTCATCACAAATGGCAAAGCAGGCAGTAAATACAAGGTTGTAAATGGGGTCGTATTAGGACGTTCGCCAAGTGTATGGTTTACAAATCTTGATCACGGACGCAGACACCAACCATTAGAGCTAATGACAATGTCCGACAACCTCAAATACAGTAAACACAAAGACCTTAAAGCCAAGAATGCATATATAAGGTACGATAACTACGATGCTATTGAGGTACCCTATACGGATGCCATACCCTCTGACTATAACGGAGTAATGGGTGTCCCAATTTCATTTTTGGACAAACATTGTGTTGAACAGTTCGAGATTCTCAATGCCAACGATTACCGTAGAGACAACACGGTACCGATTAAGCCGCATGGTTTGATTAAAGACAAGGACGGTGCCATTGGCGGCAAACCCACCTACGCAAGAATATTAATCCGCAAAAAATAATAGTAGATGCAGCGGCCAGAATTCAACAGGCGGCGGAAAGCCTCGGAGAGGCTGTACCGCACTGAAAGTGCGCATAACACCACACAAGGCGGAACCGCAGTGTGGTGCTCAGATGTGGTGTCGGATGAGCCTCTCGGAGAGAGGCGACAGGTGAAGTCAATCTTTGAGAAAGTAGTCTTCGCGAATAGTGATGCCATTCTCGACAAGGAACGCCCTATATTCCTCAGCAAAACTAATAGTTTTGTGATGCTCTTTCTGTCGTGCGATGTATCCGGCTATCATCCGACAGTCACGCATGCTATATGTAAAACCCGCATATTCTTTCGTCCAACCATTGAAAAGAGGAAAGTTAGGGTTGGCTTTCATCCATTTACTGGTGGCCACTTTGAGGTCTTGCACAAATTTAGACATGGCAAGTGTTGGAGGAAGCGAAACAAGAATATGCACATGGTCTGGCATACCACCAATACGATACAGGTGCCCACCTATGTTGTTAATAAAGCCCAAGACATAGGAATAGAGTTCCCGCTCATGGTCAGAACTAATAGTGTTTTCACTCCTATGTGTGCGGAGCACGATGTGATAGAGTGTCTGTGCGTAACTCATACTAAGATAACGCAGATTTTCGATGGTTATTGTACACTGTCGCCTGTCTCCGACAGGCAGTTTGCCTATTGTCATCTTCACCACACTGCGCCGATGGCTTGTGTGGTGTTACGTGCAGCTTGTGCCGCGTCCCGTGTCTCCGACACGGTAGCCTCGGAGAGGCTATACCGCACTGGAGGTGCGCATAACACCACACAAGGCGGAGCCGCAGTGTGTTGCTCGGATGAGAAGGTGTGTGAGCCTCTCGAAGAGAGGCGACAGGATGAACAATTATCCAAGCAGTCGCCTGTCTCCGACAGGCAGCCTGTCTACTATTATCATCACCACACTGCGCCGATGGCTTGTGTGGTGTTACGTGCAGCTTGTGCCGCGTCCCGTGTCTCCGACACGGTAGCTTCGGAGAGGCTATACCGCACTGGAGGTGCGCATAACACCACACAAGGCGGAGCCGCAGTGTGTTGCTCGGATGAGAAGGTGCGTGAGCCTCTCGAAGAGAGGCGGCAGGATGAACAATTATCCAAGCAGTCGCCTGTCTCCGACAGGCAGCCTGTCTACTATTATCATCACCACACTGTGCCTATGGCTTGTGTGGTGTTACGTGCGGCTTGCGCCGCGTCCCGTGTCTCCGACACGACAATTAGAAACAAGATTCATTATTAATTATCAAAACACAGTATTATGAACGCACAAGGAAGAAAAGAAATTGCGAAGTATATTGCTTCGCTAAATGAAATCAAAGACAAACTCGACTCCATGAAGGACGACGAGGAAATGAAGTACGACAACATGCCTGAGGGCTTGCAGGAAAGCGAGCGTGGCGACCAGATGCAGGAGGCAATAGATGCCTTGGACAATGCCGTCAACAGCCTTGATGAGGCCATCGACAGTCTGAATGAGATTTAACCCCAACAAAAACAACAGACAATGATTACCTTATGTATTCTTTTGGCTCTTCTGTCGGATGGCTCTGGCTATCTGACGGGAAAAGGAAGCAAATTTAAATGGTAGAATTTGTTCCCCAAGCAGCCGCTGGGCAGAGACCATAATCGGAGCGACACCGACAGCGGCTCAGATTTGCAGATTAATAATACACATTTTTAAGTAGCTATGGAAACGTTTTTGAAACAGTATACCGTCGCAGAGTTGTGCGACGGGTTTGTGTACAATGAATTGGAAGAGAAGGGTCTCTATGGCCTTTCGGGACGGCTGACCATCCAGCCGGAGTATCAACGGAACTATCTTTATGCTGAGGACAACGGCAAGAAGGAGGTAGCGGTAATAGACTCTGTGCTGAAGAGGTACCCCTTGGGATTGTTATACTTTAACCGTCTGCCTGATGGTCGGCTTGAGGTGCTGGACGGACAGCAACGCATCACTTCGTTAGGACGTTTCTTGACTGACAAGTTCTCGGTAATGAGCGACGAACTCCCCTATCGGTTTCACGCTCTCCCTAAGGACAAGCAGACCCTTGTTGAAAACACCCCCTTGCTCGTGTATGAGTGCGAAGGGACCGAGAGCGAGATTAAGCAGTGGTTCCAGACCATCAACATTGCCGGCATACCTCTCAACGAGCAGGAGGAGCTGAATGCTGTCTACAGCGGCCCATTTGTCACCAAGGCAAGGGCAGTGTTCAGCAACAGCCGCAACGCCAACGTGCAGAAATGGGGTGCTTATGTGCGCGGTTCGGTGAAGCGACAAGACTTCCTCAATACGGCTCTTGAATGGGTGAGCCATGGGCAAGTGGAGGAGTATATGCAGGCTCACAGACGCGACACACAGATTGATGAATTGCAAACGCACTTCAACGATGTTATTGCGTGGGTGGAGAGCATCTTCACAAAGCCTTACAGTGAGATGTGCGGGCTGAAATGGGGACAACTTTACGACAAATATCATGACAAACCTTACAACTCTAAAGAGATGACAGCCAAAGTTGCTGAGCTGATGGACGACCCCTGCGTGAAGAATCGTAAGGGCATTTTTGAGTACCTGATGGGTGGTGAAGAGGACACGCGGCTGTTGGATGTGAGAGTCTTCGATGATGCCACTAAGCGGCGAGTGTATAAACGTCAGACCGAAGATGCTCGGCGTAGAGGCTTGAGCAACTGCCCGCTTTGCGCTCTAGGGCATGAGGCACGCCGTACGAAGATATGGGGCGAGAAGGAGATGGATGCAGACCACGTCAAAGCATGGAGCCAAGGAGGTGCCACTACGGAGGATAACTGCCAGTTGCTTTGTCTCACACACAACCGTGCCAAAGGTAATCGGTAAAAGGGACGTGTGTTTCTCCGGGTCAAAGGGGAAACCCCACAATAGCCTGATCCGGCTATCTGAGCAAAAAACAGCGGGTCGCCGTCGTGCCGACGCGACCCGCTGATGGTTAGAGGACCTGAGTGTCCTTATTTCTTAATGATGAAATCAACGAAGATACCAGGGGTCTTGACGTTTTCGGGGGCGATGGTGCCGGTCTTGACAATCTCCTGAGGCTCGACGATAACCACGTCGGCTGCGGTGGCCATCATGGGGCAGAAGTTCTGTGAGGTGCCTTTGTAAACCAGGTTGCCGCTCTCGTCGCAGATGTTGGCTCCGATAATGGCCACGTCGGCGCGGATGGGCTTCTCAAGGAGGTACTCCTTACCGTCGACAGTCACTTTCTGCTTGCCGTTCTCGACCACGGTGCCAAGACCGGTGGTGGTGAGCACACCTCCAAGGCCAGCACCAGCAGCACGAATCTGCTCTGCCAGCGTGCCCTGGGGCTGAAGGGTGACATGCAGCTCGCCAGCATTCATCTGGTCGATGGTGTTGTTGTTCGTGCCAATATGGGTGGCGATAAGGTTCTTCACCTGGTGGTTGGTAATCAGTTTGCCAACTCCCACTTCAGGATATGCGGTATCGTTACAAATGATGGTGAGGTCTTTTACGCCTTTTTCAACCAAAGCGTCGATTAAAGCAATGGGATTTCCTACGCCGAGGAATCCGCCTACCATTACAGTCATGCCGTCGTTAATTTTGTCGGCAGCTTCTTTTACAGATACAAATTTGTTCATGAGTATATATTTATTTCTAACTATTATCTTTCGGTTTTCTTTGCCTTCGGGCAGTCTGTTTCTTAATGACAGGTACTCGTTTTGGGCGAACTTATTGTCTGTCTATTAATATATTCCAATAAAAAGTTGTCACTCGTATCCTATTCGTTATCAAATTGCAAATATAAGACTTTTTTCTCACTCTGAAAAAAAATTTTGTCTATTTTGCAAAATCTGTGTACTTTTGCATCGATTTTTGAGTTATTATAGTGCAGAGAAAAATAGACTGACTGAAATGAAAAAAATTGCAACGATATTGGTGGCAGCCTTCGCCTTCTGCTGCGGGGCTTACGCACAGGATTATGTCGTCCCGGTGGAGACTTGGGACTATGAGGAAATCAATGGTAGCAACTATCACGGCTACAACTTCCACGAAAGCTGGGATGTTGACTTCACCATCGAAAACCAGGATGGCCGCTATACCCCCACCGAGGAGGATATCGCCGAGGCCGAACGTCTGATTCAGAAACGTCTCGCCTACGTCAACCGTCACCACATCAACCAGGAGGGCGACTGCCCCGTGGTGGATGAGCATATCCGCAAGTACGAACGTCAGTATGTGGGCTTCACCGACATTACGGGCTGCCGTATCGTGTGGGTGAACTTCGTTTGGGATGAGAGTGCTGCCGAGCGTCTGAAACAGGACATCGTGCTCACCGAGGGTGGCTGTGGCCATTATTGGCATATCAAGGTGAACCTCTCCACCGGCAAAGTCTACGGCCTGGAGGTGAACTCCTTGGGTGATGTCAAATACATACCCCGTACCAAGAAGCCGGCTCACCGCATCAGCCGTCCCCGTGCGCCTCAGGCTCCGGGCAAGATACGCAAGACCGGTATCCCGCACGACCCCAACGAGGCTAGATTCTAAGGGGTGGTCAAATAGGTAGAAATTAGTTCTTCTGAGTACTCCGAGTAATCTGGGTACTCAGAGTTTTTATTGAAAATACAAATCGCTAGTAATGAAAAAGACCTTTATCGCCCTCTTCCTCCTTTCTTCAGTCATGGTCATGGCTCAGAAACCCCGTCCCGATGCTTTCGCCCCCCTGCCCGACACCTCCCTCTCTCCCAAAGCCGTCGACATGGCCACCACCCTTGATGAGATGGATGCCTGGAACCGTTACCCCACCTACGAGGTTTATGTGGCCATGATGCAGCGTTTTGCCGACAATTACCCCGACCTATGCCATCTCGACACCATCGGCACCTCAATTCAGGGCCGCCTTATCCTCTCGTTGGCCATCACCGGGTCGGCACTCACCGACAACTACCGTCCCGAATTCTTCTACTCCTCCACCATGCATGGCGACGAGGTGACGGGCTTCTACCTCATGCTGCGCCTCTGCGACACGCTGCTCCGCAGCTACGGCATCTCGCAGGACATCACCAGCCTCCTCGACCGCACCCGCATCTGCATTAACCCACTCTCCAATCCCGACGGCACCTACCATGGTGGCAACAGCACCGTTGCCCGTGCGTGGCGTTATAATTCCGACTATGTGGACCTCAACCGCAACTACCCCGACCCCTTTGGCACCGACCCTCTCGAACCACTGCAGCCCGAGAACGAGGCGATGATAGACTATGTGTCCCAGCACAACTTCCGCCTCTCGGCCAACCTCCACGGAGGTTCCGAGGTGATGAACTACCCTTGGGACAGCTTCACCTCCAGCCAGCAGCTCAACGAGCATAGCGAATGGTGGAAGGAGGTGTGCAAACGCTTTGTCGACACCTGTCGGCTGGTGGACAGCCAACGTTTCCGCGATGTAAACTCCAGAGGCTACATCAACGGTGGCGACTGGTATGTCATACACAATGGCCGACAGGATTACTTCAACTACTACCACAACATGCGCGAGCTCACCATGGAGCTCTCCACTTCCAAAACGCTCTCCACCACCCGCCTCAACCACTACTGGCAGTGCCAGTCGCAGGCCCTTATCAACTACATCAAGGAAATCCACAACCTCGACGACACCTCGGCTGTAGGCATCTGTCCCCAGCCCCAACCTAAGGCAGAGAACATCTGCGCCTACCCCAACCCCACCACTGGTAGCATCACCGTCCAGGGCCTCTATGGCAGTTATCATTACGACCTCTCCGACCGTCCTTCGGGGGTTTATATCCTCAATGTCGAGGGCCGTCCGGTGAAAGTGGTCAAGCACTGATGCCCCGCTATTCGCATATCTCCGTGGCCGTCCCCATGCTGGACGAGTACGCGAACATCCCTGCCTTTCTGCAACGGCTCCGCCGGCAGACCTTCACCCGGTTTACCTTCTACTGCTGTGTGAACAACGAAGAGGGCGGCTTAGGTTTTGAAGGCAACCAGCGCAGCCTCGAACTCTTGCGGCAGGTGAATGACATCCCCGTCGTCGTCATCGACCGCAGCTCCCCCGGAAAGGGATGGACTGGCAAGAAGAAAGGAGTTGGCTGGGCACGCAAGCTGCTCTTTGAGCGTATCATGGAGGAACATGAAGATGACGAGCTGGTGGTGAGTCTCGATGCCGACACCGACTTCGACGACGACTATCTCGAAGCCCTCTTAGCCACCATGAATGAGCATCCCGGCTGCAACGCCTTCAGCGTCCCCTATTACCACCCTCTCAATCACGACGAGGCGCTCGACCGTCCGATGCTCCGCTACGAATGCTATATGCGCCACTATCTGTTGGGACTGCTGCGTATCGGCAGCCCCTATGCCTTTACCGCCTTGGGCAGCGCCATGGCGTTCCCCCTTTGGGCATATCGCCGTGTAGGTGGTATCACCCCCCTGCAAGGAGGCGAGGACTTCTATTTATTGCAGAAATTCGCCAAGACAGGCCGTTTGGTGAGCCAATTTGTCGAACCCTATCGTGGGTGGGGCATGGTGGTACGTCCGCAGGGGCGCGTCTCTTCGCGCGTGCCTTTCGGCACAGGCCCTGCCATAGCCAAAGGACTCACAAGGATGGGCGAGAGCTATCCGTTCTATTCGGATGAAGGCTATGCCGCCGTCAAGGCCACCTACGACCTCTTTCCCGCCCTCTACGACGGCGATGTCGAAACGCCCATGTCCTCCTTCCTCCGGCAGCAGCTGGCCACCGACGACCTCTGGACGTCCCTCCGTGCCAATTTCAAGAGCCGTGACCTTTTTGTCCGTGCCTGTGCCGAGCGGGTCGACGGTCTCCGTATTCTCCAGTATCTCAAGAACACCCCTGCATACCGTCTGCCCGCGGCCTCCCTCCCTGTCGATTTTCTCCACGACTCGGTCTCCCGCCTTGACGAATACCGCAACAGCCTCTTCGCCGAAGAGATGACGCTCCGCCACCCCCTCAATATCACGCCGGACAAACCTAATTAACAATACTTTACTTCTTTGATGCTTCTAATTTTTTTATGTATTATTTCTTATGGAAAAACAAAGTACGTGGAATGTTTGAAGGGAACATGATGAAAAGTCAAAATAAAGGGTGTGATGCCTCTGACTTCGTTGTGAGGGCTATGGTAAGCGCAAGAGCAATTGTTGTTTTTTTTGTGTAGGTGGTGAAACGATAAGGTCAGGACAAATGGGAAACAGAGTTATAGTCTTTTGATTAGGAATATGATAAATGATACCTTGTGCCAAGAGTTGAAGCGATATGCAGCCATGTATGAGACTGAGGCGTTCCTGCAAGGCGACCCGTCGTGGTTTATGCACCAGGTGAAAGGTTCGGCCAATCAGGAGGCGACGGCATTTGTGGCATCGTGCCTTAGTTATGGCAGCCGCAAGCAGTTTATGCCCAAGATTCAGTGGCTGTTGGATTGTGCCGGCGGTGAGATGGACGCATGGGTGCGCGAGGGTGGTTTTGAGGCAGTATTGCCCGCCGCAGGCTGCGGTTGCTTCTATCGGCTCAATACGGTGGGGCAGATGAATGCCTTTCTGAGGGCGTACCGACGTTTGTTGTTGGAGCATGGCACGTTGGGAGCGTATGTGAAGGAGCGGGCCGACAGCGGTCTTGCTGCAGTGGAGACGATATGTGGCTATTTCTCAGGTGAGGGGGCAGGCGGTCTGGTGCCGCAGGACGCGCGGTCGGCATGCAAGCGGGTGTGTATGTTCCTTCGCTGGATGGTGCGCAGCGGGTCGCCGGTGGACTTGGGCTTGTGGGCAGACTTTATCGACCGCCGCACCCTTATTATGCCCTTAGATACACACGTGCTCGCCGAATCGCAAAGGTTAGGTCTGTTCAAATGCGGCTCTGCCACCATGTCGGCGGCACAGCGGCTCACACAAAGGATGTTAGAAGTATTCCCCGACGACCCCTTGAAGGGCGACTTCGCCCTGTTTGGCTACGGGATGAGCCATGCGAAGTAGCGTATTATTGTTTTGCCAAGTCCGTTATTTTCTTTGCCAGAGCATCACGTTGTGCATCTGTCATACAGAGTCCGAAGCGGTAGCGTCGTGAGTTGGAATAAACGACACGCAGGGTTTCTGGTAGGCGGCCCCACAGCCATAGCGTGCGACCGTTGTATGTTTCCACGCGCCGTATGGCGGAGAGCGGTATCTCTTTCCTGCGGTGGAAGATGCAGCCGTGACACTTAATTACCAGTGTTTCGTGTTGCACCGAGATGGTCTCGGTGGTGCGGTTCCAGCGCAGATATTTGTTCAGATATACCAATCCGCCATACACTGAAAAAAGCACGCAGGCGATGAGTAGAAGCACAAGCCATGCGATTTCTGATGGTAGGACTCTCCACCAGAGCCATGCTCCGTATAAGATAAGAACACCCTGCAGGAAGGAGCCAACACAGTGAATGATATCATTCTCGTTGCTGTGGTTAGGGTCTTTATGCGTTATGTTCGTTGCCAGGACTTCCATACCGACTATAGATTGCTTTTCTTCTTGATAGATTGCAGGAATTCGGGTAAGCCGTCGGGGCAGGCAGCGAGGGGCAGGACAACGCCGACCCTTGGCGAGCGCATCAGGTAGATGTTGGTCTTGGTGAAATGGATGGCTGTTAGCTGCTTGTAGGCGATATTGGCATTGGCGTTGGAAGTTGATTGCTCGTAGTGGTCGTCGAAGAAAAGGATGGTCTGCTCAGAGCCTCCTTCTTTTACTACGTATTGGCGATAGTAGCGTTTGGCGGTGAAGTCGATGCCGATGGTGTACATCCAAATGAATAATAACATGCCGGCAAGCATTCCCACGGATAAGGGTACGTCGCTTCCTTTTATGAATTGGTTGATGGCAAAGGCTAAGATAAGAAGGCCGCCCACAATGATGATGGCCGAACTCTTCTTGGTGCTGTGGGCGACATAGTGGCTGAACCGCACAAATTCCTCTTCGGTGAGAGCTGTCTTTACACTGTATAGGGGTTCCATAGGATGTATTGTTTATTGAATGGTGATTGTCAGTTTGTAATATACGGGTGTGCCGTGTGGGGCAAGGGTTGTGGGTTTGTAGCCGCCTGCGTATCCCCATTGGCTGTTGCCATTGGAAACGGCTTTGACAAGCAGTTCGTTGTCGCTTATCCAGCAGAGGTTGAAGTCGCAATCTTCATTCCAGCGATAGTCGAGATAGTGGCACAGCGGAATCATGTGGTGTGCCGAACTGTCATAGTAATAGAACCACAGCGAGCCGTGGAAATCGCAGTCGTGTCCCTCCTGCCCGACGAATATGCGGTTGGTGCCATAGGTGCGGGTCTCGGACTGCATGAAAGTGGAGTCGATGAGGTGGTCTTCGGTCATCATGAACGACTCGTTGGTCAAGGGGGCGTACATGACAAACTCGTATTGCTTGGTTTGGGGGAAGTGGTAGATGGGGCGGCAGGATTTGCGCATCTCCTGAAGTATCTCGCTGCTGTCGTAGTCATAGCCTCTTATTATGTCATACCGCCTTGAGGCGGGATTGGATAGTTCGTATAGTTCGGCATACAGAGTGCTGTTGGTGTCCACGGGGATGGGCTGTAGGGTATAGCGGTCAGTGAGCAGTTGCTCATACTGCTTTTGCGTGATTTGCTCGGGGATGATGGCTATGCGGTTGTCGGCGGAGAAAGTGGAATAGCCATTGATTGAATCTACATGGTATGCCTCATCCTTAGGTGCGAAGTACTCTTTGATGTCGGCAAAGTCTGTAATTGGGAGGCCCTGCGTGCCGCACTTGCAGGCAGTTGTCAATACGACGGTGCACACGATGATGCCGAGTAGGTACATTTTCTTCATGAATTGAGATGTTTTTGTCTCATAACGTTAATGAGGGTGTTTTATTGTGTGGAAAGGTGAGCTATAGTCTCGTCTAACTTTTGGGTCTGTCATACAATAATAAACGGTCTTTCACGTTACTGTATCAAATAATAAGACTATGCCGGAATTATTTAGAGCATACGGGTTCGTATTTATGTTCTTTAGCCTTGAACATGCCCCTATCCATGTCCATGTGGTGGGTAAGGACGGAGATGCAGAATATGAGTGGGATGGTGAGCGTTTTATCCTGCAGCAGCAACATAACATCAAGGCCTCTGACTTGCGCAAGATTCGTACGATGATAGACGACAATGCGGATATTATCGTTAGTCGGTGGAATCAATATTTCAAGGAGGTGAAAAATGAAGATTGAGAGTATTTGGTTTAAGGATAATTATATCTATGGCAAGACCGATGGGGGAGAAGTATTCCGTCAGTCGTTGCATTTATATCCCCGCTTAAGTCATGCTACTGATGAACAACGTGCAGACTATTATATGAGTACTGTCGGCATCCACTGGCGTAATATCGATGAGGACATTAGTTTTGAGAGTTTTCTATATGACAAACAAAGTCCTGTGCTGATGTACATGGGGTGAAAATGCCATCACACACAATAAGCGATAACGATGTCGGATTCGGTTTCAAAGATGGGTGTGGGCGGACTGCTGAAGAAGTTGCTGCCTTTTGTGCTGCCATATAGGTGGCTGCTGATATTGACTCTGGTGCTGACCTTTGTGGGGTCGCTGATGGCACAGGTGAACGCCGTGGTGCTCGACCGCGCGGTGGATGCCATCAATGCCCTGCTGCATGTGGAGGGGGGATTTGAGTGGGGCGAGGCGGCACGGCTGCTGCTCATTGTCAGCGTGGTGCTGCTGGGCAAAGAGGTGCTGGCTGCGGTGATAACGTTCGGGCAGCGCATTTTCGGCGAGAAGATAAGGATTAACGTGAGCCGCGACCTGTCGCTACGGGTGGTGGACCGCATCCTGCAGTTCCGCATGGCGTTCTTCAGCAACGAGGGCAACGAGCCAGGCAAGTTGCAGACCCGCATCGACCGCGGCGTGATGAGCCTCAGCAATACGGTCAAGAACTTCTTTATCGACATCCTGCCACTGTTCACTAGCGCGGTGATGGCGCTGGTGCTGATGTTCGTGGCTAATGTGTATGTGGGACTGGTGGCGGTGGCCATCATCCCGATATACTTCTTCATCACCGCCCGACAGGGGGTGCGGATGAAGGGTTGGCGACGGCGTGTGTTCGGCACCCACCAGGCGTTGAACCACGGCATCATGAACATTATCGAGAGCATGGGGGTTATCAAGTCGTTCAACCGCGAGCGGCTCGAGGCAGACCGACAGGCAAAGCTACAGAACGACTCCACCGACCAGCAGATGGCCACACGCCGCATCAGCTTCCTTTTCGAGGGGCTGAAGACTTTTGTAGAGCAGATAGGCACAGTGCTGATTATTATCCTCACCGCCTACCTAGTGCTGATTGACTATCCGGGCATGACCATCGGTAAGATTATGTATCATGTGCTGCTGTTCAGCAATGTCAGCGCACCCATCCGTCAGCTGCACCGCATCTACGACGACCTGAACGATGCGCTCATCTATGCGGAGGGCTTCTTTGGCATATTGGAGGCGGACAACGAGGTGGAGGAGTCGGGCGACTATCGTCCCAAGGAGGTGAGGGGTTGCTTTGAACTCAGAGATGTGGAGTTCACCTACAGCAACGGTACGCACGCCATACGCGACTTGACTATGACTATCGAACCCGGCAAGACGACCGCCTTGGTGGGGCTGAGTGGCGCGGGGAAGTCGACGATAGTGAACTTGCTGGATAAGTTTTACTCCCCCGACAGCGGCAGCATCATACTGGATGGTGTGCCGTTGAAGGAGTGGGACACGCAGGTGCTGCGCGACAACATTGGGTTGGTGTTGCAGAAGAACCATATCTTTAGTGGCACCATAGAGGAGAATATCCGCTACGGCAACCCGTCCGCCACACACGAAGAGGTGGAGCAGGCGGCACGGCAGGCGTATATCTACGACCAGATTGTGGCATTGCCCGACGGCTTCCAATCTAATGCCTTGCAGCTGAGTGGTGGACAGCAGCAGCGCATCGCCATTGCCCGCATGTTCCTGAAGAACCCGCCCATCATATTCCTGGACGAGCCGACTGCCAGCCTCGATGCCATCGCGACGGAGCAGATAAAGGCTTCCATCGATGCCATCAAGAAAGGTCGCACAGTCATCGTCATCAGCCACAACATTGGGCAGATAATAGACTCCGACGCGCTCTACGTCCTTGACACAGGCCACGTCGTGCAGCACGGAAGCCCAACAGAGGTGTACCAGCAAGGCGGATTGTACAAGGAAATTTTCGATGCCTCCGCCCGCAGCATGAACGTGGACAAGATAGCCGACACAGTTAATTTGAATGTGGAAATGCGGGAATGTGTGAACGTGTGAATCGATACGAATTAACACATTAACGGGTTAGCACATTCATAAAGATGATAATTGACCAACGAATTAACACATTGACGAGTTAACACATTCATAAAAATATGCAGTATTATATTGTTGATGCTTTTACCACACAGTCCTTTGGCGGTAATCCCGCCGGAGTGGTGCTTCTGCCGCAGGACAGCGGTTTTCCTGATGAGAAATTGATGCAGCAGGTGGCTGCCGAACTGCGGTATTCTGAGACGGTTTTTGTGCAACGCAATGGCGAACGGGAGTTCACCGTACGCTATTTTACGCCCCGCAGCGAAGTGGACCTCTGTGGTCACGCTACGATAGCATCGTTCGGAGTGCTGTACCAAGAGGGCCTGTTGGTAGAAGGCTCGGTATGCCTGAACCACACGCTGGCTGGTGACCTTGAGGTGGTGGCTGGCGAGCGGGTGATGATGCAGATGGCTGCCCCTAAGATGGTAGGGGAAGTGAAGGAGGTGGAACGGCTGTGCCATATTATGCGGTGTGATGTACCGTCGCAGCCTGTAGAGATTATCTCTACAGGTTTGCCCGACATCATCCTGCCGGTCACCAGTCTGGAAGAGCTGGACGCCCTATGTCCCGATATGGCCGCCTTGGCGGAGATGAGCCGCGAGTTGGATGTGGTGGGAGTTCATGCCTACGTGCCAGCTGGAGACAGGTACACTGCCCATGCACGCAACTTCGCCCCCCTGTATGGTGTGGACGAGGAGTCGGCCACTGGCACTGCCAATGCAGCCTTGACGCATTATCTACAGCGTCGCGGCATGGTACAGACTGGCAATGAGTGTGCCTTTCTGCAAGGCGAGAAGATGGGACGTCCCTCGGTGGTGGAGAGTACCTTACGCCCCGACGGCACTATATACGTAGGCGGGAAATGCTGCATTGTGGCGAAGGGAGAGCTGTTAGTTTAAGTTGTAAGGATGGTTAATAGATTACTATCAGTAGTATAAGCTATTTTATCACACTTAAAAACACATTATATGGCTAAGAAAGTAGACCTGTTCCCAAAAAAGAAAGGGAACGACCCAATGGATGAGATAACTATGGACAACATTGTCCCCCTTATTCGCGCGGCAATCAATGGTGACGAACATGCAAAAAAGATGGTCACAGGATTCCTTGATTTCTATGAGCAGCATAGAGAGATGTTCGATATTTTTCGCGATGATGATGGTTCCAATGGTGATGAAGAATATGATCATATGGGAAGGAAGAGCCCTATGGTTCTCCCACGCCGAGACGTTAAGGAGTATCATGTGCGCATTAAGTTGAACAACACCGACCTTAAGATATGGCGTGAAGTGAAGGTGCCGTCGAATATTACGTTGCAAACCCTTGCCGAGTTGCTGCTTGAGGTGATGGGATGGATGATGGAGCACTTGTACCAGTTCCGTTTTAAGGGTGAAAATTATTGTTCGAAAGAACAAATGGAAGATTCCTTTTTCCCGTCAAGGGACAAGGACTTCTCAAAAGTTACACTGTCGGACTTACTCATGGAGAAAGGTGTGCGTATGAAGTTGGAATATGACTATGGTGACAGCTGGGAGCACGATGTGTGGGTGAAAGGCATACGGGAGTATGATAAAGGGGAGAAGCCGAGCATCACGTTTGTCACTGGGCACGGTGAATGTCCGCCCGAGGACTGCGGCGGTGTGTGGGGTTATGCCGACTTGCTTGGTCTGACTAAAAAGAAGAAACTTACAGCAGAAGAGCGTGAGAATCTTGAGTGGTATCAGATGGACGAGGAAAGTGAATTCGACCCCGAGTATTGTGATATAGAATTCTTCAAGGAAGTCGCCGAGGATTATAACGACGCGCTACAGGGTTATTTGGAATCATAAGGCTGGCCTGTATACTGTGTTTCGTGCGCTAGCAGCCACTGCTTTCGGTCGAGGCCGTAGGCGTAGCCAGTCAGATGGCCGTTGGAACCAATTACGCGGTGGCAGGGGATAATCAGTGCTATGGGGTTATGTCCTACGGCACCACCCACAGCCTGTGCCGAACGGCAATGGAGTCGCTGGGCAATGTGGCCGTATGAGACAGTTTGCCCGTATGGGATGGTGAGCAACTCGCGCCATACCGACTGCTGGAAAGGTGTTCCCTGAGGGGCAAGCCGTGGGGTGAAATCAGGCATGGCTCCGCTGAAATAAAGGTCGAGCCAACGGCAGGTATCCGCCAAGGGAGGGATGTCCTGTGCCGGCTTCCCGTTTGTGGCTTCGGCAAACCGCAGTTCCGTCAATGCCGAGCCATCACTGGTAAGTACGATGTCGCCCAGCGGAGAGTGGTACACTCTCGTCAGCTCCTGTCTGGTTCTGTTTTTCGTCATGATGTTTCGTTCTGTCGTTTGGCCTGCAAAGATACGCAAATTCCCCGACATAAACGCAAACAGGTACTCAAAAATGTGTTCTTAATCCAGTAGAGCTTCTATTGGCATAGTGCTGTCCATTAAGCCGACACGGGTGTCGGTTGCATGGCGGTTCACGCCGGTGTAGGCCAGCGAGGCATCTTCGTAGCGGCGGAATTTCAGGATGGCATCGTTCATCTGAGCGCGGTTGAACACCCCGATACGCAGCAATAGGTCAAAGTCGTCGATAGTCAGGCCTGTGACCCGCTCGAAAAGCTTCGGCTCCAGTTTGCGGATGACATCTTCGAGGCTCTCTTCGCGGTAGTCGGTCAGGTACATGAAGATGGGGATGCGGGTGGCGAACTTCATCAGCTTCTCTTGCACCTCGCGGCGCTTGCTGCGGTATTCTTTCTCCTCGGCAGTGAGTTCCTTTTTCTTTTTGGGGTCGGGGTTGTCGCTAGCCTCGCGCTTCAGTTTCTTGATCTTCTCGGCGCGGTTGACGATGTTCTCGATGATGTCGCTGCCCAAGGCGCGGAAGCCCTCTATCTTCATGATGGTGGCTAAGGCTTCGGGATTGTCGAGTACCCGCTGTAGGGTGGCGTTGTCCACATTGACCAGTTGCGCGCTGTTCCAGCGGCGGGCCAGCAGGGTGCCGCTGGTTCCGTTGTCCACAAAGTCGAGTATCTCGGTGGCGTCCACCCGCTTCATCGAGCTGCCGTCGAACTGGAGGATGGGCAGGAAGTTGATGAAGTCGTTCACCTTGTCGGTGATGCGGCGGTTGCTGTCCACGTCCAACTGGTTGGCGTAGGTCACCACTTCGCGCAGGGCGCGGTTGGGGGCGAAGTCGAAGACATAGCAGGTGGGCTTCAGGATGGTCTTCTTTGTGGGGTCGTCCTTGTCGGTGGCTGTCCAAGGACTTTGCACACGGAAAGCCGTCTGGAAGTAAGTTTCCGGGCTGGAGCAGTTCCTCAGCATCAACAGCCCGCCCAAGGGTCGCAGGGTTACGCCCGTTGTCAGCTTACCACAGGTGAGCGTGATGGTTCGTGTCTTCAGCGGGTTATCGCCCATGGCCTTACGTACCGGGACGAGGGCGTCCACGCCTATGCCCGCCTTGGTGCCGCTACAATTGATGATGGTGTAGTTCTGGTAAAAGCCGTTGGATGGGCGGTGCAGCAAGGCCTCCATTGCGTCGCACGAGGCCACATTGGGCAGGAACCACATGGTGTGGGCGCAGAGGTCGAGCAGGCGGGTGTCTTCAAAGGGCAGCGGCACAGGGCGGTTCAGCGGGGAGCTGTTGTCGCCGAAGATGGGAGCCTTGCCGCGTATGATGTCTAACCACTTCTGCACGGCTTTCTCATGTATGAAAGTGGCGGCCTCTTTACCTTTGCCGGGTTCCGCACGGAAGAATTCATTGAGGTCGAAGCCGTCCATGTCCCATTGCTCTATCATGGCTCCGAGGTCTTGCGGCATCTGGTAGGTCATCATCACCATGGTGGGCATCTCCATGTAGGGGCCGCCGATGGCCTCTTTCCTTGCCTGTTCGTCCTGATAGGTCCAGTTGAATATCTGGTTCTCCATAAACTCGCCTGTGGCAAGGGCACGGAAGGGTGTGCCGCTGAGATATAGATAGTGCCTTCCGGTGATGGGGACATCGTCGTCATCCCAGGCGCGTCCGCTCTCCACGTCAATACCGCCCTCGCGCATCACCTCGTCCTCCTCTGCCTGTCGCCTCTTGGCTTCGGCATCGCCGAGGTCGAGCAGGCTCTTGGCGTTGTCGTTCCATGCACCGAAGTGGTACTCGTCCAATACGATTAAGTCCCAGTCGATGCTGTGCACCCACTCGTTCTTGGGCTTGATGTTGCCGTAGCGGTCGCGCCCCAGATAGTCTTGGAAGGAGCCGAACGCCACCAGCGGTTTGGGTGAGATGAGCGACGGAAATCGCTCCTCCGAGCGGCTGCTGTAGTACCGCCACCCTTCAAAGTCGCGGTGCCGCAGCAGGTCATCGCGCCACGAGTCCTCCACGGCGGGCTTGAAGGTGAGCACCAGCACCCGCTTTGCTCCCATCCGTTTAGCCAGCTGGTAAGTGGCAAAGGTCTTGCCGAAACGCATCTTGGCGTTCCACAGGTAGTGGCTGGGGCGGTCGGGTTCTTCCAAGTCCATCTGGGCAAAGTATTCGGCCGTCTGCCTTACCGCCTGTTCCTGTTCTTCGCGCATCTTGTAGTCGAGGTCGCGAACGGTCTCCACGTGTGTGTCGCGGTGCCGCACAGCCACGTAGGCGGCCTGTGCCTCGCGCAACGAGCAGCGGCACCACTCGCCGATAAGTTCCTTGCCCATGCGGCGCAGACAGTCGTGCAGGTCGTGATCGGAGAAACTCTCGCCGCTGCCGTCAGCATAGAAGGCGCCCGCGTACCACAGTAGGTGGTAGGTCTTGTGCGGCTCGGTGATGGGGTGTTGCTCGTCGATGCGCTTGCGCACGTCGGCACGTGTTGTCTGCCCAATCTTAATCCAGCCGGGGAACGACGTGTCGTCGTACATGTAAATCTGCGGCATCGCTCGCCGCATCTGTGGGAGTATCTGTTCTGTAGTCTGCATAATATGTCAGTTGTTCGTTATCGTTTAATAACAAACGCCCTTATGCAGAAATAATGAAAAAAAAAACGTGCTATCGGTAATTCAAGCTGTGTACAGCATCGTGGACAACAATTACCATCTCTCCACAAACATCAAGTGTAATCTCATATGCAAAGTGAAAATCCTCGCATATATATTCTTGCCAGTCGTTTTCAATCCAGTCTTGCTTAAGTCGTGCTTTCGGAAAAATGGTGGCATAGTCAGCAAGAGATTCTAACCCATCGTAGAGACGATTCTTTTTACGCTCTACGGTTTCATAGCTAAGTGTGTGCCAATGACTCAAAATAGAAGCATCATAGAATGCATCTATTGCCTGGTCTACTCGTTCTTCAACGATTATCCTCATGCCTCAGGATGATAGAATTTGTAGATTTTTTCAGTAAGTCTACGGCGAGATTCTTCGAGTGGAATACAGCGAGCAATTTCCTCTTCAGAAATAACGCGATACGCCTTTTTAGTGGCAGAGCCATATTCAACTGAAGGCTCGTTTACGCCTTGTGTATCAGGCTTATTTTCGTTACTATTGTGCGCCATATTTGCTATATTTGTCATTGCAAATATACAAATAATCTTCCATATACACGTTTTTTCATTAATCTTACATTATTTCAAAGAGCGCTCTGTTTATGTTGTCTTGAACGGAATTAACTTGACACTTTTTTGCGCAAAAAAGCAAAAAAGAAATGGAAAACACAAAAAAGAAATGGACGCGGAGGATGTACACCCCGGAGTTCAAGTTGGAAGTTCTGAGCTACTATTACACGCA
>JAFWOP010000002.1 GCA_017545365.1 Bacteroidales bacterium
GTAGACCTCCACGGCCAGGCGGTTTTCGCCTTCGTGCATGAAACGTGTCACGTTGAACTCTGCAGGCGAAGTGGGATTCTGGCTATAGCCCACCCGCTGCCCATTAACCCAGACGTACATGGCCGACTTCACACCGCCGAAGTGCAGGATGAGATTCTTATCAAGCATCTCGCGAGAAACAGTGACGAAGGTGACGTACGATCCCACAGGGTTGCGATGGCCATAAGCATACCACTCGAACGGAGGCTCGCTCGTCACACTAGGTGCGTTCTTCTGAAAGGGGTACGTAGAATTAGTGTAGATAGGCAGGCCATAATTTTGCATCTGCCAATTGCCTGGAACGGTAATGAAGTCCCATTGGCTGACGTCGTAGTCGGTACGCCAAAACTCCTTAGGCCGCCGCTCTGGGCATGGCGACCAGTGGAAGCGCCATTGACCGTCGAGTGACACAATTTCCTGGCATTGCTTCTCGAGCGAAGGCAGCTGCAACGTGGCATGGTAAGGCAGTTTGTTGATGCCTACCACTTGCGGATTTTCCCAATCGTGTGGTTGGGCCGGCAAATCCAGCGCAAAGGCTGTGACAACGGCAACTATTAAGAGTCTCATACTTTTGTGTATTATTGTCAATTTGCTTTAAGAATCATTTTGGACAAAGCCCTTGGGGCTATAGGAATAGCCCCAAGGGCGCCCAGCTAACCTAACTACTACTAACAAAACTCGTTTGGAAAAGCGGAATGTTTACTATAGTTTTTTGAATATTGTTCATTATTGGTTGGAAGTTGTTTTTTTGAAAAACTCCGTGATGGCATCCTTTCTCACGGCCTTCATTACAGCTGCTCCATCACCCACTGTCACGTCTTCAAAAAGGAAAGACAGAGATTCAGAAGAACCATTTTGAGAGTTCATAATCGATTCATAGTATGCAGAATAATCATGTGAGTGGCTGTCAACAGGCATATTTTGGAATGTTCCCAGATAGTAATTCTTCTCAAACAGGTTGTTCGTTGACTTGGTAAGATTGAAAGCCGATGGTTCAGGTGCAAAGAACAGGTTTTCCCTGATAGTAGTACTGTCAGCATAGCCTTCCCATGAGAGGGAAGCAATGGTGGTACGATCGACTTGCGAACCGGGTTTTCTTCCAATGTGCAAAATATTGTGCTCGATAAGCGTATTCTTGCAGGGACCGCCAATGTGAATGGTCGGAGAAAAATATTCATCCGTGTGTGTCTTCTGCTGTCGGACGGCATCATCTATACTCACATTATAGCGTACAATGCTTCCCAAGTTGCCGATGTTGTCGGCGGGATTGCTGTTTCCTGGGTTGCAAATCAGGATAAAGCCTCCTTCGTTGTCGTGACTATAATTGTATTGTATGAGAGTGTTGGTGCAATTAAAATCGGAGTCGAACCCCTGGCCATCCCAAGGCGCTTTGTGGTCGGAGACTTCATTGAACTGAATGGTTGTGTTGTCACAACTCCAAGGCCAGATGCCAGCGGCAGCCTCGCCTAGTGGAAGCAGACGGCTGCAACGGCGCATGAGGTTGTATTCGACAAGGGCACTGTCACAGCCGATAGGCACAATTCCATCGCCAGGCACTTCCTCGATGAGATTACGGCGCACGATGGTATGAGTACTCAGGTGCCAATCGCTGCGACTCCATGGCGCATTCCAGATGATGGCATTACGCTCACATCGGCGAATGGTACAATCTTCAATGGTAAGGCTGTCAAACAAGGAAACAAGGCTGTCCGTCTTCCAGAGGCTCTCTATCAATATGCCTGAGCCGCCGCCCGCTTTTTTCAAGAGACTGCCATTCACGTCGTGAATATCGAGTGCATGGAGGGTAATGCCTCGCGACCATCCATAGTCTTCGCTGACAACCTTCACGCCAGTGCGGTTGGGCATGCGACTGGATCCCGTATTTACCACATCCAAGTCCTGAAGGGTTAGGAAACTAGAATTGGCAATGCAGATGGTGTAGAGCGAATTGTCGGGTGCCGAGAAACATGGCTTGGATCCAGAGCCGTATGCTCCTACTACGATGCGATTGGCAGATGTTCCTTGGGCGCTGACGTTGAGTTGTCCGGTAAAATGGCTACCTCGACGGAAAAGCAGATTGTCGCCTGCTTGAAGACGGAGGCTATTGGCTTTTTCCAGGCTTTTCCATGCCGACTGAGGCGATGTGCCGTCATTTGAGTCATTGCCATGCTCCGAATCAATGTAGTAATTGATTCCTGTTTCAGCCAATTGAGATTGGCAACTGGTCAAACTTATACTAATGAACAGGGTAAAGAACAATATTGCCTTGACGTGTTTCATGTTTATATGTTTTTTATATGATACTTGCCGAAGTTTAATAGAACACTGCAAATGTATATATATAATGAATGTAACGCCCGTTGCAAACGTTCAAAGATGTAGAAAAATCAGCCATGAGTGATTTTTCTACGTATTTTGACCAATTATTCTACATTAAGGGTGGATAGAAAACTGCGAATACCAGTTTCCTCTTTGTGTTTTGAAGGTGATATGGTTGCTCCACAGCTATCGCATAGGTAGTGAAAAGCAGTGCTATCAAGGATGAAAAGCAATGCTATAGAGGGTAAAAAGCAGTGCTCTGGAAGGGCAAAAGCAATGCGATGGAAGGACTGAAACTATGAAAGAAAAGAAATAAACAAATTCTATTTTACAGAGAACTTCTCCATGTATTCCATGGGCGACATACCAATCTCTTTCTTGAAAGTTGCTGTAAAGTAGCGGGGGTCGTTGTAGCCCACAGCATAAGCCACTTCCGAAATCTTCACACCGCGCTTTTCGTCCATGATTTGACAGGCAGCCTTCATACGGATATTGCTCACGAAAGCGGGAAAACTGAGTCCCGTCAGGGCTTTCAGCTTGCGGAAGGAGGTGGAACGGGTGGTATTCAGTTCACTGATGAACTGCTGTTGGTTGAAGTCGGGGTCGTCCAGATGGCGGTGCACGCAGTCGATGGCTCGCTTCAAGAAGTCTTCGTCGAGGCTGGTGTAGTTCATTTCCTGTCCCTCAAAGACGAGTTGCTTCTTAAAGTTCTTCGCCATTCGCTCGCGTGTGGCCAACAGGTTTCCAATGCGGGCATGCAGCACACTCAGGCTGAAGGGTTTGCCAATGAAACCGTCTGCACCAGCCTCGTAAGCCTCTACACGGTCTTCTTCCTGCTTCTTGGCCGTAAGCAGCACGACGGGAATATGGCTGGTCTCGAAGTCGCCCTTAATGCTTCGGCATAGGTCGATACCATCCATCACGGGCATCATGACATCGGTAACTACCAAATGGATTTCGTTCTGGCGTAAGCAAGCCAAGCCTTCCTGTCCGTTGTGGGCCAGGTAGACATTGTACTCCGACGATAGAATCTTCTCCATCAGTAAAAGTAGTTCCTCGTTGTCCTCCACCAATAGCACGTTGTATTTCTGTTTAGGGGACTGCGGTTGCTCAGTTGGTTCCTCTACATCCTCGACCCATGGCTCAGCATTCGTCAGACTTTGGGGTATTGTGGGCGAAGAACAGGTGTCGATTTCATCTGCCTTATAGAAGCGTTCCTCTATCGGCAGGCTGATGATGAATGTGGCACCATGGCCCAGTTCACTCTCTACGGTGATGGTTCCGTGGTGCAACTGCACCAGGTCATGAACCAACGAGAGGCCAATGCCCGTGCCAATGGTATTGAACTGGCGGTGGCTTCCTTCATAGAAACGCTTGAACAAGTCTTTTTGAATTTCGTGTGAGATGCCAGGGCCATTGTCTTTTACCGTGAGCAGAACGAATCCTTCGCGTTCGGGATGGGATGCCAAAGTGACGTTTACGTTCTCGTCAGGCACACTATACTTGGCAGCATTCGACAGTAGGTTGTAGATGATCTTATCTAATTTGTCGGGATCGAAATAGGCCATCATGGGTTGTTGGGCGCTGTCGAAGCTGAAAGTCATGCCTTTTTGCTTAGTGAGTGGAAGGAAATTGTCGACGCAACGCTGGAGGAACAACGCAAGGTCACCGCGTGAAACCTTCAACTGCAGGTTGCCCGTCTCAGCCTTGCGGAATTCCAATATCTGCTGCAACAGACGTATCAGGCGGTTGATGTTGTTGGTCATTACCTTGTAGGTGTCCTTGTGGGTGGGGGCCTGCTGCTTGAGATTCTCTACAGAAGCCGAGATGATGGTAAGTGGAGTGAGTAGTTCGTGAGTGATGTTGGTGAAGAACTGCAATTTGGCGTGGTTCAATTCTTCACTTTTGGCCTGTTCCAGTTGGCGCATATCTAGTTCGTGGCGCAGGCGAATGCGGTTATGTACCATCTGATAGAGATAGTAGGCGGCACCCAATAGCAATAATAAGTATAAGGTATATGCCCACCAGGTTTCGTGGGGAGCGGGCTGTCGGCGAATGGTTAGCGTGGCTACCTGATCGCTCCACAGGCCGTTTTCGTCAGTGGTCTTCACTTCGAAGCGATAGGTGCCTTTCTCCAATTTATTGTAGAAGGCTGTATTGACACCTGCCGGGAGGTATACCCAGTCTTGGTCGACACCGGAGAGACGGTATGCATAGCGTATCTGAGAGGTGTTCTCGTAGTTCAGCGACGAGAAATGAATCTCGAGGTTTTGCTCGTCAGGCCGAATGGTCACCTTCTGTAGAGACTCACCCTTGCGGTCGGAATTGAAGAAAAGACTGGTGCCCATCACCTTCACGTCGGTAATCAAGGGGACGACGTGATGCAACAGATTCTCCATGTCTTGTGTAGGTTTTAGCGACACGAATCCTGGGATGCCTCCTATAAATAGCGTACCTTCGGCATCCTGATAGTAAGAATGGGGCAGGAATAAGGCAAAATGGATGTTTTCGGTGCTAGCGTTGAACGTGCGGAAGGCTCCGCTGCGGGGATTGAATTCCTTTAGTTCCTGACTGGTCAGAATCCAGATGTGGTCGTAGTGGCCTGCTACTACGTCGTTGATCTTGTTGCCTTTCAAACCGCATGTTTCGCTAAAGTCACGGAAACGGTCGGCCTTTGCGTCATACGACAGAATTTCGCCCTTGTCGGTGGCCATCCAGAGAATGCCGTCGGAAGTGGCTGTGAGGGAGACAAAATCGGTGCGCTGCCCGTGGCGGGTTATGTTGCCGTCAGCACCTATTTGCAACAGCCCGCCATTATCTTGTATACCCCAGATACTGCCGTCGGCCAGTTGCAGCATATGAGTGACATTGCCGCAGCTGGCATTGGCAATCGTCAACTTCTTGCTGGTTGTGTCATAGCGATAGAGTCCAATGTTTGTTGCAATCCATAGATGCCTGCTCCGGTCTTCAAACAGGTAGAAGACGTATCCAGGGTTGCCAGAAACCGAGGAGAGTTCTATCTCTTCGCAAATCGACATCTCCATGTTGTGCTGTGTAAGCCCTACCACCTTTGTAGTGTATTCGCCTGCCACCCACACTTCGTCCTTGTTGGGTGACTTTAATAAAGTGGAAATAACGAGGAAAGGTTCTTCCTTCACCTTCTCGAAATCCGTGAAGATTCGTATCTGCTCTTTTACGGCATCATACAGGCAAAGACCTATGCGCCTTTGGAACATCCAGAACACGTTTTTGTCGTCCTTGCATAGGCGCTCAATGGTGGGTTTCCACTTGATGCGTTCCTCTAAAGTTCCGATGGTGTAAGATTGCACATTTTCATCACCGAAAGTGATGAAGAAGTTATTGTCGTCTCTCGCTGTTACCCACAGATTGCCCTTCCGGTCCTTGATGATGTCGCATAGGGCTTTATTACGTTGGGGTAAAAAGGCCGAAGTGTCTATTTGCTCCAACGTGCCGTCTGCAGAAATGCGGAATACGAACAGGTCGCTCCATGAAGTGATCCAAAGGTAGTTGAAGGTGTCGTCCTGCACGATGCTCATGGCTGTTCTCGCAGTCAGGCCGCTAACAGTAGTGGGAAGTTTCTGTCCTACGTAGCGTTGGCTTTTATCTTTGTTTGTCGGATCCAAACGTATGATGGAATGCTCCCATGAAGCCAACCAGTAGTACCCGTGTTTCTTATCTTGTACGATACCGCTGATACGGTCGGCGTAGGGATAGAATAGGCTGAACTTGCCCGTTCTCTTATTCCATCGGTAGAGACCTTTGCCAGATAGTGAGAGCAGAAGTTGCCCTTGTAGGTCTTCATATAGTACGAACTCTTTGCCGGCACCCGGAATACACTCTAACGGGTAGCGAGTCAGTTTTCCATTTCTCTCGACCCTGAAGAGTATGCGCGTACTGCTAACCCAGGCCGTTCCGTCAGAAGCCATGAGTATGTTGTCCACATATCTCTCTTTCATATCTTCATTATTGAAGGCCATTATGCGATAGGTCTGCTTGTCCAGAATGTATAAACCTCTGTTAGTGCCTATCCATATGCGGTTAGCCACACTGTCCTCAGCCAGGCTGGTGATGTTGTTGCTCTTCAGCGCCATCCCCACGTTCAGGAAGTCGTTCCTAAAGGTTTGCACACTGTAACCGTCGTCACGGCACAGTCCGTCCTGTGTGCCATACCAAATGTATCCTTGGCTGTCTTGGAAAACGGTATTAATAATGTGTGTCGGGAGCTGGTTGATGTGTGGTAGTCCGTGCACTTGAATCTTCTTGGCAGAAAGACACATCACTTGAATAAGGAATACTAACAGTAATCCAAGTCGGAAAAATCCAAATGCGAAACTTTTCTTACACATCATGATTCTTTTTGAACAATAGCAATGATCGCTCTATGAATATTCATGGAAGGGATAACCATTTAAACGGAACATACAAAATTACTAATTATTTTTTGTATTCCACTTTTCATAACTGAGATTTAACATATTTAATCATTTGAGGAACAAACATTCAGGTTGCTGTTACCATGTATAGAGACCAATCTTGTTTTTCGTAATGAAGGAATGTTCAAATACTTCATGAAGGCAATAACTGTGAGCTTACGTATAACTGTCAAGAAGACAGCGAGGAAAAATGTAAGGATAGACTTGTGGAGCAAATGTGGAGCAAACAGAGGGTTGTTGTAAAATGAAAAATCTCGCAAGTGCCTTAATATCAGCTGCTTGCGAGATTTTGAATTGTTTTGAAAGGTACCCAGAGCCGGGGTCGAACCGGCACGCCTTGCGGCATTGGTGTTTGAGACCAACGCGTCTACCAATTCCGCCATCTGGGCATCAAACAGAGTGCTTGCCTCGCTGTTTTTGAGGTTTGCAGTTGCAAAGGTACGTGTTTTTTCTGAATCGTACAAACTTTTTCCGCAAAAAATGCAAGTACTCTTGCATGATATGGTCACTTGAAGACCTCGTGGGAAGAATTATTGGGCCGATGAACAGCTCGTCCATCGGCCCAAATGTAGTGATTAGTTCTCGTCGCTCCAGACACTGTACTGGCGAGCACCGAACTCGCCGTCGTAGTCATCGTCAGTAGGTGTGACGCGATAGTTCCATAACTGAAGAGGTACTGATTTTTCTTCATATGACAAATTATTTCAATAAAAATGTAATAAAGATTTTGCAGTTACGTTTTATTTATGTAATTTAGCCGAAAAATACTGACCTAGATAAGCATGAACACAGGAAATAAAGATTTTTGCGTCATCTTGGCTGGAGGCAAAGGTCGTCGCCTTTGGCCTGTCAGCCGTGAGGAATACCCCAAGCAGTTTATTGATTTCTTTGGTACGGGCCGCACACAGCTGCAGCAAACCTACGATCGGTTTGCCCGAATCATCCCGAAAGAAAACATATACGTCAACACCAATCAGGACTATGCCCACCTGGTGCGCGAACAGTTGCCCGACCTTCCGAAGCACAATCTCATGTCGGAGCCTATCCACCGCAATACGGCACCGAGCGTGGCGTGGGCTTGTCACCGTGTGTTGCGCGAGTGCGAAGATGCCAATCTGATTGTGTCGCCATCCGATATGGACGTGCACAACGAGGAAGCCTTCCAGGAGAACATCCGCAAGGGACTCGATTTCGTCGGCCACAACGACGGATTGCTGACGATGGGTGTGAAACCTACGCGCCCCGAACCCGGCTATGGCTATGTGCAGATAGGTGACCAGGTGGGCGACCGACTCTTCCGTGTAAAATCGTTCACCGAGAAACCCGACCGCGAATTCGCGAAGCTGTTCATTCAAAGTGGCGAGTTCTATTGGAACACCGGCCTCTTCCTCTCACGTGCGAAGTATCTGCAGAAGACCTTCATGGAGTTGTTGCCGTCGGTGTTCCGCCGTCTCGATTCGCTGAATCCCAATTCAACGGTGGAGGAGGAAGACGAGTTTGTGCGCCACAACTTCCCCATCTATCCCAATCTCAGCATCGATCATAGCATCCTAGAGCGTTCCGAGCAGGTGTTCGTGATGATGTGCGACTTCGGCTGGGCCGACGTTGGTACTTGGCACAGCATCTACGAGGCAGAGCAGAAGAGCGAAGATGACAATGTGGTTATCACGAGCGACGTCATCCTTGAAGACAGCCGTAACAATATCATTAAGTTACCTGAGGGACGGCTGGCCGTCATCAACGGCCTCGATGGCTACATCGTCGCCGAGAAGGACAACGTGCTGCTCATCTGCAAGAAGGAAGACTCCTCGGCGCTGGTGCGAAAGTATGTCAACGAGGTAAGGTTGAAGAAAGGCGATAAATATATCTGATGAAAATCATCGGTAAATGGAAAATTATCTGTAACTTTGCAGCGCAAGCGTGAAGTTGCAGATTTTGTTTGCATGAAATAACAATACAATATACCCTTATGATGAAAATAACTGACAAGATTTTCTATGTGGGCGTCAACGATCGCCAGAAAGCCCTCTTCGAGGGACTGTGGCCGCTGCCCAACGGAGTGAGCTATAACTCGTACCTCATCGACGATGAGAAGGTGTGCCTAGTGGATACGGTGGAGGTGGACTTCTTCACACAGTATCTGGAGAATATTCGTGAGGTCATCGGCGAACGGCCCGTTGACTACCTCGTCATCAACCACATGGAGCCCGACCACAGCGGTTCCATCGCCCTCATTCGCAAGTACTACCCGCAGGTGAAGGTCATCGGCAACAAGAAGACGTTCCAGATGATGGCTGGCTTCTATGGTGAAGGCAGCGCGGAGGATGTGGAAGTGAAGAACGGCGATAGTCTCTCGCTGGGCGCTCTCACGCTGAACTTCGTGATGACGCCGATGGTGCATTGGCCGGAGACGATGATGACGCTGGCAGCCCCCCTTTCGTCCCCCGAGGGGGACACGAATGCCCTAACGGGGGCGGCTGGGGAGACGGTGCTCTTCTCCGGTGATGCGTTTGGTTGTTTCGGAGCCTTGAATGGCGGAGTTATCGACTCGCAGATCAACTGCGATACGTTCTGGTTGGAGATGGTGCGCTACTACTCGAACATTGTTGGTAAGTATGGTACACCCGTGCAGAACGCGCTAAAGAAGCTCACCGGTGTGCAGCTCGACTACATCTGCTCCACGCATGGCCCTGTGTGGCATGAATATATAAATAAGGTGGTTGGCATCTACGACCGTCTGTCGCGCTACGAGACAGAGCCCGGACTCGTTATCTGCTATGGAACGATGTATGGCAACACCGAGCGCATGGCCGAGCATATAGCCCGTGCTGCCAGCGATGCCGGCGTGAAAAACATCGTGGTGTACAACGTCTCGAAGACCCACCACTCCTACATCCTGCGCGACATCTTCCGCTATCGTGGACTCATCGTCGGTGCTCCCACCTACAACACCGGCCTCTATCACGAGATGGAAGTGCTGCTCTCGGAGATTGCCGGCAAGGACATCAAGGGCAATCACCTGCTTGGATGGTTCGGTTCTCACGGCTGGGCATCGAAGGCCGTCGGCGAGATTCGTCGCTGGAACGATGAGCACCTGCACTTTGAAGCCGTCGGCGAGCCCGTCGACATGAAGCAGGCTCTCACGCCAGAGACGCGCAAGCAATGCGAGGCGCTTGGCCGTGCGATGGCTGAGAGGCTGAAGGAGTAGGTAAGCTGTTTGCCAAAGAGTAATTAATACTTGTTGCCGCAAATTACGAGTCATCCTCATTCTATTTGTTGTAGGGACGGGCTTTATTGCCCGTCAGCAAGGAGAACGCAAATTGCTGACGGGCAATAAAGCCCGTCCCTACTGTGTGCGAGATGAATATGGAATCGGCAAGTATATAGTTCTCCCATTCTTTTACTCCCCCAACAAGTAATTCCAAATCTTTTTTCGTTCGGCACGCAATATACTTTTGTGCTGCAAGAGACATGCTTTTGAACTGCAAAAGTAATGCTTTTGTGAACCTATAGCATTCCTTTCTATTTGCCGTTGCATTGAGGTGGTTTTATAAATTAACTGATTTTGTGCAGTAAATTAACTTAATTTGTTCGGTAAATTAACTTAATTTGCTCAGTAAAATAACTTAATTTACTTTATAAATTAACTTAATTTGCATCACAAATTAACTTAATTTACTGAACGGGAGCAATGAGATAGAGATTTAAAGGCATTGCGATAAAGATTTAAGGGCTATCCTTTTGAGCATCTAAAGTAATGAGGTTGGGCGACAAAAGCAATTCAATAAAGCTGGAGGAGCAAAAATGCTGGGATACAAAATTGCGATTTTTGAACTTGTACTGTTCACAAAGAGGGTAGAGAGGTGTATGGGTCAAGGTGCGACTATTCATACAATAAAATGATGGATTGATACAATTTGCGTGTTTAGGGCTTGTCTTTTAGGAGAAGAAGCGTTATCTTTGCACTCAGATAGTGAACCCAAACGGATGAAACAAAGAAAATGAGATAATAAAAAAGATAATGAGATGAAAAAAGTATTAGAAATCCTTCGCCGACTCTTGCGCTGTCCGCTGGAGTTTCCCGTTGAGGCCTTGATGGGCCTGTCGTTCTTCTTGATAGCCGCGTATAACACCTATCACGGCTTTGGGCACGCTCCCATTAAGTACTTCGACGAAGAAATCTTGTTGTTCTTCGTGCCTTTGTTTGTGCTGACATACTGTCTGCATCAGAGGAACAAGTGGGCATACATTGCCTCCTTCTTCATCTTCCCAATCCTGATGCCGTTGTCGCTGGAGAGCTTCATGTCCTCTTCGAAGATGCCCTTCCTCTACGTGCTTGCGGCATTGCTGCTCGTCTTAGGCACCCGCCGGCTGAACGACCGGCCTTTCGGCGCGCGCCTGCTGCATCTGGCTACGCAGCTGGCCTTTGGCGTGTTGGTGACGGGAATACTCTATATGGCCATCCTTGCGATTACCTGGTCGTTCTTCTATATTTTCGGAATCAAAGAACCCCATAACTTCTACTTGTACGTCAGCGAGTTCCTTGGATTCGTCGTTGCACCGCTGGTGTGTGTGTCGTTCGTCAGCCATGATGAATATGAAGAGGGCGAAACGCCGAAAATCCTGCAGATTATCATCAACTTCATCCTTTCGCCCGCCATCATTATCTATACCGTTATCCTCTATGCCTACACGCTGAAGATACTCTTCACGTGGGATTTGCCGAAAGGCGGTGTGGCCTGGATGGTAATGGGATTCATCGTTGTTGCGTTGGCAGGACATCTGGCGCAGTATATCCTGCCCCGCCGCCACTACGACTGGTTCTACCGCAACTTCACTTGGATAGCCCTGCCGCCGTTGGTGCTCTATTGGGTGGGCACGCTCTATCGCATTCGCCTCTATAGTTTTACGGAAAGCCGCGTCTATTTGCTGGTGGCTGGCGTGCTGATGACGCTCTTCGTGCTGATGTTGTTGTGGAAGGCCCAGCGCCGCTATCAGCTCATGACGCTACTCGCGATGCTGGCCGTTGTCGTGTTCACTTACATCCCCGGCATCTCGGCCAGGAGTATCGGCTTGGCCTGTCAGCAGTCGCGCATGGAGAAGTTCATCGACCGTCTGCAGCTGAAAGACCCTGCCACAGGGAAGTTCCATAAAGTGTTTGATGTGGAGAAGATTCGCAAGGACAGCTTGGTTTGTAAGGAATACCACGAAGCCGTCGACGTGATTGAATATGTGCGAAATGAATCGGGACGAGCAAAGTTCGATTCCATTCACGGGATGTTGAAGCTCTCTACTTACGAACTGGTGTACAATTCGCCGACAACTTCTCAAGGACGCACCCTCTATTACTCTGCCGACGACCTGCCACAGCCCATCGACCTCGGCGACTACAATCAGAGCTACCATCAGAATGCTTTCGATGGAACGACCGAGACCGTTGCTGGCGATCTTGTGTTCAAGTTGAAGAAAGACAATACATCGGAGACGGTGCTCGTCTACAACGTCAGCCGGGCGATGCGCGAGAATCCGCAAATGCAGGAGAATCCGGAACAGCTGCTGGTTTATCGCAACGACTCGCTGCTGGTGGTGATTTCCGAACTGCAGCTCACCGACAATGGGAAGGATGTCAGCAGCGTCGGAACGTATAATTTGAGGGTGTTCGGGAAAAAGAGATAATGGGGGATATGTAATAATAGCGAAAGGAGTCATTTTGTAGTCCCCTCCTTCGGGAAGGAGGGGTCAGGGGTGGCGAAGCGCGAGGAGGGAGCGATGAGGGGAGAGCAGCGACGGGGGAAGCGATAAATAAGGTTCGACCAATTATTTATATTTGGTTTGTAATAGGTTATGACATTGTTTTTCTCTACCACCCCTAACCCCTCCTCCCAGGAGGAGGGGACCACAGGCGGCGTATTCTTCTTGTTATATGATACCTCCCTCTTTGTGAAAGCACAAAAGAAAGCGGGGTGCGCCAACCGAATGGCGCACCCCGCTGATTGTTTTCAAGCAGGAGGATTACTTCAGTTTGTCATAGCCGTACTTGCTGTCCTCGCCAAGCTCTTCCTCGATGCGGATGAGCTGGTTGTACTTAGCCATACGGTCGGTGCGGCTGAGCGAACCCGTCTTGATCTGACCAGAGTTGGTAGCCACGGCGATGTCAGCAATCGTGGTGTCCTCGGTCTCACCCGAACGGTGCGAAGTAACGGTGGTGTAGCCGTGACGGTGAGCCATCTCGATAGCCTCGAGGGTCTCGGTGAGCGAACCAATCTGGTTCACCTTGATCAGGATAGAGTTGGCAGCACCCATCTTGATACCCTTCTCCAGGAACTTGGTGTTGGTGACGAACAGGTCGTCGCCGACGAGCTGGCAGCGGTCGCCGATGCGAGCGGTGAGCTTCACCCAGTTGTCCCAGTCGTTCTCGTCGAGACCGTCCTCGATGGAGTCGATAGGATACTTCGTGATGAGCTGCTCCAGATAGTCAATCTGCTCCTCAGCAGAGAGCTTCTTGCCGTTGGGATCCTTCTGGGCACCGTTCTTCAGCTGACGATAGTCGTAGAACCACTCGCCGTTCTCCTGAACTGCAAACTCAGAAGCTGCGCAGTCCATAGCGATCTTCACGTCCTTGCCCGGCTCGTAGCCAGCCTTCTTGATAGCCTCAACGATGGTGTCGAGAGCGTCCTCGATGCCGTCGAAGTTAGGAGCGTAGCCACCCTCATCACCTACAGCTGTGGAGAGGCCACGGGCCTTCAGCAGCTTGGCGAGGTTGTGGAACACCTCAGCACCCATGCGGATAGCTTCCTTCTCGCAGCAAGCGCCAACCGGACGAATCATGAACTCCTGGAAGGCGATGGGAGCTGCTGAGTGAGCACCACCGTTCACGATGTTCATCATGGGAACGGGCAGCGTGTAAGCGTTGCAGCCACCGATGTAGCGATACAGAGGAATGTTCAGGGCCTTGGCAGCAGCCTGAGCGCAAGCCAGCGACACACCGAGAATGGCGTTAGCACCGAGCTTCGACTTCGTGGGCGTGCCGTCGAGGGCGAGCATCTTGTGGTCAAGAGCGCGCTGCTGGAACACGCAGTCACCCTTCAGGGCGGGAGCGATGACGGTGTTGACATTCTCAACGGCCTTCAGAACGCCCTTACCAAGATAGCGACCCTTGTCACCATCGCGGAGCTCGAGGGCTTCGTTCTCGCCTGTTGAAGCGCCAGAGGGAACGGCAGCGCGTCCCATCACACCATTTTCCAACGTCACTTCTACCTCTACGGTAGGATTACCTCTTGAGTCGAGGATTTCTCTTGCATGAATTTTTTCAATTTTCATAATGTGTAAAATATTAAGAATGAAATAATGATACGTTCATCTGGCTGGAAAACAGATTCCAGCTTTAACGACTGCAAAGTTACACATTTTTTGTCGAACATAAGACAATGAACATTGAAAAAACCTAAAAATATGCATTCTTTATGACTGGTTTACGCTACTTTTTTCGTTTTTTCGCTCTAAAAACTTGTTTGTTTGAAAAATATTGTCTATCTTTGCCGCCGTAAAGAAGAAAACGCAGACGAAGATTTAGGATAATCGAAGGCTTTAGAAGGTAAAAGATTCCGACACGTGGAATGTCGGGATTTTCTTTTTTTTGCTGTCTGCGCGGAGATCGTGAGATAATAACAAAAAAACCTTTGAACATTGAACGCGCCCTGAGGCGCATTTAAACTTTTAACGATATCATATGGCTTACATGTCAAAAGAAGGCTACGACAAACTTGTGGCCGAATTGAAGCGTCTGGAAGGCGTTGAGCGCCCGAAGGCATCGGCAGCGATTGCCGAGGCCCGCGACAAGGGTGACTTGAGTGAGAATTCGGAATATGAGGCTGCCAAGGAGGCTCAGGCTCATCTGGAAGATAAGATTAATCAGCTGAAGCGCACCATTGCCAGCGCAAAGATTGTCGACACATCGCGTCTGAGCTCTGACGCTGTGCAGATCCTTTCGAAGGTGGAACTGACGAATCTGGCGACGAATCAGAAGATGCAGTACACCATCGTGAGCGAGCAGGAGGCCAATCTGCGCGAGGGTAAGATTTCAATCACCACGCCCATTGCACAGGGTCTGTTGAATAAAAAGGTGGGCGATGTGGCCGAGATCAAAGTGCCGCGCGGCACCATTCAGCTCCGCATCGAGAGCATCAGCATTTAGGAAGCCTCACTCCCCAACCCTTTTCAGAGGGAGGGAGAACTCTAAACCCTCAACCCTCCGCTCGACCCGCAGGGGCGCTTTTGGAGCGAAGCGGAGAAAGAACTCTAAAACTTATCAGTATGAGTATTTTCAGTAAGATTGCTGCTGGTGAGATACCCAGCTACAAGTGTGCCGAGAGCGAGAAGTTCTATGCTTTCCTCGACATCAATCCGTTGGTGAAGGGTCACACGTTGGTGATTCCCCGCGAGTGCACCGATTATTTCTTCGACCTCGACGATGAGACGCTGGCCGAGTATCAGCTGTTTGCAAAGCGCGTGGCCGTAGCCATCAAGAAGGCATTCCCCTGCAAGAAGGTGGCTCAGGTGGTGCTGGGACTGGAAGTTCCCCACGCTCACATCCACCTCATCCCGATGCAGACTGAGGCCGATGCTGACTTCCGTCGCGAGAAACTGCAGCTCACTCCCGAGGAGTTTGCCGAGATCGCCGCGAAGATCAACGCCGCGTTTGAATAAAACATCGGTAGAGATTCAAGACAACTAAGACAACAGCGAGACAACAAGAAGTGAAAGGTTGTTTCGGGTTGTCTTAGTTGTTTTTTTATGTTTTCTTAAAGTCCGCATTGCGGATAGCCTTACATGGGGCAAACATCTCACACCCCTTGCTTCCCCAGCAACAATCGGCGGGCAAACTCCCAGATGACGATGCCGGCGGTAACGGAGACATTCATGGAGTGCTTCGTACCGAACTGCGGAATCTCCAGGCAGTCGTCGCACGCATCGACCACGCTTTGATGAACGCCTTTCACCTCGTTGCCAAGGACGAGACCCACCCCCCTGCCCCTCCCTGTATGGAGGGGAGTAGATAGTTTTTCCGCTTTATCCTGCAAAGGCATATCACTCCCCTCCATACAGGGAGGGGCAGGGGGGAGGGTCTTCAAGTCTTGCAGCTTCGTGCTCCCTTCCGCCTGTTCAACGGCATAGGTGTAGTAGCCGCGCTGCTTCAGCTCCTCGACGGCCTCGTCGGCAGTCTTGAAGTAGCGCCAGCTGACGGAGTCCTCGGCTCCGAGTGCCGTCTTGTGAATCTCTACATGCGGGGGTGTGGCGGTGATACCACAGAGGTAGACCGCCTCCACGCGGAAGGCGTCGCACGTGCGGAACACCGACCCAACGTTGTAGAGCGACCGCACGTCGTCGAGCACCACCACGAGTGGCATCTTCTCGGCCTCGTGGAACTCCTCCACCGAGAGGCGGTTCATTTCAAGGATACTCAGTTTGCGCATATCTTTATACCCTTTATCTCATTGCAATGGCGTAGGCACGAATCTGGCGCACCATCGCCAGCAGGCCGTTGGAGCGGGTGGGGGAGAGGTGTTCGCGCAGGCCGATGCGCTCAATGAAGTAGAGGTCGGCATCGAGAATCTCCTGTGGCGTATGGTCGTTGAGCACTCGCAGCAGCAAGGCCACGATGCCTTTCACGATGAGTGCGTCGCTGTCGGCTTGCAAATGCATCACGGGAGCATCTCCCTCGGCTGCGGGTACCAAATCGCATTGCACCCACACGCGGCTTTGACAGCCGTCGATGAGGTTCTGCTCCGTCTTATACTGTTCGGGCAGCGGCTCCAGGTCGTTACCTAAGTCGATGAGCATCTGATACTTATCCATCCAGTCGTCGAAGACCTCGAACTCCTCGATAATCTCGTCTTGAATTTCGTTGATAGTCATAATATATTCTGATTGAGTGCGCAAAATTACAACAAAAAACAGAAAAAATTCTCATTCTTGTGTAGTTTTTTGTTACCTTTGTGCGTCTAAAGGGTAAAAATCTCTAATTCAACAAGACGACAATGACACAACTTGAACAGCAATTCACAAAAACCGTCACGGAACACAAGAGCACCATCTACACCGTGTGCTACATGTTCTCGCAGGATGCTGACGAGGTGAACGACCTCTTCCAGGAAGTACTAGTGAACCTGTGGAAAGGCTTCGAAAGCTTCGAACAGCGCAGCGACATCCGCACTTGGATTTACCGTGTGGCGCTGAACACCTGCATCTCCCTCGACCGGAAGAAGCGTCGGCAGGCCACCGCACGCCTCTCTATGGACATAAACCTCTTTGAAGACCGCGACGAGGACACGCGCCAGGTGGACCTGCTCCATAAGCGCATCGCCCAGTTGCAGCCTTTTGACCGCGCCATCGTTCTGCTTTGGCTCGAGAACCTGCCCTACGACGAGATCGGCCAGATTGTCGGCATCACGGCTAAGAATGTCGGCGTACGTCTGCACAGAATCAGAGAGCAACTGAAACAAAGTAACAAGGTAACAAAGTAACAAGGTAACAAGTAAAAATTATGGAAACAATGAATGATTTCGAACTCAACAGCATGCGCCAGCAAATGGAAACCCTGAAGAAGAAGCTGAGCGCTCAGGAAATAGTGAACGACCGCCTCATCCGCCGCTCCATGCGCGACACCGCCGGCAGCATCAGCCGCCGCTACTGGATTCTCATGGCCGTCGCCGTGCTCATGGTGCCCTATGGCTACTGGGCCTTCGTCATGCTTGCCGGCTACTCCGTGGCTTTCTGGATTGCCACCAGCGTGTTTATGCTCGTCTGCGCTGGCGCCACGTTCTACAACAGCAGTGCCGTGCGCAATAGCAACATCATGAATAACGACCTGCTGGAAGTGCGCCGCCGCATGGCCCGCGCCAAGAAGTTTGAGAACCAGTGGCTGCTCGTCAGCATCCCGCTGCTGCTCGTCTGGCTCGGCTGGTTCTTCTACGAGGGCTACAAGCAGGGCGGCTACGAAGGCCAGGGACTCATCTATGCCGGCATCGTAGGCGGCGTCATCGGTGCCATCATCGGCTTCCGCCTGCACTTCAAGACGCAGCGCCAGTATCAGGAGATTCTCGACCAGATAGAAGACCTGGAAGACGCCCGCTGACGCCGAAACGTGCCCGCCAAGGCGAAAAGCACTCGTCACAGAATAAAAAAACGGGCTGCAAGCGTTGTTATTCGGGAAAAAATCGTAAATTTGCCCCATGTTATTTTAATTTTGGGTATTATGAAGAATAGATTTATGATTTTCGCTGCTTCGGCAGCACTCTCCGTCAGCATGCTGACAAGTTGCGCAACCATCAACAGCGGTGCCGCTCTGGCAGAAAAGGCTCCCATCGGCCAGAAGGTGGGTGAGGCCACATCGACCTACATCCTCGGCCTCTGGTCGTCGAAAGGAGAGCAGAACAATATCAAGCAGGCCGCAGAAAATGGTGGCATTCAGAAGGTGACTCAGGTAGAGTACGTCAACCAGGCTGTGCTCGGCGGTCTCTTCATCAAGCACACCACCCGCGTCTACGGCGAGTAGGCACCTACTGCTGCAGCACAAGATTCATCCTGCGCTTTCTCCGCCCCCTCCAAGGCAGGTGGAGAAAGCGACTTGTTTCTTTACTGGCGGCACTCCTCGCAAGTGATTAGCACACATCATTCAACCTCTTAAGAATATAGTATGAAAAAATTACTATCGCTCTGCCTCATGCTGGCTGTTGCCTTGATGACAATGGCGCAGGGGAAACTGACCCCTCAGGCGCAAATCAGCATCTCGAAACAAATGACCCACACACACCGCGGCGGTCAGCAGCTGGCTCCCGAAAAGGGTGGAAAGAAGGTGACGCTCGTGGTGAAGGTTTCACCCGAGAATGCCGCCGAGACCTTCCGGCAGATGAAGGCCGCCGGTGCCGTGGTGCGCACGAAGCTGGGCCAGCAGGCCACGGTGAGCATCTCTGCCGACAGCGTGCCCGCGCTGCAGCACATCAAGGGCGTGCTGCGCATCGACTCGGGCCACAAGGGCCGCCTGAAGACCGACAAGGCCCGCCAGGCCACGGGCGTCAGCCTGCTGAACGGCCCCACGCTGCCCGACGGCGCCACACTCTACTCGGGCAAGGGCGTGAACATCTGCCTCATCGATGCCGGCATCGACTTCCAGCACCCGGCCTTCAAGGACAGCCAGGGCCGCAGCCGCATCAAGTGCGTCTATCTTAACAACAGCGACGAGGGCCGCAAGTTCAGCGTGAGCGACCCCGAAGCGGGCGACTACACCTTTCCCGGCTCGGTGTTCGACACGCCGGAGCTCATAGCCAGCCTGACCACCGACATGAGCGGTGAATACCACGGCACCCACACCTCGGCCATTGCTGCAGGCACTCTCTCGTCGCAGGGCTTTGGCGGTATGGCACCCGATGCCGACCTGGTGCTCATTCCCGCAGGATACTTCGACGAGAACCTCTATGACGATGAAGAAGACGCCATCGAGGAAGCCCTCGCCTTTGCCGTGGCCTATGCCAACCAGAGCAACCAGCCCACTGTGCTGAGCGCCAGCCTGAACAGCCACGCCGGAGCCCACGACGGCACGAGCAGCGTCACACATGCCATCGAGGCTGCCTCGGAGAGCCTCATCCCCGTGTTCTCGGCAGGCAACGAGGGCGGCTACCCCGTGCACCTCTACCAGAAGTTCACGTCGTCAAAGAAGTCGGCCAAGACGCTGATGCTCGGCGTTTTGGATGATGAGACCGGAAAACACAAACTCCAGCTTTCCTCCGACGTGACGGGCATGACCCGCGCTGGCAACCAGGTGAGCGTGAAGCTCGCGCTGAGGTCGGTATCGTCGATGGGGTCGTTCAAGACCGTGTGGCAGTCTGACCCCGTGACGGCCACGCTGGGCGGCGAGATGGAGTATCTGGAGGTGTCGGGCAGCAGCGATGCCACGCTGGGCAAATATTTCGACGGCAACATCGCCATGGCTGCTGCCGACAACGGCGACGGCCGACTTTCGGTGAGTGTCGTGGCTGAAGGCGGCGTCGACCCGAAGGGCAGCATCGAGTTATACCTGTTCGAACTCACCATCAGCGGTGACGACGGCACCGAGATTGACCTCTGGGACGACGTGGCAGGGTTTGCCGGCAAGAACTACCTCGGCCTGCCCAGCTATGTAGATGGCGACAGCGACATCTCAGGCGGCGACTGGACGTCGACAGAACGTGTCGTCAGCGTGGGAGCCTACTGCACCAACACGTTGCAGCGCGACTACGACGGAACCATCACCGACACCTCTATGCCTGAGGACGAAGACGAAGAACCGTTTGTGCTCAACGACATTGCCTGGTTCTCCAGCTACGGCGAGTCGTTCAACGGCGTCGTGCAGCCCACGGTCTGCGCGCCCGGCGTCAACATCGTGTCGGCCATGAGCCAGTATGCCTTCAGCGACGACGCCGACGAGAGCATGCTCTGGCAGGGGGGCGCCTACACCGCCGAGAGCGGCACGTCGATGGCCTGCCCCGTGGTGGCCGGCATCGTGGCGCTGTGGCTTGAGGCCGATTCAACGCTGACGCTCGACGACGTGAAGGACGTGATGGCCAACTCGTCGGACTACGACGACTTCACATC
Source organism: Bacteroidales bacterium (assembly GCA_017545365.1). Next base: position 20,442 of record JAFWOP010000002.1, read on the forward strand.
CGGCAAACCCATTCGCTGGGGCTACGGCAAGATCAACGCCAAGCGCGGCATCGACTACATCAACAAGCGCATCAGCGGCATCGCCGACACTCCTGCAACCGGCAGCCAGGACCGTGGCGCCATCTACGACCTGAGCGGACGCAGAGTCTCTGTGGCATCTGTGCTCCCCAAGGGCATCTACCTGCACAACGGCCGCAAGTTTGTGGTGAAGTAAGCTTACCCCCCAGCGGGGGGGCAAC
>JAFWOP010000083.1 GCA_017545365.1 Bacteroidales bacterium
ACAGCCCCGGTATGCAGGTACTCGTTGAGCAGCTGCTGGCCACTGAGCGAGGAAGCCGTATGCACGACGACGCACCTGATGCCCTTGAATCCGCCATCTGGATGATTGACCGCCGCTGGAGCCATAACGCCGAGAACATCATCACCGTAGTCCCTGCAAAATCCAATAGGAGGTATTAATTATGTTTGTCACCAAAGAAGAAATCAAAACCCATCTCTACGACTACCAAGTAGACCAAATCACCGACAACGACGACACCATTGTCGCTTCTGCTATCGACACCGCTGTGGCCGAGGTCAAGTCATACCTCGCCAACCGCTACGACGTGGCCACCATCTTCGCCCAGACCGGAACTGACCGCTCGGCTCTCATAGTGGAACACGTCAAAGTCTGCGCTGTCTGGCATCTTCTCATCCTTTGCAATGTGGATGCCATCTACGAGCGTTACGAGAAAGCATACGACCGCTCTATCCAGTATCTAAAACAGGTGGCTGACGGCCTTCTCTCGCCAGACCTGCCATACCTTCAGACCGACACCGGCACCCCCGCCGGCACCATCCAACTCAAGTCCAACCCCAAATTCACACACAGTTTTTAAGCCATGGCAAAGAAAAATAAGAACAAGACCGGCACCCCAAGCCGGGAAAAATTCATAGCAACGGTTATCAAGGGCCGCACTCCCATCGTCCACCGCAAGGACATTTCCGACTGGCAACGTGCTAAGCAAGCCGCCATCCGCGTCGACAACCCCCGCTTCAGCCAGCTGCAAGAACTCTTTGACTATATTATGGACGATGCCCACCTCTCTTCACAGGTGCTGTTGCGTAAGTCTATGCCCCTCGGTTCCGAGTACGACCTTGTCCGCGAAAACGGCGACACCGACGACCAGGCAACCTACAACCTCACCGTCATGCCCTCAACACGCCGCCTCCTCAACGCCATCCTCGATGCGCAGCTCTACGGCTACTCCCTCGTGGAGCTCGACCCGCGACCAGGCAACCCCGACCCACTGGGCATTACTCTCATCGACCGTCGCCACATCGACCCTCGCAACGGCCTCGTCCTCATCGACACCTCCGACACCACCGGCATACCCTATCGTGAGCTGCGCGAATTCGGCACCTACATCCTCGAGTTCCGGGGCGAAGGCCTCGGCCTCCTCGACAAGGCCGTGCCACACGTTTTGTTCAAGAGGTTTGCCCAAAGCTGCTGGAGCGAGTTCTGCGAAGTCTGCGGTATGCCCCCGCGTGTCATCAAGACCAACACCCAGGATCCAAACCTCCGCGACAAGTATCTGGAGATGCTCTCCAACTACGGATCCGGAGCCAACGGCGTCATCGACATCGACGATGAAATGATTTTCGTGGCCACCAACGCTTCCAACGGCGAGGCTTACGAGAACCTTATCCGGCTTTGTTCCAACGAGCTCTCTCTGCTTATCAATGGTGCCGTCCTCGGCCAGGACACCCGCTACGGATCCAACTCCAAGGAGGAGACTTCTGCCAACCTCAACGCCAAGCTCATCAAGTTCGACTTCGACTATATCGAGGCCAACTTCAACACCATCGTCATCCCGGCTCTCGTCACCCTCGGCATCATCCCACAAGGCCTCCGCTTCCGCTTCCGTCAGCAGGAGGACACCTCCGAACTCTTCAACCAGACCATGCAGGCCGCACAATACTTCGACATCGACCCCGAATGGGTCAAAGAGAAGTTCGGCATTGAGGTTCTCGGCCCCCGTACCATGGTTGGAGGCCTCGGCGCACCAGCCGACAATGACGGCAATGGCCAAAAGTCCAAACAGAACAAAAAACAAGCCCCACAGGGCAAAGATAACGACGAAGGCGAAGAATCGCCCAGGGGCGATAACAAAACGCGACAGAACGCATATTCTACCGACTACGACCCTTTCGTTTGAGGGCTGGCACCACCAGCCCGCGCATCATCGCCACCTCCGCTCTCGACCACCTCTATCAAATAGGCACACCAGCAGACCTGCAGGAATGTTTAAACGCATTTTTATCGGCGGTTAAAGGGTCTTTCAGAACGCTCTCCAAAAAAGACGAGGACGCGCTTATTGCCGCCGTAACAACTGGCGACAAACCCATCAGCCCGGAACTGTACCAACGCTACGCCGACAACTTCCGCCGTGCCGTGGATGCCGTCCCCATCGACGACACCGACCTCTCCGCACAGTGGCACGCCAACGTCAGCCGGTTTGCGGCATACAAGGCTTACCACGCCACCGAGGAACTGCGCCGCATTGCAGAGGAAGAAGACGGTGATATGGCTTTTCTCCGCGCAACCCTGCACAAATACAACCGCTACCAGGCCGCCGAGTATAACACCGCCGTGGCTCGCGCCCGCACGGGTAAACAGTGGCAGCAGTTCGACGAACCAGACAACCGTCGACTGTTCCCCTGCATCAAATGGCTGCCATCACGCTCGGCAACTCCACGCGAGGAACACATGCCTTTCTATAACCGCGTATGGCCGAAGGATGACCCGTTCTGGACCTACAACCAGCCCGGCACCCTCTGGAACTGCAAATGCGACTGGGAACAGACCGACGAGGAACCTACCGACGGCAACCCCGACCGTCGCATTGTGAAGCCGGGCCTCGACCAGAACCCAGCCACCTCCGGGCAGATATTCACCGACACCGCCGCCTACATTAAGAAGGCACCAAGGAATGACGCCTTCTATATGGACTTAAACAGTAGGGGGGCTTCCGAAATGCGCCATCAAACCATCCCGGAGGTTAAGGTTCAAACCTCAATAGGGGAGGTGAAAGTCGACTCCTGGCACTATGATGAAGCCGCAAAGTCCAACACCCACGATGACTTCTACTATCTGAAAAACGAGGTAGCCAAACGTCTCGACTACTACCTGCCAAAGTTCCATTATGACGGCCCCGAACCGTTGCTGAGGCATAACAACGAGAAAGGGAAACCGGGCAGACGCAAACGCCACGGTGTACAGATGCACAAATTCAGCAACGATATGTTCGGCCATACCTTTGTGGTCAAGGTTCTGGAAATGGGAAGTGGGGAACTAAAGGCCTGGACTACTTACATAGAATAGAAAAAAGCCACAGAACGAGGATCTGTAACACCTATAGTTCCATGACTTTTCTGGCTGCAAAGATACAACCTTTTTTGAAACTGACAAAATTTTTTTTCAATAATCATGGAAATTCAAGACTTTAGCCACCACCTCGAAGGCATTGAAGCCGCCGTAAAGCGACAGCTGGAACGCGACCTGCCAAAGAAATTGGGTAACCTCGCCGTCCGTATGTTCAAGGAGAATTTCCAGAAGGAAAGTTTTTTTGGCCGCGCCTGGAAGGAGGTTAAACGCCGCCTCCAAGGTGCCAAGGGTGCCGCCGGCAAACGCAAAATCCTCACCGGCCCCACCGGCAACCTCGGACGCTCCATCCAGTTCATACCCCACGACGGCTCCGTTACCATCGTGAGCGACCTCCCTTATTCCTCTGCCCACAACGAGGGCACCACCAATGCCGGTCGCTCCCACAACGTCCGCATCCCCCAGCGTCAGTTCATCGGCGAAAGCCCCGAACTGACCGCCGCCATCGAAAAGAAAATCACAGAAGAAATCAGTAAAGCACTCAACAAATGAAACAGATTTTCCTCGCCATCCAAGACCGGCTTTCCACCATGGTACCGGCACTCCGTTACATCGATAAAAACTGGAACCAGCTCAACCTCCCACAGCCCCCGGTGCAATGGCCCTGCTGCCTTATCGACCTCGACAATATCGACTATTCCCAAACCTCCAGCTCCGACCGCCTGGCCGATGCCACCATCAGCCTCACCATCGCCACCCAGCACACTGTCCGTTCCTCGGCCAAAGCTCCCTCCAAATCCGACGCATACGACATCCTCGATGTCATGGAGTCTGTTATGGAAACCCTCGAAGGATGGCGTGTTCCTGATACCACCCAGGCTCTCACGCGCACTCGCCTACAGAAGGCCTACAGCGACCAATCCTACGACGTGTACACCCTCACCTTCACCACCGCCTGGGTCGAGCAGCCAAACGAAGAGGGCGAGACCGTCACAGCCTCGCCCTCTATCAATGTCCGCCTTCAGCTGCCGGACTAATTATCGTCAGCCCGGACACCGGGCCCAGGACACCGCCGCCAACGCCTCCTTCAGCATCCGCAACTCGTACACCTGGTTCGCGTCCTCCTGGCACGGCACACTCCCGTCAGCACCGCACAGCAGCAGCCCAACATACCGCCACAAAACCTCCTCCAGCGTCGCCGCCAGCTCCTCGGGCGTAATATCCTCGCTGAACATCTCCGCCAACGGCGTCAAGTCATAGCTCCTCTTCATAGCGCACCTCCTTCCCGCTTCTCTTCCTCCACCCTCGGCTTCATCCGCTCCTTCAGGTACTCCGCTATCACTATCGGCTTCACCCGGTCCAGCATCTCCGACAAGTCCTCACGGTTCGTCCATATCTCCAGCTCCCCGTCCCGCTCCTCATAGCGGGCATAGCGTATCCTCAGTATCATCTCGCACCTCCTTCCTTCAGCTCTTTCTTGTCCGCGCCGCTCGCAAGCAACCGCTCCGCCATCACCCCCGGCTGGGTGTACAGCAGGTTCCTGCGCCGGTTCTGCGTCGCACGCTCGTACAGCGCACCCAGTATCCGGCTGCTTCGGTTGTAGCCGTTCAGCACTCCGTTCACTGCCTGCACACTCACACCAAGCTCCATCGCCACCTCCTTCTGGTCCCCGTGCATCAGGTTCTCACCTATCAGCCACAGCAGGTTCAGGATCTCAGCGTTCACCCGCTCCCCTCGTGTCCTCCGCACCACCTCCGTCTTCCGCTTCAGCTCATAACGCCCAGTCTTCCGCAGCGTCGGCAGCACCTCACCCGTCACCCACTTCCTGAACGCCCGCGCCTCCGCCTTCCGGCTCTGAAAAATAAGATTGTACAAACCGCTCTCGTTCACCATCCACATCTGCCGGTTCTGACCTAACGTCGGTACTACCGACGTTAGCTTTTCATCGTCATCTAACCTACTCACAGCATCGCGGTTGTTCTCAATGCCCAGCGCGTCGCAGATGTCCTTGGCCACAAACCAAGGCTCCCCATTGATTACTTGCACCCTTACCGGTGCGTTGTTCGGATTGAAGGTGTACACCTCCATCGCGGTCTCTCCCGCCGTCTTTTTGTTCTCTGCCATATCTCGATAATTTAGACAGTTGCCCGAATCGGTCGGGCGCCGTTGCGGACAAAAAAAAGGCGTCCGCTACCCGTTGTCTAAGCTTATCGAGGGCTCGGATGGCCATTACAGCACACCCACGGGGCGAACGCCGTTATTGCGTACCGCAGGGCATTAAAAAAGCCCGTGCAGCAGCGTCGGGCAGGTTCACTGCCCCCGATAAAACTTAGACGCTGCAAAAGTACAACTATTTTTCCAATTGTCAATGAACTTTTTTTGTTTTACTTTGCAAAGATACGAAAAATCAGCCACATACACAAGTATTTTTTCTACTTTTTATCAACATTTTCCACCTCAAAATAGCTTCCCTTGTGCCGGGTCTTCCCACTTCCCGTGCGCCTTCTCCTCCTCCTCGAGCAGCCTCTCCAAGTTGCTCGTCCCTATTATCTTCATATAATGGCTATAGCTCACAGGATACACTGGATATATGTACAGACGGTGTATCTTCGCATACGAAGACATAACGTCCGGGTCGTAGTGCTCGTTGGTCAGCGCCACGATTTTCTTGTACATTCTCAACTTATTTACCCTGTTGTATGCCATCTTATTTCTCCAGATAATAGTTTCGTTGCTCCATTTCGCCCTCTGCGGGCACGCAGTTCGCTTTCATCAGCGTCACGTACTGCCCACGCTGCAGGTCTATCTCCCCCAGCAGCCAGTA
>JAFWOP010000014.1 GCA_017545365.1 Bacteroidales bacterium
GATCAAACTCTTCATTGTAAGAATTGCTTTTTTTACCTTTGACTCGTTCGTGTCTCACCCGCCGGCCTCGCCGGCTCGGTGTTCGACACACGCTATCTCTCGATCCAAGAATTCAATGTCCTTTCGCTTCTCTCGGAAACTGCTGTTGTTTCCTCGAAAGCGGGTGCAAAGATACGACCTTTTTTTCAAACTGCAAAAATTTTTTTTCGCATTTCCTCACCACGGCGGCGCAAAACGGCTGGACGACAGCATTATGAAGTAAGAAAAAAAATTTGGCAGACCGAAAAAAAAGGCAGAAAACGACTGGAAAAATCAAGAAAAAACACCCGTTTTCAGCAAAAATCAGGGGGCGGACGCGCATGAAAATTGTAATATTCGTGTATTATACTGATTTTCAATTAATGAACGATAATATGGAATTAGGAGTGCAACCCTTATATGCAGATATATTACTCATTTGCAATTCAATATAAGAAATTGGCTGATGTACAAAGAAAGTGCGTCCCCATGGAATTATGGAGAGATTTATTCATGACTTGACTAATTACATTTACATTATATAATAGTATAGCGTGGGTGGCTCGGAAAGACTCCTCGCCGTGTGCCGACCTTGTATTTATTCTTTATTCTGTTCGCTAAGACAGGCTTTCCTTTGTCTTTTGCTTCTTCACAAGAAACTAAGGATGAACTACATTGAGATAAAATAGAAACGGCATTGGAACGAAGCAGCGTCCTTGCCACGTTGGCACCCCGACCCTGGGTGGAATTCTCCAAGAGCCGAGAGTCATAATACCTACTTGTTCTACTCGGAGAGATGGGAAACAATTTGCCCACCTTAATCTGAATACAGATGTGGGTGGGCAAAAGGATGCTGTACTATATGGAGAGCTGCAGCCCTACGCCATCAAAAGACAACTACTTTGACAGCCTTGGCCCCTGGCACTTCGACAAGATAGACACCAGCCGCGAGCACATTCACTTGTGCGGTATCATCATTTCGCTCAATAAGGGCTATTCTTCGGCCATAGACATCATAGACGGCTGCTGGCCTGCCGTTCAATCCTGAGATGTTGATGGTTCTTTCGGAGACTTGTACCATGAGGGCGTCTGCTTGGTCGGGGTCCTCAATGCCTAGCATATCATAGAATGTGGCCTGATAAGAGACGTTGGTAACCACTACTAAAGTACGGGGATTGTCGGTATTGCCATCGTTCCAGCTGCGGAAGGAGTAGCCGGGGAAGGGGACAGCGGTAAGGACGGCCTCGGAAGCATATTCGTATTGCCCGCTGCCATATACGGCGCCCATTTCGGGATGGTTGGACGAGGCGTTTACATTGAACATATCGGGCATGAATACGGCCTCGTATGAAGCGTCTGCAATCACCGACACATAGCGGGGATTGGACGTGTTGCCGTCGCTCCAGAAAGCAAAATGGCAATGCGACTTGGGCGTGGCAGCCAATTCTGCACGGTCGCCATAATAGTAGCGTCCCGAGCCAGTTACCGTCCCTCTGGTGGGATCGTTGCTGGAAACACTTATGCTATAGTGGGTATCTTGCTCGAAATAGGCGATAAGGGTGGTGTCGCTGACAAGGGTGACAAGACGAGGGTTGGTGGTCAGGCCGTCGCTCCAGCCGACGAAATGGTGGTGGACAAGGGCGGTGGCAAGGACAGCGACTTGAGACATATAATCGTATGTGCCGGAACCGCTGACCACGCCCATGTTGGGATTGTCGCTCTGGCAATCAAGGAGACAATGATTTATTACGAATTGGGCGACCAAATTGGTATCTTTGGTTAAAAGGAGGGTTCTGGGATTATCGGTGTTGCCATCGCTCCAGCCGACGAACCGGCTATTCCCTAAGGGAACAGCTGTAAGGGTCAGCGGGGTAAGGTAATTATACACTCCGCCGCCGGAGACTGCCCCCTGCGTTGAATCGCTACTGACAATGACGGCATTGTAGAGGTTGGGGACGAATTGGGCGGTGAAAAGGGTGTCCTTGGTGACCACCACACGGCGGGGGTTCTGCACATTGCCATCGCTCCAGGAGGTGAAGTGGTAGCCATAGTTAGATGTGGCAGTAACATAGATGACGCTGCCATAGGCGACGGTGCCTGTTCCCAGGGTGTAGCCCATGGTCGGATTGGCCGAATTGACCGTGACCGAATGGGAGTCGATTTGGAATTGGGCAATCATCTGGGTATCGCACACAAGGGGAAGGATGCGGGGATTGTCGGTAACGCTGTCGTTCCACTGTATGAAATGGTGGTGTGGGAAGGGATTGGCCGTCAGGATGACATTGGTCAGATATTTATACGTGCCACTGCCAGTCACGGTGCCACTGGTGATATTGTTGCTGACGGCTGTCACGGTATAAAGATTCGTGTCGAATTGAGCAGTATAAGCCACATCCTGTGTGACGGTAAAGGTGCGTGGATTGGATGTGTTGCCATCATTCCACTGGACGAAATGATAGCCATAAAAAGGTTGGGCGGCGATGGTTGCGGAAGTGTTATAGGCATAGGTTCCGGCGCCATTGACCAACCCCAAAGCACTATTGTTGGCAGCGACCGACACGTTGTAAGTGTTAATGGCAAACTGGGCAATATAGTTGGCATTTTGAGTGGCTTGGATGGCTCTAGGGTTATCGCTATTGCCGTCGCTCCACTGCGTGAAATGGTAGCCCGTATTGGGGGTGGCGGTGATGGTCACCGTGGCATTATGAGCATAAGACCCTCCACCGGAGACTGTTCCCATGGAGGTATTGGAGCTACTGACCATAATGGTGTATATGTTGACTGCAAACTGGGCAGTGAAGGAGGCATTGCCCGTTATGACGAGGGCTCGAGGGTTGCTGGTGTTGCCGTCGTCCCATTGGACGAAATGACTGCCTTCTGCGGGGATGGCAGCGATGATTGCATTGCTGTTGTAATCGTATGTTCCCGCCCCTGTGACCTGACCTAAGGAGGTATCGTTCACATTAAGCACCAGCATATATTGGTTGGGGGAGAACTGGGCAGTGAGCGTGGTGTCACTGCTGACAAGGAGTGTGCGGGGATTATCAGTGTTGCCGTCGCTCCACTGGTCGAAATGGTAACCAAGGGAAGGGACGGCCAGCAATGTTGCAGAAGTGAGGTAAGGATAATTGCCGCTGCCACTGACTGTACCCATCAAGGAGCTATTTGCGCTGAGGGTGACCGCATAAACATTCGGCGCAAAGAAGGCTTGGAAAGTGGTGTCTTGGGAGATGAGGATTTGTCGGGGATTGATTAACGAACCGTCATTCCATCCGATGAAATGATAGCCTGCGAGCGGAGTGGCTGTGATTGTGGCCAGCGTCTGGTAATAATATGTTCCGCCACCGCTGACTGTTCCCATCGAAGTGTCGTCACTTGTGGCTGTAAGCAATGAATAGTTGGAGAGGAAAATGGCAGAGAATAGGGAGTCTTGGGTGACTACTATGGAACGCGGATTTTGGGTATTGCCATCGCTCCATTGCTGGAAATGGTAGTTTTCGTTAGGGACAGCGGTGATGATTGCAGTGGCATTGTAGCCATAAAGCCCGGAACCGGTTACGGAACCCCGCGTAGTGTCATTGCATGTGACCGTGATATAAGAATTGTCGGATACGAAAATGGCCGTGATGGCAGTATCCGAGGAGATGGATATGAGCCTAGGATTTGAAAGACTGCCATCGCTCCACCGCAGGAAATGAAACCCGCTATTGGCTGCAGCCATAATAGTAGCAAGGGGGCTTGAGCAGGTAGGCTGTTGGAATACTATGGCATGGCCCATAGTCGTGTCGTTCACATTCAAGGTGATTGAATAGGGTGCAGATTCGGTAATATTGGTATAATTCTCCCAGTAATCAGCCACCTCATAATTGAAGATAGCACCACACGGCACGTACACTGGAGTTGAAAAAGGAGTCGAGCCAAATGTATTTATAGTAATGGACGGGGGAATGGAGCTTCGCAGCTCAATACTGGTGATGGCTGCCGTATTGGCATAAGCACGGGTACCAATAGCGGTAACCGATGAGGGGAAGAGCAACTGCCCGCCTATTAATACACAGCCGAAGAAGGAGCTGTCGCCTATCACGGAAAGGCTGTTGGGCAGAGTGAGACTGCTCAATCGGATACAGCCCTCAAATGCGTTGCTCCCAATTGAGGCCAGTGAGTTGCCCAAGGTAATGTCGGACAGACGGACACAATTGCGGAAGGCCGAGCTACCGATTGAATGCACGTTGTCGCTCAACACCACGCGAAATAGGCGGTCGCACCCCATGAAAGCACCTTCGGGAATTGACAATGAAGAGGGGTTGAAGACGACCGACAGCAAGCTGTCGCAATCGCTAAAAGCCTGGCTGCCCAGATACTGTAGACTGGTGGGGATAATCATATTTCCGCCAAGATTAGAACAGCCGGAGAAAGCGGCAGTCCCTATCTGCTGTATCGTTGAAGGGAAGGAAAGCGTGCCGTTGAGAGAGGTACAACTCTGGAAAGCGGAAGTTCCGATTGAGGTGAGAGTGGCCGGAAAGAGGATTGGGCCTTGCAAAGAGCCACAACTATAGAATGAGGAATCTCCGATAGACAGCAGTGAAGAGCCGAAAACGACATGCTGTAGGCTGTCACGACCTGCAAACGCAGCTGTAGGGACTCTCTGCACGGTGTTGCCTATCACTATCTCGGACAGTTTGGCGAAAGGCGCGAACGCTGCTCTTGGGAAGGTAGCATCGGTGAAACGGCCGCTGTTAAAATGCAAATAATGGGGATTAGCGGTTCTGGCAAAAGCATTATTATCAATGCTATTTACATTACTGCCAATATAGATGGTGTCGAGTAACGCCGCATCAGCAAATGCGTATTGGGGGACGGCCTGTACACTGTCGCCAATATGCAGCTGGGTCAGACTTGTAATTGGGAGTGCTGAATGGTAGGCATTGGCACTGAAATAGCTACAATTGGCATTGCGGCAATTGTAAAAGATGTAATGGACGGCATTACACCCTGCAAAGGTGTTCTGAAAGATAAAAGTCACCGATTTCCCCAAATACAAGGAGTCGAGACTGGTACAGTTGCAGAAGGCCCAGTTGCCAATCATGGTCACAGCATCAGGAACCGTCAAGGAAGTCAGACTGCTACAACCTTCGAAAGCCACATTTCCGATAGTGGTAACGGCTGGTCCGATATTGACCGAGGCTAAAGAGCTACAACCCTGAAAGGTGCCCACTCCAATCATAGTCAAAGCGGTGGGCAGCTCTAATGATACCAGTTGACTACATCCCATAAAGGCATTATCACCAATTGAGGAGATAGTGGCTGGCATAGAGACTGTTTGCAATCCCGTACACTGAGAGAAGGAACTATTGCCAATTGACAGCATCGTGGTTGGGAGAGTGATACTGGTAATTCCAACACATCCATAAAAGGCATAATCCCCAATAGCGACTACTGAATAGGAACTGCCACCATAAGCGACAGAAGCAGGAATGACTACATTGCCCGATGGGAATGTATAACCACTATAATAGGTACTTCCTACCTGATTGGGATAAACAATCGACACCGTGCTATCAGACAAGAGGCTGTAATAAAGTGTCTGACCAGAACTACTCACCGATGAGAAATCGAATGCGCTAGCCGAATATATGGAAGATTCAAATGCTAGAAGAAATAGTACTACTCTAATCAACGTTTGTTTCATAATCATCTACAACTCCTACAGGTTAAACGTAATTATCACATTGCTTACCAAGCCACAAGAACATATTGCTCGCCATAAACGGTGCCAACACCATTTGTGGCATAAGCCCGATAATAATATGTTGTTCCTGGCACCAAGTTAATCAAGTGGCTGACAAACTCACCAATACCTACTCCATCAGTGGTATGAGAGCCCGATATGGTAGGTTGGGGAGACGTCCCAAAACAGACTCCTCTGCTAGAGACTGGGAATCCGTTATCGGAGAGCACATTACCACCAGCAACTGCCTGGGTAGATGTCACATTGGTTGCCATGGTAGTAGTAACCACTGGCAAACCAGACAATGTGGTGAATGTAACTTGGTTGCCATAAGAGATACCGGCTGAGTTCTGAGCATAGGCCCGGACGTAATAAGTGGTATGGGATTCCAAATTGCTCAAATTGCTGGTAAAGCTGCCAAGGCCAGACCCCTCGGTAGTATGAGCGTTGTTGATGGTCGGGTTGGGGGTTGTACTCCAGCATAATCCGCGTGCTGACACATGATGGCCAGCATCAGAAACAACCTCACCTCTGCATACGGCCGATGTGGCTGTAATAGATGTGGCAGAGTCTGTGCGCACTGTGGCCAACCCATCCTGGGTGGTGATTTCTATTTGGGCACCGTAGCCAACGCCAATCCCATTTTTAGCGAATGCCCGAACATAATAAGTGGTATGAGGGCGCAAGGACAACACATAATCGAAAGAGGAAGAGTAATTGTTGACAGTAACCACCTCATGGTCGATTGTCGGATATTGCATGGTGCTATATACGAAACCTTGTTCCACAATAGTAGAACCGCCAGTACTCTCAATCCGGCCAAACGCATGAGCCGATGTGGCTGTGATATCAATGATATTGGTTGTCGACACTACAGGCACATCAGGTCCTGGCAAATAAATGGTACCTATTTCATACTCTTTTTCACCCATGGGCACTTCATCAAGGCTATACTCCACCCTTTCATAAAGCGAGTCTGGCTCGATGGTGAGGTAGTAATCTTTTGCAAGACAATTCATAGACACGCTAATCTCAAACCTCCCATCGGGGCCCGTTATTACCGACTTGTCAACATTGACCCCGTCGGTGAGAGACAATCTCACATCCTGTACTGGTTGTAAGGTACGATCATCAAGAACAATGCCATAGCAACGGGTAGACCCATAAATGCCTTCATCTTCTAGTTTCTTAATACAAGAAGAGAATAAAAGGCAGAGACAACAGAGGGTAAAATATAGTAACCTACGGTTCATAACTAAAATCTATAAGTTAATCCCACAGCGGGAGTGACAGTATTGGGTGTAGATATCAAATAAGGAGACATGGCAAAAGATTTGTCTGGCTTGGGATCCATGGTATAAGCCCTGATGAGATTAATCACGTAAACGGCACCAGCAATGCCCCAAACAGCATAGGAGGTATTCTTCAGATTGTTATAACTCCTGCTGGCTTCCAAATACTCTAACTTACGCGTATTATCACTCCTCAGATTGTTCATAATACCCAACTGGTTTTGCGCCATATAGTAACAGCCAACACCTCCGGCCACAAGAGCCATCTCGCCAACAAGTGTAACTACACCTTCGCCATAATACCCTTTGCCCATCTGGCCCAAACCGGGAAGCAGCGATTTGGCCATGGAGACCATATCGTCGTCATTCTTAGCACGCTCACCTTTATCCCAAATGGGGGTGACATTACGCATCGCAGCCACTTGGCAAAGCACACAGACCCAGTAAGAACCATTTTTTAAACTGACCTCATATTGGTCCACTTTGTTAATCGGGATTTCGTACTGCTGGGAAATTGCAACATAGCTGGTGCCTTTGCGGAGAGCCTCGCTTATTTCTAAAGCATCCACTGTCTTTCCCAAACGATTGGCAGTATTTTGGAAGACTCTTACCAGAGCCATATTCAAAGCTTCGGTGACCGTCCTACCCTCTCCCGACTCACGGACAAAAATATATGTATTATTGGAAGGCAACGGCAGTTCTTTCATCCAAGACGGTTCTCTTTTGGCCTGACAGTCCATCATGCCCGTCACTAAAACAACTAATAAAAGAACAAACTTGTATTTCACGTGTTATACTAGATTTGATAATTTGTACTATTCAGGATTCTTGAACCAAACAATCGTCAGCTTGGAGCTTATAATGACGACCGCAGGAGCACTTAAGACTATCGTCCAGTCGTTTACCGCATTCACACACCCAGCCGATACGACGAGCTGGGACTCCTGCCATCAGCGCATAATTCGGGACATTACGGGTGACCACTGCTCCTGCTGCTATCAGTGCCGACTTGCCAACCGTATGTCCACAGACAACGGTGCTGTTGGCACCCAAAGAAGCACCTTCCTTGATAAGCGTCTTGGCATAGACACCATGGCAAGGAAAATGGGCACGGGGAGTAGTGACATTAGTGAACACACAGCTCGGACCACAAAATACATTATCTTCGATTTCGACTCCTTCGTACACCGAAACATTATTTTGGATGCGAACGCCATTGCCAATGCGCACATTATTCCCCACGTTGACATTTTGACCAAAAGAGCAGCGAGAGCCTATGCGCGCCCCTTTCTGAATATGACAGAAATGCCATATCTTAGTATCTTCGCCAATAACGACATCTTCATCTATGTAACTGCTTTCGTGAACAAAAGGCTCCATAATATCAGTTATTGTTTTTAATATTTTGAATACACAATGCCAAACTATCCGTCCAATACGGCACTTTGAGGCCAAAAGCCTGCTTGAACTTGGTTTTGTCCAACACCGAATAGCTCGGACGAACGACTGGTGTTGGGAATTCATCACTATGACATGGCTGTATGTCGCAATTCACATTGCCTGCCATCCGGCCAATTGCCACAGCAAAGTCATACCAACTACACACGCCCTCATTGCTATAATGATACAGTCCCTCTTTGCCAAGTTCCAGATGGTTTTCTAGTATGGAGACAATGGCATTTGCCAAGTCGCCAGCATAAGTAGGGGTACCCACCTGGTCAAACACCACCTTGAGAGTGGGTTTGGAAGCAGTAAGGTCCAGCATTGTCTTACAAAAATTCTTCCCATACTCACTATATAGCCATGCTGTACGAAACATCAGATAACGACAGCCAGAAGCTTTTACAGCTTCTTCCCCATGCAACTTGGTTCTGCCATAGGCACCTGTTGGGTTTACTTTCTCATCCTCACGACAAGGGGTATTATTGTGATTGCCACCAAACACATAGTCAGTCGAAATATGAACCATGAGGCCACCCACAGCAGCCACCGCCCTTGCCAAATAGCTCACGGCCGTATGATTAACCAATTCTGCATTAGGTTCATCACTTTCGGCTCGGTTGACATCGGTATAAGCGGCACAATTGATAATGGTATCGACTTTATGAGTTGCTACAAACTCATTAATTGCCTGCTCACTAGTAATATCCAATTCTGCTACATCGGTGAAAAGATATTGGTGGTGAGACCGCACACTTTTCTGCCGAATATGAGAGCCCAACTGCCCATTAGAACCTGTTACGAGAATCGTCATAGTGTGACTTATTTATTATTAGATGATTCATATAAAAAAGGAGACTCTATATCGCACAGCCGAGCATGATGAGAATCCTTTTCAGAGAGGATGACCTTATCAGCCGGTATACGCCAATCAATCGCCAGGTCGGGATCATCCCACGCAATAGCACCTTCGCTCTGAGGGGCATAGTAATTGTCGCATTTGTATTGAAAGACAACCTCATCGCTTAGGACAGAGAAACCGTGAGCAATACCTCTCGGCATAAAGAACTGCCGATGATTCTCAGCTGATAGCTCAACGGCCTCATATTTCCCATACGTTGGAGAGCCTTTTCGAATATCAACCGCCACATCCAGAACACGCCCCTTCACCACTCTGACCAACTTGCTTTGGGCAAAAGGAGGACATTGGAAATGGATGCCTCGAACCACACCATAACAAGACATAGACTCATTGTCCTGCACAAAGGAAACGTCAAAGCCCACTTTTTCCGTAAACTCACGCAGATTGAAGCTCTCGAAGAAATAGCCTCTGGAATCACCAAAGACACGAGGCTCAATAATGAGTACGCCTGGTATAGATGTTTTGATAACCTCCATAATATAAACTATTTGTCTTTTACTAAGTTAAGCAGATACTGACCATACTGGTTCTTGGCCATTGGCTGCGCTATTCGCTGCAAATCATCAGCTGTAATCCAACCTTTCTCAAATGCGATACCCTCCAGACAGGCAATCTTCAGGCCCTGCCGCTTTTCAATAACCTCGATAAATGTGGAGGCCTCGGCAAGTGAGTCATGGGTACCCGTATCTAACCAAGCAAAGCCGCGACCCAAAAGTTGAACCTTCAATTCCCCATCGTGAAGGAACTGCTGATTCACAGAAGTGATTTCCAACTCGCCACGTGCAGAGGGTCTTATCCCTTTAGCAACTCGTACGACCTTATTCGGATAAAAATAAAGACCCACAACCGCATAATTCGATTTGGGGTTCTTCGGCTTCTCCTCAATTGAAAGAACGTTACCTTCTTGGTCAAATTCAGCCACCCCATAACGCTCGGGGTCAGCCACCCAGTAGCCAAAAACGGTGGCTTTATTGTCCTGCTCTGCTGACCTTACTGCTTCACGAAGCAGCTTTCCAAATCCATTGCCTTGGAAAATATTATCACCTAACACCAGACAACAAGAATCATCGCCAATAAAATCCTCTCCTATGATGAACGCCTGAGCCAGTCCATCTGGTGACGGCTGCTCTGCGTAGGAAAAGTGAACGCCATAATCGGAGCCATCGCCCAAAAGGCGTTTAAACCCTGGCAGGTCATAGGGTGTGGAGATTATCAATATATCGCGTATTCCTGCCAGCATAAGTGCCGAAATTGGATAATATACCATCGGCTTGTCGTATATTGGCAACAGCTGTTTACTTACCCCCTTAGTTATAGGGTACAGGCGGGTACCAGACCCGCCTGCAAGAACAATTCCCTTCATATTTTTATATCAGTCATTTATTTATCTTTCTTCTTCTTTCCCTCGGAATCGCTGTCATCACCCGAGCCATAGCCGTAACCGTAACCATAGCCGTAACCATAGCCATAACCGTAGCCGTAGCCATAACCGTAGCCATAACCATAGCCATAACCATAGCCATAACCATAGCCACCATAACGGCGCTTAATGACTGGCACGTCGGTCATGATAATTGCCATATTCTTAAACTTGCCCTTATCGGACAATTCCTGAATGAATGGGAAGGAACTCTTATTCAGATAACCAACACGCATGATATATGTCGTCAAATCTGCATTATGATTGATAATTGCGGAGTCGGCAACAATCTGTGCAGGAGTAGAGTCAAGAATAATGTAATCATAATTCTCGCGCAGGTATGCAATCAGGTTGTCCATCTTATCGTTCAGCAACAGCTGTGTTGCGTTAGGCGGCGTTTTCTCACACACCACATAATCAAGGAACGGTGATGTCTCACTATGCATGATAATCTTGGTAAAGTCGGACTCCTTACCCAGCATATAGTTGATAAGGCCGATGCGATTGTGACGGTCAATAGTCTTCGACAAGCTGCGCTTACGCAAGTCACAATCAACCAATATAGTCTTTTTGCCAAGATAAGCCAACGACAGAGCAAGGTTGAGAGCCACAAATGATTTACCTTCACCTGGGACTGTCGACACTGTCTGGATAACCTTTTCACCCTCCTTCAAGAAGAACGGTATGTTGGAATGTAATATTCGGAACGCCTCCGTCACAACATCGGTACCGTTAGCCGTAACGATAATCTCATCATTTGCCCTACCTTCAGGCTTTTGCGGAATCTCACCCAAGACTGGGATAGTAAGTGCCTTCTCAATATCGGACTTAGAACGCAACTTCACATTAAAGAAGCTAATACAGAACATGATAAGGGCGGGCAATGCGGCTCCGACAATAAGACCCACCAAGATGTACATTGACAGGTGAGGTCCCACACTGGCGCGTGCTGCAGGTTCCACAACCTTAGCCGGTACTATTGTGACCGCCAAATTCATAGCATTCTCTTCTCGCTTGCTCAAGAGGTAGAGGAACAACTCCTCTTTAATCTTCTGTTGACGTTCAACCTCGTTCACGGCCTTGGTTTGAGTAGGCATGGCGGAAATCTGGCCACGGGCGCGAGCTTCTTGTGAACGAGCTGTCTGTAAACGGATGTTAACGGAATTAATCAAGTTATTCACAGATGCCAGGATATTCCCACGGGTGGCCTCCATCTGCTGCACCAACGTTTTCACCTGAGGGTTGTTCGGACCAGCATTGTTCAAAAGTTTTCTGTACTGAAGCAACTGACTGTTGTAAGTGTTAATCAACCCTTGAACCCCAATATCAGAGATACCCACATTAGCTGGGAGGAGCTCTTCTTTGTTATTCGGATCGGTGAGGTATGATTTAATACTTTTAATCATTTGCAATTCAGCCTCCATAGCGTTCACTTCCTCGGTATATCTTGTACCTGTCTGAAGAAGTGTTCCAGAAGCCGTTTGCAAGTCAGGCAGATTACTGCTCTTCTTCAACATCTCCACCTGAGAGTCCACATCCTCAAGTTCACCAGAGATAAGCGAAATGCGCTCTGAAACGAACTGCTCTGTCTTTTCGGCCACTGCCCGCTTATCGTTCGCTGCATCTTCATTATATGCTTCAACCAAAGCATTCACCACATCACGTGCACGACTATCATTATTATCAGTATAACCTATCGATAAGATAGAGGCCATCTTGTCAACACGATTCACCGATAGTCTTTTTACCAACTGATAGGCCTTCGCCATTACGGGTATCTCGCGCATATTATACGTAATCTTGAAATTACGATTCGAGAAGAACTGCGTCTTGTCAATGGTGAATGAGACCTCCTTGGTCACAGCCACCGGCTCGGTATAATATGCAATACCCTTTTTGTCCACAGAATAGCCGTTCAACGACGATACCGAATATTCATACCGACTCATATCAAGAGGGGTGACCTCCACCCCGATAGAAACCTCGGATAATTCCGCACTACGCGTATACACCTTCAACTCCAGCGGACGATCATTATAATACGATACCTTTGTGAAGAAACCATTTCTCTCGCATGTCTTGTTCAGCTCGAGCTTGGAAACAACGTTTTTGGCCAGCGAAGAGGAACGAAGAAGGTAGATTTCGTTCTCTAATGAATGCATTCCATTGTCTGAGCCCAGACTATTAAAAATAGCATCCATGTTACGGGTCTGGTACGTCTTATTGGAATCATCACGCACCATGATGGTTGAGACGTACTGGAACGACTTGGGCTTTGTCTTATACAGCACTCCAGTTACCACCAAACAGACAAAAAGGGAAAGGGCGAACCAATACCAGTTATTGATAACTATAAACACAATATCACGCAACGAGATGGTACTCTCATTCTCTTGCTGTGCGCCCCCCTGGTTCCCTTGGGCACTTTTTAATTGTTGTTGATTATCCATAATGTATTATTGTTTTCAATGAATTATTTGCCACGCGACGAATAGTACCTTGAGAGGATATAATAGTAGAACACCGACGATATCACGGAGACAATCGACACCGCGCTCGAAACGTATGTCATAGCCATCGGGTCACGTTCGGCATTCTTCTTCTTTCTCATATTCGGCTCGACATAAATCACATCGTTCTGATGCAAATAGTAATAGGGAGAATCAAACACTGACTTTGAAGAAAGGTCCACCTCCCCGATGGTGCGGAGGCCGTTCTCTTCACGAATCACTGTAACATTATGACGCTGACCATAAATAGTAAGGTCACCAACCATACTCAATGCCTCAAAAATCGTGAGACGCTCGCCAGCTACAACCAACTGGCCCGGACGCGCCACATCGCCCAACACACATACTTTGAAGTTCATCAACTTCACCGTCACCACAGGGTCGGTAATATGGCCATCACTGATAAGCTTCTTTTCAATAAGGGCAGCCAACTCATTATGGGTCAGCCCAACGACATGAATTTTACCCAGAACAGGGAAAATTATGTCGCCATCATGATTGACCAGATAACCTGAAACCACACTGTTTCCCGGATTCAAGACCGTACCATTGATACTGGCAATCTTGTTGGTCTCTTGGTTAAACTGAATGGTAGACTCAGGTGTCAGGCTCTCAACATAAATACTCAGCAGGTCATTCGCCTGAATACCGGCTGAAAACTGGCCTTTCAATGCAAATGCCGAGTCTCTTTGGGCATCATTAATATAGGCAATCTCTTCCGTATGCCTGCACGAAGACAACAAAAGCGCACCTGTCAATGCTACAAAAAACAATCTTTTTAGTTCCATATAATAATTTATATTTTATTATTAATCAAACCGCTAAAGTAGCATAATCCACGACTGGACACTCCAACGGATTTTGCAAAGATACTATTTTTTTTTGTTCTAATCACTTTTTTTTATTCAGACGAGAAAAAAAATGTACTTTTGCAAACACATTTCGCTCACATCATGCAAGCATTCATCCCTGCTGCCGGACTAGGCACACGCCTCAAACCCCTCACCGACCATCGCCCAAAAGCCTTGGTCGAAGTAGGCGGTGTACCTCTCATCAAAATTGCTATAAACAACCTCTCAAACCTCGGCGTAAGAAGAATTGTTGTCAACGTCCACCACTTTGCCGACCTACTCACCCAGTACCTTTATGAGAACCACTGGGATGCCGAAGTGCTGGTTTCCGACGAACGCAGCCAACTGCTCGATACCGGCGGCGGCCTAAAAAAGGCCGCACGACTCTTCACCCCCGACGAGCCAATAATCATCCACAACGTCGATGTCCTCACACATTTCAACCTCCAAGAACTCATCGGGCAACATACTAGTTCCATGAACATTGCCACCCTTGCTGTAAGCCATCGGAACACCTCTCGGTACCTTTTGTTCGACAGACAGCGACACCTCGTCGGATGGCATAATGTCAAGACCGACGAATTCCTATGGGTCGAACAACCCATAAATGAATACACAAGCCTTGCTTTCAGTGGCATAGCCATCCTCGACCCCCACCTGCTCGACCTGCTGCCCCAGCCCGACCACCCCTTCCCTATCATCCCCGCCTATCTCAAAATAGCCAAAAAACATAGAATCAACTATTTCCTTCACAATACCGACGATTGGCTTGATGTCGGGAAACCCGAAACGCTCCAATTGGCCCAAACTTGGTACTAACAACGACTGACATGCAAACATTCCTATCCGAAGTAGCACAAAGGTTACGCGCCGACCACCCGAATGGCTTAGAACACGTTGTAGTTATTTTCAACAACCGCCGTTCCGGCCTCTTTCTCCGTCGTCAACTCACCTCCGAGGACAACAACCCTTTCTTCCTACCGCGTATCATCGGCATCGATGAACTCATCTCAGAACTAGGAGGACTCTCCATCGTCCCCAACGAGTACCTGCTGTTCGAATTGTTCGACATCCACCGCCATCTCGATGGAGCGAATGACAAGTTCGAATCCTTCGAGGATTTTATCTCCTTCGGCGACATGATGCTCAACGACTTTTCCGAAATCGACCTATACCGGGTGGACGCCCAACAGCTATTCAACAATCTGCACGACATCAAGGCCATCGGGGAATGGGACATCGAATCTGGCAAACTCACCTCATTTCAAGAAAGATACCTGGCCTTCTACCGCTCTTTATACAGCTACTACACCCAGCTGCATGAACGCCTGATGCTACAAGGGCGCGCGTATAACGGCATGGCGTACAGACACGTAGCCGAAAACATAGAAGCTTTGATACCTGACGACGACACCTACCATTATTACTTTGTCGGATTCAATGCGATTTCAGCCTGCGAAGACACTATCATCAGGCAATATCTTCGTCAAGGCATCGGAAACATCATCTCTGACGGCGACGCATACTATTTCAACGACCCGAATCAAGAAGCTGGGCATTTTCTAAGGAAACACCATCAAAACCAACTATTTCCACAAACAGAATATCCCGACCATTTCACCCTTGGCAACAAGGAAATCACCATAGTCAGCTGCCCTGAGAACGTGCTCCAATGCAAATACGCAGGCGAATTGCTCTCACATCAGAAGGAATACAAACCCAGTGACGCTACCGAACAAACTGCCATAGTGCTAGGCGACGAATCCTTGCTCCTCCCCATGCTGAACGCCTTACCCCCGCAAATCAGCACTGCCAACGTCACCATGGGCTACCCCCTTACGGCCACCACCTTGCACACCTTGGCCATCGCCATCATCTCCTTACACCAGCGTCGACAGAAACAGATGTTTTACCACCAAGACATTCTCGACATCCTCTCCAACCGAAACCTCAACCCGATACTTGGAATCGATGATGTCTACTCCAAGCTATCCAATACGCTGGCAAGCCAACACATCATCTACGCGACCCCTGATGAGATAGACCAACTCTGTCAAGAAACAAACTGTTCCCTCTCCCAAATACGGTTTCTCTTTTCCTCAGAAAGCCCTACCCCCGACGCAGTGCTCGACATGCTCCTGAATCTTATCCGACTTCTCTATAACACCAGCCGCGACAACCTCAAGCCAACCGAGAAGGAATCCCTGGCCTCACTACTCCAAATCATCGAATACCTCAAAGAACTCCAATCCAAATACCACTTTATCAGCAACCTGAAAGTCCTCCTCAAAATATACTCCCGCCTTGCCCAGCGCAGCATCATCCCATTCTATGGAGAACCACTGCAAGGCCTACAAATCCTCGGCGTTCTCGAAACCCGTAATCTCGACTTCAAGAAAGTCATCCTCCTATCCGCCAACGAAGGCACCATGCCATCGGGCAAAACAGCCAACACCCTGATTCCATACAATTTAAAAACATTCTTTGGCATCCCTACCTATCGCGAGAAAGACGCGGTTTACGCCTACAACTTCTATCGGCTTCTCCAACGGGCCGATGAAGTACACCTTATCTATCACACCGAATCGGACGGCATGGGGAAGGGCGAACCCAGCCGGTTCCTTCTACAAATACGCAGAGAACTGGCCGCGCGCTACCCCAACAACATCAAACTGCACGAGCAGGTATTATCAGTATCTAGCACAAACAACATAGAATCAAGGGCATTATCTTACTGCAAAGAACCCCCGGTCATGCTCCAACTACAAAAGATTTCCCAACGGGGATTCTCGCCTTCTGCCTTAAACAAATACCGAAACTGCCCACTCAAATTCTACTATGAGAATATCATGGGAATCAACGAAAAAGACTCCATCAACGAAGACCTTGAGCAAAACGAGCTTGGCAGCTACATTCACGCCGTTCTTGAAAACATCTACACTCCCACGATTGGTTCGCCCCTACAAGCCGAGTATCTCGCCCAAGCTCTTGGAGACATCGACCATCTACTCGCCCAAGTACTTGAAAAACAATTCCATCATGGCCGCAGCCACACAGGGCGTAACCACTTCCTCGAATCAGTAGCCAAAGCCCAGATATCGAACTTCCTCAACACCGAAATATCCAACCTGAAGAAAGGCAACCACATTAGCATCATCTCGCTTGAGAAAGAACTGACCCACAGCATCCAAGTAACCGTAAACGACACCCCCCAGCAGGTGACCATCTCTGGAATTGCCGACCGAATAGACCTCTGGAACGACTACATACGCGTCATCGACTACAAATCAGGAAAAGTGGAGCTGAAAGACCTACGCGTCAAAGAATCCCAACCCGACTGGGCCAACGTCCCCGACAAATGGTTCCAAGTCCTCGTCTACACCTGGCTATTCCACCATAACTCGCAATCCAACGAGCCACATATTGCAGGCATCCAGCCGCTAGGCCACTTCCAATTCGACTTCCTCTCAGCCCAATGGGAGGACAGCCACCTCCTCACCCCCGCCCACCTCGAATCATTCGAAGCCATGTTGCAAGAGCTGCTCTCGCACCTCCTCAACCCCGACATTCCCTTCCTGCCGAACCGCGAAAGCAAAATGTGCGCCTACTGCCCCTTTGCCGAAACCTGCAGCCGACCCACCAGCTAGCCATCACGCCTCCCACCCATTGCACCTCCGCCCCTTCTCCCACACTTTTTCATTCATTCTAAAAACTTTTTGGGATGCAGCCTCTGAAAAAAATCCTATAAAAACTAGGGAGCTATTGTAGAAAAGGTTAAGGAACCCCTTTATTCGATAGAACCTGTGCTTCTGATAATCCAAAATTGGTCATCAGAGGTTATGACGGATTAGTATTTGTTCCGAGAAAATAGGCCACATCGCCGACGAACGTTGCGTAAAGCGAGAGCAGAAAAAGCCAGCTTGCTATGCCGAGATAAAGCACATCATGTCAAAAATAAATTGTAGATTCAAAAAAAATACGTATCTTTGCAGATTGATACGAGAAAGACCCTTTCTCGCAATGTTGGTTTAATAGACTGATTATAATTATATTGAGTAAATTAAAATAGTTAAATATAAAAATGAGAAAAGTACTTTTTACTCTCTTCTTAGCCTCCGTTGTCCTTCTGACAGGATGTAGCGGATTGTCCAAAATGAAGTCTAATAGCAAAAAAATACGCTATCAGGCCAATCCCAACCCTGTTGAGGTTCGTGACGACAAAGTGGTTGTCAACTTTACTGCTTCTGTTCCGGCCAAATATTTCGACAAAGGTGTGGCTCTTTTCATCCAACCCGTATTCACATGGGAAGGCGGCTCCACTCCGCTCGACCCCATCACCGTCAAAGGCGAGAAGGTATCTGGTCCTGGCACCACTATCAATTATTCCACCGGTGGGCGCTTCACCTATAACGATGCCCTTGACTACAAGCCTGGTATGGAAACTGGCAAAGTGCTTCTCAACCCTGTCGGCTACAAGACTTCCACAGTCGACGACGAGGCTCTCTTCGCTGATGAAATCGTCAAACAACACAGAGGAAAAGTCTTCCCGACCGTCGTAATCTCTGATGGTGTCAACATCACCTCTGAGTGGATTGACATCCGTGGCAATATTTCCATTGCCCCTCTCAACTACAATAAGAAACAGGGTGTTGTGGAAACTGCAGACATCTATTTCCCCAATGGCACCTCCATTTTGGACTGGGGCTGCGAAATGAATGTCAGATTCGACGCACAGTACACCGTCAACGACCTCAAGCGCATCATGCTTGAAAATGGCCTTCCAAAGCAAATCACCATCACCGGCTGGGCTTCTCCCGAGGGGGAGGAAACCGCCAATGTGGGCGTTTCCAAAAACAGGGCCGACATTGCCACCGCCGAGTTACGCCGCGTGCTTGACGACGTGCTGAACGTGATGGCCAAACGCGCCAAAGTAAAGCCTCAGGACCTCGAATACTACAAACACCAGCAGCTAAAGAAGATGGTGATTACCACCCGTGCCGCAGGTGAGGACTGGGTGCATTTCGTCGTCATGGTTGAAGAAAGCAACATCCAGGACCGCCACGCTATTGTGAATGTCGTTGAAACCCAGCAGAACTTAGTCAAGCGCGAACAAATGATTCGCAACTACGCCACCACCTATCCTCAGCTTGAACGCGACATTTTCCCCAGCCTCCGTCGCGCTCAGATCGCCCTCTACTACTCCGAAGCCCGTCAGACCGATGTCGAATTGGCAAAACAGGCCACCCTCAATCCTGGCAAGCTCTCATTTGACGAACTCATGTATGCCGCCTATATCAACTACAACTACGACACCAAGATGAAGTACTACAAGTGGGCTACTGAGAACCACAGTGCCGAATGGGGCGCATGGAACAATGCCGGCGCCATCGCATTCTACCTTGGCGACTACCCCGAAGCCGAGCGTTACCTCAAGGTGGCTCGCGACCTGAACCCTCACAACCCCGATGTCCTCAACAACACTGGCCTCCTCTGCCTGGCTCAGAAAGATTACACCCTTGCCAAGTACTACTTTGAAGAAGCTAAGCGACAGGGCAGCTCCGATGCCGATGCCAACATCATCATCCTCAACCTGAAGCGTGGTAACTACGAAGAGGCCCAGAAGCTCATGAAAGGCACTTCCTGCAGCTACAATCTTGCTTTCTCGCAGCTTGAGAATGACGAGACCGATGCTTGCATCCGTACCCTCAACTGCTGTCTCGACCAGACCGCCGAAGTAAACTACCTCCGTGCCGTGGCCTACGCCCGTCTTGGCGACCGCGAGAACTGCCTCAAAAATCTCCAGAACGCTGTAGACATGGAGTATGAATTCAAGCGTAAAGCTGCTGTTGACGTAGAGTTCCGCGCCTATTGGAACGACCCCGATTTTAAATTGGTCATCAAACTCTACTAATCTTATTTCAATTTACCATAAGATGTAGGAATGACGTTGTTCTTCCTACATCTTTTTTTTGAGAACTGCGTCATGAAATTATTACATTCTATCAAACGACAAATCCCAAATCTCATCACCCTCGGCAACCTCACTTGCGGCGTCATTGCCTCTTACTATGCCGCACAAGGCTATGGTGACCTTGCTGCTTACTTCATCATCGGGGGTATCTTCCTTGATTTCTTCGATGGCCTTGCCGCCCGTCTGTTGGGTGTGGCATCGCCTGTAGGCAAAGAGCTTGACTCCCTTGCTGATGTGGTCACATCAGGCGTGGCGCCAGCCCTCATCCTTTTCAATATCCTTTATAGCACCCCCGAGTGGACTGCCAACCTCCGCTACCTTGCTCTCCTCATGCCCGCATTTGCCGCCTACCGACTTGCCAAGTTCAACCTCGACACCCGCCAAAGCCACAGTTTCCTTGGCCTTCCTGCGCCTTCAAATGCCCTCATCTGGGTGGGTATCGCCTTTGCTTTTTACAATCCAAACTTAGATTTAGACTTACTGTTCAGCAACACAACGCTCATTGGCTTGACCATCCTCTCCCTCATCACCGACATCTTAATGGTCAGCGAACTGCCCATGTTCTCCCTCAAATTCAACTTCAAAGAGCTCTCATGGAAGGCCAACCGTATCCAATACATCTTCCTTCTTGGCTGCGCCATTATCATCGCCCTCACCCGCCAATGGTACGCCATCACGCTCATCATCCTATGGTATATACTCTTCTCACTTCTAACCCAACGCAAGCATACCTCCCATGAACAATAGCCCCAAATCTATCGCCATAGCCGACTACGACTACCCCCTGCCCGACGACCGCATAGCCAAATTCCCACTTGAGCAACGCGACCACTCCAAACTACTCGTCTACCAACAAGGTGTCATTTCTGAGAGCCAATTCTTCCACCTGCCAGAACTGCTGCCTGCCGACAGCCTACTAGTGTTCAACGACACAAAAGTTATCCACGCCCGACTTTTCTTCCAGAAGACTACGGGTTCCACCATCGAAGTCTTCTGCCTCGAACCATACCAGATGGCCGTTTCACAGGCCTTTGAACAACGCAGCCAGTGCACATGGACCTGTTTCATCGGCAATAACAAGAAATGGAAAGAAGGCACCCTTTCGCGCGAAATTGACATAAACGGCAGAACCATCACACTCAATGCCAGCCGCCAACAGGCGGTTGGCAACGCCTGGATAGTCGACTTCGATTGGGATGGCGGGGTCAGCTTTGCCGAAGTCATTGAACAAGCTGGGGTCATCCCCCTCCCACCCTACCTGCACCGCGAAGCCGTCAGCAGCGATAACGAACGTTACCAGACCGTATATGCCCGTCTGCAAGGGTCGGTTGCCGCCCCTACCGCCGGACTACACTTCACCTCAGAAGTGTTCAATGCTCTGCAAGCAAGACACATCGCTACCGACTTCATCACCCTCCACGTCGGAGCCGGAACCTTCAAACCCGTCAACACCACAACCATAGGCGAACATGTGATGCATGTTGAGAAGATTGAGATAGCACGCAAAAACATCCAGTGCATCCTTGAGCACCTACCCCACCCCGTCTTCCCTGTAGGCACCACATCTGTACGCACCATAGAATCAGTCTATTGGTTCGGTGTCAAGCTCAGTCAGAACCCCACACTTGATGCCATGCATATATTACAATGGGACCCTTACGAGCTCGAAGAGTTGCACATTAGTGCTGCAGAAGCCTACAGCAATGTGCTCAAGTGGATGGGCGACAATCAGACCGACCAATTGGCGGGAGACACTCAGCTGATGATAGCCCCAGGGTATAAATATCATGTTATCAATGGTCTAATCACCAACTTTCACCAGCCAAAGAGTACCTTATTACTTCTTGTCTCGGCTCTTATCGGTGATGCCTGGCGACAATGCTATCAATTCGCACTTGACCACGACTTCCGTTTCCTCAGCTACGGCGACAGCTGTCTCTTTTTTGCCGACTAACGCTCCTCATTGTTTATGTTTCGAGACTTCGTTCGTATCATCTTTCCAGACTTCTGCTGTCACTGCAACGAACCGCTAGTAGGTGACGAACGCTTTCTTTGTACTCGCTGTATGAGCAAGATACCCTGGAGCAACAATGCTGCCACTACAGACAATGAAACTGAATGCCGACTTGTCGGACAGATACCTCTCGAAGCTGCTGCCAGCCTACTCTATTTCCAAAAGGGGAATGTGGCACAAAGCATCATCCATCAAATTAAATACCATGGAAACACACAGTTGGCTCATCAGTATGGACACCTTCTGGGCAATACCCTCAAGGAGTCCGGCAGGTTTGACACGATTGACTACATCGTTCCGGTTCCTCTGCATTGGTTGCGCCAGTTGCGAAGAGGATACAACCAAAGCCAACTGCTCGCCCTCGCCATATCAGACGACCTTAATGTCCCTGTCGCAGACAAGAACCTCTATCGCCATCTCTACACCTCATCCCAGACCCACAAAGACCGCCAGCAGCGGACACAAAATGTCTCATCAGCATTCCGAGTGCGCCATCCTGAAAAACTCGCTGGCAAACACATCCTTCTCATTGACGATGTCATCACCACTGGTGCCACTATCGAAGCTTGCTACCACGCACTCGAATCCATACCTGACATAAAAATCAGCATCACCGCCCTAGCCATAACAACACTATAGCCTCGTTCCCCCATATAGGCTTCCTCCGCCTCAGGTAACATTACAAACCACTGTCTCGAACAAGGATGCACCACACCTTTGACAAACAAAAACGAAAAAAATATTGCTGTTTCCGTTTTTTTTGGTATTTTAGTAGTTTGAAACACTGAGGACATTTTAATATATCACATTAATAATTAACCCATTAAACAAAATTGACACTATGAAATATAATCGCATACTTCTGAAATTGAGTGGCGAATCGCTCATGGGAAAGCAAAGTTATGGTATAGCACCCGAGATGCTGGAACAATATGCCAAGGACATCAAGACGGTGGTGGAACAGGGCGTTGAGGTCGCCATCGTGATTGGCGGCGGCAACATCTTCCGCGGACTGAGCGGTGCCTCGAAGGGCATGGACCGCGTGCAGGGTGACTATATGGGCATGCTTGCCACGCTCATCAACAGCATGGCTCTGCAGTCTGAACTGGAGAAGCAGGGCATGAAGACCGAACTGCTTGGTGGCCTTGCCATTGAGCCCATTTGCAAAGAGATGTCGCGCCGCAGGGCCATCGAAGCGATGCAGGAAGGGCGCGTGGTGATTATTGGTGGAGGTACCGGCAACCCGTTCTTCACTACCGACACTGCCTCAACCCTTAGAGCCATAGAGATTAAAGCCGATGTGATACTGAAAGGCACTAGAGTAGACGGTGTCTATACCGCTGACCCTGAGAAAGACCCCACGGCGACAAAGTATGAGACACTGACCTTTGCAGATGCCCTAGGCAAGAAACTAAAGATTATGGATTTGACCGCCTTCGCTCTCTGTGAGGAAAACAACCTACCGATATATGTGTTCGACATGAACCAGCCGGGCAATCTGCTAAAAGTGGTCAAAGGCGAGGCGATTGGAACTTTGGTGAATGTGTGAACGTGTAAATTCGTGAATTCGTGAATCGATTACCACAATAACAAATTAACGAGTTAACACATTAATAATATACATAATATCATGAACGACTTATCAAAAGCCTGTATCGAAGAAGCGAAAAATAGCATGCAGAGTGCTATCAACTTCTTGAACAAAGAATTGGAGAAAATCCGCTCGGGCAAGGCAAACCCCGGAATGCTTGACGGCGTGAAAATCGACTACTACGGCACCCCGACAGAAATCAGCCAGGTGGCAAACATCAACACACCCGACCCCCGCAGCATCATCATCCAGCCGTGGGAGAAGACCATCATCGGTGCCATCAACAAGGCCATCCTCGATGCCAATCTGGGCTTCACCCCTCGCCACGAGGGCGAGATTTTGCGCATCGTCATTCCCCCGATGACTGAGGAACGCCGCAGAGAGCTGACCAAGGCAGCACACGCCGAGGTGGAAAACAGTAAGGTGAACATCCGCAACGCCCGCCGCAACGTGATGGACAAGGTGAAGAAACTGAAAGACAAGTCGGTGCCCGAAGACGAGGTGAAGCAGGTGGAGAAAGAGATACAAGACATCACCGACAAGTTCATTGGCGAGTGTGACAAGATATTCGCTGCCAAGGAGAAGGAGATTATGACCGTATAGGTCGGACAGGATGAAGATAGAGAAGTTCGACACCCTACCTTCTACCAACCAATATTGCGAACTCCTCGATCTCAACGAGACTGAGGAGTTCACCGTTATTGTTGCCCGCACACAGACTGCTGGTATCGGGCAACGGGGGAACCATTGGGAGGCCGAGCCAGGCAAAAACCTTACTTTCAGCCTAGTACTGAAACCCACATGGCTGCCCATCGCCGACCAATACCAGTTAACCAAGGCGGTGTCGCTGGGCATAGCCGACTACCTGATGCCACTCATTGAGGAAGGGGACAGGCGTGTGCGCATCAAGTGGCCTAACGACATATACGTGGACGACAAGAAGATTTGCGGCATACTGATAACCCACCGCATAGCAGGCGGACAGATAGCTGCCAGCGTGGTGGGTATTGGGCTGAATGTAAACCAAACAGACTTCCCTGAGTGGGTACCCAACCCTACTTCGCTTTGCCTACTCAATAGACAGGAATGGCCTTTGGACGAAACGTTGGAGAAGATACTGGACTGCCTTGCCCACCGATATAACGAGTTGCGAGACAACCCTATCGGCACACTCGATGAGCCTTACCTGAACCTATTGCTCCGACGGGGAGAAAAAGCCCAATATGGATATCAAGGGCAGACAATTACCGCCACCCTGTTGGACGTGAACAGATACGGACACCTACAGCTCGTCACCGACAAGGGGGAACGGCTGTCGTGCCAATTGAAAGAGATACAGTTTCTTTAAGTGGTTGCCCTCAGATTACTCCACAAGCATCATTGTACTGGCATTCTCACCCACTAGATTCCATACCCTTTCATCATCGGTGACAATCCTTGCCCGCCTGTGGCTGTCGGCTTCAATCTTAATAGCCATATAACATGCACTATCGTAGACATATTCGTCCACCGCATAGGCAACGCCATGGTCATCGTCATCCCACTCCAAATCACCAACCTTTAGAATCGCCC
Organism: Bacteroidales bacterium; assembly: GCA_017545365.1. Next base: position 25,330 of record JAFWOP010000014.1, read on the forward strand.
TTCCCGACAAAGAGTAATAGACATTCCCTTCGTACGACACAATTGAGTAATTGAACAACAGTTCATTCCTTGAGACAGAGACCTCCAACGTTTGTTGGTGCTCCCCCTCAGGGTCCAGATACAATCCTTCCCAATCAACCGAACGAGCCCTTATTGCAGATGAGCCCTCTGGCTTGGAGCCATCCGAGATGCCATTGCAGGAACAGGCAAATCCTATGGCACAAATCATCGCACCTATCAAAAGTAATCTTTTCATATCACATTAAGCTAAGGTAATACACAAGGTGACCACCCACCGTATCATAGAAGCGGTACTGCTGTTGGTCGTCCTCTTGCATGTTGATATAATAGCCCGCGGTATGCCTCAAATAGGGATAGCGTGGACTATGGGCAAAACGATGCTCTATCATTGTGCTATCGTAGGCAGCATTGCATGGGTTGAATGGCTCAGCGCAGTAGTATCCAACACATCGAAGATGACCACCTTCTCACCGTCGCCAGTGAATATCCATCGCTCCTGACGGTCGACGAACTTGACCTTGCCCATCAGGTGGGCATCCAACAGTTGTTCCATCGACCGCACTTCATGCCAACTACGACCGCAGGAGGAGAGGAGACATACAGCACCTAGTATCAATAGCTTTCTTATTAGTTTCATCGTTAATACCAATTTTCTTCATACAAGGTTTGAATCTCCTTCTGACAAAAAGGGCACGTCATCTTCACTTTAAGAGCATCCGACTCAAAAGAATGGTTGCAATAGGGACATTCTATCTGGTAACGTCCACAGGTGCGGCAACGGCGGATGCACTTACGCTTTGCCATCTTTTGTCCTTTGAACAAAAGAGAAATGTGCTGGAGCCAATGTTCAAAGGCATAGACCTCTGGTCCCCATATAGAGGGACGGATGTCGAAAGGTAGTTTCTCGAAATGGCAGGTGTGTTTACTCATCTGGTACGGCCGATTTGTTGTAGCCTTGCGAAATCAGCTTAGCCTGCGTGCGACAACGTACCTCTTTGGATTCGAGTTCTTCATCATCGGCGAGAATGAAATTGACGGGAAGGCTGAACTGCACTCGGACAGGGTTGCCGTTTTTTCGCATTGCAGGCTTCCACCGAGGCATCGACTGGACCATTTTCACTACGGCCTCCCCACACCCATAGCCTATGTCCTTCAGAAGCTTGATATTAGCAACAGACCCGTCCTTCCCAACAGTAAAAGAGACGTAGACCTTGCCTTCGATGTTCGCCTCACGAGCCTCCTTAGGGTACTCGACATTCATGCAGGCAAACATATACAGCTCCTCTAATCCACCAGGGAATTCTGCATCGGATTCGATGTCAGAATCATAATAGGAGATGTCATCGTCGTCCTGCGCAATAGCAATATTTCCAATGAGGAACAATGATACAAAAAGAAGAAGGATTTTTTTCATAAATGAAGCGTTTTGTGTATAACGCAGTAATGGCAGAAAAATTGTACAGCACGTCTACCGCAGCAATAGGACAGTGCCTGTGTGGGTTTGATAGCCTTGTTCCTGCTTGAGGCGATAGCGGCAGGTGTAGGCATATGCCTCTTGACGGCACTTGATGCCACCACTCGTGCCGTCCCAACCCTGCCCGATATCCGTTGTGTGGTACACCAACATACCACGACGGTCGTATATCCATATCTCAAAATCAGTGATGCCAACACCGCAAGCAGTGAAGCGGTTATTGATATCGCGGTCGGGAGTGAAAATGTTGGGAAAGTAGATTGACTGCCAATCGACGGCAACTTTCTTACAAACAGACAGGTGACAGAAATTACGATACCCAACCATGCATATCTCAATCGTGTCGTCAGATAGAGAAAGATCCACCACAGCAGTTGCACCGGCTTCTGGCCACAACATCCCATTCACATACCACTCGCGAGTGAGTATATTCTGGCTCAGGTCGGTGAGGGTAATACTGGAGTACTCTGAAGAAGGATGCTCAGGATAGATGGAGAAATCCACAATGATGAGTTGGAGTGCTGTAGGGTCCAAATAGATGCTGTCAGTTGTAGGACATTGAGGGTCGTCAGGGTACCCAACTTGTACGTAATAATATGAAGGGTCATTGGCATGAATATAGTAAAGACTATCAGCAACAATTGTATCAATCCAGTTAGTTGCATTGCCAGTCTGCCAGGTGTAATGGTAGCCTCCCCCAGCTTCAACAATGTAGTAAAGGTCCGAGTCGCAACTTTGATCTAAATCCAGTTGTGAGCGAGCCATCTCACGCACATGCAGCGTATAGGTGATGATACTATCTGTACCAGCCTGATTGACAAACGAGAGCCTACGTCCTCCAGCCTCATTGAATATCAAGGTATCCCATACAAATGGCAGACTGGATTCGCAGATAGTGGTATCCTTCTCTGTCGAACAGCTGAGTTGTATGTTCAGTACACTGTCGCAACCATATATGCTTGACATCCGATATTCGTATCGACCTGGAGCCGTGAATGCGGTATCGCCTACTGGGTATTGAGAACCGACAGGGAGTGTGTCGCGCAACTCAATACTGTACCGAGACATAGTCCACAGCTGCAAATTGACCAAAGAATCACATCCGTATTGGTTTAAAAAAGCCTGAGTGTAGTACCCCGGAAGAAAGTAGGCCTCATCCCCCATAAACAAGGTGTCGCCCTTACAGATAGTATCGATAATCGTAGTAGGTGGCTCAGACAGTACGGTAAAAAAGAGGATATGTTCGACACAACTGTCCACATAGGAGTACTGCCCCGTCTGAGTAACGACCATATCGCCAAAACAATATGGCACTCCCCAACAAGAAGACACATATATGGTGTCGCTTGGAATGCTTACAGTAAAAGTCTGTGACACGGAATCAATACAGCTACCGTTGGCCAACATAGCGATGAGGGTTACCGTATGGGTGCCGTTGCTGAAGGCTCGAGTCACATTGGTGGCGGAATCTGTAGTCCCATCACTGAAATGCCACAGATAACGTTCACACGGCTCGGTGGTAAGTTGGGTATGCGCCGCATCAGTGGCAATCACACTCTCGTTTACAAAACGGCGAACCGCAGTGCATCCGCCTACCGTTGTAGATGAAAAACGCGCCACAGGATAACGCATTCCCGCACGACAAACCACGGTGAAGCCGCAGTCGTTTCCTGCAAGTTGATATGTCGCATGGCAATAATACACTCCTGGCGTTGTAACATGCAGAGTATCGTCCGTGGATAATGTAACGGAAGGATTGTCGGCACTATACCAGCGGTAGTTAAATCCTTTAGGTGCTCGAAAGGTATTTTCTGTACTGGCACCACAGACAGTGGATGTCAGACGCTTTGAAACTCCTTCCAATGTGAAATAGACATACCCCCAATGATCACCTTCGCCACAATCGAAATTGGATATGGTCAGCCGGACAGTCTGGCCGTGCAAATCCCCAAGTTCTATTCCGTAGACAGCCCAATCGCGCCACAGGATGTCCGAACCTTCTCTTGCTGGCAGCCATCCCGATAGTGCACCCGAAACAAAAGTTGCGCTATAGCACGGCCCGGCAAGACTGTCGTCCATACTGGTAATTGTAAAAAGTACATGCGGCTGCGTATACTCTGGGTGCTCCGGGTTTTGCGCAACGATAGCATATCGCAACAATAGCAGGTCATAATCATTTGTATCAACGTGTAACGTATATGTAATACTTTCTTGTTCCCTCCCAGACCTGCTGTTTCCCAGCCGTACAGAAGAACAATATCCAACAGGGATAGTTCGTAATTGATACTGAGTAATTAAGTCCCGCTCTGCAGTATCACAATGTACCGTATGGCGCGACCTATCAGACCGATAACCACTATCGACCACTTCAATTTGAGCCGATGGACGAGTAAAGTTGCCTGTTCTGCATTCCACAAAATCGTCCCAAAGTGACGTGAAGGGGATGTTGGTGCAACTGGGCGCGACTGTTCTAAACCGGATTGATGCATCCCCACTGATTTGCCCATTCTTACATATCGTTAACACCTGAACATTATACAGTGTACAACGCTGCAATCCATCAATAATGATTGATGTGTCACGAATCACACGCTCGCTGTAAGTGCTATTGGGTCTGCCATAACGGATGATATAACAACTGTCGCTCGACATATGCGACCACGACACTAATGCAGAATTGTAACCTACATGGCTGACTGTCAGCCCCGCCACATTGGCACAGACAGGCGTAAACTCATAGTACCGATATATGCCCGGCCACGACAGGTTATTGGAATACAGCACCTGATTTGAAACCTCATGGCTGATTGGCGAGATGTTGATAAATCTAGACGAAGACCCTGTAAAGCCAATCGACCCCCTCCCTTGATTATCATTAACGGTATTGGCCCCATATACAAAGCGGACAGCCAACGTCGCCTCATCCAATTGAAGCTGGAAACGGCACTCCTGTAAAGTGTCAACCGGCCGTCTCAATGCAATCTCACACACCAGAGTCCTACTACCAGGCACCCCCACCATCTGCCATGCCGCCATTACTGTGACATAACTATTCTGTCCAAATAGAAAAATGAGCGGATTGGCATAGTTTTGGCTCAACAAATCTATCTGTTGAAGTGGAATCTCGCTATTATAGGTTCTATTACATACTACCACCCCAGCGTGGGACACACAGAATGAGCGTATGTCCGATCCAAAAAAGCCAAAGGGAAACGCCAACTCCACCATGCGAGAGTACATGCCGTATTGATTGTACCGCCTGATGGTGTCAGGGTCGGTCAGCGTTATCCACTTGGTGGTGTCCACGCCTGTAGTGTAACTGTAGCCATACCACGTCTGCGACCTTACCGACTGAAAAGTCAGAACCAGCAGCAGCATTACAAAGAATCGGTACAGATACATAATTTGTTTATTTTTCATAACGTAAGAATAGAAAAAAAATTGTGCGATTCACCTACCGCAGCAACAAAACAGTGCCCGTGTGAGACTGATAGCCCTTCTCCTGTTTGAGGCGATAGCGGCAGGTGTAGGCATACGCCTCCTGACGGCACCTGACACCACCGCTGGTGCCATCCCAACCCTTCTGCATATCGGTGGTGTGGAACATCAGGATGCCACGACGGTCATATATCCACATCTCGAACTCTGCAATACCCACACCCATGGCGGTGAAGCGGTTGTTGATGTCGCCGTCGGGGGTGAACACATTGGGGAAGAAAATCAACTGCCTATGGATAGGGACATACTTGCATACTTTCTGAAAACAAAACATGCGATAGCCAACCAGGCATAGTTCTAACGTGTCCACATCCATCGGAACATCCACGGTCAGCTGCGCACCGGTCCCCATCTGAAGTGACGAGCCCACATACCACTCTCTTCTCTGAACATTCTCGCTCTGGTCCAACAGCGCCAACGAAAATGTCTCCGAGGTTATAACTTCTGGAGACATAGAGAAGTCCACATTCATGCTAACCAAGTCGGCGGGGGCCAAGTCGATGCTATCCACCACCGTACACGGAAGGCCCTCCCTATGAGAAGCATAAAGATAATAGCGTGTCGGCTGCCCCGGATGGAGATAATAGAGACTATCCGCAGCCACCTCCTCCACACTATCATCCCCAAACTCCGACACCCATTCAAAGTGATAGTCGCCTTCCACCCGCACGATGAAGTAGCTCCCTTTATCACAATCCTGGTCTATCTCCATCCGAGGCATCACCTTCTCTTGTACATGCATAGTATATGTCACAATGCTGTCATTGCCCGATTGGCTTCGATACGACATCCTGTGCCTACCCGCCGCCGAATACATCCGCCCACCCCACATAAGGGGAAGGTCGGCTTCACATACCGTTGTGTCAACCTCCTTCGTGCAACTGAGGTAGACATCTATCAAGCTATCGCATCCATATTGGCTGTAATACGACAGACTATAGCTTCCGGGTGCTCTGAAAGCCGTATCAGCAATGGCATAATATTCATCAGCGGGCAGCGTATCGGAAATCACCTGTCTGTATGTGGGAAGACATGTCAAATCCAGGTATACCAACGAATCACACCCATTATGGTCGTGAAGCACCTGACTATAGCCTCCGCTGTCAGTAGCAATTAGCCAATCATAAAACAACGTGTCGCCACTACAGATAGAGTCTGTCAGATAAGACTGTGGCGAAAGCGTGTGCCACCTAAAAAAGATTACATATTCCATACAATTTGCGAAACACACATATTTGCCAGTATCTGTTAACAATACATCTCCAAACTGGTAAGAAAACCCCGGACAAAGAGTAATGTTGAGTGTATCCACTGGAATGTTTACCGTAAAGGTCTGAGTAACTGAGTCCACACACATCCCATTAGCCAACATAGCCAATAAGGTGACCGAATAGGTACCATTCCTAAATGTGCGTGTGATATTGGTTGAGGAGTCCACCGTCCCGTCGCTAAACCGCCACAAATACTTCTCGCAAGGTTCGTTAGTCAGATTAGTATGCTCCGCATCAGTCGCCACCACACTTTGATTTGTAAAACGCCGCACAGCCGGACACCCGTCAATCACCGAAATGGTGAATTGCGCTACTGGATAACGTGGACCCGACCGAGCCGACATCACAAAACCACAATCTCGTCCTTGCAGCAGATATGTGGCATAACAACTATAATTGCCCGCCGAAGTCACATGCAACGAATCGGTAGTCGATAGAGTCATGTATGGATTAGATACATTATACCAACGATAGTTGAAGCCCTGTGGTGCGTGAAAAGTATTCTCCAAAGCGGACCCACAGTTCGTCGTCTGCAGTCGTTTCATTGTCCCCTCCAATGTATAATAGGTGTAGCCATAATGTCCACCAAGAGCACAATCGCTATTTGATATCGACACCCTTACACGCTGACCATGTAGGCTGCTTAAATCCACACCAAAGGCTGACCAGTCACGCCACACCACACCTACCATATAATTCCAGTCCGACAAATCGCCCGATACAAAATTGGCATAATAGCACGAATCAATCACGACACCATTCGAATCACAAATAGAGAATATGACATGCGGCTTTTGCTGTGCGGAATGATCAGGGTTCTCCTCTACGATAGCATACCTTAATATCAAAAGGTCAAATTGGTTAGTATCCACCACTATCGAATAGGTGATATCCTCCTGTTCACCATTTACCCTCCAATTGCCCAAACGCACCGAAGAACAATGTCCGACAGGAATAGTACGCAACAAATTGCCCGTTCGCGGATCGCGCTCCGAGGTATCATAATGTACCGTATGGCGAGAATCGATAGAAGCATATCCTTCATCAACTATTTCTACCATAGTAGACGGATAGGCGAATCTGCCTGTTCGACACTCCACATGACTATCCCAAAAACTTGTGAACGGAATATTGCTACAGCTGGGGATGAGTGTACGGAAACGTGTTGAGACAGCCTCACTGGTATCACCATTACTACAGACCTCACGAACCTGCACATCACACTGTGTTTTTGGCCGCAACCCATGCAAGTATATTACAGTGTCTAGAGTAGACTGTTCGACGTAACCGCTGTCGACATAGCCATACCTGACAAGATATCTGCTGGCACTCCTCATCCGAGGCCACGACACCCTTGCCGAGGTCTGTTCCACGTTGCTTATATTAACCCTGGGCAGATTAGCACAATCAGGAACAAACTGATAATATCGATAATCACCTGGCCAAGGACAAATTAAATCACCCTCATTTGCCGTTATGGTGTGTGTTTCCGAATTGACTATGATGTACCTGCGATCCGTCCCTGTGAAACCAATCTGACCAATGGCATCTATACTACCAGTATTATGGCCATATACCAAACGTAAGGCACATGTGCCTTCTTCAAGCTGTATCTGATAACGACACACCTCCAATGAACTGGACGGTGGTTTTATTGAGAATTCGCATACGAACGTCCTGTTGCCCGGACTGCCCATCGTCTGGCATACTGCCATATTAAGATAAGTTGAGGTATTACTCACGAGAGCACAACCATATATATTAATGAGAGGGGGCCGCCTGGCATAAGCCCATGAAATGACTCCACATGGAGATGCGTTTTCAACTCTATTACATACCAAACACCCACAAATGTGTGCACTAATAGAGTGTATTTCTGTTCCAAAAAATCCGAATGGAAAACCTAGTTCCACAAAAGGGGAATAAGTGTCAGTAGTTTGTTCGTATGTTCTGAGAGTGTCGGGATTGGTCAGCGTAATCCACATAGAACTGTCCACCCCAGTAGTAAAGTCGTAGCCATACATAGTTTGCCCCTTCGCTGACATGAACGCCAGCAACAACAGCACCATTAAGAGGTATCGAATATGGGTCATAACATAGTTACTAATCATATAACGGGGTATTAGAGATAATATTACCTAACGCAGCAATAGGACGGTGCCCGTGTGAGACTGATAGCCCTTCTCCTGTTTGAGGCGATAGCGGCAGGTGTAGGCATACGCCTCCTGACGGCACCTGATGCCACCACTGGTGCCGTCCCAACCCTTCTGCATATCGGTGGTGTGGAACATCAGGACGCCACGACGGTCGTAAATCCACATCTCGAATTCATCGATACCCACACCCATGGCGGTAAAGCGGTTGTTGTTGTCTCCGTCGGGAGTGAACACATTGGGGAAGTAAATAGCTATCAGCCCGATGGGGACATATTTGCACAGCACCTGATGACAAAACTTGCGATACCCGACAAGACACACCTCCAACGAATCGCTTGAAAGAGGGGCATCCACCTCCATCTGGACATCCGACTCAGACTGCATTATCCCATTCACATACCATTCGCGGCTAAGGGTGTTCCTACTTTGGTCGACAAGGGTGACTGTCGGTGTCTCGGAGGTGATGTAATCGGGTGTGATGGAGAAATCGATATAGACAGGCAACAAGTCGGCCGGATTGAGATAAATGCTGTCTTTTGCCGGACAGGAAAGCCCCTCCTCGTAATCGGCCTGCACGTAATAGAGCAAAGGTGTTGGCGGATTGATGTAATAAAGGCTGTCGGCCACAATCACGTCAATGCCACCCGCAGCAGCCTCGGTATACCAATGATACCTATAACCTCCACCCACCTCGACAATGAAATAACGGTCTGAATCGCAACTCTGGTCAAGCGTCCACTGTGGCACAGCCTGCTCGCGAACACGCACCATATAGGTCACGATGCTGTCCGTACCCGACTGGCTTGTATATGAAAACGCACTCGAATCCTCAGCCTCAAAAGAATGTCCGTCCCAAATCACAGGCAGGCTGGAGGTGCAGACGGTCGTATCTTTCTGAACCGTACAGCTAAGGTCGATTTCGAACAGGCTGTCGCAGCCATAGAGGGTCTGCATCACATAGCGGTACCTGCCTGGAGCCCTAAAAGCAGTGTCGCCCACGGCGTAATAATCACCAGCCGCGAGCGTGTCGGCTATTATAACATGATATGTAGGCATGCAACTCAATTGTAGACTAATTGTCGAGTCGCACCCCTGCTGGCCGGTATACACTTGCGAGTAAAAGCCACTACTAACACACACATGCCGCCCGAACAACAGCGTATCGCCACTGCATATAGTGTCGGTGTACTGTACGCTAGAAGTGTCATACTGAGTATACAAGAGTATGTGCTCGATACAATTTTCCACATAAGCATAACAGCCAGACTCAGTGATAAGCTCTCCACCGAACAAGTACGGATTATTCTCACATCGGGTAACCCTGATAGTGTCGCTTGGGACACTTACCGTAAAGGTCTGTGAGCATGAATCCACACAAGCCCCGTTCGCCAACATGGCTAAAAGGGTAACTGTATGGGTGCCATTGGTAAAAGAGCGGGTTATGCTGGCGGATGAGTCAACCCTACCGTCACTAAAACGCCACAGATAGCGTTCGCACGACTCCGAAGTGAGTTGGGTATGGGCCGAGTCCATGGTCACCACACTTTGGTTTTCGAAATGGCGGATGGCACTACAGCCGTCCACCATTGAAGAGGTGAAGCGTGCCATCGGATAACGGGTCCCCGCACGGGTGGGCATCACAAAACCACAATGGCGCCCCTGCAGATTGTATGACGCTTGACAATAATAATCACCTACAGAGGCGACATGCAACGAATCGGTGGTCGAGAGGGTGACCATAGGGGCATCGGCACTATACCAACGATAGGTAAACCCCTGCGGGGCATGGAAGGTGTTCTCCACATTCGAGCCACATACCGTAGACTCCAGTCGTTTCATGGCTCCTTCCAATGTGAAATAGGCATAGCCAAAATGTCCGCCCAAACTGCAGTCATAATTAGAGATGGTAACCTTTATCTTCTGACCGTGGAACTCGGTCAGGCTGACACCGAAAGCGGACCAGTTGCGCCATACTACGTCGTTTGCGGCATTGATCCATCCTGAAAAATCGCCTGAAATAAAGTCGGCATAATAGCACGAGTCGGTCAGGCCGCCTGCCGAATCAGTAATTGAGAGGATGACATGTGGCTGCTGGCTCATACTATGATTGGGATGCTCTTCAACTAGGGCGTAACGCAAGATAAGCAAATCATAGGCATTTGTGTCCACCTGCAAAGTATATGTGATGCTTTCTTGCTGTCCACCAGCCCGCATATTGCCTATGCGCACCGATGAGCAATGGCCTTCAGGGATAGTACGCAGCCTGTTACTTGTTCGCGCGTCACGCTCCGAGGTGTTGAAATGGACTGTATGACGAGACCTATAGAAGTCATTATACCCACTATCTACCACTTCTTTGGTGAAGGATGGATAGTTTATTCCACCAGTACTGCATTCCACAAACTCGCCTCGGAGGTTGGTGAATGGTATGTTGCTGCAACTGGGTATCAGCGTATAAAAAGAGGTCGAAGCAGCACCACTGGTGTCTCCCTCACTACACACAACTCGGACTTGCACCTCATACCTGGTCTGCCTCTGCAAGCCGACTAGGTATACCATTGTATCTGTTGTCGAAAACTCAACATATCTACTACGGTCAATGCCATATCTGACAAGATAACAACTGTCGCGGCTCATCGGTCTCCACGACACCCTTACCGTTGTTTCGTCCACATTACCAATGTCAATCTCACCCATACTAGCACAGTTATTCGGAACAAATTGATAGTAGCGGAAATTGCCTGGCCACGATAGAGCATCATGATTCGACTCGTCTGGTACCGACCCTCTTGTTGATGCGACATGTGTCATGGGGTTTATACGTACATACCTGTTTTCTGTCCCTGTAAAGCCTATCTCCCCCAAGACTTGTGAAGTGTTATCCGTGTTAGAAGCGTACACAAAACGCACCGTATTGGTTCCTTCTTCAAGTTGAAGCTGATAGAGGGCCCTACCTGACGCATAAGAACCATCGTTCCGTGAAATCTCGCAAACCAATATCCTACTGCCTGGCGTTCCCACTGTCTGGCACACTGCCATAGTCCTACTTTGAGGGGTAGACAGATGACCATAAAGGTCGATTAGAGGGCTCTTCTCATTCATCACCTGACTTACCCATGAATTCAGTGTAATAAAGCTATAGTTTTCTGAGAAATAATTAACACGATTACATATCAAAAAACCAGAATTGTGGACACAGAACGAACGTATCTCTGTTCCGAAGAACCTAAAAAGGAAGCCGACTTCCACCATTGGTGAATAGTCATCAACTTGATAGTATGTTTTTATCGTATCGGGGTTAGTCAACCTAATCCACTTGGAGGCATCAACTCCAGTAGTAAATGCGTACCCATGCAGCGTCTGCGACATGACTGGCTGAAACGTCAGTAGCACCAGCAAGACTAATATGCATCGGCGTGAGGGCATAGTGGCACTTATTACTGATTCCTCGCACTGCTCATCTTACGAATTAGATAGGCGATCACTACGTCGGACTGCTTCTCAGTGTTACAACAAAATATATACACTGTGCGCGAAAGGTAAGAAACCCCCAGATAACAGGAATTGTTTTGGTCTATGTGTTCATCCACCACTGGTGCAGGCTTGGTGGGGTCTTGGCGGCTGCGCTGGGTAAACATTGTCACGTCCCAACCCTCCTCCATCTGTTGCTCCTGCTCCTTGGTGGGGGTGGCAAGCCCGAAGGTGGAACAGAGCCACTGCCAGCTCTGGTCGTCGATTGCTTCCAGCAGCGTCACGTCGGCGGTAATGCCAGTGTCAAGGGTGAAATTGGTGACACTCGCAACGCGCACGTCTGTACGCCCCGAATAACGGTTATACAAATCGGTCTGTGCCATCACACAGGATGCACAGCTCAGCAGCAAGAGAAAAAGCAGCCTTTTATTGAATGTGTGAATCATAGACTAACAAATTAACGCATTATTGCATTCTCAATCATCAGGTGCGGAGGAATTTCCAAATGTCGTTGATGACCGAGTCGGGCGAACACTGAGTGTTGCATGCCACTACGGTCTCACCTTCATAACTGACCGAGGGCTCCATCTCCTCTGCCACAGCTTCATAATGTTGCACGGCAGATACGTATTCCATATCGTTCGACGAAGGCGCTGCTTGCATCACTGGCTTGGTGGCCTTGACATCATGTTGCACATTTAATTGGAATGTGTCTTCATCCTTAGAGGCAGCCGCAACCGTAGGGGTCTTCGGTTGTGGGGCATCGGCATCCGACTGCACAGCAGGGGTGGACGGTGCTTCGGCCTGGGCCATTAAAGGACCGTCTGCAATAGGGCCGTTGCTATTGTGATGAATGGTAAAAAACAATCCTACGACAACAAGTACTGAGACCACACCCGAAATGCCGGCATATCTGCGATGGCGTATTACTTTGGCGCGCTGGGTGGCTGCTTCAATCACCTGGTCACGATGTGTAAGCTGGTTGAGCTCAATCAACTCTTCATCGGTAATGGTGCCTTCTTGACGACGCCGAAGAAGTTTTTCAATACTACTCATGGCTTATATATCTTTAGTTTCTATTTCTAATATTTTCTGTTTTAACCTCTTATGCCCCTTGTAAAAAAGTTTCTTCACCATAGACTCCGAAATCCCTTCATGCTGGGCTATCTGGGCTTTGGAAAGTCCTTTCTCATAGTATAGGTATAGTACGTTTCTGATGCGTTTTGGCATTTTCTCCATCAGGCTTGTGAGGAGTTCTAAACGCCGTGATGTCTGGTCAGGTTCGGGGTCCGGCTCTGCCACCTCTATCATCTGATCTAGCAACACCTCCGGACTCTTCCGCCTCATCTTCAATGCTGTGTTGCGCAACACCCTTATGCAGTAGGCATAGGGGTCGCCCGTCAGACTACGGGACATTGTTATGGCCAAAGCTTCTTGCACGGCATCTTCCACGTCTGTCTCGTTATGGAGAATCGAAAAAGCTATCTGGTACAGGTCCAGATAGTGGTCGGCTAGCATCTGTTTGTCCGCTTCTCGCATATCGATTTTCCATTTCTTCTCTTTTATATACTTCCAAAGGTGTCCAATTCGTCACCCCTCTATCGCATTATTTAACTTTATTTATGATACGGTGGGAGCCCCGGGATGGGTACGGCGCACTTCCCATCGAAATCCACTTGGCAGCACACTTGCTCAGGACCATTGGTGAGGCACAGGTAGGGCACATGCAGCACCAGATTGTATCGGCTAGCCTGGTCAAGCACCTTCTGTGTGAGCGGTATGTTCTCCCGCTTACATTCCACTATGATGAATGGCCGCACTTGAGAGTCATATACCACTATGTCGCAACGGCGGGTCATACCGTTGAGGGTAATGGCACCTTCAACCTGCATCAGCTCCAACGGATATCCTAAGTGATAATGAAGGTAGTGGATGCAATGCTGGCGCACCCACTCCTCTGGTGTAAGGGCCACATATCGGTCACGAACAATGTCATATACCTCACGTTGGCCTTCGGTTTCACGCAACTTAATATTCGCTGTCGGAGGAGTCTTCATCTTCAGTAACCACAGGCTTCTGCTTGAGGCCGTTATTAATCTTATACGAGAAGCCCAATGAGATAGTGGGCGAGATACGGCGGGCCCTGACATAGCGGTTCAGTTGTTCGGTATGGGTGACATGTCCCCAACCACCCGTGGCAAAGACATCGCCTATACGCAAGTTGATCGTACCACGCTTCTGCAGCACATCCTTCTTGACTGCAAGGTCGCACCAATAAGAGGAAAACATAGAGGTCTGCAAATCCAGCCACGGCGCAAAATACTGACCCGAAAACTGGATAGTCCAATCGTTAGGCAGATTCATGAACGAGGTGAACTTGCCGCTGGCCTGGAAGGCTTCGGTACTCTTATTGTCCAGCAATGCGGTTCCCTCTATCTTGCTCTTATACAGATTGAGACTGACATTCAGTTTCCACCACTTAAGCACCTGCCAGTCGACGATAAACTCCAATCCATAATTAAACCCTCGGTCAAGATTCTGCCAGGTGCTGGCCCAGTAGCCGTCATACTGCGGATTATAAGGCATCCACCATGAATATCGCTGCTGCGAAACCGAATCCCACACATAGCCGTAGCGGGTCATCATGTTGTTCGTCTGACGATAATAGGCACAAGTGTAAATGTTCCACTTGTCGAGGCCGAGATTGTACGACAACTCAAACGCGTTGGTGAACTCGGGGTCGAGATTGGGGTTGCCAAATCCCAACTCCTGTCCTTCGCGCACGTCCAAATAGGGGTTGAGGTCCCACATGTGGGGACGACGCACACGACGGCTGTAGCTGACCTGCATGCTGTTGTTCTTGTTAATCTCATAAGAGACATGAACCGTTGGATAGAGCTTCCAATAATCCTTCTTCACCGAGTCGGTGGCCGGGTGGTTCACGTCGTAACCTAACAGGTAGGAATACTCCTCTCTGAGGCCTACCTGAGCCGACAGCTGGTCAGATATCTTGCCTCCCACAGTGGCATACACGGCATGGGTCTGCTGGGTATAATCAAAATGAGTCGACGATACTGTGTCGTGATAACGGTGACGGAGTAGGGTCAACGGATCATATTCCGTACGATAATAGACAGCATTCTGGTTCGGCCAGTCAAGACGGCCCTCATATCCTGTTTCCAGCTTCCACACCTCGGCGAAAGGATGAACATAGTTGGCCTTCAAATTGAGGGCACTGTGGTAATTCTCACTCTGCGTCTCCCTCAAATAATAGTTGTCAATCGAAGCCAAGGCGTTTTCGTATAGCTGTTCTTGAAGCCCGCTCCCTGTCACATGCCGCAGCGAGAAGGTCGCATCAGCGGTGAATTCCCGGTCCTTCTCATCAAAACGCTTAATATAGCTGACGTTGAACGTGTGGTTGATATTCTGATTGTGGTTTGTGTCTGTCTGCAGATAATCCAGATAATGGTCGGCATTCAAGAGGTCGGTAGAGAACAGCTGGCTCTCACGATTTCTTATTCCTCCACGCAGCTGGTAGGAGACCAAGAGACTATTCTTGCTATTGAAATAATATTCTCCGCCAATCTTCATACTCCCCATGAAGTTGCGACGTATGGAATACTGGTCCATCGTGTCGTGGCTCCAGGCGACGCCGTTGCGCAAACGCTCACGGCTGGAATGGCTGAAACTGCCTCGGCTGCGCATCCCACCGTCAAGCGTAAAGAAGAGATTGTATTTCTCAGTGGTATAGTTAAGGCTTATGCTGCCCATGGTTGTTGGTATTATGGAAGGCAGCCGGTCGGGGATAAGGAATGGCAAAGGAGTGCCAGCATTGACATTGACAACACCATTTAGACCCAATGCGCCCGAAGTCTTATCCTTCAGCTTGATATTGATAATACCCGACATACCCTCTGGGTCGTACTTCGCCGAGGGATTGGTGATAACTTCCACACTCTCCACCGTGGTGGCGGGAATCTGTTCCAACAGTGTTTCCAGGTCGTTCCCCATCAACTCATAGGGACGCCCGTTGATAAGTACTTTCACATTCGACGAACCGCGCAGCGACACATTTCCGTCGTTGTCCACCGACACACTCGGCACCTGCTCCAGCACATCCGTGGCCGTGCCTCCGCTCGACACCAAGTTCTTATCCACATTCACCACCCGCTTGTCCAGCTGGTATTCCACCATCGTCCTATCGGCCTTCACCGTCACTTCGTCCATCATCACAGCTGCCGGTGCTATCTGTATCTTCCCCACGTTCAATGACGAGTGGTTCTTTGTCAGCACAACCGCCTGGGGATAGAAATAAGTCTGATAGCCCATAAAAGAGACCCGCAGAAGATAACGTCCATAGTCTACGGGCACTGCAAACGACCCATTGCCCTCTGTCACCGTTCCAGTGACAAGGTGCGAATCCTGTGCGCTTAATAGTGCCACAGTGGCATATTCTACAGGCGAACCTGTCTTGCTGTCATACACCCTGCCCGAGACCCGACCTTGGGCGAACAACTGGAAAGAAAGAAGCATCAAAGCCAACAACGTGGCCAATTGTTTATGTTTCATCGAATAGTACTTGATTCTATTATTTTATTACTAACCTCTTACATAATGCGGCATCTCAAAGGGAATAGGAAGCGAAAGCTCAATGAGCCCGCCAAACTCTCCGTTATCATACCACGGCACCTGGTAGATGAGTTTCTTTACACCCTTCTTCTCTATGGTATAAGCATTCAGCTTCTCATTCTCCAACAGGTCTTTCAGTATTGCGGCGGCCCGTGGGGGATGGCAGTCGAAAAGGTTGTTGCCAATAATCTTTTGCCCATGGCTGTTCACATTGGCCGAAGTAGCGTTCATGTCCAAGATGTTGCCCTCTTTGTCACACACTGTGATGGCCACACCCTTTAATCCTTCAAAAAAATTGTCCATACTTGTCCTCTCCTTTTTATCAATTAACTCTATCAACTCCAGCTGCCATTCGTTACTTGGACAGATGGAGTCAATAGAGTTAATCTTAGTTTGTTATTATCGAACTAACTGTTGGTTCGACAGCTTTTATTTGCACTGCAGGGCTGCCAAGGCAATGCTGTAAAGCTTGGTCTTGGCGCTGTCGCCACGGCTGGTGAGGACACACGGTACACGTGCACCCATAACCATGCAAGCGAGTTCGGCATGGGCAAACTTGGTGCAAGCCTTGTAGAAGATGTTGCCAGCCTCGATGTTGGGGAACAGCAGGCAGTCGGCATCACCAGCCACCTCGGAGGTGAGCTTCTTGGTCTGTGCGCTCTCCTTGTCGATGGCGCAATCGAGGCTCAGAGGTCCGTCAACCACAGCACCGGGTATCTGACCGCGGAGGCTCTGCATGCCAAGCCATGCTGCTTCGGCGCAAGCGGGCATTCCGATGGAGACCTGTTCCGTAGCTGCGAGAACAGCCACCTTGGGTTTGGGGTTCTGAAGGCTCTTCGAAACCTGGATGAGGAAGTTCATGATGGCAGTCTTCTGCTTGAAGTCGGGAGCCGGTATGATGGCCATGTCGGAGCAGACAAGCAGTTTGTGGTAGGCGGGAACCTCCATAACAGCCATATGGGTCAGCATGTCGTTCTTCTTGCCGGGCATGAGGCCGCTCTCCTTGTTGAGGATGGCACGCATGTACTTGTCGGTGGAAAGGAGACCCTTCATCAGGAAGTCGCCCTTGCCTTCGTTGATAAGCTTCACAGCAAGTGCGCCAGCCTTGTTGTCGTTGGCCTCCTGCACAAGCTCGAACTTGTCGGGATTGATGCCTTCTTCGGCACAAACCTTCTTGATGGTTTCGATATCACCAACAAGAGTGGCATTGACAATGCCCTTGTCGATAGCAGCACTAACAGCACCAATGGTATGGGAATCGTTGGCGTAAGCAGCAACCAAATTCTTCTTTTCCTTACTCTTTACGAGTTCCAGAAGGTCATCTAATTTTGTAATCATCTTAATATAAGTTTTTAAGTGTTAATATATACAAAAAATACTGGCTGCAAATATACAAAATTATTTGGACTTAACCCCAATAACCGACAAAAAATATTTTGCCAAGCCCTTATCACCACCTCTGTGGACTTCCATTCTCATCCTTCTTCCCTCAAACAAAACCTCCCATACCGCAAATCCACATCTATCATGATTGTGTTTTGGCCTGGCACAACCTGCCCACCTTTAATACAGGTTCTTCTGTCAGTCTGCGGTTTCCCGTTTACGCAACAGCCTTTCGTTCGCTAAAGTCTTGACGGGCAGGCCTACAACCATATCGGGCAGAAGACTTGCACCAATGTCGGTTATCAAGGTGATGGTGCGCATAGGTAACGTATTTGGATATACCATCCCCTTAGGAAAAGCCACTTCATCGTCTGTCCGCACTCCTTGTCTGGACCATATTCAGTAACGCGTGGTATGCAATTATATTGCCCTTAGCAAGCCTCTTTGGCAACTAAGATTGCCGTATGTCGGAAAAAAAACGTACCTTTGCAGCCGAAATGCCATTTGTAGAGAACATACGCAACTATCGGAGCCTGTCGATTGTAGGGCTTGAGAAGAACACCGGCAAGACGGTCTGTCTGAACTATCTGTTAGGCCGACTTAACAAACTAGGCATCTCAACTGCCGTCACCTCCATAGGTGTCGACGGGGAACAGGTGGACTCTGTTTACGCCACTGCCAAACCGGAGGTGACGCTGTACGAAAAGATGCTTTTTGTCACCTCCGAGCAACACTATTTCCAACGCCGCCTCGTCTCAAACATCCTTTCCGTAGGCGAGCAGCGCACCGCCCTAGGCCGTCTGGTTACCGCCCAAGTGCTCTGCACCGGCAAAGCCCTCCTGTCAGGTGCCGCCACCACAGGGCTGCTCCGTCAGCAGATTAACCAATTCAAAAAGCGCGATGTGCAACTCACCGTCGTCGACGGCGCCCTGTCGCGCCTCAGCCTCGCCTCCCCCACTATCACCGACGCTATGATTCTCGCCACCGGCGCAGCCGTCTCACCCAACATACAGCAGCTCATCTCCAAAACCCGCTTCGTCTACCGCCTCATCAACCTCCCAGAAGTGTCGGAAGAACTGAGAGCCAAACTCAGCACAGTCTCTTCGGGCATCTGGGCAGTCGACCCTGATGATGAAATACACGACCTCGGTATCGCCTCGGTGTTTCTCCTTGCGAAAAAACAGCAGGACCTATTCCAATATGGCACCACGCTCTTTGCCTCAGGGGCCGTCAGCGACCACCTGCTCAAATACCTCTCGGCCCAACCTCACATCCGCGAAACCGTACTCATCGTTCGCGACTTCACCAAGCTGTTTCTCACTCCCGAAATATATGCCGAATATACCCGACGTGGTGGCAGACTTTTGGTACTTCAACGCTCAAATGTGGTAGCACTCTGCCTCAACCCCACCTCCCCCCAAGGCTACACCCTCAATTCCGCCGAAGCCTGCCGCCAGCTCACCGATGCCCTCGGATGCCCGGTCTACGATGTAATGGACTATATGTAGACCTCAGATTTGTTAGGTCAACACCCTAGTCAGGCTGTCACACAACCATTATATCATGTCTACCATCTTTTCGCCCTACTAAAATAGGGTAAACTCTTTTTTTCACAACAAACGAAAAGGAAATAATACACTACTTTTCAGTATATTATCAAACAACAACACCATATATCCAACCGCCACCCCAGAATCAACCAAACTTCACCATCGTTCCACCTCATCATTTCCAATTACTCCATTGCTCCTCTCAGAATTATATGCCGATGATTTCAATAAGAGAAATAACCGGTAAATGAGCTAAAAATATAAAGGAAACGAAAGAAAAAGCAAAAGAGGAAAGAACCCATTATCTGTGATTGCCCTGCAGGTTTCTTATGGCTATCACCTACGCTTCTGCTGCCGTACAAAACCGCCATACAAAGAAAATACCAATACCAACATAGTATCGCGCATTCCTGTTTGGCGTATTCTGGGCAGAGATTGACATATCCGTTATCCTCTTCAAAAATAATGCACCAAAGAGTTATTATTATAATATCTGTCGCATTTCCCTTTGTCCGCAATGTCTATCATACGCTATGGCTAGACCTCTTTGGCTATTGAAAAACGTTTTACCGAAGAAAAAAAATGATATTTTTAATTTTTTTATCGCGTGGATATATCTAGCAACCCCAGAGAGGCTATGTTTCTAATACCCTTGGAAAAAAGTTTACCAACATTCGTAAGAGAACTATTTTTCTTAAATTCCTTTAATAAAATGATTTGATACACGAAAAATAACAATAGCAATTTACCTATTTTCTTATCAAGTTTCCCCACATAATACTGCACCAATGAGGGGAAGACTGATGGGAATAATAGTCAAACTCCTAGTAAACAACATCTTCGAAAACGAAGTAAAAACGGCATTTTTCGCAACATCCGATTTGGTAATTACAATAAAAACATGTATTTTTGCAAAATGAATAACAATTAAAAGTACGTACTATGATAAAGTGTTCCAAGCATTTACTCATCCTATTGGGACTTTTAACCTTCCCGATTTTCTTATTTACGGGATGTTTGAAAGAGGGTGATGACACAATAGTGTTGCCGTTCCCAATTGATAAAATTCCCCACGATGTGATTCCTGAACATATTCAGGACTCCCTCACCCGGCATGGATTTGTCATTCATGAGGGAGCCGAACCTCCGAAAATCGAAGGCATATACCTTGCTTCACCGATGGAGCTCAAATATGCTTCCGACAACTATGCCAACCCCAGATTCCGCCATCTCTATATGTCCTTCTCGGGCCAGATGATGCGTGGCATGGTTAATTACAGTCAGATTCAGTTCGACACCATCTTCCTCGACGAGGAGCAACTCTACGAGGTGATGACCGACGCTTACGAAGCTCAGGTCATTGGCACAGCATCTGACAACAAATTCACCATGTACTGCGTCCAGACCATCTATCCGCCCGACTCCAACTGGTGGTGCAAGGCCGCTTCGGTCGTTTCTGGCGTCTATGCCGACGACGGCATCAAGAACTGCCAGTATGCACAATACATTATTGATAGAGGTGGTGATGTGACCCGCCTGCCCGACCCGGGCACCTACCGCTATTGGAACGACGGCGACGGTTTCGCCAACCAAGTATTTGAAGACCCCTCAAAAAAGTAGATTATGAAAAGATGCTTATTCCTTTTGCTATCTCTGGCCATGATGTCCAATGCGGCGATGGCCCAAAGTCCTCAGAGTGAACAAACACCACCCGACTCGACCGAGACCTTTGTTCGATTTCCTCGCAACATGATAGGTGTCCGCGGAGGTGTCAACTTCAGCGATATGCGCTACTCATACAACCGAATCAATCAGTATTACAATCACTTCCTCCAGACTCAGGGCATGGGTGGCATCTTCGGCTATTTCCAACTGGGAAGAACCCATTTTGCCCTGCGTCCCGAAATCTCCTTTGTGGGACGCGCCGACAGCCTCGAATGGAAGGATGTGCATTACCGGCTCAAGGCCCATTACGTTGATTTCCGGCTCCCCCTCACATACAACATCCGATTCCGCGACGGCCATGTGTCGCCCTACCTGATGGCGGCGCCCCAGCTGAACCTGGCCTACGGCGGCAAGGCCACTTATCATGCCGAAGACTTCCCCAACGGGGTTGAAGCCCCAGTCACTTCTGCCGACATCAATCCTTATGATGCCAGCCTCCTGCTGGGCGGCGGTTTTGACTTCCTCATCCCCACTCAGGGCATTCCCGTGGTCTTCTCCATCGAGGCCGGATACAACATCGGTTTGTGGAACACCTTCGCCCCGCGCGAGATACGCAACAACCCCGATGTGGCGCCCGACAACCGTTCGGTCATCGCCAACCTGTTCCCGCGCGCCGAGCTGTATCGCGAAGTCCGCAAAAACCGCGGCATCGAGGTGGCCCTGCGCCTTGCCCTGCCTTTGGACGACAGCTGGAAGGGCAGCAGACCTAGGAAAGAGACCCCGGCAATCACACTTACCGACACCATCTACATGCCCGACACAGTGTATGTGCGTGAGAGCGACACTACCATCCGCATTCAGACCGACACAGTATACATCCTCAAGCCCATCAACAACGGTGACAATCCCGAGTATGTGCGCAAGGACTGCTATTCGTTCGGCGAGATGTATGCCTTCGTGAAACTGGGTATCGACATCAGCGACAAGCGCCTCTGCCTGTTCAACATCAACTTCGACTTCGACTCTTACCATCTCCGCAGCGAGTCCTTCCCGCACCTCGACGAAGTAGCCATGATGATGAACGCCTATCCCGAGATGCGCATCAAGATTATGGGCCACACCGACAGCTTGGGTTCCGACCAGTACAACGAGACCCTCTCGCTCAACCGCGCCAAGTCGGTCATGCGCTACCTCAACACCAAGGGCATCTCGCTCGACCGTATGGAACCCGCCGGATTTGGCGAGAAGTATCCTATCGAGACCAACTCCACCGACGAGGGCCGCTTCCACAACCGTCGTGTCGAAATCGAGATTCTCGACGTGGGCATCCGCAACACCGACACCAACAATGCCGAGCCTCAACCAGAAGAACCCCAACCACAAGAATAATAAATAATGTGTAATATGATAAAGTTAATTTCAACCAAGATTCCTGCCATCGTACTGGTGGTACTGCTCTGTGCAGCCGGGAACCTGCGGGCACAACAGGCCATCACCTGCTTTGGTGGCGACGTGTCCAGCATCACCGGCTCGCTGAGCAACAGTGGCGGCGAAGTGGCAGTACTCACTGCCTATGCCCCAGCCATCACGGTGGTCAACGTCACAGAGTCCTTCTCTGAAGGCGTTCAGCAGCCCTACACTGCGCGCGACGCAGAGAGCGAGGGCATCGAAGCGCTCTCGGTCAGTGTGGCGATTTATCCCAACCCCACTGCCGAAAACATCACTCTCGAGTGTGACCAACCCGCCCAGCTGACATACACCATCTACAATGCCAATGGGCAGGTGCTGTCGCACGGCACCTACACCGGTGGCCAGCAGACCATCAACCTGAAAAAATACGCTGCGGGCAGCTACATGCTCCACGTTGCATCTGCCGACAATTCAAAAAAGAACATTTACAAAATTATCAAAGCTAAATAGCCATGAAGAAAATAGTCATCCTTTTATTCGCAATAGCCACCTTTGCCACCCTTTACGCACAGGTCCCCAAAGGCTTCAATTATCAAGCCGTCGTACGCAATTCCGCCGGACATCTTATGAGTAACCGCAACATAAGCGTAAACATCAGCATCCTGCAAGGTACCGACATGGGCACCGTCGTCTACAATCAGGAGTCCGCCGTCACCACCAATCAAAACGGTCTCTTCACCCTCATCGTGGGCGATAATTCCAATGACTTTGCCAACATCAACTGGGCCAATGGTCCCTACTTCATCAAGAGCGAAATCGACCTGAACGGTGGCAGAAACTACACCCTCTCCACCACCCAGAAGATTCTTGCCGTACCCTACGCACATTATGCCAATACAGCCCGCACGGCCGACGGCCTCACCGGTGGCATCTTCCTCACCCTCAATGGCGACACCCTC
The DNA here is from genome assembly GCA_017545365.1 of Bacteroidales bacterium. Next base: position 48,817 of record JAFWOP010000014.1, read on the forward strand.
TCCATCAGCGGTGGCAACTATGTCGTCCTGCCGCCCAGCCGTCGTGGAACCGTCGAGTGGGACAGCGTGCTCCATCACCCCACCCGCCTCAGCGAGTTCATCAACGACCTCAATTTCCATGTCAGCGGCGACACCCTCTTCATCAATGGCGACACATATATCATCCTTCCCAGCGGTAGCGCCACTTCTGTCGAATGGGACAGCGTCCGTAACCACCCCATCTACCTCAGCCAGTTCATCAACGACCTGAACTTCCATGTCAGCGGCGACACCCTCTATATGGGCGATACCTACGTCCTCCTCTCCGACCTCATCACCAGCATCGAGTGGGACAGCGTCCGCAATCACCCCATCTACCTCAGCCAGTTCATCAACGACCTGAACTTCCATGTCAGCGGCGACACCCTCTATATGGGTGACACCTACGTCCTCCTCGCCGATCTCATCACCAGCATCGAGTGGGACAGCGTCCGCAACCACCCCACCCACCTCAGCCAGTTTATCAACGACCTGAACTTCCATGTCAGCGGCGACACCCTCTATATGGGTGACACCTACGTCCTCCTCGCCGACCTCATCACCACCATCGAATGGGACAGCGTGCTGAACCGTCCCACACACCTCAGCCAGTTCACCAACGACCTCGGTCTCGATGATGTGATTGCCGTTAACAACAATGCTTACAACCAAATCAAGAATGTCTACAACCCCACCGACCCGCTTGATGCAGCCAACAAGGCCTATGTAGACTCCTCTCTCGCTGCTGAGGTGGCTGCTCTGAATGCCCGCATCGACAGCCTCAACAACCGTCTGGACAGCCTCAACAACACTTACATCAACTACTTCGACAGCGTCAACAACCGCATCTACCAGTTGGAGCACCCCACCGTTCCCGGTGCTCTGCCCGGCATCTTCAGCGTCAGTGCCACCACCCGCATCAACTTCTCTCAGGGCAACCTCCAGTATCGCCCGTTCAACAACACTTGGCGTTTCGCCACCACCCAGTATTCCGTTGCAGGTGCTAACAACAACAATATTATCTTGAGAAATGCCTGCAAGTTCTGGATTGACCTCTTCGGCTATGGCACCAGCGGCTGGAATAGCGGCGCCCCCGGCTACATGCCCTACGAAAGCACCTCCAGCAACACCGACTACACCAACTACACCGAGGATCCTAACGGCAACGACCTCACCGACCTCTATGCCAACGCCGACTGGGGCTTCTTCAACCCCATCATGAACGGCGGCAACCAAAGCGGTATGTGGCGCACCCTCACTTCCACTGAATGGAACTACCTCCTGACCCTGCGTCCCAACGCCTCTCTCCTCAGAGGTATGGCCACCGTGGAGAACACCCCCGGCTACGTCATTCTCCCCGACGACTGGACCTGCCCCACCGGCATGACCTTCGTCAACACCGACACCAGCTACACCACCAACGTGTACAATGCCGCCAACTGGTCCACCATGGAATCCGCCGGTGCGGTCTTCCTACCCGCTGCCGGACAACGCACCAGCAGTACTACCACCAATGTCGGCACCGTGGGTAACTACTGGTCCACCAGCCACGTCAACGGCACCACCGGCTACGCTTTCCACATCGCCCCCAGTGCCAACGCCGTGCGTAACGACATCAGCTACTCTACTGGTTGCTCTGTGCGTCTCGTGAGGATATATTAAAACATCCATATTCCTTTAGAGAAGGGGTGTCCTCCAAACAGGACACCCCTTCTCTTTTGTGTTAATTTACCTTCTGCGGTGTTCGGAGATGACGCTATGTCAAGAATTATTCTTATCTTTGCAATCTCAAAAAAAGAACACGTTATGGCCAAACTGATACAAGATAAGATAAAGGAAGTGCCCGGACTATTGTTCGTCGTGGACAGCATGGAGCTGATGTCCGCAGCCGGAAGACGCCGCATGCTCGAACAGCCTCTTCTTATCAACCCACAGGAGCTAGAGCATGAGCAGCAAGCTGTAGCTACCCTTCGCCAATTGCTCGACCAGCCTTCCTACAGCCAACCCCTTGTCGTCCTGAGGCACCAGCTGATGCAACTGCACGACCTCCACACCACCCTCAAGAGCCTCCAATCTCACATCATCCTGAACGAGGTGGAGCTCTTCGAAATCAAGAATCTTGCTTTCCTCTGCGCCCACAGCCGCAAAGCCCTTGCCGACATGCAGGTGGACGGATCCTTCCAGCTGCCCGACCTGTCAGAGGTGTTCAACCTCCTCGACCCCGACCAAACGGGCATCCCCACGTTCTACATCTACGACAGCTACGACCTCCGCCTCTCCCCACTCCGCAAAAAGATGAAGGTGGCGGATGACAAAGAGATGACGGAACTGATGGCCGAGCAGAACGAAATCCAGCAGCAAGTGATAGCACACCTTTGCGACCTCCTGCACCCTTTTTCACAAATCCTCACCGATGCCCTTGACCAGCTGGCCTATATCGACTTCACCCTGGCACGTGCCACCCTCGCACAGGCATGGTCCCTCACCCGCCCCGAACCGGCTGCCCCAGGCTCACCACTATCCATCGAAAGCCTCTTCAACCCACGACTGAAACTCCACAACGAGGCGGTGGGGCTCCGTTACCAGAATGTAGACCTCGGGCTCACCCCTGGGGTCACGCTAGTGACCGGTGCCAACATGGCAGGGAAGACCGTCCTGCTCAAAAGCATCGGGGTGGCGCAGCTCATGTACCAGTTTGGTTTCCCCGTACCTGCTTCCTATGCCCGGATGGAGGCCGTCGACGATGTGGTATTCTGCATCGGCGACGAACAAAACGAGATGAACGGCCTCAGCAGCTATGCCTCCGAAATCACCCGCATCAGCGAGGTGCTGCACCGCAGCGAAAAAGAGCGTCTCTTGGTGCTGATTGACGAACCCGCCCGCACCACCAACCCCATTGAAGGCAAAGCCTTGGTGCAGGCCATCGCCTCCATCATGGGCCAGCGGGGTTCCATCACCATGATAACCACCCACTACAGCCAGCTGGGCATCGCCTGCCGTAGGCTGAGGGTAAGAGGCTTCGTCGAGTCCTTGTCCGACATACCGCTGACACCTGAGTCCATCAACCGCTTCATCGACTACTCCCTCGTCGCCGACACCAGCGACGAAGTGCCGCAGGAAGCCCTGCGCATAGCTGAGCTGCTGGAGTGCTACCCCGGCCTTATCCAACAGGCACGACAGTTCCTCCTTTCATAAAAGCACACCACCATGAAATTCCTGCACACTGCCGACCTGCACCTAGGGCAGGTGATGTACCAAAACTACGACCGCGACGACGAGCACCGGCATTTTTTCCAACAGCTGGACCAATGGTGTGGCCAGCACAAACCTGATGCCCTGCTGGTGAGTGGCGACATCTTCGACATTCCCCAACCTAGTGCCACCACCAGGCACACCTTCAACGACTACTTTGTCCGCCTCCACAACCGCTACCCCGCGATGCGAATCGTCATCACCGCGGGCAACCACGACTCCGCTTCACGCATACAGGCAGACAACGTGGTGTGGAAACTGGGCAACGTAACCCTCGTCGGACGGCCACCCTCCCACGACTGCACCGCGGCCCCCGACGGCTGGCAGGATGACTACATCGTCCGTTTGGATGGCAAAGGTTATATCATTGCCCTCCCCTACATGATAGGTTCGAAACAGGCCACCATCCAGGCCCTGCTTGACTATGTGGCAAAGGAGAACCAAGGTGGGCTTCCCGTAGTGATTATGGGGCACATGGCCGTTGCCGGTATGGACTTCATGGGACATGATTTCGACATCGGGCACCTGCAGACCCTCGACCCCTCGGAACTCGGAACCGGCTACGACTATTACGCCTTAGGCCATATCCACCGTCCTCAAACCATCGGGTACCTTGGCGACGAAAAGGAGGAGGTGAGCCACTACCCTGCCGGGGTGATACGCTACTCAGGCAGCGCGTTGCATGTGAGCTGCGACGAGAAGTACCCTCACTCCGTGAGCCTTGTGAATATAGACCGTCATGGGGGCGACGTACAGCTCACCCGCCTCCGCATCAACGAGCTGCGCCATTTCTACGAACTGCCCGCCAGCCACCCGGCTCAGAGTTATGATGAGGCACTAGCGGTGGTGCAGACCTTTGCACAAAAGGGCGGCCGCGGCTACATTCGCCTGAGGATGGACTACAATGCCGAACTGCCGTCCGACTTCAACCAGCAAATATACGACACCCTGGAGCCCTTCGACAACGAGATACGCTACAACCCCAAAATCATCTGGGAGAACATGCCCCTGCAAAAACAGCCCACCGAACGACTTGTCTTCGAGGTGGCCGACCTACAGCAGATGACCAACCCCATGCGGTTCATCGAGCAGACCATCGACCATTACAACGGGCTGACTCTCGACGAGATAAGAGAAGCTTTTGAAGAGATAGAAACCGAATGCCGCCGTATGCAAGAAGAAGGGAGGGCTAAGAAATGAAACTGAAAGAACTGCACATCAGGAATATCGCCTCCATCGAGCGGGCCGACATCGACTTCGAACACGACCTTTTCGACCCCGACAGCGGCGCACCTGCAACCATCTTCCTCATCTCCGGCGACACCGGCGTGGGCAAATCGGTCCTCTTGGACGGCATCGCCTTGGCACTCTACAAAACCACCCCACGCATAGCCGGAACCGTGGACACCAAAGAGAACACCTTCGAAAACAGCCGCGGCGAAACTGTCAGCATCAACAGCATCTACCAATACACACGGCTGGGCATCTCGCCAAAGGACGACTGCTACAGCGAGGTTCTCTTCGAAGGCAACGACGGCATCAACTACACCGCACGTCTGGAACTGGGCATCACCCGCAACGGCACCTACCGCGAGACCCGCTGGCGGGTGAAGCGTGGCAATGCCGACTGGGAACGCGTGGATAACCGCGACAGCCAGATTCAGCAGGCTGTCGGCCTTTCGTTCAAGCAGTTTAACCGCATGGCCATGCTGGCCCAAGGACAGTTTGCCGCCTTCCTCTGTGGCGACAAAAAAGAACGCGAAGAAATACTGGAGCAACTCACCAACACAGAGATATTCTCCACCTACGGCATGGCAATCAAGAACCTTTTCGACCGTGCCAACGAGAACAAGAAGATGGCGGAAAACACCTTCAAGACCGAGGAATCGCACCTTCTGCCCCCTGAGGCCATCAGCGAACTCACCCTGCAAGTTGAAAACCACACCCGCTCCGTTGTAGCACTACAACAGCAAATCACCAATTCTGAAAGCGTCATTGAGCAGGTATCGCTCATTCTGGAGAATGAGAAGAAAGTCGCACTAGCCCGCCAGCGAATAGCCGAAACCACGGCCATCAAAGAGGGGGAGGAATACCAATCCTACAGGCAATTCTCCTCCGACTGGCTTGCCACCGAGCAGGAGCGGCTGCACCTCCTTCAGCAGCGGAAAGCCCTGCAGGAGAAAGCCGCTGTCCAAAGGCAGCTCCAATCCTGCCAGGAACAATTCGGCATACTCACCTCCGACCTCAACTGGCGCAAAGGACAGCTCGATATCGGCAACGACCGCCTCGCCCAGCAGACCCGATGGCTACAAGAACGCGCCGACCGCGAAAGCCTTTACCTCCAAGCCGACGAAACACTCGCCCACATCTCCAACTATGCCTCACGCAAAAAGAAAATCCAGCAGCTGACAGCCGAGCGGGAGAAAGTGCTGAGCGCTACCGACACGCTGAAAAACCGCCTAACACAAGCCGCAACAGCCCACCAGCTGGCCCAAGAGGCCGTCACCTCCAAAGAGCACGCCATATCCCAAATACAGCAGCAGCGCGACGCTCTCCACCCCGACACCATCAACCAGCAGCTCTCACTCCTCGCCGAGCGCAAAAGAGCCGTCGACCATTGCCTCGAGCAGCACCAGCGAGTCTCCGAGCAACGCCAATCCTTAGAGACCACGACCAAGGAGATTGCCGACGCCCGTCTGCGACTCAAAGCCTTAGACGATGCCCTCATGTCGGCAAAAGCAGTAACCGACCGTGCCAAGCAGCGTTTCGAAGAAGCCCTCCAACGCTACACCACCATGAGCAGCAGCGTCGACGACACCTTGCGCAGCCTCCGCGCACAGCTGGCTGAAATACATGCCGACACCTGCCCGCTCTGCGGCCAACCCATCACACACCTGCCGCTCGAAGAGGAACTTTCGCAAGTCCTTTCACCCCTAAGGGAAGAACAGCAGCAACGCTCACAAGAATACAGTCGGGCAACAGCACAGCAGAACAAGATACAACAGGAACACGACACCCTTGCCGGGCAGATAAAGGCGCGTGAGAAAACCCTCGACAGCCAACAGCGCACCCTCCAGGAGGATGAGCAATCGCTACGCCTCGCCGTTGAGAAAATAGGCCTCACCTTCAATGCCGCACTCGTCGAACAGCTTCAAAACGCCTCACAAGAGACCCTGAGCCTCACCGCCTCATACGAACAACAGCGCAAAGCCGTCGAGGCCCTGCAACTGCAGTGGCAACAACTGCTGGAAGAGAAAAAGCCCTTGGACTCGGCCCTCCAAACCGCCCAAAAAGCACTCTCCGATGCCACCCACGTCCTCGACTCCAACACCGAGACCACCAACGCTATCAACCGGCAAATCTCCAACGAAGACGAAGAGCTGCAACATCTAGCCACCATCTTGCAAGCACGCCTCACTCCCTTCTTCCCCGACTGGCAGCAACAGGCCGACGCCCTACTGCCTTCCCTCAAGGCTGCCGCCGACGAGTACCGCCAGCGCAAAACCGCAGCCGACACCTTCGCACAACAGCTGGAAAACGGCCGCGCCCTCCTCGGCCAACTGGCCAACATACAGCAGTCCCTCCTCGCCGACCACCCGCAATGGGCCCTTTCCTACCTGCCCAAGCAGTACCTTACCTCCGACATCCTGTCCGAATGGAACAAACTCCTCTCTACGGCCAACACCCTTCAAGGGCAACTCAACACCCTGGAAGACACCATTGCCCAGTGCCATGCAATACTCGAGCGATGGTATCAGTCCACCCAACGCACCGAGCAAGACCTCGACAACCTTATCCGGCAAGCCTCGTTGCTACCAGCAGCCCAGCAGTTTGTCAAACAGACCGACGAAGCATTGCGCTCCGCCAACGATGCCTTGACCGAAGCCACACAGAGCATCCATGCCACACGTGTGCAGATGAGCCTGAATGCCGATGCACCCATCCCCGACATCGAACAGCTCAAAGAAGAGCGTGCCCAACTCATCGCGCAGAAAGAGCAAGAAAACGCCCTCATCGTCTCCGCCAAGAAACAACTGGAGACCGACGCCGACAACCAACTGCGACTGACCGCCGCCAAAGCGAAGCTGGAAACCTGTCGGTTGGCTTTTGCAAAATGGGACAAGCTCAACCGCTACTTTGGCGGTACCCGTTTTCGCACCCTGGTACAGACCTACGTCCTTCGCCCCCTCCTCAAAAATGCCAACGTCTACCTCCGCTCCATCACCGACCGCTACACCCTCACCTGCGACGAAGAAAACGAGAAGCTCTCCATCCTGGTTCGCGACCGCTACAACAAAGACGAAGTGCGCAGTGTCACCGTCCTCTCCGGCGGCGAACGTTTCATGGTCTCCCTGGCCCTCTCGCTGGCCCTCTCCTCCCTCAACCGGCCCGACCTCAATGTCAACATCCTCTTCATCGACGAAGGCTTCGGCACCCTCGACCAAAAGAGCCTCGACAGCGTCATGTCTACCCTCAACAAGCTTCAGCTCATCGCAGGCCAAAGCAACCGCCGTGTTGGCATCATCTCCCACCGCGAAGAACTGCTGGAACGCATCCACACCCAAATCCGTGTCAGTCCCCACGGCGAAGGTCGCAGTCGCGTGGAGATAGTCAGCGAATAGAACAAGCCTATACGCCACCCCTATGAGTAAAACCTGATTATTCTTGGAGTATGGTAGATGCCATTGTTAATTATTGGTGTCCCCAAAAAACGAATATAAAGATAATTCTAGACCTCCGCAAGCTATGCATCGTTCCTTCGACGTCCCCAGAAGGATTCTTCTTTGGTCTTTTTAGGATGTCAATTCTAGAATTTACCCTAGTAATGTCCTAGAAATGTAGTAATAGAAGCGTTGGCAGGGCGCAGAAACCCATCAGGCTCCCATAAGCCAGAAACAAGTGCGTTGTCTTGGTCTGGCTACCACTTATGACTCGCACCTTTCCTTTTCTTTACAAAGCCTTTGATAAAGAGAATGGCTGTACTTTGATTGGCCGCATTGGACTTTACAACTATTGTTTTGCGGAAACTACCCACCAGAGAGGTGTTGTAGCGGACAGTTATGCGGCCTGTCCTGCCTGGCAAGACGGGTTTGGTGCTGAACTGGGGCTTTGTGCAGCCGCATGATGTGGAAGCATTTGAGATGAGCAAAGGGGCATTGCCGGTGTTCTTAAATGTGAATGTGCAACGGCCGTCGCTGTTCTGCTCTATCGTGTCGTAATCGTACACCGTCTGAACGAACTCAATACACGGGGAGGATGTTTGCCCCAGAACCTCCCCGGCCAAAAGCATCATATTCGCGAGGAGGAATAGGCCTATTAATCTGGAAACACCAGTGTAGGGGACATTCTCTGAGATGTGCTTTTTTTCAATGCTCGGTATGAGCGGCTGTATGTTTTGCCTCATAATCTCGTTTTGCTTTTAGAAGTATTTCAACAATGTCGTCCTCCTCGGTTTCGATACCTCCGCGAAAGACCAGTTCGCGACTGGGGGAGAAGAGGTAGTATATGGGGTACTCTCTAACACTCAACAGACTACTTATTCCTCGTGCGGCATACAATATGTCCTGGGCTTTGTATCTGTCAGCATGCTGCTTGAAGGCGGGGGTTATACCGCCCTTTGGATAGATGCAGAAGAGCCTGACACCCTCTTTCTCCAGTTGTCGGAAGCCGAGGCTCTCCTTTTCCTGCTCCAGCTGCATCAGAAATTTCACACACGGCTTGCAGCCGTATTGCCAGAATTCCAGCATCACCCAGCCTTTCTCCTGGCGGAGGTAGGCGGTGTCACCGTTGTAGCCCTCCAGTGGAAATTCCAGTAGCTCGTCCGTCACAGTGGTGTCACGGGAGCCTCTGCCGATAATTGACGGTGCGGCGGCATGCACAAAGTCGTATTTGGCATATTTATTATATTGCGGGGCATGTATATCGAACAATTCTGCTCTTACTTGTCTTTGCTTGAAGGGGAGAATGTCCTGAAATGTGTATTCGATGTATGCTGAGGTGTCGCCGTTAGTGTGCACCTTGACTTTGTCCACCCAATGAGTCCTATCGTTGCAATACAGCGAGATGTAGTCTGTCAGCGGTATGTCGAATTCCTTTGTCTCTTCGTTGTACTGCATTCCCGTAAGAAGATGCTGTGTCATGACGTGGTAGGGTGTGCCAGCGACAACCGTCGCATAGATGCCGTCCGTAGTCGCATACAGGCCTATGTCAGACGGATGGAGGTGGAAGGGTGCGTATCTTATCAGGTCCCACTGGTAGTGGTCGCGGATGTAGTAGTACATGTTCCCGTTTATATAGTGGCTTGGGTCATATTCCCTAGGCCCGTAAGAGATATTCGCATTTTCGTTGTCCACCAGCCAGAGGGAATCCTTGCCGACTTTGAGGTTGTTGCCGTCTCTTCGAATCATCACAACGGCATTGGTGTCGGCCTCCACATAGGCCGTGTCGACATATTCCACTTCGGGGAAGTGCTTTTTGTGTATGAGGGTGTAGCTGACCTCGCTGAGGTTCTTATACCGCACACTGGCAAATTCCTGCCAGTACGATTCTGGTGTTTGCGCCCACAAGCTTACCGTCCAGATGCTTAATGCTACAAAAGTTAGTATTTTTTTCATAATAATAAGTGTTTATGGCAGGAATGCATCAAGCTGTCATACATCCCTGCCGAGTTCAACTATAATACATTGTCTAAAGCCCTGCAAATAGCAGTTTGGACAAAAACTGCCGTAGAATTTTTTGTACATGGAGCTTGTGGGTATGGCCTACATTTCGTACAATAAGGCTCTCCTGTTTGAGGATCTTGAGCCGGATCGCATCCTCTTTCACAATTTGTACCTGATGTACATGTGACAGACAGATTTATATTGGCCTTAAATGAGTATCCAAAATTCCCATTAGGTAGGGACACCCTTGACAAGAAGATAAACACATTCTCTGTTACATCGTTGAGGACATCATACGCCGAAATGCGCAAAACCGGCTTAATTGTGGACTCATTCAACTCATACACAGTGACCGCGACATCTTCGGCCACCCAGTTCAATTGCAACGTATCCTGAAGATAGTGTTCGTAGTCATCCAAGAAATTGTCCTTGTCAAACAAAAGGGAGAGATTATCCCCCACAGCTAAGATGCTATCTGTATCTTGGGCAACGACAAACTGCTGCGAAAGGATGTTGTCTTTCTTGTGAGGTTCCGCAGTGTCTGTTCTTGAACTAGAAGATTCTTCTTTATTGCAGGAGATGAGGGTCACACTCCCAGCGGTCATAATGGCTGCAATAGCCAAAACTATAATTTTAATTTGCTTTTTCATTGTTGTGTTATTTTGTTGTTAACGATAAGTTGAATTAATTATTGTGTTTCTTGTTTTTACTTTTTTGATTATGTCGCCTGGTTTGTCTGGCTTAACTTGTATCTTCTTTCATTATTTCAAGATTTTTTGATTAATACTGCTGTTAATTCACTGGAATTCCAATTACTTGTTGAAAACTTTTCGTCTTTGTTTTCTGATGCAAAAATATTATACTTTAGCGAATTATGGATTTGCAGATACTTTTGATTATCTTGCAATTCTTCAGTATGTTTCAAATTATTTGTCAATATGTTCCAAAATTATTGTATCTTTGCAATTGTATAACTATGGTGAAATACAATAAGAAAGAGTGAAAAAACAGACGTACAAGTAATTGACAACCAAAGCAAGCAAAGCATGTTGCTTTTGGATACATCAAGAAGCAGTGTTTTTGAAAGGGATTTCTCCGTTATAATGACTATGGAATCCTTGAAAAAACACATGTTGTTCGATGTCCCATTCCAGTCGGAGGAACATCGCCTTATGTTTGTCACTAAAGGCGAGACAAAACATTCGTTCAACTTCCGCCAGTTTCATATTAAGAAAGGTGATTTGGTGTTGATGCCGCAGAACTACATTATGTCCATTGATTCTGTTTCGCCCGATTTCGATGCCAAAACACTTTCGTTCAGATTTGTTTCAGCTGAATATGCGGGGCTTATCGGATTCAGTGTCGTACACCTTCCGTTGGATGAAAAACAGCAACAAGTGGTGAATTCTTTCATTCGGTTGATTGCTCAGTTGGCAGAACTCAGCAACACCACTACAAATGACATTGAACACCTTGTGGTCTCCTTGCTATATTTCGTCAAGAAGATTAAGGTTGCACAGGATAGCAAGGGAGAATCAATAATGATGAACTCGACCGATGTGCTTGCACACAACTTCCTTCAGCTTTTAGCTGAACATGAAGCCCCTAACCGTCATGTGTCCTACTATGCCCAGCGTCTCAACGTCTCGGAGAACTATCTTCAGACCACAATCAAGAGACAGACGAATCTCACTGTCATGCAGTGGGTCAACAACAAGACCATTGCATATATCAAAATGTATCTCCTCGACAAAGAGAACAACTACACTCTGAATCAGATCGCAGAGATGGTTTACCTTGGTGATGATACAAGCCTTATCCGTTTTTTCAAAAAGGAGACCAATATCACTCCCATCGAATATCGTACCCGGTTTAACACATAAACAGGCTGACGAGCCCCCCAACGTTTTCGTTAAGCCGAGTGCAGAGGGCAAATCACGCAGTGTTTGCACTATGCCGAGGCGAGAAAACGACTGATGAAAATCGAACGACTTCCGCAAGCGGATGCAGGCCAAAGGTTAATCCCTTCGGTCGTGACCATACCATACCATGGCTCGGCATAGCAAGCAAGTTTGCTTTGCGCCCGCTTAATGCATGGTCGAAGATAATACCGTACTCCATCCCCACTAAAACCAAGGGCGGGACCTCCCAGCCTCGCCCTCGTTCACTTTCTATTTCAGATGGCTACACGGCAACACCTGTTCTCATTACATCGTCATACAGTGGTGACGGGTGCTCAGGGGACATAAGTACTGGTTCAATCAGAGTGCTGACGCTACGAGTATTGTGCCATAGTTTTTTCGACCATTCAAGCCAGTTGTCGCCGATGGAGGGAACAACAACGGCAACGTCTATATCGCTTTCGGGCCGGGCATATCCTTTGCTATACGATCCGAACATATAGACTCTTAAATCTTCACCAAATAGCGGAGAGATCACTTTTTTATAGCGACGTACTAAATCGAGAGCCTGTTCTTTATCCATTGCATGAATGCTTTTGTATTGTTAATTATTTCCCGACACATTTTTGGGGTTAGTGTTCTGAGAAGCTGATTTTTGTATTCAGGGTAGCGTGCTTCTATGTTCATCGGAGTGAATTGTGCTATGCCTCATTACCGTACCATCCCGGCCAACGGATTGGTGTCGATGAGCTTCAGGCTCTTCACCATCTTGGCGGTGCCTTCTTTGTATTTTTTGAAGTGGGGTGTCTGGATGTGGCTTTGATAAGCTTCGCGGTCAGCGTAGATTTCTAAAATATAGATTTTGCAGGGGTTTTCTTTGCTTTGCATGGAGAAGAGGGTCAGCACACCGGGTTCGACGCGCGTGGAGGTTTCGCCGACTTCTTTGGCAAAGATGAGATACTCCTCCAGCAGGGTTGGCTCCACTTCGATTTCGGCCAGGCGTACAATCTTTTCGCCATATTTCCGCAGGGGGATGGCTTCGCCAAAGAGGCGTCGGGCATTGTTGGAGAAGATGTCCTGCGGGTTCAGTCCATGCGAGGCGAGGCGACTTTCCAATGCCTGTTTCCCGCTGAGAAGCACTGGTTCGGCCACATAGGGATAATCACTTCCATATAGGATATGGTCGGGCGTAGTGATGGTCAGGAGGGCGTCGAGGACGTCGTCGGTGGGGGCTCCCGCCAGGTCGTAGTAGAGGCGTGAGAGGTTGGCCTCAACATCCACGGGCTGCATGATGCCCTGCTTCACCATCACGGGCAGCAGCGAGCGGAAGCGCGGCAGGGCGTTGGGTAGGAACGAGCCACAGTGAGGCACTACCATCTTCAGGTGTGGGTATCGCACCAGCACGTTGTGAGCTATCATGTTGAGCACCGAACGCGAAGTCTCGGCCAGGTATTCGTAGCTTGCCAACGGCACGTCGGTAATCAGCTGAGCATTGACTGCCGAGGGCTTGTGAGGATGCAGGATGATGACGGCGTTCTGCCGGTCGAGATAGGACATCAGGGTGTCGAGGGATGGGTCGCCGAGGTATTGCCCGTAGCTGTTGGTGGCCAGCTTGATGCCGTCAGCACCCAACACCTCAAGGGCATAGCGTGCCTCCTCGAGGGCGTGCGGCACATCGGGCAGGGGCAGCGTGGCGCAGAAGAGGAAGCGTCCGGGGTAGCGTACCTTCAGTGCGGCGCACTCTTCGTTGTACCTGCGGCACACCGCAGCCGAGGCCTCCCCATCGCCAAAGTATGGTTGCGGCGCGGGCATAGTTAGCACGGCGGTCTGGATGCCCGCTTTGTCCATAAAGGCAATGTGATGTTCTGCGTCCCAATTCGGGATGGGAAATCCCTCATCCATTTCGGCACCGTTGGCCTTGATATAGGCGAGGTATCCCTGTGTGATGGCGTGGCTGTGGAGGTCGATTTGGGCCATGGAGGGCAATGATGAAAGGGGCATAAGGGCTATCGTTAGGATTTTTATTAGTTTGCTCATTGTAGTAACTATTTGCATCATGATGGTCAAGACTTTACACACCAGACCGGCCACGCTTATAAGCGCAGCTCAAATGATGACTATTTATCGAAACTAGATATTCTTACCCATCTCAAAGGCTTCCTGCAGCTTGGTGTTGTCGACAATCTCGTTAGGAGCACCCACGCCGCCACAGAAGATATGGCCTTTGAGGGCGGACTTGCCGAAGCAGGCAATCCAACCTTGCAGACCGCTTTCGGCACGCTGTGGGACAAAGGCCTCGTTCTCGAAGGCGGTGGTCAGCAAGTAGACTTCGCGGAAGCGATAGTCCTTGGGGAACATGGCGTTCATACGGTCGATGAGTGTCTTCATCTGGCCGCTCATCTCATAATAGTATATGGGGGTAGCCCAGCATACCACATCGGCGTTGAGGACGCTTTCCATGATGGCCGGCACATCGTCCTTGAAAATGCAGGCTCCCGTCTTCTGGCAGGAGAGACAGCCGACACAATATTTGATTTCCTTGCCTCTGAGAGAGACTAATTCCACTTGATGCCCAGCGGCTTCCGCACCTTTGGCAAATTGCTCCGCCATAGCGTGGCTGTTCGAGCCGGGTCGGAGACTGGTTGAGATAACGACTACTTTTTTCATGTTGTTAGTGATGTATGATAGGTTTCGCCTGTCTGGGAGTTGAGAGGATAACGGGTTGGTCTTCCTTGGGCTACAGGCATTCTTTCAGGGAGACGAGGAACTGGCGGGCTTCGGTGAGGGTTTGGACGAGCTGCATGTCGCGGTCGAGGGTTTCCTTATGGCGGAGCTGTTCTTTGACACCGTCGAGGGTGTAGCCACATTCGCGCGTGAGGTGGTAGACGTGTTTGAGCAAGGCAATGTCGTCGGCAGTATATTGCCGTGTGCCTTTGGCATTCTTATGGGGATGCACATCGGGTATTTCCGACTCCCAGAAACGCAGCACGGAGGGGTTAACATCCAGCATTTGGGACACTTCTCCGATTGAGTAATACAGTTTATTTGTCATGGTGATAATGTTTTTACGTGTCTAGTAGGTGTAATAGCCTTGGTTGTCCTGGTAGGACTGCTGCTTGGTGTATTTGACATCCTTGAGGCTGTTGGCCTTAATGTTGATGACGAAGTTCCAGCTTTTGTAGTAGCCGAAGGGGACCCAATTGAAACGCATCTCCCAGCAATGGAGGTCGCGGTAGATGTCGACCGAGGTATACGAGATGCCCTTGTTGACGAAGTCGTAGCCGGTGGTGACGGAGACCTTCCAGTTGGGTGTGATGTCGACATTACCTGAGATGCTGAGGGTTTGGATGATGTCCTTTTTGAAGTTGTACTGCGCAGCGACATAGGTGCTGACGTAGCTGAGGGTGTAGTTGAAGGAGACGTTCCAAGGCATGGAGAAGTCGGCATAGGAGCCCATCATAAGGGCGGGGTTGTAGTTGTAGGGGGTCTGCATGATGGGAGGCACGACCTGAGTGCCCTGGGGTTCACGGCCGGACTTGCTGTCGGAGGAAGGCTTGAAGGTGGAGTTGTTGATGCTGTAAGAGAACTGGGTGCTCCAGGTGGTGTTGTTCTTTTGGAGGAGCTTGCTCTGCTTCTCCCAGACGAATTGGTTGTGCTTGCGCCCTGCACTGTCGATATAGTAGGGGCTGAAGGAGCCAGAGTAGTTGAGGACCATGTTCTTGAAGAGGGTGGTGCGGCCGGTAATGGAGAGGTCGGACCAACGGAGGGAGTCTTTGGCCAAGTCGTAGCTCATGTTGAGGGAGAGGTTTTCGAGGAGAGTCACCTTCTTCACCCCGGTTACGGTGTCTTTGGCATTAGCCACTTTCATTTCCAAGTTGTTGCCGATGCTGAAGTTGATACGACCCGACCGGCCGTCGGAGGGGCCTCCGTAGAGGCTTTGTTCGAAGATGGAGTAGCGGTGGACGTAGCCTGTATTGTCGGTATAGGACTGCCACCAGCCGAGTTTGGGGTTGCCGAAGTCGGGGCGGTAGTTGAAGGCCACGGATGGGTTGATGACATGGCGGATGGCTTTGACGGGGCCGAACTTGAAGTTGAACATGCCGTAGATGCGGGTAGAAAGGGAGGAGGTGAAGCCGAAATCTCGGTTGGCACGGAAGCCTCGGACGGTGTCGATAAGCACCTTGTTGGTGGTGGTGTCGTAGCTCTTGCGGATGGTAGACCAGTGCCAGCGTTCGTTGTAACTGACGGAGTTGGTCCAGTTGAAGAATTTGAGTATTTTTTGAGAGAGACTGAGGGGGATGGTGTGTTGTACACCGTACTGCATCTTGTTGAGGGTGGTGAGCTTGAGGAGGTCGGAGTCCTGAGTGGTGATGTTGTTGTCGGCAGAGAATGTATAGGAGAGGGAGATGTTCTCATACCAGCGGTAGGAGCCGGAGACCTGTTTGCGGCGCAGGGGGTAGAAGGTGGTGGAACTGAGCGAGAGTGAGGGGAGCTTGAGGTTAATGAGGCCGGTTTGTACATTATATGATTCTCGCAAAGAGGCAGCAAGGTTGAAGCCGCCACCCAGCTGTGCGGTGTAGGAGATGCTGGAGGTGGTGGTGCTGTTGAAGTAGTCGTTGCTGTTGGTGGTGTTTTTGTTATAGTTGCGGCTCTGGAGGTTGACATTGGCCGAGAAACGGCTGCGGGGGTTGGCCTTGGCGTCTTGGTCGTGTTTCCACACGAGCTTGAAGTCACTGTACTTTTTAAAGGTGGCACTGTCGCCCAGGATGCCCTCTTTGGTGATGCCGTAGCGGATGTCCACATCGCCCTTATACTTATAGCGGACATAGTAGTTACTCTTGGCTTCGGCGGCCCAGCTGAGGTTGGTGTAAATCTCGCCGATGAGCGAGAGGTCGAGGTTGTCGTTGATAGGCCAGTAATAGCCGCCGTCCTTGAGGTAGTAGCCGCGGTTGTTCATCCACCCGTAGTTGGGCATGAGAATGCCGGAGGTGCGGTCTTTCTTCATGGGGAAGAAGGCGAAGGGAAGCACCAGGGGTGTGGGCACATCTTCGATGGTGACGTAGGCGGGACCGGTGAATATCTTGTCGCCTGTGATGAGCTTGGAGTGGCTGAAATTGATGGCAAAGTGGGGGTGGGAGTAATTGCAGGTGGTGTATTGGCCGCCATTGAGGTACATCACGGAATCGCTGATTTTCTTCACACGTGAGCCGTGCAGGAAGCCGTCGCCCTGCTGGGTGATGACGCCGGAGATGATGCCTTTTTTCGTATTGTAGTTGAAGGCGATGGTGTCGGCCATGTATTCGGCATCGCCCTCCTTGAAGAAGGGTCGCCCGATAGGCTTGCCGTTGGAATCGGTGACATGCTGGGCATAGAGCATCTGGGAGTTGAAGTCGACGCGGATTTCGTCGGCTTTCAGCTCCATCCCATCGTATTCGATGACACCTTTGGTGTAGAGCTGGGCTTTGCGCTTGTTGACATCAAAGGAGATAGAGTCCTCGGCCTGATAGTGGACAATGCTGGTGAGGGCACTGGGGGAGTTGCCAATGAATGGGAGGGTGTCAGCGGATGGTTCGAAGGCATCGGAGAGGGTGTCGGACAGGGATAGCGAGTCGGGCAGAGACTCAGCCAATGAATCGGCCAACGCATCGGAAGATTTTTTTTGCAAAGAGGGCATGTTGTCGCCTGCGGAGTCGGACTGAAAAGAGGTCCGAAGGGAGGGCGAAATGCTTTTTTGAGGGGTAGAAAAGGTGGAATCGGATTGTGAAAATGCACTATTGGTTAATCCCCAGAAGAAGACTAACAAACAGATGTTCAAAATTTTCCACATATTTTTTGTCACTTTCCGATTTTACTCGTATCTTTGCAATTTGAAATTGCAAAGATACCAACTTTTTGCGTCATTTTGAAAATAAAAAAACACAATTGAAAATGAAACGCTTACTTGCCCTTTTTATTGTGCTGGTTTGCATAAATGGAGCAGCTTTTTCGCAAAAAAAAGCAGCCGGACAGGTCAAAACCATTGTCATTGACGCTGGTCATGGCGGTGACAAGCCTGGTGCTGTGGGCAAAAAATCTAAAGAAAAAAACATCACCCTCTCGCTGGCTCTCAAATTGGGGAAACTCATCGAAGAGAACTATCCCGATGTGCGCATCATCTATACCCGTACCACCGATGTGGACATCACCCTGGCCGAACGGGCACGCATAGCCAACCGCGCCAAGGCCGACCTCTTCCTCTCGATTCACTGCAACTCGTGGACCAACACCTCCCCTACCGGCGTGGAGACCTACGTGATGGGTCTTTCGCAAAGCAAGGCCAACATGGAAGTGGCAAAGAAGGAGAATGCCGACATCTTGTTGGAGAAGGACTACAAGGACAACAGCGACTACCAGGGCTTCGACCCCAACTCGCCAGAGAGCTATGTAATGTTTGCCATGTATCAGAATGCCTATATTGATAAAAGCCTGGATTTTGCAGGCCTTATACAGGATCAGTACAAGAGCGCCATCAAGACGATTAACCGCGGGGTCAAGCAGGCCGAGATATTCGTCCTCTACAAGACCGCCATGCCGGCAGTACTCACCGAGGTAGGCTTTATCAGCAACCCGGAGGAGGAGCAATATATGATGTCGGACGAGGGACAGGCCACCATTGTGGTGAGCATTTTCAAAGCCTTCGTGGCCTATAAAAGCCAAACCGAGGGGGTGAAGCCGCCATCGGAGCTGAAGATAGAGCTCAAGGGCTACAAGGCCCCCACCAAACGACAGAAGGCTGATGAGGTTTCCGCACCGCAGCCGAATCCCACCGCAGCCGAGGCCAGCAAGCCCAGCAGCACAGAATCTGTCTCCAAGACCGAGCCCCCGATGCCCTCCACCATGATTCCCTCCACGGCACAGACCCACGTGGAGCCCCCGCTACCGATAGACGAGCCTAAGCCGAAGACTACGGCCCCGCAGCCTAAGGCCGAGAGCAAAAACACTGCCACAGCGGCACCCGCTGTAACACCTGCCGCTACACCCACCGCGGACGAACCTGCCCCGACCCCTGCCCAAGCCAAAGGGGAGGTGGTGTATAAGGTACAGTTTATGACCAGCACCAAAGAGCTGAAGCCCAACGCCCGTGAGTTTAAGGGCATCAAGGACTATGAAAGCTACCGCCAAAGGAACATTATTTGCTACACAACAGGCCGTTTCGCCACGGTACGCGAGGCATCAGAACATCAGAAAGCAGTCCGCGAAAAAGGCTTTTCAGATGCTTTCGTGGTGGCATTCCAAGGCAGCGAGCGCATTACCATGCAACAGGCTAAAGAACTAAGTGGCAAGCAGTAATCACACCCATCTGACGAAAAAGTTACTCACATGATAGAAGTAAAGAATATAACCAAAATCTATGACGGACAGAAGGCCTTGGACGAGGTAAGCTTCACGGTGCGTGAAGGCGAGGTGGTGGGCCTTTTAGGCCCCAACGGAGCGGGCAAGTCTACCCTAATGAAAATCCTCACTTGCTACATACCGCCAACCGAAGGGGACGCCACCATCTGTGGACACAGCATTTACGACGAACCCCTCGAAGTGCGTCGACAAATCGGCTACCTGCCCGAACACAACCCACTATATCTTGATATGTACGTGCGCGAGTTCCTCACCTTCACCGCCGGCATCTACGGCATCAAACACCCTCAGGACCGTGTGGAAGAGATGATAAAGCTTGTGGGCCTTACGCCCGAGAGCAACAAACGCATAGGCCAGCTCTCCAAAGGCTACCGCCAACGTGTAGGACTGGCACAGGCCCTGATACACGACCCCAAGGTGCTTATCCTCGACGAACCTACTACAGGACTGGACCCCAACCAATTGGAGGAAATACGCACCGTCATCAAGAATGCTGGGAAAGACAAGGTGGTGCTCCTATCGACCCACATCATGCAAGAGGTAGAGGCCATGTGTTCACGTGCTATCATCATCAACCATGGCCGCCTCGTCTCAGACGACATGCTCGAGCACATCACCTCGCAGCAACTCACCGAAAAATTCCATAAAGTTACCACAAATAATTAAACCTGAGACCCATGAGCATCTTCGACACTTTAAAATCCGTTGTGGGAAATCTGGATGGCAAAATGCTTGACTCCATCGTAGGCAAAATCGGTGCCATCGATTTCTCGCCTATCCTCTCCAAATTAGAGGCTCCTGCCAAGAACGACTCTAAGATTAACATCCTTACCGACTTCTTGAAAAAGCTCTCGCACGAGAAACCGCAGAATGCCAGCCAGTTCATCAATATCACCAAAGGGTTCAACTCTAAAGACCTCGCCGAGGCTCTTTCAAAAGTAGAGAAGCTCGACATCCCCGGTCTTCAAGCCCTTGCCCCACTGCTTAAAAACTTTATCAAATAATGACACGGAAACAACTCATCGACCTTATACACACCCGCCGCTCATTCCTCTGCGTGGGACTTGATGTGGACAAGAACAAGATGCCCGCCCACCTGCGTGATGCCGAAGACGGGGTGTTCCAATTCAATAAGGCCATCATCAACGCCACTATCGACTACGCAGTGGCCTATAAGCCGAACCTTGCCTTCTATGAAGCCATGGGCATCGAGGGACTAGTCCAACTGAAGAAAACCATGCAATACCTTCATAGTTTGGACAAACAGGCCTTCACAATCGCTGA
Organism: Bacteroidales bacterium; assembly: GCA_017545365.1. Next base: position 69,326 of record JAFWOP010000014.1, read on the forward strand.
TGCCAAGCGAGGCGACATAGGCAACACTTCACAGCAGTATGCCAAGGCCTTCCTCGACCCCGAAGGGGAATTCAATTTCGATGCCCTCACCATCGCACCTTATATGGGTGCCGACTCGGTGCAACCCTTCACCGTCTATGAGGGCAAGTGGGTCATCCTGCTGGCCTTGACCTCAAACAAGGGCGCATTTGATTTCCAATACCTGCCTGTCGAGGGTGAAAAGAAACTCTTTGAGCAAGTGCTTGAAACCTCAAAACGGTGGGGCACTCCCGACAATATGATGTATGTGGTGGGGGCTACTAAGTCCGATATGCTTACGCAGGTACGCGCCATCGTCCCCAACAATTTCCTGCTGGTACCCGGTGTGGGAGCACAAGGGGGCAGCCTGGAGGAGGTGTGCAGATATGGCCTGACATCCGACTGCGGCCTGCTGGTCAATTCTTCACGTGGCATCATCTATGCCTCCACGGGTGAGGATTTCGCCGAATGTGCCGCCGAGGAAGCTCACAAACTGCAACAACAAATGTCCGCCGTATTATGAGCATTGAAGAAAACGCCCGGAAACGGAGTATCAGAACGCTACACACACTGTTAATCATCAGCTTCATCTACACCGGCATGTGGATCCTCTGCCACTTCATGTTGGGGTTTACTGGCACCGACATGCGGCAAACGATGCTGGAGGTATACCAGTCTATGTCCGAGAAGAATGAGAGCTTCTCTGCGTATGCCATCTTTTGCGAGAAGCTCTTTGCCGTCCCACAATGGTATTATATCATCTGTGGACTGCTTGATGCCATCTCGTTTGCAGGACTGCTGCTTATGTGGAGGATACGCAAAAACGGCTTCCATGCCTACACCCTCGCCAAGCTGATGCTGATGCTGATGCCACTACTCTTCCTCGACCGCTCCTACGTAGGTTTCGGCGACATGATGATGGCAGCCCTCTTCATCGCCTACTATTTCGTCTTGATGAAGAACCTCGGTGCCTTCGGCAATGCCCCAGCCAAGGTCGACACACCTTCGGAGCCCGAAGAGTGACCCGCCCATGAAGATTTCGCAGTAAATATCGAAACTGGCAAGATGCCTTATCCCTGCTCAGCTACGATATATGTCTTGTATATAGGAGTCACGGGCGGTTGCCAACCCTCGATAGTCTTCTGAACCGAATTGCACTCCTCACGCGTTCTCGCCGCGATACCTATCGTCAGATTGTCCGGTTCCTCCATCATGTCCCTACCCATTATTATGTCGTTAAGCGGGAAACATTCCTTTGCCATCTGCCTTGCCTCTGCCAGCCACCGTTCTATCTCCATCACACGCCTGCCTGTTATCGAAGCCAACCATTTCCTATCGTCTCTTATCTCCCTCAACTCAGCCATGCAATCTGAATACAACGCTGCATCCATCTTTCCCTTATTAGCATCAAGTATCTGTGCCACCTCCTCACAATCCTTTCTTGTGGTCAATTCCCTATCCATCAACTCTATCCCCAAAACCGACAAATCCTCAAGCACCCCGTCCGACAGTCTTGTGTGAAACATCCGCCCCACATCCCACAGGATGAGGCTATCGTTTAACCCTTGCAGAAACTGTTCCTTGTCCATGGGTTTCATTACTCTTTATTCCTCTCTTGGCACATCTCCAAATACTGCTCCGCAAGTTCTCGGGTAGCATCGTCTGGCTCGTGGTCAAGCACATACTTCAATTCCTCTTCTGCCTCGCCTACGCGGTCAAGATTAAGGTAGTAAGCGGCGCGGTTTACGTATGCCAACAAGAAGTCGGGGTCTATCTCGATGGCCTTCTCTATATCAGCCATCGCCTGCTCATGGTGACCCAACATCCCATAGGCGCTGCCCCGGCTGCAATAAGCCTGCGCGTAGTCGGGATTCAGCTCTACCGCCTTTGTGAAGTCGGGAATCGCCTGCTCATACTGCCCCTGCTTATAGCGCAGATAGCCGCGATTGTTATATGCCTCCGCCCGTTTGGGACACAGCCGTATCGCCTGCTCAAAGTCCGCCAACGCCCGCTCCATATCACCCAACGCATCGTAAGCAATACCGCGATTCAGATACACGATGCCGTCCCGTGGATTCAACGCCAACGACTCGCTGAAAAGCTCCACCTGTCGCTCCGGATGCTCATCATCCCAATAAGCCAAATAAAACAGATTCTCCGCCTCTTCCTCCTCCCGCCTCTTTGCCCCGTACCGCACTCCCCGCGCCTCAAACCGCAGCGCCCCAATAGTGACAACCCACCTCCTCGGCGTCCGATGTCTTTTCCGATTATGCATCATAATGTAAAACCGTTTTAAAGTAATGCAGCCCCATTTGTCTTCACTATTTGTGAATTGTTAACAGGCTATATATTTTTGTATAGCCGTAATGACCATCCTCTTCATCGTAATTTTCCACAAACCCATCCTTATTGACAAGCAGAGGAATCGGCATTGCTTTGGTTTTTCTGTAATCTTTCAGTAGGCTAAGCATTGTCTTGTTGGCATCTCTTTTAATCAAAAAAGGAATGGACAAATCCAGATTAATAACCAATCGGTTCTCTGATTTTAAATCAACAACTGCTACTTCTTTGCCATAATGAATGATAACAATTCCGACGTTGTTTCTCTCCAGTTCTTCAAGATATGGCTTTATATTCGTCTCAAGCATGCTTTTACTTGCTTCACAATAATCTGCCCAAATATAAATCAATGTATTATCATGACTCTCTATCACTTGAATAAGGTCTGTTCTGTCAGAATCTTTTAATGCTGTCTTTTGACCAGAACAAGAAACCAATCCGAGTAATGCTAACAGAAAGACTATTCTATGTTTCATATCGTTATATTTAAAATTATTTCACCACCATAAACGCCAATCCCTCGAAATTATTGCTCTCCCGCCAAACAAAAGCCACCACCCATTCGGTGGTGGCATTATCTGCATCAAGTTTTATTACAAACTCCTTACTATGTTCAGAAACTCTGCAAGCGTCCGCACGTCAACCTTCGGGAAGTCATAATGCTGGAGTTCACTGAAGTGGCGGTCATTGCTGACAATATAGGTGGCACCAGCCGTTATGGCGCAATCTACAAACTTATTGTCATCGGGGTCAGCCGTGATGAGATTGAAGCGATAGGCAGGCCTGACACGTTCGACATTCGGAGCATTAGAGATGGTCTCAATAACAAGCGATGTAAATTCCCGGTCTTCGGTCATACGCATTAGAATCTCTTCGTATTCAAGTAGTATCTCAGTGCTTACACACAGTGTATAACGTCCCTGACGGAAGGCTTGCCAGATGTCATGACCGAACGATCCTGGCACAAGGATGGGGATAAGGCAGTTAGTGTCGAGGACTATCTTCATCAGTGGCACTATTTATATGTTGTGCGGAAATGCCCCTCGGCCATAGCATCTAGCGTCTCCTGCGTCCAGCCTTTCTCCTCACTGATTTCAGCAGCTCGCTTCTCCACCTTTTTGAAGTAGTAGTCTGCCAAAACCTGCTTCACCTCCTCAAGTTCCTGCTCGGACTCCATTTTCGAGAACAGTTGGAGAAGATACAATTGGATGGGGTTGAATACAGTCGTCCCTGTTGCCGTTGCTTCCATATTGCGTAAGTGTTTATATGTTCAACATTTGTAATAATAACGGAACTGAATCTGTTTTATTGCGCAAGCGGCAGATTTCTTTGGCTGCCTCAATACCGTCCAACCCCATCGATTACTTTAAACTTGGCAAGATAGTCCTTCAAATGTCTCTACTTGCACTATTTCCTTCTCATGTTTCTAGTTCGCGTAGCAGGTCAGTCAGAATATACTCGTCACTTTGTAGCTGGAGTCCGCTGTCTGGATTGATAAGCAGGGTGTAGGTATGTGAATTGTAAAGGATGTCTAACGCACGCTCAATGTCGATGCCGAGGCGGTCAGTAAGCAAAGCGACTATTCGACCTTCTTTGCACCAAAGGACTTGGTCTCTCATTGTTGAGCCTCTTCTCGTGCTTCCCAGTTCTTAAGGGCCTACTGCACGTTCCACAGCACGCCGTCTATGCTCTCAGCATGCAGCGTGTCGTAGCAGTCTATCAGCAAACGCCGCACCAGGCCCTGTTGCTTAAGCCGATTGTGCAATTAGGTAGCTGTAATGCCCATACGCTGTACAGCAGCTCCAATGCCAACGTGATAAACTGAGTTTGCTGTATAGACGTTGTTGACATATCTTTAGTTTGCCGACATTTTAAATCTTCTACAATTTTAACGCTACTCACCTAAAATAATTGCTTCACGCCAAACAAAAACCGCCGTATAGATACAACTCCTTGAAGCGTTTCTTATTGGAACTTATCTCTAACAGGAAGACAAATTTGCCCATATCAAAAAAAGTTAGTACTTTTGCAAATTGAAATTGAAATAAACAATGGACTCCAAGAATGTCATTAATAATTCATCAGGCGATATTGTCATCTACCAGACCGAAGACGGTTTGACAAAGATAGATGTCAACATCCATGATGAAACAGTATGGTTGAGTCTTGACTTGATGGCGGAGTTGTATCAGCGTGACAAATCAACCATTTCGCGACATATAAAGAATATCTTTAACGAAGGAGAACTAAAACGCGATTCAGTTGTTGCAAAAATTGCAACAACTGCAGCCGACGGAAAAAACTACCAAGTCGACTACTATAATCTGTCTGTCATCATTGCTGTTGGTTACAGGGTAAAATCACCACGTGGTACACAATTCCGCACATGGGCGACCGAACGGCTTGAAGAGTATCTGGTCAAAGGGTTTACCATGGACGACGAGCGGCTTAAAGGCAACGGTGGTGGAAACTATTGGCGCGAACTGCTTGAACGCATACGTGACATTCGGTCGTCCGAGAAGGTGCTTTACCGGCAGGTACTCGACCTATATGCCACCAGCGTGGACTACGACCCCAAATCCGAGCAATCGATACACTTCTTTAAGATGGTTCAAAACAAGCTGCACTATGCTGCCCACGGTCATACAGCGGCAGAGGTCATTTTTGAACGAGCCGACGCCAACATGCCTTTTATGGGGCTGACCACCTTTGCTGGCGAACTGCCCGCAATCAAGGACATAGGCATCGCCAAAAACTATCTGAAAGAAAATGAACTACGGATTTTGAATAACCTTGTTTCGGGTTATTTCGACATTGCAGAGGTCAACGCCCTTGAGCACAGACCAATGTACATGAGTGACTATATCCGACAGTTGGACGCCGTCCTCACCTCAGGGGGAAGACCCCTGCTTGAAGGTTCGGGAAATGTCAGTCATCAGCAAGCCCTTGATAAAGCAAGAAATGAATATCGAAAGTATCAAGTGTCCACATTGTCGCCTGTGGAACAAGCCTATCTCGACACCGTCAAGACAGCAGCAAAAGAAGTGAAACGAAATACAAAGAAGAAATAGGAACCCGAGAATTGGTTCTCTCAACATATTAAACGAAACAACAACTTAAAAACAATGCTTATGTAGCAGGCAAAATATAGTAAAGACATCATATTGAGCTGACGCTCTTGTTCTCCTTGGATAAAGGGTCTGGAAAACTTTTATCAAGTAAACGAGAATAGGATTGCGAATAGTTCACGTGTTGGCGTGAATTCATTTCGACCCTTATTGTTTACGAGGTATTCCAGACCACCTATCCAAGAATAAGCGGTTATCAACTGAAAGAATTTGCGCCTTTCTTTATGCCCCTTATTCAAACATCCGCTTCCAGCTCAATGGCTGGAAACCGAATTTGTATTATTGTATAAATATCAACAATTTTAAAGTAATAAAATATGAGTAACATTAATTTCAAACCGTGGGTGGGAAAAAATTATCTCACCACAGGTTTTCAAGGAAAACGCATCCTTGTACTTGGCGAAAGCCACTATTGTAGTAAAGAGTTGTCTGAAGGTGACAGATGCTACCCTCTATGCAAGCGAGAACTGATGAATGAGGCCTGCTTTACGCAGACCCAAGATGTTGTACGTGAGGCAGTCTATGATTATGGCGGACAAAGGTACCTACAGGCATTTCTCTGTTTTGAGCGTGCTGTAGTAGGAAAGGTATTGACGCAAGAAGAACGCGAGAAGTTTTGGGAGAGTGTGATGTTCTACAATTACATTCAGTATGCTCAAGAAGGTCCACGCATGGCCCCGCAACCCGAACATTGGGCTAATTCGGAGAAAGCCTTTAAGGAATTGTTGGAAACTTACAGCCCCGACTATATCATCGTGTGGGGAGTGCGACTGTACAATGGACTACCAGATCTTGGCGGGGAAGGACACAAACTAACCCTTGACAATGGCGATTCTGCCGACTACTGGACTTACACCATCAATGGAAAGGTGATTCCAGCATTGAGAATGCACCATCCAAGTGCCCCATCAGGTAAAAACTGGGAATACTGGCACAGTGTGATTGACAAATTCCTGAACTCAAAAGAAGAATAGTCTAATAATAACAGATAAACCTCTAAAAACAATAAATCATGTTGTACAATCAAACAAAAACAAATGGAATGCCCATGCCTTTGCTTATGGGCTACACAAAAGTGATCCCAACGGAGATGCTTCCGGAAGAGAAGGCAAGTTTGCTTTATGATCCAATTACTCAAACCGTATTGGATATGGGAGAATACCATAATACACGAAGCAATCAGGTTAGACCACATACAGTCCCCGGTGGAGCAGACTGGAAAGTTGTAAATGATGATAAGAAGTACACCTATTAATGGTATTAATCTTCACGAACAAGGAGGATGTTCATCCCACACCAGTCATTGAAAAACTGAATGGGATGGGCATCCCTGTTTTCCGATTCAATACTGAGTGCCTGTTGACCGACTATCGTTTCCGTTGGTGGTGTGAAACGAAAGACTGCGGCTTTACCATAACCAACATTAATAATGGACTTACGCTTGATAGTTCGAATCTTACTGCGGTATGGGAACGCCGCCCGGAATACCCAAGTGAGTTGCCTGTCGTAAACACAAAAGAGGTCAATAAATTCAACAAAGAAGAGGCAATAGGTTTTTTCCGTTTTCTTCGTGGTTACCTCTCCCGAGTCCCCTCGATTGGCAGCATTGCAAACGATGGAATGGCATCGTCGAAAATGCTACAGTTATCTATTGCACAAAGTGTTGGCTTTAATACACCAGCAACATGCTTCTCGAATAGAAAAGCGGATATTGTAGATTTCGCGTCGAAGTATGAGTATGTGGCACTAAAACTCATAGGAGCCGAGAGTATCATTCACGAAGACGGCTCCCAACATGCTTTCTTTACACAAAAAGCGACATGCAAGTCATTGACAGAAGTGCCGGATGAGGCTTTTATACAGACTGCCAATTTCGTTCAGGAGTATATTCCAAAATCGTATGAATTGAGAGTAACAGTAGTTTGCGACAAGGTGTTTTCTTGTAGGATAGATTCACAACAATTAGGCGAAGAAGATGGTGCAGTGGATTGGCGGCAAGGATATGATAAAGGACTAAAACATAGTGTATATAATTTGCCGGACGATGTTTCACGAAAGTGCATAGCATACCTTCGTGAGATGAAACTCAATTTTGGAGCTTTTGACTTTGTAGTTACTCCTTCAGGAGAATATGTCTTCTTGGAATGTAATCCCAATGGTCAATGGCTTTGGATTGAGATAGAAACAGGATTGAAAATATCGGATACAATAGCGGAGGCATTGCACCACCCTAAACTTTTAACAAATAAATAATACGCAATTATGGAAACAATAAAGAAAATTCTGGGTTATGTTTGGGTGGGCATAAGTTACCTGTTTAAAGGGCTTTGGATGGTTTTACGGTTTGTGCTTAAATGGATCTGGAAGGTGGTGATGTTGATTTGGGATATTTTAGTAACGACAGTTAGAACGCCAACAACCGCTTCTGGAAAACTGGATATGAGATACAAAGGGGCAAAACTTCTAGATAGAAAATTATTTGCTCTCGGATTTGTCATCCCTCTTGTTATTTTGATAATTGTTGGTTCAATTGGTTTATTATTCGGCCAAAAAGAAACTAATGAAGAAGATTCTGTAGATACAGTTCGACTTGTTAAAGTGGAGATGGGGAATAAGAAGAAACAGACTAAAACGGCAAAAACTTCAGATATTATAAAGACAGCAATTCTAGACACAGTGGTTAATCAACATTTTGAAATAAAAGAGGCTGTTGATGAAGAACCGGAAGATGAATTAGAAAAAACTTCTGGTGGTTGGTATCCCTCCAACGATACTACGTCAAAGGATTGCCGATGATACAACGAAGAAACGACAATGGCACCTCAGTCCTTCGCAAAAGGGGAATCCTACTGGAGCAATAAAGGAGCAAGCCCGATAGACGCAATATCCGGCCGACAATACGTCCAGCAAGTAGCTATATAGATACCCCGACGATTGGAAACATAGACCTGTTTTGGAGTCACTCTATTTTTCAAAAAGGTGCGAGGTTATACCTTGTCAAAAGCATCCTGTATGAACAAACCACTTTCTTCCGTCAAATAGGATACCATGTCTTTCACGACGTCCTATTTCATCTTTTAGAATTCCACCTGCGATACGTTCATAGCTTCACGAGTTTGTCATCTGCACCCTGTGTTCATTTGGTTTCTAATTATGGCGAATTCGCCATAATTAAAATCTGGGTTGTATACTTTCTCCCAAATGCCGATGTACTCCTGCGTATTGCGGTTGCGCAGCTAGTCGGTGACAAAGAAATCACCGTCTTTTGCTTGCAGCATATCCGTGAGACAAATATAGTCCTCTGTTCCCTGTTTGATTACAGTAATCGGCGTGTTCTGTACAATTATTTTATCGCTCTTATGCTATATCTGACTAATTTTTCAACAGCCTCGAAGATACTGAATTTCAATAACCCCATACAAGAAACCGATAGGTTTCGCAGTGTGGAGCCAGGAATAACCCTACCACTCAGCGTCCCGAAGGGACGCGACATTGAGACAGGTTGGCAAAAATCAGTCATTTGTTATATTAGAGCGTATTTTATTTGCCATACTCTTTTGATCGTTTTAATTTGCAAAGATACTACTTTTCCCCCATTTGAAATTTATTATTGACATAAAACTTCTCCAATCCAAATAAAATGTGTTTTTTGCAAATCGAATTTGACTAATTACCGTACATATTAATCTACACTATTTTTCCTTATCCTACTGCTCCAGCAGGAAGTCGCCGATATAGCGGCATTGGATGCCTTCGATGTTCCCGGCGCCGCTTGGGGTGCCGAGGACGATGTATTTAGGATAGTTGTCCTTGATTTCGCGCAGGGGTTTCAACTCCCTCTCGCGGGTGGCGTCGGAGTCCATGCTCTCGCACACCTGCACATAGACCGTCTCTTCTTGTCTCACGCCGATAAAGTCTACCTCGGCCTTCCCCTGTTTCCCGACAAAAACACGATAACCCCGTCTCAGTAACTCTACATATACCAAGTTCTCCAGCATCCCCGCAATCAGCTCTGGCGCATACCCCCGACGGGCATAGATGAGCGACAGGTCGGCCACATAATACTTTTCACCCGTCTGCAACAACTCCTTCCCTTTAGTATCGTACCGCTGCACCTTGCTGATAATAAAAGACGATTCCAACGCCTGCAGATAATTGTACAACGTCTCTGCGTCGATTGCCCGCTTCTGATTCTTCAAATAGGCCGAGATACTTTTGGCACTGAACGTATTGCCAATATTGTCGAAAAGGAATTGCACCAGTATGTCCAGCATATCGATATTCCGAATGCGAAACCGTTGCACCGTATCACGCAGCAGCACCGATGCATAGATATCCTGCACCATCTGGTATATCGTGTCCGTCTCAAACGGTGCAACATGGAAGGCAGGAAAACCGCCTTGTCGCAAATACTGATCGAAGTATGCCAACCTACTTTCCGGGCTCTCTATACTATAGTTGTGGAATTTCAGAAACTCGCCATACGACAACGGGTACACCACACACTCCACATAGCGTCCAGCCAAATAGGATGCCAACTCCGATGACAGCAGCCGAGAGTTGGAACCCGTGATGTAGATGTCAGCATCCCAATCCGCCAACATCGAATTCACTGCACGTTCCCACTCCTCCACCTCCTGAATTTCGTCGACGAACACATAAATACGTTGACCGTTCAGTTTGGAACGCACCTCATCCACATAATTATACAACGACCGATAGTCGCGGTATTGCTCCCACCGCAGACTCTCATAATTGATATACACTATCTGCTCCTGCCGCACACCCCTTTCTGTCAGCACACCTTGCAGCATTTTCATCAATTCCGACTTGCCACTACGCCTTATTCCCGTGATGACCTTCACCACAGGTTTATCCATAAACGGCTGGATTTTCTTAATATATTGCTCTCTTACTATCATAGAATATAACCTAATTTACGACGCAAATATACAAACTTTTTCGGATATAACCGAAAAAATCGCATTTTTGCTCTCGTTTATCAGGGTATAACCCGACAAGTCACACGAGGGCTGATGTGGCAAAACACTTTTTTTGATGTATTTTGATACATTTTTCTTTGTATATTAAAAATCAGTTGTATATTTGCAAATAGAAGTGATGGGGAAAGGTATTGGTAAATGCATTGAAAATTAGTTATTTACTTTACATATATTTTACTTTTATTTTACCTATTCTTTAGTTATTATTTATCTAAGCTAAATAAAAAGTAGTCGAAAGATGGCAGAAAGTAAAAACAAAAATTTTGGATTCAATGGACGCATAAGGGGTTTGGGGGTGACCTTCTATCGGCGCGGGGGGGAAGACGTTTGCCCGCATCGGCACACGCTCGACATCGAACAAACAGTCGCTCGGGCAGTTCAAGGTGCGCGAGAGGATGCGGCACAGCATTGCATTGTGGAAAAGTTTTAATACCCCGTACGAACCGTTGATGGCGACAACGGGAACCACGACGGCCTACAACGCCTTCCTTCGGGCGAACTCGTCGTTGCCGACGGTGTATTTGACCAAGCAGCTGGCGCGGCAGGGGGCGGCGTTGCTGATGCCGGGGATGGTGGTGTCGGAGGGGCGGCTGCCAAAGGTGGAGTATGACTTTGCGGTGCTGGAAAGCGGCGAGCGGGTGGTGCTGACCAACTTGCGAACAGGCATTGACGAGGGGGAGACGCAGTTGCTGACCATCGGCTGCAACAATGATTTGCGCCAGCTGCTGTGCAACAGCCGACGCAACCCGCAGCTGATGCCTGGCGACAGGGTGCGCTTCTACCGCTTTGAGCAACGGATGCAGGGCGAATGCCCGACGGTAAAGATAACATGCTGCGAAATGGCGTTGGACAACGACCCACGGCATAACCCGGCGTTGAGGGACTGGCAGTTCTACTCACATGAGGGACAGCTGGCGATAGGCGGAGCCGACGGCGAGAACATGGGCTGGGCTATAGTGATATTCGGCGATAAGGAGCAGAGCGCATCAACACAGCAGGTCGCCACCACCTGCCGTCTGTACGAGCAATACACCTGCGGCGAGGCACTGCAACGTGCCGCCGAGAGCTACGGCAAAGTGGAGAAACACAACTACCTGCCCCCAGACAAACGGGAACGGAATCGGGAATAGAAGAATTGCTTTTTGTACCCTAAATACAATAAAAAAGGAGGTACAGCGTTATTTGGGAGAAAACTTTTTAAACTTAACCGTTATGGCATACAAGATTATCGACATTGAAGGCATTGGCGACGTTTATGCCGCCAAGCTGAACGAGGCCGCCGTGAAGACCACCGACGACCTGCTGGAGAAATGCGCCACCCGCGCCGGCCGCAAAAAGATGGCCGAGGCCACTGGCATCAGTGAAAAGCTCATCCTACGTTGGACCAATCATGCCGACCTGTTCCGCATCCACGGCGTGGCAGGGCAGTTTGCCGAACTTTTGGAAGCAGCGGGTGTGGACACCATCAAGGAGTTCCGCCACCGTGTGCCCGCCAACCTCCAAGCCAAGATGGAGGAGGTGAACGCTCAGAAAAACCTGGTCAACCGCGTCCCCTCGGTGAAGGAGATTGAGAAGATGGTTGCCCAAGCTAAGGAGATGGAACCTCGGGTGGAATACTAGCCGTAGTAAGAACTAAGGGCTAAGAATTAAGAAGTGGGGCGGAGGCCGTCATGCTTCTTAGTTCTTAGCTCTTACTTCATGGCTCACAACGAGCAACCCTCGCCGAAGAGTTCTTTGGCGTAGGGGGTGAGGGGGGCGTGCTTCGAAAGCCAGAAGATTGGCAGCACTATGCTCTGTATGCCGCAGGCGTAGGGGGCCACTTCGTAGATTTGATAAACCAGGATGATGGTGCTGCGGGTGCTGTCGATGAGGAAATTCTCTGGGACGGGGAGTTTGCCGGTTTGCTGGTAATCGTCGAAGAGGCAGTCGAGGGTCTCCTTGTTCACCGTCAGGTCTTCGACAGCCCTGACGATGACCTCGCCCAAGAGGGAGGTGTCGACCAAATCGTTGAGATGGATGATTTGTCGGGTGTTGAGGTCGATGTTCACATAGTTGGCGTAATAGACACCATGAGCAGCCAAGGGGCTGCCGACCTGAGTCAGGATGTGGAAAGTGCCGATGTTGTCATAGGCGGTGTATTCGCTTTCGAGGTTGGCATAGTTGAACATGATACTTCCAGGGATGCTGTCCACAACCTTTTTGCGAAGGTTGGGCACGTCGTCTTCGTAGAGCCAGGAATTGGAGAGCCACGCATCGGCTGCCTGCTCAAAGGAGGTAGCGTTGCTGTCGCCGAAGCAGCGGAGCAGAAGCTCGTGTTCGACTTCTTCGGAGAGCACACCCTCGGCGGGCCATGCCAGCGAGTATTTGTTCTCAACACCCAGTGTGTCGAACTCGGGCCACCACCCAGCATCGGTAGTTATGAGGATATGGCGGCTGTCGGTGATGGTTTTTGTGATGAATTCCGATTCCCCGCGATGGCATCCGCACATGACGGACAATAGGAATGCAGCGATAGTTAGAAAAGTGCATCGTTTCATATTAGATAGTATTATAATCTTAATAAAAATAACGGCGCATGTTTCTTTCTTATTGTATATGGGAAAAGATTTTTTGCTTGCACCTGAGCATGGCAACCAAAGAGAACGTATATTTGAGAAGTTTTTTACTGAACACCGTTCTGTAAATTACTGATTACATGTTGTATGCAATGATGTAAACAATTAACACCAAGTTTCTCAATCAGCACATCTCGCTAAGAAACAGACAAATACAGCACAGCAACACTTTTATCATGTTGAAAATACCTCAAAAATGCGGTATTTTGAATAAAAAAGAGGGAATATTAGAGTGTCCTAATGGATGCCTGTCAAAAAAAGTGGCAAATTATCGTTTCTGATAATCAATATTTTATCATTGAATGTAAAAGAAAATGAAAAAAATTTTTGGTGGATTTGATAAAAAGTAGTATTTTTGCAACCTCAAATCAAAAAAGAGAGTTGTTTGACAAGTTGAAAAAGCCGATGTAACTCAGTTGGTAGAGTAGCTGATTTGTAATCAGCCTGTCGGGGGTTCGAGTCCCTTCATCGGCTCGGGTTCCCAGCCTACTGGGGACATCAAATGGGGAAGTCGCATAGTGGCAATTGCAACAGACTGTAAATCTGTCCTCGGAAGAGTTCAGTGGTTCGAGTCCACTCTTCCCCACAACCTACTAAGAAGCGGAAGTAGCTCATTTGGCAGAGCGATAGCCTTCCAAGCTATAGGTGGCGGGTTCGAGCCCCGTCTTCCGCTCAAATCAAGCGGAAAAAGGGCGAGAGTAAAGCCGACGCTTCAAAGTAAGCTGCAGTAGCTCAGCTGGTAGAGCGCATCCTTGGTAAGGATGAGGTCACCGGTTCAAATCCGGTCTGTAGCTCTTTTTTTATTTAATAATGTGGACGGAAAGGGTTTCGCCCACATATAATATGAAGGAAACAAACTTGTTAACATTAATACGTATTAAAAATGGCAAAAGAAAAATTTGATCGTTCCAAACCGCACGTCAACATTGGTACTATCGGACACGTTGACCATGGTAAGACCACTCTGACCGCCGCTATCACCAAGGTTTTGGCTGAAAAAGGTCTCTCTGAAGTTAAGTCCTTCGATTCTATCGACTCCGCTCCTGAAGAGAAAGAGCGCGGTATCACCATCAACACTGCTCACGTTGAGTATCAGACCGAGACCCGTCACTACGCACACGTTGACTGCCCTGGTCACGCTGACTACGTTAAGAACATG
>JAFWOP010000084.1 GCA_017545365.1 Bacteroidales bacterium
AGCGAGGGTAGTACCAGCGCAAAGGTGGCAGTAGCAGAACCTAATACCGCCATTGGCATAGAAAAGCCTGCATTCTTGACGGCTGTATAGCCACAATAGGTGGCAGAGTTGATGCCGATGGGTCCAGGCGTCATCTGTGAAATGGCCACAATATCCGTAAATTCAGAGGACGACAGCCAGTGCCAATGTTCCACCGTTTCGTTCTGGATAAGCGACAACATACCGTAGCCGCCGCCAAAACCGAACAAGCCTATCTCGAAGAACGTTATGAATAACCAGAAAAAAATCATAGCTCTCCCTTTTTCACTTTTTCTCTCACTAACCCAATGAAGTACCCGCCAATGCCGGCAGCAATGATAATCCAGATGGGCGACACGCCCATAAGCCATATCAGCAGAGCCGACACGATAGGAATCCAAACGGTAAACCAGTTCAGCCGGCAACTCATAGCCAGCTTGAAGGTCGGTACTGCTATCAATGCTACAACCGCAGGGCGGATGCCTCGGAACATAGCTGCTATCACCTTGTTGTCCTCAAACTGGTGGAAGAACATAGCGATGGCCAGGATGATAATAAACGAGGGTAGGGCAGTACCCAAGGCGGTGGCTATGGCGCCACGCACCTTGTTAAGCTTATAGCCAACGAAAATGCTGATGTTGATGGCGAAGACACCTGGACAGCTCTGGGCAATAGCTATCAGGTCGAGCATCTCTTCCTGTTCTACCCAGTGGCGGCGGTTCACTACCTCTTCCTCAATGATAGGAATCATGGCATATCCACCCCCCAGGGTGAACATGCCAATCTTAAAGAAGGTGCGGAATGACTCCCAATACAGATTCACTTTCTAAGCGCTATCAAAAATGGGTTACTTCCACTATTCACTTTTCACTTTCTCCACCCACTTGCGTGCATTGACGAAAGCTTCAATCCACGGAGTGACCTCGTCCATACGGCGGCGTTCAGGATACCAGGCACACTGCCAGGGGAATATGGCACGCTCCAGGTGGGGCATCATGCAGAGATGACGGCCGTCCTCAGAGCAGATACCTGCTACGTCGTAGTCAGAACCGTTGGGGTTGGCAGGATATCCGTGATAGTTGTATTTGGCAATGACGTTGTAGGCACTTTCTGCTTCCGGCAGATGGAACTTTCCTTCTCCGTGAGCTACCCAGAGTCCCAGCTTGTTGCCGCTCAGCGAGCCAAACATGACGCTGTTGTTCTGGGGAATGGACAGCGAAATGAACTCACTCTCAAACTTGTGACTGTCGTTGTGTAGCATCTTGGCTCCCTTGGCGCCAGTCAGTCCTAACTCGATCATCAGCTGGCAACCGTTGCAGATGCCCAGCGACAGTGTGTCTTTGCGGGCATAGAACTTGTCGAGGGCTTCTTTGGCCTTGGGGTTGAAGAGGAAGGCACCAGCCCATCCTTTGGCAGAACCCAAAACGTCAGAGTTGGAGAAACCGCCGCAGAAGACTATCATGTTGATATCTTCCAGTGTCTCGCGTCCGCTGATGAGGTCGGTCATCATGACATCCTTCACGTCGAAGCCTGCCAGATAGAGACAGTAGGCCATCTCGCGCTCGCCATTGGTTCCCTTCTCGCGGATAATGGCTGCCTTGATGCCTGTATTCTCCCTGCGGTCGGCAGAGATGCCGTATTGATTCAGCGTGCCTGTGAAGTCGCTGTTGAACTTCATCTCCAGTGGCTGCTGCTTGTAGTTCGTATAGCGTTCCTGAGCCTTACCGTTGAAGCTCTGCTTGCGATCCAGCAGGTACGAGGTCTTGTACCAGGTATCACGCAGCGCATCGATGTCAAACGTATGTTCGGTTTCGCCGGCTTTCACTACGATGCTGCGGCTGTCTTCTACCGTATAGCCTATCTTCGCAAAGCCTACGCCCAGGTCTTCCATGAAGTCCTTGAAATCCATTTTGAACTCGTCGCTCACCTCAATGACGACGCCGGGATTCTCGGCAAACAGCGTTTTCACAATGTCGCCGTCCTGACAGAGGTCGTGCAGGTTGATGTTCATACCACCCTTGGTGTTGGAGAAGCACATCTCCAGGAGCGTCGTAATCAGTCCGCCTGCCGAAATATCGTGTCCAGCCATCACCCAGCCTTTCTCTATCAGCTGCTGAACGGCCATGAAGGCATCGGCAAAGTACTCAGCGTTCTTGACTGTCGGAACGTCGCTGCCCACCTTACCAAGACTCTGGGCAAAGGCAGAACCGCCTAAGCGCTGCTCGTCGAACGAGAAGTCTATATGGTAGAGTGAGGCGTGTTTGTCGTTCACGACAACAGGACTGACAACCTTGCGAATGTCAGAAACCTCGCCGCCGGCGCTGACGATGACCGTTCCCGGGGAGATGATCTTGTCGCCATTGGGATACTGCTGGGTCAGCGAGAGCGAGTCCTTGCCCGTTGGTACGTTGATGTGCAGCTCGCAGCAGAAGTCAGACAAAGCCTTGACGCCGGCATAGAGACGGGCGTCCTCGCCTTCCTGACTGCGGCAGGGCCACATCCAGTTGGCTGACAGGGATATCGACTCCATACCCTCGGCCAAAGGTGCCCAGACGATGTTGGTCAGCGCTTCGGCTACAGAGAGGACGCTGCCAGCCTCGGGTGAGGCAAGTCCGGCTTGCGGAGCGTGTCCTATGGCTGTGGCAATACCCTTGCGGCCGCGATAGTCGAGTGCCACAACACCACAGTCGCTCAAGGGCAGCTGTATTTCTCCCTGACACTGCTGGCGGGCAATCTTGCCCGTTACGGAACGGTCAACTTTGTTGGTCAGCCAGTCCTTGCAGGCAACGGCCTCGAGCTGCAGCACGCGCTGCAGGTATTCGTCAAGTTTGTCCTGCGTGTAGGTTACGTTCTCATACTGGTGTTCCACCGTCTGGTCTCTCATGATGGTCTTGGGCGAGTGACCGAACATCTGGGCAACGTCCAAGTCGAAAGGCTTGACGCCATCGCCCTGCTTGAAGGAGAAGTGGGCGTCGCCTGTGGTCTCACCGACAACGTACATCGGAGCGCGCTCGCGTTCTGCAATTTTCTGTACGTGCTCAATATGCTTTTCGTCGATGAGCAGACCCATGCGCTCCTGACTCTCATTGGCAATGATCTCTTTGGCGGAGAGCGTCTGGTCACCGATAGGCAACTTGGTCATATCAATCTCGCCGCCGCATTCCTCAACAAGTTCTGAGAGGCAGTTCAGGTGGCCGGCACTACCGTGATCGTGAATGCTGACCACAGGGTTGCTGTCTTCCTCGCAGAGGGCGCGCACCAGGTTGTAGGCACGCTTCTGCATCTCGGGGTTGGCACGCTGGATGGCGTTCAGCTCAATGCCGTTGCTGTAGCGGCCGGTATCGACTGACGACACAGAACCACCGCCCAGTCCGATGCGATAGTTGTCGCCACCGACGACGACTACCTTGTTGCCCTTCTGGGGTTTCTTCTTCAGGCAGTCGCGCTTGGTGCCGTAGCCCACGCCGCCAGCCAGCATGATGACTTTGTCGTAGGCATATTTGGTCTTGTCTGCTGCCGTGCTGTCAGCTTGGCTCTCCTGATGTTCAAACGTCAGTACAGAACCGCAGATGAGCGGCTGGCCAAACTTGTTTCCAAAGTCCGATGCACCGTTCGAGGCCTTGATGAGTATCTGCTCTGGGGTCTGATAGAGCCACTTGCGGGCGGGCATCAGTTCCTCCCAGTCGCGGCTGTCGTCCTTGATGCGGGGATAGGCCGTCATATAGACTGCCGTACCAGCGATGGGCCATGAGCCCACACCGCCGCCCATACGGTCGCGGATTTCACCGCCTGTACCTGTTGCAGCGCCATTGAACGGCTCAACGGTAGTGGGGAAGTTGTGCGTCTCAGCCTTCAGCGAGATGACACTCTCGATGTCCTTGATGCGGAAATAGTCTGAGGTCGACTGGTCGGCAGGTGCAAACTGCTCCACAACAGGACCGCTGGCGAAGGCAACGTTGTCCTTGTAGGCTGAAAGTATTTTGTTGGGATTCTCCTGAGTCGTTTTCTTGATCATCTGGAAGAGGCTCGATTCCATTTCTTTCCCGTCGATGATGAAGGTGCCGCCGAATATCTTGTGACGGCAGTGCTCAGAGTTGATCTGTGCAAAGCCGAAGATTTCAGAATCGGTCAGCGGACGGCCGTTCTGCTTTTCTATCTTGTGCAGGTATTCTATCTCCTCCGGACTCAGGGCAAGACCTTCCTGCTCGTTGTATTCTTCCAGATTGTCCACATACTTGATAGGCTCTGGCTGGATGTTAATGGTAAAGATGTCCTGGTTCAGGCCGTTGTACATGCGTTGCAGCATGGGGTCGTGTTCTGCTTCCTCTGAGGCTACGGGGAAGTACTCCTCGATGCGCAGGATGCCGCTGATGCCCATGTTCTGGGTTATCTCGACGGCATTGGTTGACCAGGGGGTGACCATTTCGCGGCGCGGTCCGACATAATAGCCTGCCAGCTTCTCGTCCTTCAGCAGCTCGGCCTCACCGTAAAGCCAGCATAGTTCCTTCACTTCTTGTTCGTTAAGCGGATGATTAGCCTCAGTGGCTATCACGCTCTTCTGGGGGGTCTTGAAAAAGAGAATCATATCCTTCTATACCTTATTTGTTGATTTTGTCTGCAAAGGTACACAATTTATTTGAATATAAGTGCATCTTTTCTCCAATTTAGTTGCGTAATGATTAAAAAATCACTCAAGCCGCCGACATACCTTTCGGGCGGTACATCGGCGGCAAATGGGAATCATGGATTTATGTCTGAATCAGCCCTTTTTTTCTTATTGACATTAATCGGCGTGCTTTCAGGGAAAGCGATGCTATAAGCTTTATCAAGGGCTTTCAGGTCAACTTTGTAAAAACTGATGCCCGTCTTGAGAGATACGATAGCACGGAGCAATTCGCGGTGCTTGCGCGGATAAAGTGAGGGGGCCGATGGGTGAAGGCTGATGGCCGATGGATGATGTAAGACAAAGAGGGCTGACAGACTACGTAAGTGCTGCCAGTCCTCTTTTATAATTAGCAGATGAATGATTTATCGTTGTTTAATGGAAGGCGAGATGATGCTTTTTATTGTGCCTTCCTTTTTTCACGCCTGTACCACACGGCGAACCAGATGCAGGCTACGACGAAACTGGCGGCACCCAAAGGATAGGCGACAGCCTCGGGCAGGCGGAGCGTCTGCTTGGAGATGAAGAAGAAGGTGGCGCAGACGGTGGTCATGAACAGCGCGGGGATGAGCGTAATCCAGTAGCACTTGCGCTCACGCACCAGGTAGACGGTGATGGCCCAGAGCGTGAACACCGACAGAGCCTGGTTGGAGAAACCGAAGTACTGCCAGATGGTGTTGAAGCCGTCGGGGTTCTCAATCTGCCAGAAGAGCATAGCAATGGATATGGCGAACATCGGGAAGCAGATGAGGAGTCGCTTCGGAATGGGCCGCTGGTCCATCTTGAGCCACTCGGCTACAATGAGGCGGCCTGAGCGGAAAGCGGTGTCGCCGGAGGTAATCGGGGCTGCTACTACACCGAGCATAGCCAGAATGGCGCCAGCCACGCCGAGCCAGTCGTTGCAGACGAGATGGACTACGGCAGGAGCAGAGGTGTAGAATCCCTTCTCGGCGGCTGCTATCAGCTCGTAGCCGGGAGCGGGTTCGCCGTAGAAGAACCACGAGGCTACCGTTGCCCAGATGAGGGCCACAATGCCTTCGGTAATCATGGCTCCGTAGAAGATGCGACGTCCCATGCGCTCGTCCTTCACGCAGCGCGACATCAGCGGGCTCTGTGTCCCGTGGAAGCCGGAGATGGCACCACAGGCGATGGTGATGAACAGGGCGGGGAAGATGTTGTCGGTCCACTTTTCGGGCTCCGCAGCGGCACCCATGTTGTAGAAGTTGGTCCAAAGCTCAGGGATAGTGGGCCAGTGCAGGAAGAGCCACACCATCAGCGCGCCAGCCATAAACAGCAGCGAGAAGGCGAAGAGCGGATAGACCTTGCCGATGATCTTGTCGATGGGCAGCATGGTGGCGATGACGTAATAGGCGAAGATGATGATGACCCACATGTAGGTGCTGCCGCCTATGCTGTGAAGTATTTCAGCGGGACTGTACACGAACACCGTGCCCACCATGATGAGCAGCAGTACGGTGAACACCAGCATGACGTTCTTGGTGCCCTTGCCCAGGTAGTGACCGATCATCTCGGGCAGTCCGGCACCATCGTGGCGCATGGAGAGCATACCGCTCATATAGTCGTGGACGGCGCCGGCAAAGATGCAGCCGAAGACTATCCACAGATAGGCCGAGGGTCCGAACTTGGCACCCATGATGGCACCGAAGATGGGGCCCGTGCCTGCGATGTTCAGGAACTGGATCATGAAGATCTTCCACGAGGGAAGCACGATGTAGTCGATACCGTCTGCTTTGGCCACAGCGGGGGTTACGCGGTCGTCGGGGCCGAATACCCGCTCAACGAAACGGCCGTAAAGTTTGTAACCGATAATAAGAGCCACGAGGCTCAGGGTAAATGTAATCATGTCGTATTTTGCAGTTTATAATTTGCTCATGATGTCGCGTCTAGCACGGAATCGGACGCAAAGGTACGTATTTATGATGAAATAGGACTGTGGAACTTGTTTAATAATGTTTAAATTGTCATTTCAGGCTTGGGGTTTGCGAAAAAATTCGTATCTTTGCAAGCAATTGATACTTAGAACAACTAATAAAGGACAAAAGATTATGGCATTTTTAACTAATGACAAACTGACCATCGTCGGCGCTGCCGGTATGATTGGTTCAAACATGGCTCAGTCGGCCCTGATGATGGGTCTGACCAGTGAAATCTGTCTCTATGACGTTTTTTCGCCCGAGGGTGTTGCCGAGGAGATGCGCCAGAGCGGTTTCGACAATGTGAACATCGTGGCTACCACCAATGCTGAGGAGGCTTTCAAGGGTGCCAAATACATCATCTCTTCCGGTGGTGCTCCACGCAAGGCAGGAATGACGCGTGAGGACCTGCTGGCCGGCAACTGCAAGATTGCCGAAGAGCTGGGCCAGAACATCAAGAAGTATTGTCCCGACGTCAAGCACGTGGTCATCATCTTCAACCCCGCTGACCTCACCGGTCTGGTAACGTTGCTCTACTCGGGTCTGAAACCCGGTCAGGTGACTACTCTGGCTGGTCTGGACACCACCCGTCTGCAGTCGGCGCTGGCCAAGAGGTTCGGTGTGATGCAGAGCGAGATTGAGGGCTGTGCCACTTATGGCGGACACGGCGAGCAGATGGCCGTCTTCGGCAGTCACGTGACCATCAAGGGACGCAAGCTGACCGACATCATCGGTACCGACGAGTTCCCCGCTGACGAGTGGGAACAGATGAAGGTGGACGTCACCAAGGGTGGCGCCAAAATCATCGAGCTCCGTGGACGCTCATCGTTCCAGAGCCCCTCATACCTGTCTGTTGAGATGATCCGTGCAGCGATGGGCGGCGAACCGTTCCGCTTCCCCGTAGGCACATATGTCAAGACCGACAAGTACGACCACATCATGATGGCAATGAAGACCACGATGACCAGCGAGGGTGCCAAGTTTGAGGTTCCCCAGGGTACCGCTGAGGAGAATGCCAAGCTCGACCAGAGCTACGAGCACCTGTGCAAGATGCGCGACGAGCTCGTTACGCTGAACATCGTTCCTCCCATTGCTGAGTGGAACAAGATCAACCCGAATCTTTAATCTTCCGAGGAACTTTTCCCGCAATCAGGGCAGCACAACATCGTGCTGCCTTTTTTCTGGCATAACCTTTACATTGACCACCTGACCGCCTCTGAGCTCAGCTTCAACGGTGGTATTGCCGGAAGCGTGGAGCAGGAAATGCACGTCCCACTCGCGGGGCCAGGCGGGGAAGAGGTAGAGCTTGTCGCCCACCTCCTGCAGCAGCATCTCCTGTAGGGCTATCATGCCGGAACCGCCCCAGTTGTGGTCGGGCGTCCAGTCGTAGCCGGGACCCCAGAAGGCGGGGAAGCGATGAGGTCCGTCGGCCAGCTTCAGTTCAATGAGCCGCTGCGCTTCGTCGGTCAGTCCCAGGCAGGCAGCCCAGATGGCATCTTGTTTCCAGCCCACATGAGAGCGGAACTTCTGTGCCAAAGAGTCGTTCTGATAGGTATTGCGCGCTATGTCCAGATCGGGACGTCCTACGCCGTACATGCGCCAGGGGTAGACGGGATAGAGCTGCGTGGTCTCTACGTTCTGAACCCGTTCGTAATGTAGTGCGGGCTGCAGCATACCGTTACGGACGGTGATGTCGGGCAGGCGGCGCAGGAATGCAGCATGAAGGGAAAGGGACAAGGTGTCGCCGGTTTCCCGCTCAAGGTCCATCAGGCTTTCTGTTACCGTACGCAGCGCAGCAATGGTGGAAGTGGAATTGTAAGCTCCCTTGAAGGTCTCACCGCCTGAACCGGGATAGAGCACGAGGTGGCCGTCGGCATCCAGGCGCTTAGCGCCGCGTTGGTTGGCCAGATACTGGTAGTGCTCGTCGAAGAAGCGCAGGCACGAGCGGATCATGGGCAGATAGGCCGCGATGTCCATACCGCTGTAGCGATGGGCCTCGAGGGCCATCATGCAGAACTCCAGACAGGTGTCCCACTCGTATTCAAGCCAGGCGTTGCGCTCCATTCCAGGGTCGAAGTCGTCGGGGCGCTTGGTGCCGTACTCAGGATAGCAGGGCAGTCCGTAGTTCTCGATCTGCTCGGTCAGGCAAGCACCCTCGTGTCGCCAGTAGAGCCGCGAGCGCTCTTCGGCATTCTGATAGATGCGGAGATAGAAGTCGAGCTGGGATTTCAGCAGGTCGTAGTCGCCGTTCTTCAGCATGGGCCAATAGACCAGTCGTTGGTTCTGGGCAGTATGTACGCCGCCGCCCCAGTTGCGGAAGTCGGGGGAGAGGTGGTATTCCTCAGCAGCATTGACGTACTCGGGGTCGAAGGTAAACAGGCCGCCATTGAATTTGGTGGGCCACAGTCCCTGACTGTTGCAGCCCAGCATGTAGCGGAAGAGATTGTAGTTGCGGACGAGGACGGTGAGGGGAGAGGAATTTGAAGCGGCGGACGAGGAGGTGCTTGAAGCGTGAGACGAGGAGGAAACCGGCAAGTCGATGCTGCTGCGCTGCCAAAACGCACGCCACCACTGGCGAGAGGCCTCGCGGTCAGCGACAAGCTTCACCTGTTGCTCGGTCTTTTGCAGCTCAGAAGCCCACTGTGCCACCGTTC
>JAFWOP010000085.1 GCA_017545365.1 Bacteroidales bacterium
AGTACTGCGAAACGCTCTACACCATCGATGCAGCCATACTTCCTACGGACAAAGCGTGGCCCGAACACTTCTGGCCCCACTTCCTTGTGGTCTCCGCCGCCGTGTACATTATTATATTATGTACCGTCCTCATCGGAACGGCCATCCCCGCCCTAAAGATTATCGGGGCGAAGATTAACAATGCACTAAGAGACGAATAATGATATGAGATATTTCAGACAGGCCCTCGCCCTGATACGCGAGGAGAAGCTCTACTCAGCAATGTATATCGCTGGTACGGCATTAGCCGTGGCCTTCGTGATGCTCATAGCCGAAGTGTATTACGTGAAGGTGGCCGACATTGCGCCGGAGGTGCGACGCAGCACGACGTACTACTTGGACGCCATGAGGATGCTGAACGAGAAAAGCGAATTGGAAGCCGTCCGCCATGAGACGTACCGCGACCTGTTCCAGAAGATGCAGACGCCGGAGTGCATAACGGGCGATATGGATATGTGGACAAACACCCCGTACTACATCACGCAGGCCGACAGCGTGCACGAGTATTCCGTGAAAGGCAAACTGACGGACGCGGGGTTCTTCCGTCTCTACCAGTTCCACTTCATCGAAGGTGCGCCCTTCACACAGGACGACTTCGACAATGGACGAAACGTGGTGGTCATCACGGAGGAACTGCGCGACCAGCTCTTCGGCCACGGGCAGAAAGGCGTGAGCCAGACCCTCACCCTCAACCGCCTCGCCTTCCGCATCTGCGGCGTTGTCGAGACGCCCAGCGCCCTGACGGAGAAGTGCGCCGCCGACATCTGGATTCCCTACACCAACGAGGATTTTCTGAAAAGCGCTGGCGCCTCTTATCTGGAAATGCCCCTGAGTCTCACCTTCAGCGTGCCTGCCGCCAAGCGCCTCGCCTTCCTGCAGGAGATGAAAGCCGTGGAGGCCCGCTACAACGCCATGCACAAAGACGAGCCGGTTGATATGACCGCCCGCCTACAGTCGCACTACGAGGAAGTGTGGACGGGCATTGGCTCCGTGTTCAATGCCTGGGGCGGGAACCTCCTTTGGTACGTCACGCCCGCCATCCTGCTGCTCCTCTTAGTGCCCGCGCTGAACCTCAGCGGCATGGTGGCCAGCCGCATGGAGCGCCGACTGCCGGAGATGGCCGTGCGCAAGGCTTTCGGTGCAAAGCGGCGCACGCTGCTCGGCGAGGTCGTCATGGAGAATCTGGTGCTGACGCTTATCGGCGGCATCGTCGGCTTGTGCCTTGCGTGGGCGGCCCTCTACGGATGGCGCGACTGGGTGTTCAACGTCTTCTCCGACAGTTACAAGCTCTACGGCACGGTGCCGCTGCTGAAGGGCGAGATGTTCTTCGGCCCCGCCGTCTTCGCCATCGCCCTCCTCGTCTGCTGCGTGCTCAACGTCTTAGCGGCAACGCTGCCCGCGTGGCTCAGCCTCCGTAAACCTATTGTGGAATCCATGATGATTAAGAAATGAAACAGCTGAAAGACATATTCGGACGCAAGACGTCCATCTGGCTCACGCTCGAACTCGTGCTCGTCACTTTCGCCTGCTGGTGGGCCTTCGACCCCGTGCTCGTCACCGGCTACATCACCCACCTGCCGTTAGGCTACGACCCCGACCGGCTGGTGCAATTCCAAGTGGTCAGCAACTTCTCCAAGGAGGAGTTGTATAACAATTTCGGCGACACCCGAAGCGAGGAGGAGAGCCTGCTGAAGAAGGTGCAGGAGATGGACGGCGTGGAGATGGCCTACCGTGCCCATAGCATCCCCATCGGCTTCGGCAATGTCGGCTCGTTCCACGGTCTCATCCACAACGGCGACTCCATCCTGACTCATAGCTTCTATTTCATGAATGACGACAAGATGTTCGAGATGCTCGGCATCGAGTCGCTGACGCCCGAGGTGCCCACCGCCGAGCTGACCCACGACTGCGAGTGGGAGCGCACCATCATCCTCACCCGCTCCTTGGCTATGGGCCTCTTCGGCACCATCGACGTGGCAGGGCGCACCGTCAAGGCCAACTTCTACGGTTGGGACGACGACAAGGAGGACTTCGCCTGGCTGACCAAGGACCTGCCCATCCGCGCCGTGGTCGAGGACGTGCGCTACGACATCTACGACCGCGACTACGCCAACCTCTTTCTGTGCACGAACAGCCCGAGCACCAGCGTGCCCATCATTGTCCGATTGCGTGAGGGCGTCAACGCCGAGCGGTTCATCGAGGAACACCAGCAGGAGATGCAGCACGACCTCGTGACGGCGCATTGCTACGTCCGCCAGATGCAGACGGCCCGCCAGATTGAGGAAAAGGAAACAGGACGTTACCCCGTCAGCCGGCAGACGCGCCGCAACCTGCTTATCGCCGCCTTCTTCGCCATCAACCTCGCCTTCGGTGTATTCGGCACGCTGCTGATGTACACTCGCCAGCGCCGCGAGGAGGCCGGTGTAAGACGTGTTTTCGGCGCAACGAAGTGGAGCGTCTTCTTAGGATTCATCCGCGAGGCGTGGCTGTTGACTACGATTAGCGTCATCCTTGGCTGCATCATCTATTTCCAGTTTGCCGCCGCTCGTGGACTCTTTAAAGGTTTTGAGAGCCACAATCCCGCCGTACGCTACTGGTTCGATGACTTCGGCACCCACTTCCTCGTGGTCTCCGTCATCGTCTACCTTATTATATTATGTGCCGTGCTCGTCGCCACCGCCATCCCCGCGTGGTGCATCTGCCGTAGCGAGATAACCTTAGCATTAAAAGATGAATAATATGAGATATTTCAGACAGGCTCTCGCCCTGATGCGCGAGGAAAAACTCTACTCAGCAATGTATATCGCTGGCACGGCGCTGGCCGTGGCCTTCGTGATGCTCATTGCCGAAGTGTATTACGTGAAGGTGGCCGACATTGCGCCCGAGAGCCGCCGCAGCACGACGTATTGGCTGGATTGCTTAGAGTACCAGAACAAGGATTTGCAGTACATGGCCATCATCACGCACGACATGTACCGCGACCTGTTCCTGACCATGAAGACGCCTGAGGAGGTGATGGCCATCATGCCCATGGGCAGCAGCCATGGCCCATACATCAAGCTTGCCGACGGCAAGCACGACCGCGAGGTCAGCCTGAAGAAGACAGAGCCCAGGTTCTTCCGCTTCTTCGACTTCCGCTTCGTGGAGGGTGCGCCCTTCACGCAGGACGATTTCGACGCAGGACGGAACGTGGCGGTCATCACCGAAGAGCTACGCGACCTCATCTTCGGCCACGGACAGGAGACGGTGGGCAAGACCGTCAGCGTCGGCAATGTCGAGTGGCGCGTATGCGGCGTGATCGAGACGCCGAGTGTGCTGATGGAGCAGGCGGCTGCCGATGTCTATGTGATGTACAGTGCCGGGGGCATTAACCAGTTATATACAACCGACTGGCATGGCTTACCGCTGGCACTCTATTTCAGCGTGCCGTCCTCGCGCCGCACGGCATTCATAGACGAGCTGAAGGCGGTGGAGGCACGCTATAATGCCGTGCACCGCGACCAACCCGTCGATGTCACGGCCCGAGTGACAGCCTACCACCACCAGGTGCTGGAGTCCTTCGGCTACATGTTCGGCTCCTACAGCGATAGCAGCTACTGGTGGCTCACGCCCGTGATGCTTCTGCTGCTGTTGCTCATCGTGCCGGCACTGAACCTCAGCGGTATGGTGGCCAGCCGCATGGAGCGACGGCTGCCTGAGATGGCCATCCGCAAGGCGTTTGGTGCCAAGCGGTGCTGGCTACTCAGTCAGGTGGTGACGGAGAATATGGTGCTGACGCTCATGGGCGGCTTCGTGGGGCTGTGCTTAGCATGGACGGCGCTCTACGGCTGGCGCGACTGGGTGTTCTACATCCTCTCCGACAACCGCAGCCTCTATGCCGCCACACCCATCATCCGCGGCGAGATGCTCTTCGGTCCTGCCATCTTCCTCGTCGCCCTGATGGTGTGCATGGTGCTGAACGTGCTGGCCGCCACCGTGCCCGCGTGGTGGAGCCTCAAGAAACCGATTGTTGAATCCATGATGCTAAAGAAATGAAACAGTTACGTGAACTCTTTGCCCGCACCTCATCGCGCTGGCTTGCCATAGAACTCATTCTCGTCACCTGCGCCTGCATGTGGGCCTTCGACCCTGTGCTCGTCAACGCCTACGTCACCCACCAGCCCATGGGCTACGACCCTGACCAACTGGTGAGCATGGAGGTGGGCAGCACAATGACAACGGCTGTACGATTAAATGCTGACAACTATCAAAACACCATCGAACAGGAGCAGCTGCTCGAAAAGATTCGCGCCATGGACGATGTGCAGCAAGCCTATCCTGCCAACGGAGGTACAATAGGTTTTGACACAAGCACCGGCAACGGTTTCTTCTACAACGGCGGTGATTCCCTGCTGTCCGACAAGTACTATTTCCTCCCCGAGAGCAAGATGTTCGAGGTGTTCGGCATTCAGTCGCTGACACCCGGCGTGCCCACCGAGGAACTGACAAAGGACTGCGAGTGGGATAAGTCCATTATCCTCTCGCGCACCGCAGCCATGACCCTCTTCGGCACCACCGACGTGGCGGGCCGGACCATCCGCGGCGAGGAAAGTCTCTACAATCAGGACATCGGCGACTTCGAGAGTAAGATTCATGACTTCCGCATCCGCGCCGTGGTGGAGGATGTGCGCACCAGTGTCTTCGACCGCGACCACGATAACGTCTACATATGTAAATACAGCGGTCTGTGGAACTATTCCATCATCGTACGGCTTCGGCCGGGCGTGGATGCCCGCCGATTCATGAGCGAGCGGAAGCGCGAGGTGGAGCGCGACCTCGTGACGGAACACCTCTATGTGCGCCACATGGAGAGCGGCAGTGAGACCCTCGGGCGACAGGTGGAGAGCAACTGGCAGGGCCGTCAGAGTCGACGCAACCTGCTCATCTCTGCCTTCTTCGGGGTGAACCTGGCCTTCGGCGTGCTGGGCACCCTGCTCATGTACACCCGTCAGCGCCGCGAGGAGGCCGGTGTGCGCCGCGCCTTCGGTGCCACGAAGTGGAGCGTCTTCCGGGGCTTCATCAGCGAGGCGTGGCTGCTCACCACCATCAGCGTCCTGCTGGGCTGCGCCGTCTATTTCCAGATTGCTGCCTCGAAAGGGCTCTGTGATGATTTCATGGGACACAACCTCACCGTCCACTACTGGTTCGATGATTTCGGCACCCACTTCCTTGTGGTGTCCGTCATCGTGTACCTTATTATATTGTGTGCCGTGCTCATCGCCACCGCCATCCCTGCGTGGCGCATCTGCCGGAGCGAAATTACCGAAGCACTAAGAGACGAATAACATTAATAACAATAAAAACAAAAAAACAATGGAAACAGTAATCAAACTGACAGGGATCAACAAGATCTACCGTACCGACGAAGTGGAGACACAGGCGTTGGAGAATGTGAACCTCGAAGTGCGCAAGGGCGAGTTCCTCAGCATCATGGGACCGAGCGGCTGCGGCAAGTCGACGCTGCTCAACATCATGGGACTGCTCGACGAGCCAACGAGCGGCGAGATTGAGCTGTGCGGCACGCGCATCGACCCGAAGCTCTCGGACAACCGCCTCGCCGAACTGCGCAACAAGACGCTGGGCTTCGTCTTCCAGTCGTTCCACCTCATCCCGACGCTCAACGTCCTCGACAACGTGCAGCTGCCGCTCATCTACCGCGGCGTGCGCAGCGGCGAGCGCATCCGGCTGGCC
>JAFWOP010000086.1 GCA_017545365.1 Bacteroidales bacterium
AAAAAAATCAGTCATACTTTATACTAGAGCGTTGCTTAAAAGAGGCTGCTATAATAGTTAATTTATAGTTAATAGTGTTAAATTATAGTTAAAGTCCCTTCTAAAGTGATAATTTTCGGCACCTTTGGGGTCTTTATAGTAAAAGAAAATTGAAAGATGTAGCAGACAAGGTATTTGTAGTTTATTCACATGAGTAAAGAAAACCAATTTTTTGAGCAGTTCACTGCCCTGGTGCGAAGGCACGAGGAGACCATCAAGCGGGTGTCGGCATATTTCTATATGCCGAACAGCTACCTTTTCCGTGAGATGATGACCTACCTTACTAGCTACCTGTGGGAAGTATATAGCCAGCTGCCGCCCGATGTTGTCATTTTTAACGAGAGGGGGTGGGTGTTTACCATCCTCTACCGACAGGCTGCTAAGCATGCCCGCGACGAGCGGCGCTACCAAAGCCATCTGGTATATGGTGCCGACCTCTCCGGGTGTGCCGATAACGATGGTGCTGACCCGCAAGTGACCCGCTTATACCGCCTGATTAACAAGTTGGGTGAGGAGGACCGCGAGATTATTGTCATGTATCTCGACAAGGTCCCCGTTCAACAGATGGCTGCTGCCATGGGCAGGAACGCCGTCTATGTCTACCGGCGCATCAATAAAATAGTCGAGATACTCCGTCGCCTCAACTATGATGTCGGCGATGACGAGGATAACGAGCCAATATATAATGTAAAGAATCCACCAATAGAGTGATAGCTAACAATTGTAATCTATGCGAATATCGAAAGGAATAAAGAACATGAAAAAGAAGAAAGAAGGTAAGTTGTTGTATCAGTTGCAAGAAGAGTGGAATGGCAACGTCAAGCCACTCTCCACCATCTCATCGTTGACCCATGAGGAGCTGGAACGGATATATCACAATAAAGTCATTTCATTCTCCAGCTCACGAATTGATTGCCACAGAATGCGGCGGCGCACTTTTTTCATGACGTTAATTACCAGCATCTCGTTAGTTGCTTTGGCGGTTGTTGCACTCGTCCTAGTCCTACCGTCTCCTGACGGCTATGTCATGAATCTGACGGCAGACCATGCAGCCGTCTCTGCAGTCATCATTCAAATACTATACGTCTTATGAGAAGGAGAAACATAATACTAGTGATGGTTCTGCCCCTGTTGATTGTTGTGGTGTGTGTGTTTGCAGTCAGATACCTTTCAGGAGTAGTGCCCTATTGGCAGTGCAGCGAAGTCTACCGCCGCTACGCCCATGTCGAGGGGGTGGAGGCGGCCTTTGTCAAGGGGTTCCCTATCAACGACACGCTGGGGGTGGACGTGACGCTGATTCGGGCCACCGACAGCGCGGGGTGGGACTACCTGATGAAAGTATTCCACATCTCGGCAGGAATGGTAGAGGAGGCTGAAGAAAATCCTTTGGCAAATATATGGATGTCGCAGTCACTCAAAGACACTCCAGAAACAAGATACATACCATCAGATTCTATCAGTTGCGCTGACTCCGATATTGAGATTATCGCAAAAGCCATGAACGAACGGGAGATTTGTATTTTTCATACACGAGGTGCGGGGGAGAGAGTGGCAGTTCTGAATTATAATTGGGATGAAATGACAAAGAAAATAAAATAACATAATCCTAATATTTAATTATTTATGAAGAAAATTAGTTTTATTATTCTGTTTGCTGTGCTAGGTGTGACGCTAGCCAGCTGTACAAAAGAGACCCTGTCCGACACTCGTGTTGTCACAGTCGAACCATCAGTCACCTATTTCGTCAACGGTCAGATGCATTCTGCCAATCCTCAGACCGAGGAAGAGTGGTCGATGTTCTTCGACCGCATGTTGGCATTAGCCCAAGAGGGGTATCAGGTACGTATCAGACGTTCTGACATCCCGCAAGAGGTGCTGGCCGCCAAAGAAAAGGTGACTTATACCACGACTGATTACAACAAGGCAAAGGCCTGGGCCAATCAGAAAGTGATTGAGGGCTATGAAGTAACTATGACATTCAATCAGCAGACAGGCGAGTACACCTGCATAGCCATCCGTTAGTAAATTAACCTCAGGCAGTCTGAGGCTGCCTGACAAAAACAACAAGAACCATGAAACTGATACAAGAAAGCCCCGCACGAACAAGTATGTGCCGTCGTGCGGGGCGGAAAGAAGAGGGCACTAGGGCGGGAGATGTATGTCGACTTTCATTTCAAACCACTTCTCCCCGCCTGCTAGGCCCAAGGCATAGAAAGGTCTGATGCCGCCACTATAAACGCAGCAAGACCGATTCTATTGTGTGGAGAATGGAAAAAGTCTGCACCGCTCCCACAGCACGTATCAGCAGATACAAATATTTAGTAATAACAACAAAGAAATACACTTATGGAAACAAGATTCAATAAGATACTCCTTACTGCTGCGATATGCGCCATGGTGTGTGTGACAGCAGCCGCCCAAGCGCAGAGCGACAGTTTGGACAGGGATTTTCGCTCGTCGTGCCAAAGCACGTGGACCAGGTACAACTCCCTCAAAGAGTCGTCCAGCATCGTGCGGAGCAATGACAGGAACCATGTGGTTCACACCCAGTACAAGGATGCGCAGACTGGGATGATGTCCCATACCTTTATCATCAAAAGGGTCGGTTCGAGTACAGAGATGGCATTCACGACCTATTTCAACGCGGAAGACAGCACAGGCTTTCATGTTGATGTAACGGACATGCGGATTTTTGAGGACACCTGCTATTTTTGTGGCACGAAGGTTTATACATACGTGGACTGGACAGGAGAATATGTGAGGCATGGCATCGTAGGCCGTTTTGTACCTCAGCAAATACTGAACGGCACAGGTTCGTTGCAGTATTTTGAAGTGGAGAAAACGAAGCATCTGACACGTCTTGCAATCAGTAAGGCTCCTGGTTCGAAAGTGTTGATCAGTGCCATTGGAGATTATTTCAGGAATGGCACGGCCTGCATTGTGGAGATGACTCCGTCAAGTGGGGCGTCATGGGAACTATGGCTGGATACTTTAGATACGCCCGAAGGCGTTGTCTTCACGGACATAGTGACGATTCGCGACAGCGTCAGGCTGCTGATGCAGTATGAATGTGCCAACAACTACCCGTATGGCTACAGCAGTTACGACAACAGGCATCAGCTGTTCATGCTGGACAGGTTCAACTTGAAAGGTTGCAAAGACAATTGGAATTCGCATTTGGGGATATACTATATGGCGCACTATGATATGATGATGGACGGGGACTATTTCTTCCATTACAACAAGGCCCCGATGCGGTTCACCCACCTCAATGACGCGGACAAGCAGTTTGGAGTGGCCTTTGGGGTGGAGGAGGCCGATTGGAAGCACGGAGGGATGCGGTTCTTTCCTTTCCGGCACCAATGGAAGTATGACAGCTGCATATACTATCGTATGGGCAAACGGACAGAGATTAAGGAAGTGGGGAATCTGTATAAGACCGCCACGGTGGCCCTGCTGTCAAAAGACAACATTCATACCAATGGCATTATCACCTTGCCCAAACTGGGTACTGCAACCCATGACGTCACACGGCTGTACACCATCTACTACACTATGAACTCCTTTACGCAGAAGTTCGTCGGCCAGCATATCGACATATCGGGCCACAGCAGCTCTTTTGGCCTTCACCTTTTAGACCAAGACATAACGAACCTTTCGTTGCCCTCCTGTTTCGACAAGACCACGCAGCAATACACGGTTCTACCAAGCCGACAGGCGACCCTCATCTATACAGTGTGGATGGTAGGTAAAGATGAAGATACCTTTACCTGGAAGGATTTGGATGTGTTCGAACCCGAAATAGTAAAAACCACCATTTGTGAAAACTGTAATAAATAATATGTCATGAAAAAAGTAATAATTCCAATTGTTATATTGGGAACGCTTTGCACTACCCTGAGTGCGCAGACCCCTTCGCGGGACACGCTGCCATGCGTTGCTCGGCAGTCAAACTATTTCTATAGCGAGTGGTATGATACTACGGACTATTATCTGCGTCCGGATGGCTACAATTTCACAACTCCTGGTTTTCCACGCGATGAAGTAAGAATAAGTAGTATCGGTATGATTATGAATGAGATTAAAACATATACAGAACAACAGTTTGCTCCCCGAAGTATCCGAATCAAAGGTTTGTGGGCAATGGTACTTCAGCCCCCTTTTACTGATATTTCTATCATGAAGACTTATGTATTAGACACGACAAGGCTGCCAGAATACCTCTATCTCTATTTGCGTAATCCAGACGGGAAACCGCCAATTGGATATGCAGCGTCGGATGATTTTCTGATGTTGGTGGACTCGGTGCGATGGGATACGGCACAGCCAAAGATGATGTGTTTTAAGCAGTTTGTTGATGGGCGAAGGCGCAATTTGTACTGCCATGTGTATGAGGCGTTGTTCGACACAGTGTACACCGTGACGGGCGAGTTTTGGATTGGTGGATCTTCCTACAGCAATCATTACACCCGCGGACCTGCACCATATTATGACCACTATTATGACCATTATCCAACCTTTTATAGGGCATATGAAGTTAGTAAATATGGGGGTCAGATTCGTAGTCTGTACCACCATAAGGTCCAATCCAGTAGACCTGAAGGTCCGTGGGAGTGGCCCGACTATAACAATAGCCTTCCATGGTTTAGGCAAGGATGCTCTGATTATTATGGTCCTTTTGGGGCCGTCCTTGACGAGCAGCAGTACTACATGGAACTTCCCTCGGCGGATACGGTGCGGGGGATGGCCAAACCTACGGCATACTATCCCGCAGGGTCGCGCCAGACCATCACTGCCGCTGCCAACAGCTGCTATCGGTTCAGCCACTGGAGCGACGGGGATACCTCTAATCCACGTACCATACTCGTGACGCAGGACACATCGTTCACCGCC
>JAFWOP010000015.1 GCA_017545365.1 Bacteroidales bacterium
CCTTTTTTTTAGAAAAAGCAACAGGCCTCATCTGTATTGAAACCTGTTGCTTTATCATAAAATGCTGTTTTCAGCTTTGATTAGCTGAGGCGTTTGAATTGGCAGGTGAAGTGGCGCATCAGTTCGGCTTCCCAGGTGATTTCAAGACCGCGTTTGATTTCGTTGCGGCGGTCGTAAACGTTCTTCAGAGCAGCGGCGATGACATCCATGTGGTTGTTGGTGTAAACGCGGCGCGGGATGCAGAGGCGGACGAAGTCGTTGCCACCGAAGCGGTTCTCGCGGGTCACGGGGTCGCGGTCGGCAAGGACGTAGCCAATCTCACAGGCGCGGATACCAGCCTCAAGATAGAGCTCGCAGGTCAGGGTCTGAGCGGGGAACTCCTCTTTAGGAATCTGGGTCAGAATCTTGTCGGCATCGACGAAAATGGCGTGACCACCTGCAGGACGCTGGTAGGGGATGCCGTACTCATCGAGCTTTTTGGCGAGGTACTGAACCTGCTTGATGCGGGTTTCGACCATCTCGAACTCGATGTTCTCTTTCAGACCCACGGCCAGAGCATCCATGTCGCGGCCGTTCATACCGCCATAGGTGAGGAAGCCCTCGAAGGGGATGCAGAAGAGCTTGGCACCTTCGTACCAGTCTTTCTTATTGGTGGCGATGAAGCCGCCCATGTTCACGAGGCCGTCCTTCTTGGCGCTCATGGTCATGCTGTCGGCATAGGAGAACATCTCGCGGGCAATCTCGCGGAGGCTCTTGTTGGCATAGCCTTCCTCGCGGGTCTTGATGAAATAGGCGTTCTCGATGAAGCGGGCGCTGTCGATGTTGACGGGCACGCCATACTTGTGGCAGAGCTCGCAGGTCTCGCGGATGTTCTTCATGCTGACGGGCTGGCCGCCGACGGTGTTGTTGGTGACGGTGAGAACCATGAAGGGGACATTGCCCTTGTTCTCTTGCAGCACCTTCTCCAATTTCTCAAGGCTGACATTGCCTTTGAAGGGGACTTCGAGTTGGGTGTCGTAAGCCTCGGGGACGGTGACGTCGATAGCGAAAGCCTTGCGGCTCTCAATGTGGCCTTTGGTGGTGTCGAAGTGGGCGTTGCCGGGCACAACCATGCCGGGTTTCACCAAGTAGCTGAACAGCACGTTCTCGGCTGCACGACCCTGGTGAGTGGGAATGACATAGTCAAAACCAGTAATCTCGGTGATGGTGTCCTTCATGTGGTAGAACGAGCGGGCGCCGCCGTAGCTCTCGTCGCCCATCATCATGGCACTCCACTGACGGTCGCTCATGGCACCGGTGCCGGAGTCGGTCAGGAGGTCGATGTAGACGTAGTCGCTCTTCAGCATAAAGATGTTCTGGTGGGCTTCTTCGAGCCATTTTTCGCGCTGTTCGCGGGTGGATTTCTTAATGGGTTCGACCATTTTGATTTTCCACGCTTCTGCAAATGGAAGTTCCATAATAAATATGTTTTTTGATGATTATTTGATAAAAAATGATTGCCAAAATATGCTTTTTGCCCTCAAGACAAAAACAAAACGACCACGGTGAGCAAGCTCATTCCATGGTCACAAAACAGTCATAAACATCTCTTTTCTTAATGTTTAAGAAAATACTACGAGGGTTTATGTGTGTACTGTTTGAACTCATATTTTGGAAATGCAAAATTACGTCTTTTTTTTGAACTATGAAGAAAAAAAAGTGAATGAGACGCATTTTAACGTTTGGCCTTCCATTTCTCGTATTTGAAGAGGCAGCGTTCGAGGAAGCGAACTAGGCGGAAGGCCCAGGGGTGGCGGTGGATGCGGCGCATGAGGGTGATGTCGGCTGCGAAACGGTCGTAGTCAGCCAGAACCGGGGCTGGAAGTGTCTGCTGTAAAACCTGTCGGCGCTCCTTTTGTATCGTTTGGCGGCTGCGCTCGCCACTCTCGCTCACTCCGGTCATGTCGAAGTAGAGGGTGTCGATGTTCACACGCGAAGGCTTTACGCCCCCCAAGCCTATGGTTTTGAGCATCCAAGCCCAGTCAGAGCATATCTTCATCGTCTCGTCGAAGGGTCCGAACTGATGAAATAGGCTGCGGCGTATATAGGTGCCGTCGGGGTTGAGGGTGCTTTGGTAGAAGTCGAACAACGAGTAGTTCACACTCAGTTGGTAGTCGCGGCGGGTCTTACCGTCGGGCCATATTTTAATCATGTTGCCGTAGAGAATGTCAGGCTTCCCCTTGGCAACAAGTTTGTCGTTCATCTGCTCAATCACCTGAGGCGTAGCAAGGTAGTCGCCAGAGTTGAGAATCATCACATATTCGCCCTGAGCCATGCCGATGCCTTTGTTCATGGCATTGTATATGCCGTTGTCCCGTTCGGAGACCCAGCGAATAAGACGTTGGTCGGCAAAGCTTTTGATAATGTCGACACTCTCATCGGTGCTGGCTCCGTCCACCACAATATATTCTATGTCGGTGCTGGTTTGTTCCACCACGCTTTGCATGGTTTTCTTCAACCCTTGGGCGTTGTTTCGGTTGATGGTGATGATAGATAGTTTCATTGGTTAATATTGATAGTGTGTTAATGGAAATATGATGATAGAAGGGTTTGGTTGTCGTCAACGGCCGGTAATGATATGCCCCAGTTGGTCGGACGAGATAAACTCTACGTCGGGCCACCGTTTCACAATCTCCTGCAGCAACCTACGCAGCTCGGGCAAGTTGCGGTCGGTGTTTTCGGGGTGAATTGAACCGATGAAGTTGACTCGGTGGGAGCAGATGTTGGCTGCTTTGCCCCATCGGAAAGCAATCTCGATGCGATGTAGACAATCGTCCACAAAGTCGAATTGCCGCTTGGTCGAAGGTTCGAAGAAGCAGTTACGCATCAGCCTCACAAGTCCGCTGCGGCTCTTAGAGCCTTGAAAACAGTGGCGTGCATACTTCACCGTAGTGTCGTCGTCCAAAGGAATCTTTTGGAACACGGTGCTCTGGATATATTTCACACCATGCTGCACCAGGCAGGGCTCGATTTTGGGGCTCCACTCATAGGTGGTGGCGATGAAAGACTCGGAACGGAAGCCGAATGCCCGCTCAAACATATCCAGCCCCTCAGTGAGCAGCTCTTCGTAGTAAGCAATATCTTTGTCTAGTCCCGAGTTGAAGGCCCCCATGTAATATTCTTTAATAGAAGAATCCACCCATTGGGTCAAGCCAAAGGTACCCAGCCGGAACGCTTGCATCGTCACCGACTCGCCCCCCTGCAGCACGTGGAGCCACTTTTTTACGTTCAAATGTTCACGCCCGTGGAACTGAGGGCGTAACACCCCTGCCGCCATCCCCTGCTGCCACATCTCCCAAGTGCCTTCGAACGAAGGGTCGCGGCGATAGGTCTCGGCAAAAGGCTCATAAAAATACTGCTGGAACCCAGAAGCTTCAATCTTTTCAAACACAGGGTTGGCGGTCAATGTGTTGGCAGTGATAATGGCGGGGTGCCCCTGGCTGTCTTTCACAGATTCCAACACTTCGAAAAGACGTGACATGTCCTCGCGGCTTTCCAATCGGTCGTAGCGGCAATAAGGGTCACGGTCCACACGTATGCCACGACGCAGAAATTCGTCATACACTTCTCGCGAAGGCATGCGAATACTCCCCCAATCGTCCGACTCAATCACAACGAGATGCCTTTTAGTGTGCCAACCAGGTATATTATAAAGTTCTTTTCTTGTCAGCATAATGGGAACAAACCTTCAATGCAAAAAAAGCAGAACCTCTTGTTCTGCTTTCTCAGAATTTATTCAGCGGAAAGGAAGGGATTCGAACCCTTGAAGCGCTTTTAACGCTTACTCGCTTTCCAGGCGGGCCTCTTCAACCACTCGAGCACCTTTCCGTGGATTGTTTTGATTCGATTCGGATTGTTTTCCTTCGTCGAAATCGGGTGCAAAAGTACTACTTTTTTCAGAAATAGAAAAAAAAATGTATATTTGCAAACAAAGATTTTTTCGACAATACAATAAATTATATTAGAAATGAAGAAATTAGCAATTACCATTATGGCCATCTCAATGCTTGCAGCGGTGGGATGCAAGAACAACAAAACGGAAGAAAAATCCGAACTTCAACAAAAAGTTGACGAGTATGCCGAGTTCACTCTGACCACCGATTTGAGTGTTCTTTCCGAGAAAGAGAAGCAGCTGCTTCCAATTTTCATCCAGATTGCCGACATCATGGACGATTTGTACTGGGACCAGTATTTCGGCAATGAGAACCGTGCCAGCCTGGACACCATCAGCGACCCTGCCATGAAGGAGTTCGCCATGATACAGTATGGCGCCTGGGACCGTCTCGGTGAGGAGAAGCCCTTCATCCCTGGCTATGGCGAACGCCCTGCCGGATGCAACTTCTACCCCCTGGACATGACTGCCGAAGAGTATGACGCATTGGCCGACCCCGAGAAGAGCAGCCAATACACCGTCATCCGTCGCGACGAGAACGGTGCCCTCAAGGTGGTTCCCTACCATGTGGAATATGCCGACCGCCTGGCCAAGGCCGACAGCCTTTTCGGCCTCGCCATCGAACTGGCTGAAGACCCCGGTTTGAAGAATTACCTGATTGAACGCCGCAAAGCCCTCATGACGGATGATTATTTCGACAGCGATGTGGCATGGATGAAGATGAAAGAAAGCAAACTTGACTTCGTGGTCGGACCCATTGAGAATTACGATGACGCCCTCTACGGAAACAAGACCTCCTACGAATCCTTCATCCTTGTCAAGGACGAGAAATGGAGCAACGACTTGGCCAAATTTGTCGGCATGCTGCCCATGCTGCAACAGGAACTGCCATGCGACCCGAAGTACAAACCCGCCATGAAGGGTGCTGCCAGCGACCTCAATGTGTATGATGTCATCTACTACGCCGGTGACTGCAATGCCGGTTCGAAGACCATCGCCATCAACCTGCCCAATGACGAGCGTATCCACAAAACCATGGGAGCTCGCCGTCTGCAACTTAAAAACGCCATGCAGGCCAAATTCCAAACCATCCTCATGCCTATCGCCAACCTGCTTATCTGCGACGACCAGCTTGACAACGTCAATTTCGACGCCTTCTTCAGCAATGTGTGCTTCCACGAAGTGGCTCACGGCCTTGGCATTAAGAACACCGTCACCGACGGCAAGAGCATGCGCGAGGCCTTGGGTAAAGAATATAGCAAATGGGAAGAGGCCAAGGCCGACATTTGCGGTCTTTTCCTGACCACCAAACTCATCGAAATGGGCGAGATAACCAGCTGCACCAAAGAGGATGCCTTCGTCACCTTCATCGCCGGGATTCTTCGCAGTGTCCGCTTCGGTGCCACCGAGGCCCACGGTATTGCCAATATGATGTGCTTCAACTACCTCCAGGACAACGGCGCTTTCACCCGTAACGAAGAGGGCAAATACGTCATCGACGTGGCCAAAGCTGAGGAGGCCATGAAGAGCTGGGCCGCCCTCATCCTCCAGGTGGAAGGCGAAGGCGACATCAACTTTGCGGCCAAATATGCCTCAGAAAACGGCACCATCCGCCCCGACCTGAAGAAAGACCTTGAGCTAATTAGCTCGAATAACATCCCTAGGGATATTCGCTACAACCAAGGGCTGAAAGCCCTCGGCCTTGCTGAATAAATCACTGAATGGTAATATGATATGGGGAATCCTAATAAAGCTGGGTTCCCCATTCCTCTTCCCTCGGAACACCAGGTACTCCGTTAAGGTCATGAACCTGGCTACGCGAGATGAATGAGCCGAAGGACTGGCGACACACCGTGGACCAGTCCTTTTCTTTTTAGGTCACCATTGTCCTGATACGCA
Organism: Bacteroidales bacterium; assembly: GCA_017545365.1. Next base: position 5,831 of record JAFWOP010000015.1, read on the forward strand.
TTCTTCTGCATTTTGTTTAGTAGTATGAAATAGACAATGAATAATTGCTGGGCAAAAAGAGATATAAAGAATAGAGAAGAAGGGGTGGCAGTGGTAGGTCGGCGTTGGGGAATTGGCAGTTTTTTTATAAAAAGATTATATTATTCGGAGAAAAATCGTATATTTGCATTTTGAGTTTAGTGTGTATTATTTACATAAAGGACACAAACTTGGTTGATTACGACACTGCTCCTGGATAGGAGCGGACGTGAAAATGGGTACAGGTTTCCCAAAATCATCCAGAAGCTCCATGCATTCGCAAAGGGGGAGAGGAGGAATTGTACCTAAATTTCAAGTCGAAACGCTCTATTGTAACGGATGACTGATTTCTGCTCACTTTTCTCAATGTCGCATCTTTCCGAGGTACAGCAACGTTATTCGAATTCAGTCGCTTCGAGGCTGTTGAAAAATCAGTCATGTATTAGCCAGTCAAAAAATGTGTGGTGGAGGCAGTGAGGTGGCGGTGTGAGGACTAGAGGATGAGGTGCGCGAACGGGTGGAGGCAGTCGGAGAGCAGTCGGGCGGTGTGTATTAGCTATCTTGATGAAATGGAAGAGAGAAATGAGATAGTGAGATGGTATGCAGTGAAGGTTTTTTTCAACAGGATGAGTCCGTTGAGGGAACAGCTGATACTGGATAGGGTGAACTTCTTTGTTCCGGATGCGATAAAGTCGCTGTTGTTCATACAAGTGAGTGACAGTTATCTGGCAAGTTTTGAGAGCAGTAATTACAGCCGGGTGTGGATTTACCGCAATTTGTTGACGGGCAAGCCGTCGGCTATCCCGGACAGAGAGATGGAGTTGTTCATCTTTGTGTGTACGGCCGGCGAGCGGGGGTTGAGTTATTTGGGAGAGGACAGGCCGGAATATCATCAAGGTGACCGGGTGAGGGTGATAGAAGGCCCGCTGAAAGGGGCAGAAGGTTATATCAAGAGAATTAAGAAAGACCGGCGGTTGGTTGTGAGTGTTCGAGGTGTTGTGGCCGTTGCAACGATGCATATACCGCCAGAATTCATAGAAACGATTACAGAATGAGGCGTCCGCTATTCCCTTTGGATCCAATTAAGGAGAAGCTTTATTATCCTGCCGGCAATTATGTTGAGGTGGGGAGTGAGGGTTGTGACGACCTGAAGGCAGAAGAGATTGAGAACGACGATGTGCGGAGAGTGTTCGAGAATGTGGAGAAGGAGCCCATTAAACAGGCGTACCGTTGGATATCTGACCATCGAGATGAATTTGCACCCACCTCGTTGTTGTTGGGGATGAAATTCAACGGTGGCGACCCTATCCCGGCATGTGAAGCCGAGGGGGGTCTTTATCATGCGATATTTGTAAAGAGGCCTTTGCATACGATTTATGAGCTGGACAAGTTTTTGTTCAATGCCAATGATAATTTGTGCCAGGGGGGGTATCTCGTTTGTTGCTGCCGTACTTCTTCGGTGAAGAAGGCTGTTTTTTACAGCCGTTTCCCCAAGGGAATCAATAGGATATTGTATGGTTTCCACTATTTATGGCATCGAGTGTGCCCCAAGGTGAGCGGCTTGAAGAATGTGTATTTCGCCATTACGAAGGGCCGCAACCGCACGTTCCATCGTGTGGAGATTTTGGGTCGCTTGTATCATGCGGGTTTTGATGTTGTATATGAAAGTACGGAGCATGGTGAGTTTAGAGTAATAGCCCGTAAGGAGAAAGCGCCGATAACAGAGGGTGTTCCCAGTTCGTCGCCGATTGCCAAGTTGCGCCGGGTGGGGAAGGACGGTAAGTTGATAACGGTGTATAAGTTCCGAACGATGTATTCGTATAGCGAGTATCTGCAAGAATATGTTTATCAGCATCGCCGATTGGACAAGAGTGGGAAGTTCTACCATGACTACCGAGTGAACACGGTGGGTGCGTTTTTGCGCAAGACGTGGCTTGATGAATTGCCGATGGTGGTGAATATGCTGAAGGGCGAGATGAAGCTGGTGGGAGTGAGACCGTTGTCGAGGCAATTCTTCAGTCTGTATACGCCAGAGATGCAGAATCTTCGCATTAAGACGAAACCGGGGTTGCTGCCGCCGTTGTATTATGAGAAGGAGCAGCCCGAGACACTGGAGGGCATACAGGAGTCTGAGAAGCGATATGTGGTGGCTTATTTGCAGCACCCATTTCGCACGGATTGGAAATATTTTTGGGGGATAGTTGGCAACATCTTCTTCCATCATAAACATTCACACTAAAAAGAAAGAAAAAGTCTTTGTAATCATTATTATTAGATATGGCTGAAAATCAAGAATGGACAACCGTAATTAAGCCGAAGGACAAATTACTGGCAGTTGATTTTAAGGAGTTGTGGAAATATAGAGACCTCTATACGTTGTTTGTGAAGCGCAATATTATTACGCAGTATAAACAGACGGTCTTAGGCCCGCTGTGGTTTGTAATACAGCCAGTGATGACAGTCTTCATGTACATGGTGGTCTTCGGTGGGATTGCCGGCATTGGGACAGATGGGATACCACAACCGTTGTTTTATCTGTCGGGAACGTGTATATGGCATTATTTTTCCGATTGCCTGGGCAAGACATCAAATACATTTGTAAGTAATAGTGGTTTGTTTGGTAAAGTTTATTTCCCACGATTGGTTACCCCATTATCGAATGTGACCTCTAATTTGTTGCGTTTTGGTATTCAATTAGGTTTGTTCATTCTGGTGTATATCGGCTATGCTATTTCCGGCTGTACGGCACATCTAACATGGTATGTATTGTTGTTCCCAGTACTGGTAGTGATGATGGCCGGTTTGGCATTGGGCTTTGGGTTGATAATTTCGAGTATGACTACGAAATATAGAGACTTGCAGATATTGTTTACATTTGTGGTTTCTCTGTGGATGTATGCCACACCTATTGTTTATCCCCTCAGCCTAGTAAGAGGTAGGACTGCTGCGGGGTTTGATTTGTATAAAATAATGTGTCTTAATCCCGTGACACCCGTGTTGGAAACCTTTAAATATGGTACCTTGGGTGCTGGCGAATTCATTGGTTGGGGTTGGCTGGCTTATAGTTTTGTCTTCATGGTTGTGCTACTGGCTTTAGGAATAGTGGTATTTAATAAGACTCAGAAGAGTTTCATGGATACTGTCTGATGCGAAGTGTGGATTTAAGGCCAGGTATGTTGAACATTGTTATATGAGAAGGGCTATCATCACAGGGGTGACAGGTCAGGACGGCAGTTATCTTTCGGAGCTGCTGTTGGAGAAGGGCTATGAGGTGCACGGCATCATACGCCGTTCTTCGGTCGACTATAGGGAGCGGATAGCTCATTTGGAGGGGCATGCCCACTTCCACCTCCACTATGGTGATATGGGAGACTCGTTAAGCATCGTCCAGGTGATTGGAAAAGTCCGGCCGGACGAGGTGTATAATTTGGCGGCACAAAGTCATGTGCAGGTCAGTTTCGACGCTCCAGAGTATACTGCTAATGTTGATGCCACGGGAGTACTTCGTATTCTCGAGGCGGTGCGCCAATGCGGATTGGGGAATAGTTGCAGGATATATCAAGCCAGCACGTCGGAGTTGTATGGCAGGGTGATGGCCGTGCCCCAGAATGAAGAGACCCCCTTCTATCCATATAGCCCTTATGCAGTTGCCAAGCTATATGGTTATTGGATAGTGAAGGAATACCGTGAGGCATACAATATGTTCTGTTGTAACGGCATATTGTTCAATCACGAAAGTGAGCGCAGAGGCGAAACGTTTGTAACTAGAAAGATTACGTTGGCTGCAGCCCGAATCAGACAGGGCAAACAGGAGAAGTTATATTTGGGCAACCTGTCGTCATTAAGGGACTGGGGATATGCGAAAGATTATGTGGAGTGCATGTGGAGGATTCTTCAGAACGACAAGCCAGAGGATTTTGTGATTGCTACAGGAGAGCAGCATAGTGTAAGAGAATTTTGCCAGCTGGCCTTCCATTATGTGGGTATTGAGTTGCGATGGGAAGGAGAGGGTGTTGATGAGAAGGGCATCGATGACAGGACTGGCAGGGTTATAGTAGAGGTGAGTCCGGATTTTTACCGACCGACAGATGTTGTTAATCTATTGGGTGACCCCTCTAAGGCCAAACGGGTTCTGGGTTGGAACCCTTCAAAAACACCATTCGAGCAGCTGGTCAGGTTGATGGTGGAAAGTGATATGGCGAAAGTGGCTTCTGATGACGCAGCGGCGAGAGTGCGCTTTAATTTGGCAGAATATCTGGAGAAAGGAATTGTAAAATGAACTCGGATTCAAAGATATATGTGGCCGGGCATCGGGGCATGGTGGGTTCTGCGATTGTGAGGGAACTGAATAGACAAGGCTATCATAATATTGTTACGCGCACTCATAAGGAGTTGGATTTGTGTCGGCAAGAGTCGGTGGAGCGTTTCTTTGAAGACGAAAAGCCCGAGTACGTATTCCTGGCTGCTGCCAAGGTCGGCGGGATTGTGGCGAACCAGAATGCGTTAGCCGATTTCATGTATGACAACATGATACTTGAGATGAACGTCATTTATTCGGCTTGGAAGAGTGGTTGCAAGAAGTTGGAATTTCTTGGTTCGAGCTGTATATATCCGCGTCTGGCCCCACAGCCGATGAAAGAGAGCTGTCTTTTGACTTCGGAGTTGGAGAAGACAAACGAAGCATACGCACTGGCTAAGATTTCTGGTTTGAAGTACTGTGAGTATTTGAATCGTCAGTATGGTACTGATTACATCAGTGTCATGCCCACGAATCTGTATGGACCAAATGATAATTATCATCCAGAACACAGTCATGTTCTTCCGGCATTGATACGCCGATTTCATGAGGCTAAAATTAGTGGATTAAAAGAGGTTACTTGTTGGGGCGACGGTTCTCCTTTGCGTGAGTTTCTATATGTGGATGATTTGGCGAACTTGTGTGTGTTCTTGATGAATCATTATAGTGGTGACGAAACGGTTAATGCAGGTACGGGAAAAGAAATAACCATAAAAGCCCTTACTAGTTTGGTCGCCAAAGTGGTAGGGTATGAAGGGAGAATAAATTGGGATACCAGCCGTCCCAATGGTACTCCGAGAAAGCTGCTAGATGTAACTAAAGCAGAAAAAATGGGCTGGAAATATAAAGTGGAATTAGAAGATGGCATCCGCATGGCGTATCAAGATTTTCTTGAGAATCCTATGAGAGCTGAAAGATAACTAAGTATGGCTACAGCAATTGAATTTAACAACGTTTCCAAGCAATATAGATTAGGCTTGGTTTCAACAAAAACTTTGAGTCATGACCTTCACCGCTGGTGGACGGTTAGTATTCGTGGCAAGGAAGACCCGTATCTAAAGATTGGTTCGGTGAACGACCGTTCCCAAAAAGCCGACAGCGAATATGTGTGGGCTTTGAAAGATATTGACTTCAAAGTGGAGCAAGGTGATGTCGTAGGCATAATAGGGAAAAACGGAGCGGGCAAGTCGACACTGCTGAAACTACTCTCAAAAGTAACGGGTCCGACTACAGGTACTATTAAGGCGCGTGGACGTATAGGCTCGCTGCTCGAAGTGGGTACAGGTTTCCATGGGGAAATGACAGGCCGCGAAAACATCTATCTTAATGGAGCCATTCTTGGAATGACAAAGGCCGAGATTAATCGAAAGATTGATGAGATAGTTGATTTCAGTGGTTGCGAGCGCTACATTGATACACCCGTCAAGCGTTATAGTTCTGGTATGACGGTTCGACTTGGGTTTGCTGTAGCCGCATTCTTGGAACCAGAAATATTGGTTGTGGACGAGGTGTTAGCTGTAGGTGATGCGGAATTCCAAAAGAAGGCTATTGGCAAGATGCAAGATGTTAGTAGCGGTGAAGGCCGCACAGTCCTTTTTGTGAGTCACAACATGGCCAGCATAAGGCAGTTGTGTAAGAATGGAGTTCTGTTAAAAAATGGTCTTGTCGACTATATGGGTACAGCAAATGATACTGTTGCCCGCTACTTGTCTGACTTTGCGTCTGATATGTGCTATAGGGCGGATATTACTATGGAGCATAGAAGATTTGCTAACACAAGTAGGGAGATAGAGCTCATGTCTGTTTGGTTGGATAATGATGGTGACGATTATGCGACAGACCAGCCTTTGGATTTGTATGTGAAGATGTTTAAACATAAAAAGTCGGTACAAAATGCCACATTGGAAATCATGTTTAATGATAAAATGAGAGAAAGGTTGGGCTCCTATATTTCTGATCCAATAGATTTAAAGAATGTGGATGGCGAGTTTACTGTGCATGTACGAATTGAGAACCATAATTTTGCAAAGGGAACTTATTCCATATGCTATCAGATAGGGCAGAAAGATATCCATCTGGGTTTGAAAGACTATGATATTGTTCATAATGTCTTATTTTTCAAGGTAGCTTATTCGCACAAAGATAAGCGAGACCCCATTGTTTTGTGGGGAAATGATTGGGGAAGTACTGTTTTTCAAGGGGTATGTGAAATAGTGGAGGCGAAGTAGGTATATAGAAAATGTTCAAAAAGATACGCAGATATTTAGCTGATCCCTATTATAATATCGGATACGATATGTATAGGAAATGTCCGAGACTAATGCCGGACAAATACTATGTGTCAATTATGTGGAAGATGATTATGGGGTATCAGTTGGATTTGCATCATACAAGGACATTTAATGAAAAACTACAATGGCTCAAGTTGTATGACCATAACCCGTTGTATACGCAGTTGGTAGATAAATACCGGGTGAAAGAATGGGTTGCGAAACGAATAGGTGATGATTATGTGATACCAACATTGGCTGTTTATCGAAATGTAGACGAAATAGATGTGTCCCAATTGCCAGACAAATTTGTACTCAAATGCAATCATGATAGTGGAAGTGTAGTAATTTGTGAGGACAAGTCAAAGTTTGATCTGAACGCTGCAAAAAAGCGGCTAGGGGAAGCAATGGGTGAGAACTTCTATTGGAGAGCACGTGAGTGGCCGTATAAGAATGTAAAACGATGCATTTTCGCAGAGCGTTTTATGGTAGAGGATACGGCAAGCCAGGGTAAGCAAGAGATACGGCTCATTTCAGAGGCTGAGGTGATAGAAGTAGATATGGAAAATTTAAAATGGCATAGGGCGAGAGTTTATGGGGCACAGTGGGATATAATTGAAAAGAGTATTAGAGAAATAATAGACTCCGATAGCCAATACGACAGGGAGATAACTAAAAACAATCTGATCAGTTTATGTAAAATACTAGGGACTGAGGTTTCGCAAATTAGCGGGGAATTGTATTATATAAAAGATGGGGTAATGTTTGGAGATTTAACTGTTGAAGATGGGGAGTCACTAAAAGGTTTTAATCCAAGTAATATAGGATTTCAGGATAGCGAACAGAGAAAGGTTTCAGTTAAAGAGAAGCGTGAACTGAACGGTTGGATAATGAAGAAAAACGGTTATGTTATATTCCTTCATTCAAAACTGAAGATTCAAGAGTTTTCAGGGTTGAAAGATTATAAGTTTTTTTGTTTCTCAGGTGAGCCACGGATTATGTATATAGCAAATGATAGTGCTGCGTACCCTACCATGAATTTTTATGATATGGATTATTCCCCATTGCCGCTTTATACAAGAGACCCACCAGCATTGATTGAACCAGAAAGGCCTCAAAATTTTGAAGAAATGAAATTGCTGGCGGCAAAGCTATCAGAGGGAATCCCACATGTCAGGGTCGATTTTTATGAGAATAGAGGGAAAGTATTGTTTGGAGAGATGACGTTCTTTCATATGGGTGGTTTTTCTGAAGTACATCCGAGAGAGTGGAATTTATTAATGGGAGACTGGATAAAGCTGCCGAGAAAAAGAAGAATCCTGTAGTAGACAAGATGGTTTGCTGAATCGAGTATTTATATCATGACTGATATCAAGAATCGTCTCAAGAAGATATATCGTAGACAGAGAATAAGATGTTGTCTAGAGAGTTTACGAAATGATTTTTTACTAGGAGGAGCCGATTGGGCTAATTTGCTTAATGAATATGGGTACCATCGCTGTTTGCAATTGCACCCAGCGATACTCTTTTCTAAGCGAGAGGCGAATAAAAGAAAAAGAAGCCACCATAACGCGAGCGCGAGATTAAATGCTTTAAAGAGTCTGATAGAACAGGGTTCATTTCAGGATGCAAAGGACCGTGCGGTACTGCGTGATATAGGTATTCATCAATATTTCGTGCAAGACATATCTCGAATGCTATCTGATTGTGGAATACCATTTGTTCCATATAGTGTACCAAAGAGGAATCTGTGTGATGAGAAGGTTGCGGTGTATACGGCATTGACGGGAGAGTATGACTCAGTACATGAGATATTGTATAAACAACCAGGGGTTGATTATATTTTGTATACAAACAATAAGAATTTGACTTCGTCGACGTGGGATGTTCGATATGTGGATAGTAGTTTGGATGATGTTCTTCTGTCTCGAGAAATAAAAATGCTTCCAGATAAATATTTGGATAAACAATACACTGCCAGCGTTTATGTAGATGCCAATGCTTTCATATATGGCGACATAGCCAACCTTGTCAGCATGCTGAACGAGAAGACTACCTTTGCAGTAACCCGGCATTCAAACACAGATAGTGTGAAGAATGAAATAGAGGTCTGTATAAAGACCAAAGGCATTAACAGAATACAGGCAGAAACCCAATATGAGAGATATTGTGCAGAGGGGTTCAAGGATGATATGGGATTGGCCGAATGTAATATATTGATTAGGAGAAGTAATGATGAGGAACTAGGTGCGTTGATGGAATTGTGGTTTCAAGAGTTTTGCAAAGGCATACGCAGAGATCAGATTAGTCTGCCTCCTTGTATTCAGAAGCGGAATTTTGAAAAATACATGTTCCTAGAAGGCTCCACATGGCATAATCAATTTTGTGTCATTTTGGGAGGACATAGAAAAAGCAAATAAGATACGCGTATCTGAATAGTCAGTCATGGTATCAATAGATGTAATATTGTGCTGTTACAATCAAGAGCATTACATAGTCAAAGCCCTTGACAGCATCCTATGTCAGAAAGTTGATGCGGAAGTAAGGCTGATAGTGGCAGATGATGGTTCGTCGGATAGAACATTGGAAATAGTAAAAAACCATGAGGCCAAATCCCCGTTTCCCTTTGTCTATTTTAAAAACAACGGAAATATTGGCATGCAGGCCAATTACAAAAGGGCTTTTGCAGTGTGTAAATCAGAATATGTGGCCATATTGGAGGGTGACGACTGGTGGAGCAGCGACCAACATCTGGCACAACATATTGCCTTTCTTCAGAAACATCCAAGCTATTCAATGTCCTTCAATCGAATCTCATATTATCACCAAGAGAATGGGACATACAAGGTGGACAAGTGGCCATATAATAAGGACTATGTGGCCATAAAGATTCGTCACCAACTAGGTTGGGGCAACCAGATAGGCAACCTGTCTTCCTGTGTTTTTAGAACAAACTTGTTACATGGTCTGCCAGAACAATTCTTCAAACTGAAATTTGCAGATTGGGAGTTGGGTGTTATGATGGCGTTGAAGGGTCCTATTGCAGAGTTAAAAGATTCCACATCAGTATACCGAATCAACAGTAAGGGACAATGGACCGCATTGTCGGCAGACGACCGCAATGTTTCGGAGAACAATACCCTTAACGATTTGTCTCCGCTGCTCCCTCTGTATTGTAATAAGTATATAAGAATGTACAAAAAAATGCTTGACTCTCACGAGCAGCCACCATATCAAATACCGTTCGGAACTCGTTCGAAGATGTTCCTTAAGCATGTTGTAAAAAAGTAGAAGATAGTCAAGAATAGGCAGACTGATTGATAGGGCTACAATTAGGTGGGCTTGGTAAAGAGTCTGAGTGTCGTCTTTTGTGAATAAATAGCAATAATGTGATGAAAGTACTAGTCACGGGTTCCGCCGGTTTTATTGGTGCTAGTTTAGTATTAAGATTATTGGAAACAGAATCTCCAATCGAGATAGTGGGCTTAGACTCTATGGACGACTATTACGATGTTAGACTAAAAGAATACCGGTTAGGCATAATTGACAAATGTGCGGCGAGCCATCCCGAAAGCAAGTATATGATAGTGAAGGGTAGTCTTGCGGATATGGCATTAGTAAATAACCTCTTTATAGAAAAACGTTTCGATGTAGTTGTTAATTTAGCTGCTCAAGCGGGCGTGCGATATAGTATAGAAAACCCAGATGTATATATCAAGAGTAATGTCATAGGTTTTTATAATATTCTTGAAGCTTGTCGGCATTATCCAGTACAGCATTTGGTTTATGCCAGCAGCAGCAGTGTCTACGGTGGTAATTCAAAGGTTCCTTTTAGTACTGAGGATAATGTAGATCACCCAGTGAGCCTCTATGCCGCCACCAAAAAAAGCGATGAACTCTTTGCTCACTGCTATAGTAAATTGTACGATATACCTACGACGGGATTGCGTTTCTTCACTGTCTATGGTCCAGCAGGAAGACCAGATATGGCCTATTTTGGGTTCACTAACAAACTATTGAAAGGCGAGACTATACAGATTTTCAATTTTGGTAATTGCAGTCGTGACTTTACTTATGTGGATGATATTGTGGAAGGCCTGATTCGCGTTATGAAGAAAGCGCCACACCGACAAATGGGTGCGGATGGTTTGCCGGTGCCTGCTTATGCTATTTACAACATTGGTGGAGGTCAGCCAGTAAGCTTGCTTGATTTTGTACAAATCTTACAGGAAGAGTTAGTTCGTGCAGAAATGTTGCCCAAGGACTATGATTTCGAAGCACATAAACAGTTTGTGCCAATGCAGGCGGGCGATGTGCCGACGACCTATGCAGATACAAGAGATTTGGAACGAGATTTTGGTTTTGTTCCCAAGACAACACTGAAAGAGGGTTTGAGAAAGTTTGTGGAATGGTATAAATGGTATTATTTGTCTTACAATCATTTACCGTAATGGATACCTCACTTGCTCCACTTGTCAGCGTCTGCTGCCTTACATATAATCATGCACCATTTATTAGAAATTGTCTGGACGGTTTTCTCGCTCAAAAGACGGACTTTTCTATTGAAATACTCATCCACGATGATGCTTCAACGGATGGAACCGACAGAATCATTCGCGAGTATGCTGAGAAATACCCAGAAATCATTTTTCCTATTTTTGAAGAGGAGAACCAATACTCTCGAGGCTATGCAGGTAAGATGGATATTGAGTTTAACTATTCTCGTGCACGTGGGAAATATATAGCATATTGCGAAGGTGATGACTATTGGACAGACCCTTCAAAGTTGCAACGGCAAGTAGACTTTATGGAGACGCATCCTGACTATTCTGTTTGTTTTCATCGTTGCAAACGACTTGATAGCCGCACAGGAAAAATGTATAATGATGATTGTTGGCATGCCCTGCGTCAAGGGCGAGAAGGGGTTGATATTACGGTTGAAATGTTTTTGAAAAGTTGGATAACACAACCCCTTACAATGGTTTTTCGGCGTGACAAGTTCGACTTTAGTTGGCAAAAACGATATCATTATTATCGTGATATGCACGAGATATACCATCTTCTCATGGTAGGGAAAGGATATTTGTTTGCATTCATAGGAGGGGTTTATCGTATGCATCCGGGCGGGATGGCTTCACTGATTACACAGGAAGAATATTGTAAAGTATCACTCCCGATGGATCGGGAGTTTTATCATAGGACTCGTCATCCACAAGCTCGTCGTATTTATGGAGCAACGCTTCAGACCTGTATCAATGTATATGCTGATACGAATAAGTGGAAAGCATTATATTATTCATTTTTAGAATTTGCAGTGAATTGTAGGCATAAGACTTTCGGAAAAAATATAGCTAGAATAATCAATGGAAAATAAATTCTCCAATAATATATTGACACCATTCACACAGAGTGTTTATAGGTATGAAGAATGCACTGCTCTCAATATTGCAGGAGAGGAGTATTCCTATCGTCAGTTAGGAGAGAGGATTTCAGCTATTAGATATGCAATTAGAGGTCTTAATGCTAAAGAGCAAATTGCAGGACTTGCAGTTCATGATGACATAGATACGTATGCTGCGATTTTCGCTCTTTGGATGGAGGGCATGGCTTATGTCCCACTTCATCCGAATCAACCGATAGAACGTAATAAAGGGATTGTCAAACAGGTGGGTACTAAAACGGTACTAGATTCGTCTGATCAATCCCCATTTGATGCAATCAATATAAAAAAGCTATTTTGGGAAAGTTCTAATCTTTTTTTAGATGACTGGGTTCTCGCTAAGGATAGCGAACTGGCATATATCTTGTTCACATCAGGCAGTACAGGTGTTCCTAAAGGGGTGACAATAAATCGGTGTAACATTGCTACTTTTTTGGACTCTTTTTGGCAGACGGGTATAAAGATTGACCATACAGACCGTTGTTTACAGGCGTTTGACCTCACTTTTGATGTTAGCGTTCAGTCCTTCCTCGTAGCACTAATCCGTGGTGCTTGTCTTTACACTGTCCCCTACGGCAGGGTCAAATACCTATATGTAGCACAACTCATACAGCAGCAACACATTACATTTGGAGCAATGGCACCCTCTATGCTCTCATTTTTACGTCCTTATTTCGACCAATTAAATGCCAGTAGTATGCGAATATGCATTCTTACTGCAGAAGCATGTCCTTCAGATTTGATTGAGGATTGGTATCGTTGTGCTATAAATAGTGATATATATGACTTTTATGGTCCTACGGAGGCCACTATTTATTGCACTTACTACAAGCTCTCTCGTCAATTCAATAATCTGTCTGAGAAAGGAATTATTTCTATTGGGTGTCCGCTAGCCAACGTTTCCGCTATTATTATAGCAGAAGATGGCACTATCATAACCAATCAAGATAAAGGTGAACTCTGTATTAGTGGCGACCAAGTGACTCAGGGCTACTGGAACAACCCTACCAAAAATGATGAAGTATTTTTTGAGAAAGAAATAGATGGCGTTGTCAGGCGGTATTACCGCACTGGAGATTTATGCTATCGTCATGACAGTGGTAATTTAATGTATTGTGGAAGAATAGATCATCAAGCCAAGATACAGGGTTTTAGGGTCGAATTGGGTGAGATAGAATACCATGCTCGGAATTTTTATAACAAGCAGTACCGAGTTGTGGCTGTTGCCTTCCAGAATACTCTCTCTTTGACCGAAATAGCCCTCTTTGTTGAGAAATCAGAAGAAGATTCAGCACCATTGATTGCTTATCTTCGCTCAAAGCTTCCGAGTTATATGGTGCCTACACGCATACTCTATCGCATCTCATTTCCTTTGAATGCAAGTGATAAAATAGATAGAACTCAATTAAAATCAGAAATAAAATGACCGAAGAAGAAATCTACCAAAAACTTACTGAACTTTTTTGCAAGACATTCCAGCGGGAAGGTATAGGAATTACCCCAGACACTTCTGCGAAAGACATTCCAGAATGGACATCCCTCACATATATGAATCTTGTTTCTGAGATAGAACATGCCTTTGATTTTACCCTCAAACTCAAGGACATTAGATCGTGGAAGAAAGTGGCAGATATGGTGCAGACTATTAATAAGAAAGTAAACGACCAATAGCGTTTTTTGAGATAATAGCAATGAATGTGATTATAGTAGATGATTAAGAGTTTTCGGTATACAATAAGCATGTCAATCTAATAGAATTACTGGGTGTAATATGAAAGATGTCTTCTATAGTCGAGTGTTAAAACCTGTGTTGGATAACATCTTGTCTTTTTCAACAAGGAACGCATTATGTATTGATGAGCACTACTATTCATACAGCACTTTTGGAAAGGCCATATCGGGTATTTTACATGAAATGCTCAAAACCAATTATCAAAGTCAAAAAGTAGGGTTGGTTATCAATGACGACATAGAAACATATGCTTCTATCTTTGCTCTTTGGCTTCAAGGAAAGAGTTATGTACCATTACATCCTGATTGGCCACAAGCCAGATGTATAGATATTTGTGAACAGGTTGAGCTTGACTTGATACTAGATTCTTCAACAGAGTCCCGTTATGCTGGCATTCGGGTTATTACGACTAGAGGGAAGAGCGGGGTGCAGCCCCTTGTTGCAGTTGATTGTGCCGAGGATGTGTTAGCCTATATTCTTTTCACTTCGGGGAGTACGGGTAGGCCGAAAGGGGTGCAGTTGAGTAGAGGGAATTTAGCATCGTTTGTTGATGCTTTTTTTGATAGATACTCGTTGGATGAGCAAGATAAGTGCCTCCAGTGTTTTGATTTGTCGTTTGATTTGTCGATAGTGTCGTACTTGCCCCCCCTTATGAGGGGTGCATGTGTGTATACAGTCCCTCTTGATGAAATCAAATACACATATATTGGTAGCCTGATAGAAGATGAGCATTTAACGTTTGCATTGATGGCACCGTCTACGATTAGGTACTTGAAACCATACTTTGATGAGTTGGACTGTTCATCGTTGAGGTATTCTCTTTTCTGTGGCGAGGCGTTGCCAGAGGATGTTACAAGGGAGTGGTCGGAGTGTGCAAGAAATGCAATAATCGATAATGTTTATGGCCCGACTGAAGATACAATCTTCTGTTCGGCATATAGATTTAGAGGGGATTGTAAAAACAAATCACATAACGGCATATTGTCTATTGGTAGGCCTATGAAGGGTTGCGAGATGGCTATTATCGACGAAAAGCAGAATACATGCCTTGTGGGTGAGGTGGGCGAGTTGTGTTTGGCGGGTCCGCAGCTGACGGTGGGGTATTATAAGAATAAAGAAAAGAATGAGGAGGCGTTTTTTGTGAAAGATGGTATTAGGTGGTATCGCAGTGGTGACCTTGCATATAGCGATGCGGATGGTGACATAATGTATGTGGGACGGTTGGATCATCAGACTAAGATTCGAGGGTATCGTGTGGAGTTGGGTGAGGTGGAGTGGCATGCTCGTAAATTCCTTTGTAATAAGAATGTGATTTGCATGGCTATTGATAATAAGGATGGTGTAACCGAAATTGCCATGTTTGTAGAGAGTGAAGAGTTTAATCCTGACGAGATGAACGACTATTTGCGTAGTAGGATGCCTTCCTATATGATTCCAACAAGGTTGTTTTTTGTCCCGCAGTTTCCACTGAACTCAAATGGCAAGACAGACAAGGTGAAGATGAAGACATTGATAAAATAGTAGTAGATTATATAGGGGATTTTTATTAATGGTAAGTCCGATAAATCAAGTAGTAGAAAGTCAAAGATTTTCAAATAGATAGGTAATAAATGGTTCATTTTTAAACTCTATTTTATTTTGATAATTAGATGTTACCTAATATCATTGGGGACAAGGATGTAAACACTTTGAAATCCTATAATGAGTAGATAATAAACAAAACAATAAATCAAAGTGAAAAAGTGAAAGAATCAACCTCCAGTACTTAGGCAAGCATCACTGGATGATTTTTCTCTGAAAAGTAAGCATGCCCCATCATTTCGTAGTATCCCTCTCAAGTGGAGGTTTTTGTTGTGTGTGTCTGTCAATTCACTAAAATTAATAAATGGTAATCAATTCGTTGTCTTTCGTTGTTTTCTTTGTAGTAGTATTTTTCCTCTACTATCTGCCGTCTCAGCGGCGTGGGGCATTGTGGCAAAATGTGGTCTTGCTTTTGGCAAGCTACTTTTTCTATGGATATGCCGACTCACGTATGCTACCGTTGCTGTTGGTGGTAACGATATTATTCTATTTTATTGGTATCGGTATTGAGAAAAACGAGGACAAACCACTTGCCGACCGTCTGTTGCTGTTGGGTGTTGTGTTGGGTGTAGGCATGTTGGTCTATTTTAAATACACCAACTTCTTTATACAGTCATTTAGCAATCTACTTAATTTGATTGGTCTTGAAACTAGTTGGTCATCGCTTAGAATCATTGTGCCTCTCGGCATCAGTTTCTTTACGTTCCGATTGGTTAGTTATGTGATAGAGATACATAGAGGAGCGATGTCTGCCTCGCGCGACTTTATTGCGTTTGCTTCTTATGTGGCTTTCTTCCCGTGCATGCTGTCTGGTCCAATTGACCGTCCTGATGTCTTTCTCCCTCAATTGGGGAGGAAACGGGTGTTCGATGGTCAGTTTGCCGTGGATGGCATGCGGCAGATATTGTGGGGATTGTTTAAAAAGATGGTTGTGGCCGACGGGTTGGCTCAGTTCGTTGATTTATACTTGGGCGATGGCCAAATGGCGGCATCAGGGAGTACGACTGTTTCGGTGGCTTTGGCTTATACCTTTCAAATCTATGCAGATTTTTCTGGATATTCCGATATGGCGATAGGTGTGGGCAAACTACTAAATATAAGGGTGGCAAAGAATTTCAACTATCCGTTCTTTGCCCTCAACATTGCTGACTTTTGGCGACGTTGGCACATTTCGCTTACTACGTGGGTTACTGATTATGTGTTCACTCCGCTCAGTTTTAGTTTCAGAAAGAGTCGTCAGTGGGGGACGATTGTCGCCATTATCATCAACTTCCTTATTGTGGGTCTGTGGCATGGTGCCAATTGGAATTATATGATATATGGTCTCTATCATGGTCTGCTTTTTATTCCATTAATTCTTATGGGTAAAATGAGCTCTTCTAATGTAATACGAACCAATCGTTTGGGACTACCTGTTATTTCAGATTTTATGCATATGTCTTTAACATTTGTTTTAGTAGTGTTTGGTATGCTTATTTTTAGGTGCAATAGTATTAACCAATTTGTTGTTGAGTTGAGTTCCATACGTCTTGGTTTTTTCTCAATCCCAGATGTAGGTGCGGTTACCAACTGGTTGTTCGTTTTTGTAATGGTCCTAGTTGAATGGTGTCATAGGAACAGAGACAATGGTTTAGAGATTAGTTATATGAGAAGCAAACCTTTACGTTGGTCTATATATTTGTTACTGATATTGGTTATTTTCCTTAATGGAGGTGAGACTACTGGCTTTATATATCAAGTATTCTAAAACAATGGATTAGATTGTGTTCCTTATATAATTATAAATGTTCATTTTTGAGAAGGGAATGCAAAAAATTGGAGGGACGATATTGTAGGTTAAATGAGTATAGTATGAAGAGGTTTATAATAAATATAGGTCTTTTCCTTGTGTTTGTAGGACTGATTGCAGTATGTCTGGATTATATGATTACCACAGGTCTTCATAAACGTACTGATTATGTGCAGGAAGTATGGAATGATGTCTTAGATTCAACAGTGGAGCCTGATGTGATTGTGTTAGGTAATTGTGTCGCGGCCCACGACCATAACCCACGAATTTTAGATTCCGTTCTTGGTGTAGATTCCTATGTTTTTGCCATGAGTAACTTGACATTTCCGTATCATTATTTCATGTGGAATATGTTGAGGAAGTATCACCACAAATTGCCTAAGTTGGTGATAATGGCTTTGGACTATAGTGATATGAGTTTTCGTGAAGCAAAGACCAATATGGAGAATGAGCAATTCTTGTCTTTAATGTACGATAGAGAGGCTCGTCATTTCTTACGTCAATATGGTGGTTATTCATTTTGGGATGCATATGTTCCGTGCTATCGTTACTTTGGCCATCAAAAGCGCATTAAGTATGGTATTTGTAATTTCTTAGGGATAAAGAAATATGCTGGAAAACCTGATCATTACAAGGGGTATATAGGACTTGATGATCCATATGATGCTCACAGGGAGTGGTTCACAGGTAGTTATATACAGCCAATTGAGAGTGAGATTATATCTATGTTTGACTTTTTTTTGTTAGATTGTAGGAAAAGTGGGGTTGAAGTATTGGTTGTAATGCCACCTATAGTATATGAACTATCAGATTGTATAGATAATGAGGAAGAAGTATATCATATATACGAAACGCTTGCCCAGCAACATGGTTATAGGAGTATCAGATATGTGACTCCGCACTGGTTATCAATGGATACAATGAATTTCGAATCACCGAATCACTTGAACAAACAGATGTCGGATGTTTATACCCTAGATTTGGCAAACTATATTAGAGATAATTATTACGAAGTATTAAAAGGAACATATAGTGTAGAATGAAAAATCTGAAATCAATAGATCATGTGGGTTATGCTGTGCATGACATTATGGAAACAGCAAAGTATTATCTTAATGCCGGTTGGGAGTTGTCCGAGGTGTTTGAGGAAAGGAATCAAAATGCGCGTATAGCATTTTTGTACAAGGATGGTTTTACAAAGATAGAATTGGTCGCTCCGCTAGAAGGAAAATCCCCAGTGGATAATATACTAAACCAGATGGGTTGTTCTACATACCATGTATGTTATGTGGTCGATGATATAGAACAGGCTGTGGAAGATTTATATGAAGAGGATTTTAAGCCCCTTTTTTTCCCAGTTGAATCCGTTGCCATGGCAAATCGAAAAATATGTTACTTGTATAATACAAAAGTAGGATTAATCGAATTAGTAAATCAAGAATAAATTTATGGATAAGAAAGAGATAATAGAAAAGCTAACGCCTATAGTACGAGACGTTTTTGCAGATAATACGATACAGATAATGGATGAGATGGATGCAGAGAATGTAGAAGCATGGACATCTCTGTCTTTTATGCAGTTACTAGCAAGAATTGAAGAAGAGTTTTGCTTCAAGTTTAAGATATTCGAGCTGATAAACATTCATAATATGGGTGAATTGGTTGCGGCAATTGGGAAGCATTGTGAATAAATTATGAAAGAGGCGGTTGACTTAAAGCTATATACTGTTGGCCAAGTTAGGGCATGGCTAATACATAATGAGGATATTCCAGGATTGTCAGAAAGGCTCATAGATAAAACTAGAGCAAATGCACTTGTGAC
Organism: Bacteroidales bacterium; assembly: GCA_017545365.1. The sequence goes on from JAFWOP010000015.1 coordinate 24,780, forward strand.
AAATCCTTATGTGCGTGATGATATGGCGATAATATCTGCCATTTTTGTGAATGGGTCAGTAGCAGCATACACTTATGTCTTTCCGGATATTATGGAAAGGCCAGATAATAGATTAATATATTGGAATACGACCTTGTTTGTTAATCCCAAATATGAAGGAAGAGGTTATGCATATTGTGTTATTGCACAGATTTGTGAGTTGTATGGTGAAGACTATTTTGATTTAGATGCAGCGGAGGCCTCAGTTGAGAATTTAAAATACCAAGGGTTAACGGTTAAGTATGTTCCTCAATACGTTTTGAGAAATAAATCAATAAAACGTACTTCGCTGAAGGGTAGGGTTGCTTATTGTGTGGGGAAGATAAGAAAGTCTATTTGTTCAAGAGAGAAAGAGTTGCGCTCTGATATAGCAAATAGTACGTATAAACTCCAATATGTCAACACAATTGATGATGGTTTATATACTTTTATCAAAGCTCATTCAGATAATGATGTTTTCTTACGAAAGCGCGAAACGTTCAATTGGATTCTGCAACAACCATTTATGCAAGAGTCTCCAGTTTATTATAGAGTACAAAAAAAATGTGTGTTTTCATCAGCTAAACAGGAGTTTCGATTATATGGAATTGTAATAAGGAACCAGGAAAAGGTAGTCGGGTTCGTTATTTTAAGAGTGACCTCAGAAGAATGGGCGGTAAAATATATATATTATGATAAGGAAGCTCAAAAAGATGTTTTTCTAGCCATTGCGGAACATCTTGTTTATAAAAAAAGAGATTCTTTTATTACTACAGATAAAGCACTTCATGACTTCATAAATGGGTATTCGCTATTTCATATAGATACAATCTATCAAAAATCATTCTCTTATCCACATAATTTTGACTATACTGAAGATAATAATATTCAAAATGGAGATGGTGATAACATAACGTAACGGAACAGATTGAGATGCTGAAATAGTGAAATGGAGAATAGTTTTTATTATTATCAATTCGGAATATGGAGCAATAATCTAATGAATGATGATGATTGTTTGGTTGAATAGATGGATTCACATATACTTATGGTTAAGAATTAGTTGTATAAATCATGAGAGAGTAATTGTAATGGGAATTTAGTATTTGCTATTCAGAGCGACAGTTTTCCTTAGGACAAGAAAGTGAACACAATCTATTCCATGGAGGTGCTATATGATATGAATTGTTTGTTTTTAATCATATTAATACTACCGATAAACGTAAATGTATTGTTCCGTAATAGTTAAGAAGATTCTCAGGCGGTTGGAGAAATGTTTGTATAGCCCGATAGAGGTGTTTGTCTTCCACGCGGTATCAGATGAGTTCGACGAGAATACAAACAAGAAAGTGGATTGGTCCTCAACGACCGATTTTAAGAATACTATTACCGCGTTAAATAGTCAATACACATTTATATCATTAACAGATGCATATCATCGAATTAAACATGATTTCTTTAGACGAAGGAAATACGCAGTTCTGACATGTGATGATGGTTATCGTTCTGTTTTGGCTATATTGCCATTCTTGGAGGGAAAGAAGATTCCCATCACACTTTTTATTAATCCTAAATATCTTGATGGCGTAAGTAGGAGAGAGGGGTATGCTAATTGTCCTCGTTATATTTTGTATAATCAATTATGGTCTATAGATAGTCCACTTATTTCTATAGGGATGCATGGGTATGAGCACATTGATGCCACTAAGCAATCTGCAGAGGATTTCTATGATTCAACTTCGAAATGTAGAGAGGTCTTGAGCGGTCATCCAAGGTATATACCGTACTTTGCATACACATGGGGTCGTTATACAGATTCTACCCAGAGTATACTAAAAAAGATGAAAATCATTCCAGTATTGACGGATGGAGAATCCAATTACAGGTATCATTTAGGTATTGGAAGAAAACCTATTGATAGTTATTATTTAAGAAAAGAGGAATGTTACAAATAATATATTATAATAAACCTTCTTGAGCATTCGTGTAAGGTTTAAGAATCATTACCGCATTTCTGACCATTGAATTTGGTTATTATTAAAGATTGTGCGAGATAAAGATACAATTTTTATGTTGTTAAATATGAGCAAGTTCGTTGAATTGTAGATGTATTAATAGACAAATCTTTTTTAGTAAAAGTGTTCGACAGAAAAAAGATTGAGGTTTATGACTAGCCAGGGTGGATTTTATTTGATTTTTTTGAAAGAGATATTTTCGATCGGATCAAGTTTTACGAATCGCTCTTATGTTATACATGACTGATTTTTTAACAGCCTAGAAGAGGCTGATTTTCAATAACTCCATACAAGGCACACGGTGAGGGGAGGACAAAACCTCAACTATTCGGCGTTTCGGAGAAACGCGTTCTCAACCCAGTATAGAAAAAATCAGTATTTTTTTGCACTTGAGCGTTACGAATTTACTACTGCCATGTTGAAATAATATGTCTGAGATGAAAGAATAATGGCAATTAGTTGCGTATAGTTATACTAGTAGCAATAGGGAGATGATTCATATCATTTTCCTAGATGGAATTTAACTCTTTAATGCAAGATTAATGAAAAGACAATATTGGTATGAGCCCTTCTAGATGGTATCCATAATGATGGGTTGTACAAATAAAAAATAGTTGAGATTAACAGTTTTTTGTGTCTATATAAAGTAATGGGGGGGGGAGCATTGTCTCTGATGTCAATCTATGTTAGAATAATGGTCTTGGCAAAGATACGACTCATACATAGATTATCTAGTCCCAATGATGGCAAAAAAAATCAGTATTAATCGTGTTTATTATTAATCCTTTGGATTGCAGTATACAGAAAGATGTTGACAGGAATCTCCAGCAGACCTATTTTTGATTCAACAATAATAGGAAAAAGAAGGTCTTAGACATCTACTCATTTGGATAAATTGAAGTATTATAATATTCCATGAAAATTGATGAATAAGGAGGATGATGTGAGGTTTTCTGTTGTTGTACCATTATATAATAAAGAAACATATATAAGACGAACACTTGAAAGCATTCTAACTCAAACATTCGTTGATTATGAGTTGATTGTTGTAGATGATGGTAGTACGGATGACTCATTTGCTACTGCATCAAACTTTTTAGCGGGTAACATAAAAAGTAAAGTAGTAAAACAAAAGAACAAGGGTGTTGCAGTTGCACGAAATAATGGAGTTTCGTTATCGCATGGAGAGTTTATATGTTTTCTAGATTCAGATGATTGGTGGGAGCCATCTTTTTTGGAGGAGATGGATCGGCTAATTAGAATGTATCCGGATGCGGGTTTATATGGTACGGCTTTCTTTTTAATTAAGAATGGTAAAAAGAAAGTAGCACCAATTGGAGTAGACAATGAGTTTTGTAGTGGATATATCAACTATTGTCAAACCTATGCAAGGACGTTATGTATGCCGATCTCTTCAAGTTCTGTGGCCATACCGAAAGTGGTATTTAATGAATTCGGTGGATTTAGGGGTGGTATTTCTCTGGGTGAGGACTTTGACTTGTGGATTAGGATCGCACTCAAGAATCAGGTTGCATTGATTAATAAACCCCTATCTAACTACTTTCAAGACATACCACCACATAAACGCGCAACACGACGTTTGCATAATCCGAAGAATCATATGTTATGGAATTTGGATTACCTTTCACAAGAGGAAACGAGTAATAAGGACCTGGCAATCTTACTAGATCGGTTAAGGGCAAGTGGCTTATATCGTTATTATTTGTCAAGGCAGTATCATGATCAAGCACTAGAGATAATATCTAAAATTGATTGGTCTCATGTTTCACAAAAGATATACAGTAGATATCATACGCCCCTATTTTTTCAACGTTGTGTTTATTCTTTCCGTTGTTTGATGGTTAGGATTAAATCATTAATAATTAGTCTGTAATTGAAAAAGCATTTTAAAGTTGATACCTTTTTTCCCAAAACAGTTTTCTAGAAGGGCAATAATTGTTTACTTGCTCTCATTAGCTACGGTGAGCCTTGTATTTTACAAATACATGATGAACCTTGAGTTCATTATCATAGGTATTACTTGGGTCTTGTTGTTTTTTTTATTAGCACATCGTTATACAAAGAGGTGGGTATACCCTCAAGAAAGTACGTTTATTCGTAAGCTGTTCTTTACTGCGTTAATAATAAGATTAATATGGGTGGTGTTCTCTTATCTATATTTTTTCATTAAGACAGGTATACCTTTTGAATTTGGGTCTAAAGATGCGTATGCGTATCATAATGCTGCTATTTGGTTCAACGAAATAGGTTGGTCGGAGGCATTAGATTATCTGAGTACTAGGTCTAGAGGAGATGCAGGGTATCCCTTATATCTTTTCATTTTATATTATATCTTTGGTCCGAATATTATTCTCACACGAGTAATAAAAAGTTTGCTGAGTGCATGGATGTGTGTATTAGTTTATAAGTTGGCAACACGTAATTTGGGAGAAGAGGTGGGTAGGATGGCAGGTATTTTTTGTTGTTTGATGCCAAATCTAATCTTGTATTGTGGCTTACATCTAAAAGAGACAGAGATGCTGTTTCTGATGATTGCCTGTTTAGAAAGGGCAGATATGATGTTACGTCGTAATACGTTGAGATTTTGGGATATTGTACTTGTTTTATTATTGTTAACTAGTCTATTTTTTTTAAGAAATGTATTAGGTATAGCAATGGGATTTGCTATTTTTACGTCACTTGTTTTTACATCATCACGATTGGTGGGTGGATGGAATCGTATGGTATTAATAGTATGGGCTCTTGTGGCTTTGGGAGTGTTTGCCGGTGGTACTATAGCGAATGAGGCTAAAGGAATGTGGAATGGACGGACTAGTAATCAGACATTGAAACGTGAGACTCAGGTAAGAAAAGGATATGATTGGGCGAAGTATGCCACAGGAACTGTGATGGCGCCTATGATTTTTGTATTACCTTTTCCAACCATGGTTGATGTGGACGAGCAATATAACCAACAGTTGATTAGTGGGGGTAACTATGTGCGAGTTTTTTTAGGAGGATTTGTTCTGATAGCATTATATAGTGCATTATTTGTGAAACGTAATTGGCGTAATCTTTCTCTTTTAGGTTCATTTGAAATAGCCTATTTGGGAATAGTAGCCTTTAGTGGTTTTGCAAACTCTGAGCGCTTTTTGCTGCCAGGCATTCCAGTATTGATGATAATGGCCGCATATGGGGTTTCATTGGTTTCGCAAAGGAACTATCGTTGGTTGAAAGTATGGTATTGGGTTGTTCCGATGATTATTATAGGATGGGCATATTTCAAACTAGGCACAAGAGGTTTATTTTAAGAATTAAATAGTAGTAAAAAAAATTATTAATAAATAAAAATGAAAATAGTTATCACAGGCGGAGCTGGTTTTATAGGTTCTAATTTGTGCGAATATTTTGCTACAAGAGGTGATGAAGTCACTTGTCTGGACAATCTGTCGACAGGATTTAAACATAATATTGAACAGTTGTTGGATAAACCGAACTTTCATTTTGTTGAAGGGGACATCCGTAATATTGAAACTTGTAGATTAGTTGTACAAGATCAGGATATAGTTCTGCATGAGGCGGCTTTAGGTAGTGTCCCTCGAAGCATAAAAGATCCAATCAATACGAATAGCAATAACATTGATGGTTTTCTGAATATGTTGGTGGCATCCAGAGATGCTGGGGTGAAACGTTTCGTTTATGCAGCGAGTTCTTCTACCTATGGTGATAGTAAGGAGCTTCCTAAAATAGAACATAATATTGGCCGTCCTTTATCCCCATATGCAATTACTAAGTATGTTAATGAATTGTATGCTAAAGTGTTCACCTCATTATATGGATTGGAGACCGTAGGCTTACGTTATTTTAATGTTTTTGGTCGTCGTCAGGATCCCAATGGTGCTTATGCAGCTGTTATTCCTTTATGGGTTAGATCATTGATACACCATGAGTCTCCTTATATCAATGGAGATGGCAGCTATTCTCGTGATTTCACATATATAGATAATGTGATTCAGGCAAATGAACTTGCGGCAACAATTCCATCAAATCAGCTTATGGAGAGGCTGGGCCATTATAATGCCTCTTTACCATTGAATGCGCCTAAAGATATGATCTTTAATGTTGCGTATGGTGGTAATACGACGCTGAATGAATTATTTAAGTGTTTACGAAAAAATCTGGCAAAATATGATGTTGCAATAGGAAAGATTGAACCTGTCTATAGAGAAAATAGACCAGGAGATATACCTCATTCCCAGGCATCTATAAGAAAGGCCCAGGAAATATTGGGCTACAATCCAAAGTATGACGCATTGAATGGTTTTACTCAGGCATGTGAATGGTATTGGAATAATTTGAAATAAATGAAAGTACTGTTTGTAGCTAGTGGTAATAAGGCAGTAGGGACGATAAGTGCCTTTATCAGTTCCCAATACGAGTCTTTGCAGCAAGAAGGTGTAGAGATGTCACTATTTGCTGTAAGGGGACATGGCATTAAGGGTTATTTAAAGAATCTTGCACTGTTGCGCAGTCTTATAAAGCAAGGCAAACCAGACGTGGTTCATGCTCACTATTCAGCATGTGGTTATCTATCTAGTATTGCATCTTTAGGGCTAAGGACTAAAGTTGTTGTTTCTATTCTTGGTAGTTTTCCGAAAAAAAGTTTCAAGTTATATTTTGTCCGTTTTTGTATAGACCATGTGTGGAATACTACTATCGTTAAATCGGAAAGAACCAGAAATCAGTTAAATCGGAATTTGCCAGTTGTTCCCAATGGTGTTAATCTCTCTCAATTCGAGTTAATCAACCAGGATGAGGCCAGAAGGCAGTTAGGACTAGAGCCAGCGTTAAAATATGTGATATTTATGTCTAATCCGTCCCGTCCAGAAAAAAATTATTCTCTTGCCGAATTATCTGTTAAATCTTTAAATGATAATACCGTCAATCTGATTCCAGTATTTGATAAGCCTCATTATGAAGTGGTAAAGTATATGTGTGCTGCTGATGTATTAATTATGACATCGTATAATGAAGGTTCCCCAAATGTGATTAAAGAGGCAATGGCTTGTAACTGTCCAATTGTTACTACTGATGTGGGTGATGTTAAGTGGGTTACTGATGGGGTGGAAGGTACTTATGTTGCTTCCACATATGAGCCAACGGAAATTGCCCAACTATTAAGGAAAGCTGTAAATTTCCCGAATCGCACAAAAGGTCGAGAAAAAATCATTAAACTAAAACTGACTACCGAAGAAACGGCAAAAAGACTATGTGGAATTTATTCCAGTGATGTTTCACAACGAAAGGTTAGTTAATGGTTTCTTGCTCTCAGTAACAAAAGTCAGGTTGTTATAAAGAATAGTCGAAGAACAGTCTTTGTAGTTATAGTATATTAATAGTTACTTAAGTGGAAGCATTTTATGAACTATTTGTCGTCGAAATATGACTTATCGGTTATTAATTACTATCTAGATACAGAGTTTGTAAAGGAAAGAAAACCTGAAGTAAATATATATGAAAATGGTGTCCTTTTCCCTCCGGGTACCAATCATAAGCCAGGTGTATTCAGTGCGGCTGATGCCAGTGAAGTATCGGTTGAAATAAATCAAGCGGTTGTTTATTTGGGGTGTTTTGACATTTCGCATTTTGGTAATATTTTGGTTGATGAGATTAGTCGATTGTGGTATAATAATATAGAAGGGGTAAAATGGGCATTTATAGCGACAAAAAGATTTGATCCAAAGTATTTGCATATTTTTCTAGAATTTCTTGGAATAGAAAAGGACAGAGTCATTAGGGTATCATCGCCAACAAGATTTTCATGTATCTATGTACCCGCTATGACCTTTTTACATCGTCGTTTTGTCCTTCAAGAGTACAGTAGTATATATGAGAGAATGTTCCAAAATATGAAATTCAAGAGCGAGTATGAGACATATGAGAAGATATATCTTACTAGGCGTAAATTGAGAAAGAAGAAAGAAATCGGAGAATGGAGGTTTGAGTTTTTTTTTAAGTCGAATGGGTATAAGGTCATAGCTCCTGAGAGATTGTCTATCGAACAGCAGGCCTTAGTAATGAGGAATGCCCAAAACATTGCTTCAATAGAAGGCACTCATGCGCATGGGGTAGTTTGGTGTAGAAGGGCAAATAGTAATAATATGAAGCAGATAATTCTCCGTAAGCAGAGTGAATGTATTCCGAGACAGATGATGTTGAATCAGTTGTGGGCCATAGATACTTCCTTTGTTGATATTTTCGAAGAGCCGTTTAAAAGATTCCCGATATCGCATGACAGAGGACCTTTCTTGTTGCGGTGGTCAGAACAGATTGAACAATTCGCAAAGGATAATAATATGATTGTACCTAAGAGGTGTCGTTATGGGTTTGTTCAAGATTATATTGGGTATGTAGTAAAATGTTTCTTATATTGGATGAAACATAATTTAAAAAGTATAATGAAATGATAATAGCGTTGTTATCGCTCGGATGGTTTGGGGATTTTCATAAACTGAAGAAATCTGCGCAAAATAAAAGAAATTGGTTTGGTAGAATAGCGTACAAACTGTTTTGTTTAAAACATCAGTGCTATATTAGTAGGAATAGCTCTATAGCTGATGATGTTTGGTTTCCTCATATGACTGGAATACATATAGCAAATGATGTCATTATCGGAAAGGGTAGTACGATTTATCAGAATGTTACATTAGGCTCCAATTATCTCAAAGGAACAAAGCGCCCTGGTGCGCCCAAGATAGGTAATAATGTGTTGATTGGCGCTAATGTTTGTATAATAGGAGGAGTTAAGGTAGGAGACAACGTTAAAATTGGTGCAGGATGTGTGATTGTAGAAGATGTCCCTAGGGATTCAGTTGTTGTTATGTGCAAGCCTAGAATACTAAATGCAAATGTCAAAAATTAAAGAAAATATACTGCTTAAGTGTATGTTCCCATTAGTAGATTCTATAATGGGAACTTGTGCTATGAAATGGTACAAGCAAATTCTGCTCATGAATAGTTGGTCAAAACAGGATGTGCTTGATTGGCAGACCCAGCAACTTCATTTGCTTGTTGAACATGCATACCATCATACACGCTATTATCGTGAGGTGATGGATGAGTTGAAAATACTTCCTCAGGATATAAAAAAGCTGGATGACATTAAGTTATTTCCAATACTGACTAGAGAGATTATCAAGGAAAGGTTTGATGATATAGTTTCAGATAACATTAAACAATATCCCCATCGTATTTGCTTTACGGGAGGTTCTACGGGCCAGCCCATGAGATATATTTGCGGAGAAAACACTTGGGGGTTTGTCACTGCCATGAAAATATTCTCATGGCAAAAGGTGGGATATGAATATGGGGATAGGTTTGTTTCATTGGGTAGCTCTTCTCTCTTTCCAGTAAATAAGAAAAGTTTCATTCATGAAATATATTTTCGGTTCAGAAATACAATACCACTGAACGGAATGAACATGGAGGATGAAATATGTGCCAATTATATGGATATAATCAAAAGGCATAAAATCAGATATATATATGGTTATGCCACAGCGATATACCTATTAGCACGTTTTTGCCATGAGAATAATGTAAAATGGCATTTTGATGCAGTTTTCTCTACGGCAGAGAAGTTGACACCCCTCTATAGACAAGTTATCTCCGAGACTTGGGACATCGATGTTATGGATTGTTATGGTAGTAAAGATGGTGGTATTACAGCTTATGAAGTAGAGCCCGGTAAGTATCATGTTGGTTATGCCTCCTGGTTTGAGGCATCTGATGTTGAACCTGCTGAACTGTATGCAACAAACTTAATCGATTTGGCATTTCCAGTTATCCGCTATTTTAACCGTGATGAAGTGCAATTGTGGAATGATTCTGTTAATAGTCAATATAATGGGCAATTATTGAAAGAGGTCGTAGGCAGAACTTCTGATGTCGTCGTTTTTGATAATGGACATAAACTTACAACTTCGGGATTCAATAGTCTTTTCAGAGGGTTTAATGTAGAAGCTTTTAGAATTTGTAAGAATGGTGGTTTATCTGTATTGGTTCAGATTCAAAAAAGAGAAACATATACTCAAAATGAACATGACTTGCTTTATGCAACTATAAAGAAGTATGTTGGGGATGAAGTGAATGTGACTTTTGAGTATGTTGATGGTTTTGAACCATTAAAGAATGGTAAAAGAAGTTTCTTGTATAATCAATAATGAGGTTATGGCAAACAATCATAGAACATTTTGGTCAGTGGTTAGGGGGATATGGATACGCTTTTGGTCTGTTATAGCTCCATTTACATTTCCAGCACAAGTGACGACTTTTATTCACCGTCTTCGTGGAGTGCATGTGGGAAGGGGATCCAAGATTGCCCGGACAGTGATAATTGATGACTCACGTCCAGAGTTTATCACGATAGGCCAAAATGTATGGGTTACAGCAGGCTGTCAGCTACTTTGCCATCAGAGGGATTTGTCACAATATGAGGTGGGCAAAGCTGTGATGGACCTTGAATTGAAGTATGCTCCCATCGTTATAGAAGATGGAGCCCACATAGGAATAGGAAGCATCATCATGCCTGGTGTCACGATTGGAGCAGGTGCGGTTATCGGTGCTGGATCAGTGGTTACTAGGAGTATCCCCCCACATTGTGTGGCGGTAGGAGTACCTTGCAAGGTGGTCAAAACATTTGAAAAATAATAAAATGAAAATCTGGATAGATATAACCAATACACCTCATGTGGTTGTTTTAATGCCTATTATCAGACATCTGGAAAAAAGGCATGAACTGATAATCACTGCCAGGGATTTTTCAGAAACAATTCCTTTGTTGAAACAAAATGGAATTACTCCATTGGTTTTTGGTTCGTATAAGGGGAAAAACAGGATAAAAAAAGTATTTGGATTGATTGGGCGTATGTGTGGCCTCCTTTTTAGAACGCCAAAATTCGATCTTGCCTTTTCTTTAGGAGGAAATTACACTTCGGCAGTTGCATTTGTAAGGGGTAAGAAGTCCATGGTATTTAGCGACAATGATATCTCGTTCAAATTCTTTTCTTTCAGGTACGGTAGTTATTTTATATTTCCAAAGTATTTTGATTATAAGAAAGTACAGAAGAAATACAAGATAAAAGATACGCAAATATTCACCTTCAATGGATTCAAAGAGGACATCTATATTGCGGATTATGTTCCGAATCCATCTTTTATAAAGCAATTGCCATTTGATGAGTATGTCGTGGTCCGTCCTGAGAATTTGAAGGCATCATATGTACCGACGGACAGCTATTCTATCGTTCCTGAGTTGTTTGATGTTTTCTCTGACGAAAACATACTTTTCCTTCCGAGATACGAAGAAGAAAAACAATACGCTGAAGGGCATCCCTCCGTTTGGTACCCCAATGGCCCACTTCCTGGTTTGGACGTGTGTTATCATGCAAAAGCTGTCCTGACTGGTGCAGGTACATTTGCGCGAGAGGCTGCTTTGATGGGTGTCCCTGCTGTCAGTTTTTTCCCTGGTGCAACATTTCTTTCAGTAGATGTTGAATTGCAGAAAAGAGGTCTGGAATTTAAGTCCAGAGAACCAGATGCCATTAGGCAATATATTTATATGTCAAAACGCGGAATTACGTCTACCGAGAGGAGCGTCGGTGTGCAGAAGGAGGTTTTTGACATTATAGATAAGATTATTTCGTTCAATGTGAAATAGATATCCAAATAATTCGTATATAATTCAATGATTAACGTAATAGGATTAGGATACATTGGTCTTCCTACAGCTTTGATGATGGCCTCCCATGGCGTGGAGGTGGTCGGAACTGATTACAATCGTGAATTAGTGGACACGCTTGCTTCAGGGCATACCACATTTAAAGAGAAAGGGCTGGATGAATTGTTCATGGAGGCTGTTGCGAAAGGCATCAAGTTTACCACACAGTACCAAAAAACTGATATGTATATCGTTAGTGTGCCGACACCATATGATAAATTCAGTAAGAAGGTGGATGCGGGTCTTGTTGTGGCTGCAGTGCGGGACGTACTTCAGGTGGCTCCTATAGGAGCCATAGTGGTGATTGAATCGACAGTTAGTCCGGGGACTATAGACAGATTTGTGCGGCCTGTTATAGAAGAAGCTGGTTTTAAAATCGGTAAAGACATCCATTTAGTGCATGCCCCGGAACGGATAATTCCTGGAAATATGGTGTATGAGTTACTCCACAACAACCGCACCATTGGGGCGGATAGTCGTGAAATAGGCGAGCGTGTTAAGCAGTATTATGCCTCATTCTGTCAGGGAGAGATTGTTGTTACAGATATTCGCACTGCTGAAATGACTAAAGTTGTGGAGAATACTTTCCGAGCAGTGAATATTGCTTTTGCGAATGAGTTGATGCGTATTTGTCGTCATGATAATATGGATGTGTATGAAATTATCCGTATATGCAACATGCATCCTCGTGTAAACATCTTACAACCAGGTCCTGGTGTGGGTGGACATTGCATTAGTGTTGACCCTTGGTTCCTTGTTGGAGATTACCCTCAGTTGGCTAAAGTAATAGCCGAGAGCATGAAGACAAACGATAGTCAGCCGGAATATGTGCTGAATCGTATTCATGAGATTATGCTGGAAAATAGAATCTCTGATAGTAATAGGGTCGGATTATACGGTATAACATATAAGGAAAATGTAGATGATTTTCGCGAAAGCCCGACTCTTCAGCTCCTAGAGGCACAAGAAAGACATCTGGCAAGGCCATTAAATTGTTATGACCCGTTCTTAGAAAACCAAAAAATAGCGGAGCATCAATTTTCCAACTTTGATGAGTTCATTGAAAACACTGATTTGCTTGTAGTGATGGTGAAACATGACCATATCAAGCAAAATTGGAACAAACTCACGGGGAAAGTGATTTTAGACTGCCATAATATCTGTCCCTTAAAGGAAAAGGTTTACCATCTATAGTTAAAACAATCAGGTCAACAAGGAATCTATGAAGAAAGTTCTTCTTGTTTTTGGTACTCGTCCAGAAGCCATAAAAATGTGCCCTTTGGTGAAAGAGTTTCAGAAACATACAGAGGAGTTCGACGCAAGAGTTTGTGTTACAGGGCAGCACAGGGAGATGCTAGATCAGGTTCTAGAAATATTTGGGGTAGAGCCAGAATATGATCTGAATATTATGAAGCAGGGACAGGACTTATATGATGTGACCGCAAGAGTTCTATTGGGATTACGTAATATACTGCAAGAAACACGTCCTGATTTGGTGTTGGTTCATGGTGACACTACTACTAGTATGGTGGCTGCATTGGCTGCATTTTACGAGCATATCCCAGTAGGGCATGTGGAAGCAGGTTTGCGCACAAGAAATATATATAGTCCATGGCCAGAAGAGATAAATAGACAAATAACAGCTCGAATTGCCACTTATAATTTTGTCCCAACATCCTTGGCTGAAAGAAATCTACGGGAGGAAAGCGTTCAGGGACATATCTTTGTAACAGGAAATACTGTGATAGATGCTCTGCAACAAGTGGTTAACAGGCTGTCTAAGGATAAGGAACTTGCGGAGAAACAGAAGATGACATTGTTGCAAATGGGTTATGATGTAAATAGGTTGGAGTGTCACTTGGGGATGCCCAAAGATTCTGATTTGGAACAAATAGACAGGCGTGGCAATACATTTAGTGCTATCACCCCCCATATAAGAAAACGCAGATTAGTACTGATTACTGGTCATAGAAGGGAAAATTTTGGTAAGGGTTTTATTAATATGCTAACAGCTATGAAAGACCTTGCAGAGAAATACCCCGACGTTGACTTTGTCTACCCGATGCACCTTAATCCTAATGTGCGTATGTCCATTGAACAAGTGTTCGGAACAGATGCTGTAAGTGGCAAGCACATAAGCGGCAGGTTTGGAAATTTCTTTTTTATTGAGCCTTTAGATTATTTGGAATTTGTCTATCTTATGTCTATGTCCTATATTGTTCTCACAGATAGTGGGGGCATTCAGGAGGAGGCGCCAGGTTTAGGTAAACCAGTATTAGTAATGCGTGACACAACCGAACGGCCCGAAGCTCTTGATGCGGGAACAGTGCACCTTGTCGGCACGGATTACAGTCTTATTGTTGCTGAAGTCAGCAGCCTGTTAGAGGATAAAAATGCTTATGAGAAGATGTCCAAGGCAATCAATCCCTATGGTGATGGGTTCGCCTCCGAAAGAATTGTTCAGAATATAAGCCATTGTCTTAGCAAGAAACAATAGTTTGTCAATGCTACTTTGGAAGAACTGTGTGAAGATATGGATTTTACCTTAATCAAATATCAAGAGTTATTGGAGGCGCTGAAGAAGAGCGGTGTCTCTTTTAAATTGCGGCATGATGTTGACATGCTCCCACAGAACTCTTTACGGACGGCTCAAATAGAAAATTCATTAGGGCTTTCTGCCACTTATTATTTCCGCATGGTACCTGAAAGTTATAATGAGGGTATAATCAAATCCATTTCAAGTCTGGGACATGAGATAGGCTATCATTATGAGTCGCTGACAACATGTAATGGTGATATAGAAGCAGCTTATAATGACTTTTGTAAGAACTTAGATAAGTTAAGAGCTCTGGTACCTATTTCAAGTATCTGCATGCATGGCTCCCCACGCAGTAAATGGGATAGTAGAGATTTATGGAATCACTATGACTATCATGCATTAGGAATTGATTACGAACCATATTTTGATACTGATTTCACATCAACCGTATACTTGACCGACACCGGAAGACGTTGGGATGGCTATCATGTCAGTGTCAGAGATAAGATTCCAGTCTTTCAAGAACAATGGGAGTCTCAAGGTTTGGTGTTCCATTCTACAGATGATATTATTCATCAGCTAAATAATGTTGGGTCACCTTTATGCAGATCGAGGTATTCTCTGCTAATTACTACGCATCCACAACGATGGAATCCTTTGGGGATTGGGTACATTAAAGAATATTGTTTTCAGTCGTTGAAGAATATGATAAAAAGATTTCTGGTTTTGAGCAAATAATTGTAACTTGAACACAATAATTCATTTGTCTCTTGCGTTATTAATTAATCATTATTTATAATATTATGAATAGAAGTTTTAGATCCTTGTTCGCTTTGCTATTGGCTACTGCTATGTTTTCATCATGCTTGACACCTGGAGAGGTGAACTATTTGCAGGACATGCGACATGGAAGCCAGATTGAGCTAGAAAATGCATTTCAGGCAAGAATTTGTCCTTATGATGAATTAGATATTTATGTCTTTTGTTCTGATGAGGAGCTTGCTAAGCCATTTAATCTTAGAGCTTTTGCATCAAGTACGACTAATGCTGGCAGGAGAGGTTCCTATTTGGTGGATGTGAATGGTAATGTGCAAATACCCACGATAGGAAACTTACATGTATCTGGCATGACTAGGCTTGAGTTGCAAGACACCTTGACGAACATCTTAGTTGGTCAGAGGTTGTTGCCGGATGCTGTTGTAATGGTACGTTTTTCTAATTTCAAGATTTTCTTTTTAGGTGCTGAAGGAGGTAAAGCCATCACTATAAGCAACGAAAGATGTACATTCCTAGAAGCCTTGGCTTTATGTGGAGGCTTGAATGCATATACTAGCCGTAATAAAATTGCCGTTATGAGAGAGGTGGATGGCAAAATGGTGATGAGGTATTTGGACCCCCGATCCTCTTCTGTATTCCAGGACCCTTTCTTCATGTTGCAGCAGAACGATTTTATTATTACTCAAAACTATACAAAAGAAACGCCTAGGAGAGAGGCCAGAAATATGGTATCGTGGTTGTCTGTTGCAATGTCATGCTTGACATTTGTTGTGACTATCATGGGTTATGTCAATAAGATGAACGGAGGAAATTAAATCCCTTGTTTCTGCTACTAGATTTGTAATTTAATATTTCACTATATAATAGTAATATACTCATGGATAATGATAATGTAAACAACTCTACTTCGAAACAGAGTACGACTACTACCGATATGTCATTTCTTGACGAGAAACAGTCAATATCTTTCCGAATTAAGGATATTGTTTTTCTTCTATTAAGAAATATACATTGGCTGATTATTTTTGCTGTTATCGGCGGTGCTATAGCTAACTTTATGGCACGACGTCAGGACAGGGTCTATCAGAGTCAGGCGAAAATACTTATTAGGAGTGGTAATGACCTAGGTATAAGTGATAACGACACACGTGAACTTTCTATAAAGAATGCTCTTGGTCTCCGTTCTTTCTATTCTAGTACGATTAATAACGAAATGATGATTCTCACTTCTAAGACCACTATCCAAAAAGCGGTTGAAGAGCTGAAACTCAACGTAATTTATAGTACTGAAACCAGATTCCTCAAACGTACAAAGAATCTATACGGCATCTCTCCTGTCGAATTGGAGTTCAACGAAGAGAACTTTTTGTTACCTGATCACTTGACTATTAGGATTGTAGATAAAGAGCATGTTCTTATTCTTCGTCCAGACCATCATAGTCTTCTAGTTCCGTTAGACAAAAGAGTCATCACGCCTATGGGTAGCTTAACTGTTCATAAGACATGGGCTTTTGTTGATAAATCAGTTGGCATGGAGATTGATGTTGATCACAGAGATGTTTCATCTGTGGCCGATTATTATCGCTCTAAGCTAGTGGTCAGAAGAAATGACGAGAGGAATACCATCCTTAACCTTTATATGAAGGATTATTCCCCTCAACGTTGTGCCGATTTCATCAATACCGTAATCAGGGTGTATAACGAAGGGGCTGTGAATGATAAGAAACGCATCATCAATGACACGTATAACTATATCAATGAACGTATCAATATTGTAAGCAGTGATTTGGGAGCCCAGGAGTCGGCTATTGCCAATTACCGCAGCAGTGATGTGGTCATGGCGTCGGGTGCCTACAGCGGGGGTTATGCCAATGCGGGTATTCGGTCAGACAATGAGGCCTCCCGTCTCCAGAATGAACTTGGAATGGCGCGTGATCTGCTTTCAACTATTGAGGCAAGTGATGGCACCCAAGTGATTTCGTCAGGAGCCATTTCTAACGGGGCGGTGTTATCGTATCTCTCCAATTATAACCGTCATGCGCAGGATGTATCTCGATATAAGGAGATGGGTACGCTTAATAATCCAGTCGCTTCACGTGCAATTGAGAACCAAGAGCAGCAAAAAGCTGACCTAATCAGTATGACACAAGGTTATATTTCCTCTTTGGAACAAAGAATCATCAACGAACGCAGTCTCGCAAGCGAAGCCTCTGCCAAAGTTCGTGCAGTGCCTATCAAGCAGCTTTATCTAGAAGAATTGGAACGCAATCAGAAAATTAAAGAACAACTCTATGTCTCTTTGCTCACCCGTCGTGAGGAACTGATGATTAGCAAACCATCCTTAGAAGGTAGTGCTAAAATAATCGATCCTGCTCCAGTAAACAAAACCCCGGTTGCCCCAGATGTTGCACATATGACTTTTATAGGTGCCTTAATTGGCCTGCTCATCCCGGTTGCATTTTACTTCCTTAAGAAATTGTTCGATACCCAGGTGAAAACCTATGCTGATATCGAATCGGCCACAACCATCCCCTTCCTTGCTGAAATACCAGCTCTTCCCGATGATGATGACCGTTCAATTATTATCACGGAAAAAGAACATGATGGCATTGCTGAGTCCTTCCGTCACTTAAGGGCAAAGATTGACTTCTTAAGCGGGCATAAAGGACAGGCCAAGATTCTTCTTTTCTCTTCCTTGGTGCCAGGGTCTGGTAAGACATTTACCACAAGCAATTTGGCCGCAAGTATAGGCCTCACGGGAAAGAAAGTCCTCCTTATGGATCTCGATCTGCGTAAGGGGTCGCTGACCCGTAAATTCTATTCTCGTAAGAAACCAGGCATAGTTAACTATCTGACCGAAAAAGAGTCTAATATTGATAGCCTCATCCAGCATGATGTTGTTGCTAAAGGTGTGGATGCCCTATTCTCAGGTCCCCTGCCTCCTAATCCGGCAGAACTGCTTGGCTCCTCTTTGTTTGATGAGTTGATCGAATACGTCCGTGGCAAGTATGAATATATCATCATTGATAGCACTCCCGCTGGTATGGTTGTCGACACTGACATTGTCAAACATGTGGCCGACCACACTGTCTTTATGATCCGTGCGAGAAAGTTCGACAAGCGAATGCTTCTTGACATCGAACGTCTGTATAAAGATAATGCTTTCCCCAACATGTGTACCATCCTTAACGATGTGAAATATGAAAAACAGCCGATGTATGGCCGCAATTATGGCTATGGCTACGGCTATGGTTATGGCTACGGTTACGGCTATGGCTACGGTTATGGTTATGGCTACGGCTATGGGGAGACGAATAATCAGAAAGATGATGATGATGATGAGTCTGGCGAAGAGACAGCCAAATCAAGAAGAAAGAGGTAGTCTTGCAAGATGAGCAATCCGCTTACAGTAACCTCTCCGTTGCTCCCTGACTTAGATGAGTTTTCCACAATGCTCCAAAACATTTGGAACAATAAGTGGATAACTAACAATGGGCAATATCATCAGCAGTTGGAGGATGCATTGTGCAAATACCTTAAGGTACCCTTCATCAGTCTTTTTACGAATGGTACCTTACCATTACTGACAGCATTACAGGCTCTTAGAATCAGTGGCGAAGTCATTACTACACCATATACATTTGTGGCCACTACCCATAGTATTTGGTGGAATGGCCTAAAACCGGTGTTTGTTGATATTGATCCGAGTAATTGCGGCATCAATCCAAATTGTATCGAGGCCG
Source organism: Bacteroidales bacterium (assembly GCA_017545365.1). Next base: position 43,650 of record JAFWOP010000015.1, read on the forward strand.
CAATCACCCCCAGAACAACTGCAATCATGCCAGTTCACTGTTATGGCAAGCCCTGCGATATTGCTGGTATTAAGCAAATTGCCGACAGGTATGGGCTGAGAGTCATTTATGATGCGGCTCATGCTTTTGGTGTCGAAGTGAATGGAAAATCAATACTTGAATATGGCGACATATCTACACTTAGTTTCCATGCCACAAAAGTGTTTAACACTGTTGAAGGGGGTGCCATGGCTGTACATGATGAAGCCACCAAACAAAGGATTGACTATCTGAAGAACTTTGGCTTCGAGAGCGAGACTGAGGTCATTGCTCCTGGCATCAACGGCAAACTCGACGAGCTGAGGTCTGTATTTGGATTGCTTAATCTCCAACAGATTGATGCCGCCATAGAGGCTCGTCACCAGGTTGCCATCCGTTATCGTGAAGCCCTTCGTGATGTGCCTGGCATACGTTTCTTCGATGATATGCCGGGCGTGAAGCACAACTATAGCTATTTCCCCATCTTCGTTGATGCGGAGGAATATGGCATGACCCGTGACGAGTTATATTTCCAAATGCGACAGCACAATATCCTTGGCCGTAGATATTTCTATCCGCTCATAAGTACCTTCAGCACCTATCGGGGACTTCCGAGTGCGTCGCCAGAGAATCTCCCTAACGCCACCCGCATTGCCAATGAGGTGATATGTCTCCCGATGCATCACAATCTCACATCCGAGGATATAGACCGTGTTATTGGTGTCATTATCAGAAGATAACCACCGTTCGACAACACCTCCCCAGTTATCAAGGTGTCCCAAGACTGTTTGAGGACACCTTTTTTGTATCTATCACCCTATATCCCCACATGACTGTTCAATCGTTAAATGTCACCTTCGGTAGGCTGTCCACAATGTCGAGGGTCTTCAGACTGAGGGTGATGATGCTCAGCAGCAGGTCCAGCGGGTAGCGTGGGTTGCCGTGTTCTATTCCCCACTGGTTGGCATCGTTGCGTATGCCGCTCTTCTTGTCCACCTTGTCGCAGTAGCGTTCCATTATCCATTCTATCGCGCTCTTCCCATTCACCACATAGTCGTATGCCCGCAGTGGTATGTTCCGCAGTGTGATGAATGGGTTGTACTCTATCACTGTGCGGTCTTTCTCCTTGCCATTCTTGGCAAATTTCATCAGCTCCACCCTGTATAGTCTCTCTGGGGGTAGGCTGTCGGCAAACAAGTTGCCTTTCCAATCTACCACCACATCCTTTGACGCCTCCACCTGTTCGTAGTTTAGGTGCAGCTCTGCCAGTGATCGTCCCGCCTGGCTGAATGCCCAAAAGTCCTCTGCCCGCTCCACCAACGGCAGTCGTGGCAACATCTTCTTCAGGTCGTTGGCAAAAGTCTCTCTATACGTTGGGCAATGCAGAAAACCATACACATAGTAGAAAATGTCCTCCTTCTGTACCCTACTGCCATACTGCTCTCTTGCCCGCTTCAATATAAAATCCGTCACCGCCTCATGCCGTATATACTTCCCCTCCCCATCATCAAACAACGACCCCTGCCTCCCTTTCCGCTCCTCATACCAGTAGAGAGGGAAGCATTGATCACTTCCAATAAGCCCTAGGTCAGGTATATCATTCGCTATAAGGCATGAGAAATCTTTAGTACCGCCTTCTCCCTGTATACAAATGACCATATTCTCATGTGAGGATTGTGGGAACAATTTAGGAATTTGGTACCTCATCTCGTTCAAAGGAGTATAATAAAAAAGGAATTGATGAGAAAAAGGTCGATACATAGCTCTAACTATTTTGCCATCGCCGTAAACGTATTCTTTGTTTTTCTTTATATCGTAAAGAACAGCTCGAGTCCATGCAATTTTCTGTGTATCGAAGTCTACCTCTTTTCCCTCACCGGAATATATATTTTCTCTTTGCTGGTTATAAAAATCAATCATTTGTTGAGCGGTAATGGCTAATTTGTTTTCCGAGAAATTATAGCACCATGGATCCCTTTGAGTTTTTATACCACATGAGTTTGTGATAAAGAAGCTATGCTGGTCTTCAACAAATTTCTTTTCAGGTTCTATCGGTATAAATGTACTGAATAGGTTGTTCCGTTTATTTATCCAATCCCCCTGTTCGTTAGGATGTAATATATTAAAATCAAGGTTTCTAACAGAACTTACCCTTTTGATTATCCCCAATTTTTGTTCCCTACTAAGATAGTCCCCAATATCGTGGTAGTGAATTGTTGCCTTACCATCATGTTTCTTCTTGACCAGAAGAGTGATACTGACAGGTGTGCGGCTGCCACTATCAAAGACGTTTCCCGCCTCTTTCCTGCGTAATTCACCTTGTGTACGTGCATTACCCCGTAGGTTGAAAACGTATATCTCGGCGAACTCTTGCTCTATGCTTTTGCGGAAACCGTCGAATGCATTGTTGTCAATCCATGCGCCATTGCTTACAAATGCCACAATGCCATTCTCCTCCAATCGGTCTGTGGCATAGCGGAAGGCCTTGATATAACTATCGTAAAGGGCGTTCTTGTTGGTGGCAGTTCCCCCTTCGACATACTTCTTCTGAATAGCCGTTTCCAACAACGGGTAGTGCTGGTTCTGCGCATTGTCGTTGGCACTCTTCTGGCCTGCCGAGTAGGGTGGGTTGCCGATGATTACCGTTATGGGGCTGTCCAACTGGCGTTGCACACGCTTGCTGTTTTCTACAAAGGGGGTCTCCATGCCTTCCAATTCTCTCTGCTTGGTGAGGCCGCTGTGCTTGGCGTACATCTGTTCGCCCAGCTCAAAGGTGTCGGTCAGGCAGATGCCTGGGAAGGGGGTGTACTCTGTCTGCTGCTGCCGCAGGTCGTGGTATACATTCTCTATATTCACACTGGCAATATAGTATGCCAACAGCACTATCTCGTTGGCGAATATCTCGTTGCGGTATTTGTACTCTAGGTTCTCTCCCTCAATGATGCCGCTTTGCAGCAGTCGTGTGATGAAGGTGCCTGTACCGGTGAAGGGGTCGATTATCTTCACATTCTTGTCGTTCATGGAGCGTCCAAACTGCTCCTTCAGCACATGCTCCACGCTGTGGATGATGAAGTCCACCACCTCTACAGGCGTGTATACGATGCCCAGCTGCTCTTTCACTCGTGGGAAGGCGGTGGTGAAAAACTTGTCGTACAGTTCCACCACTATCTTCTGTTTCGCCTCGGCATTGTCAATTTTCTCTGCCCGCATCCGCACACTCTCATAAAACCGTTCCAAGCTCTTGTGGTCGCTTTCGTCTATCTTCTCGTTCAGCACCTTCACCACTCTATTCATCGCCTTGCTTACGGGATTATTCTCCGTGAAGGCATAGTTCTCAAACAAAGCTTCGAATACAGGCTGGGTGATAATATGCTGCGCCAGCATCTCCACCGCCTGTGCCTCGCTCACGGAGGGGTTGATGTCCTTATGCAACCCTCGCAGGAAGCTGTCAAATGCCTTTCGTGCCTTGCCATCCTCGGCTATCAGGCGGTTAATCTGCTCGATATGTTTCTCGGCTATCCGTGCCACATCGCCAGCCCACTGCTCCCAATAGCGTTTGCTTCCCACCTTCTGCACCATGCGGGCAAAGATGACATTCTGCAACTGCTCAAACCGCATCTCCATCTGCCTCTCCCATGCGCTGGCTGGTTCTGAAGCCACATCCTCATAATCCCCATCCTGCGCTGTGCCACCCTGCCCTATCAGTCGGCTTCTGGGGCGTATCAGCTGCACCGTGTCGGGTCTCTTCTTGTTCAAGTCAATCTTGTTCACCATGGCGTTGAAACGGTCGTCGTGTGCCCGCAGAGCATTCAGTATATCCCACACCACGGCGTAGGTCTTGTTGTCGTCCAGTGCCTTTTCGGGGTCTACGTCACTTGGCACCACGATGGGGATGATGATATATCCGTAACGTTTTCCCTCGGCACGGCGCATCACCCTGCCCACGCTCTGCACCACGTCCACCTGCGAGTTCTTGGCAGCTAGGAATATCACTGCGTCGAGCGATGGCACGTCCACCCCCTCGCTTAGGCAGCGTACATTCGACAGCAGGTGGCAGTCCAGCCCGTCGGCCTTAGTGCGTTTCAGCCAGCCCAGATGCTCTTCGCGCCGCGCAGCCCCCATGCTGCCGTCCACATGGCGTGCCTCCACATGCACCAGTCCTTCGCGCTCCTCGCTGCTGAGGCTCTCGAAATAGGCCTCACGGCAGGCGTTGAATGCCGTGGTGATGGCCTTGCTCACCCGTATGTTTTGGCAGAATGCCACCGCGCGGTGCATAGGCTGCGGGTCAATCTCGCGCAGCAGTTTGTTGTCATAGAGGCTGCGTTTGCTCAGGGCATTGATGCATCCGATGAGCTTTGCCATATCGTCGGTGTCCACCTCTTTTTGTGTGGCGGCATCCAACCCCGACAGGGCTAGCTGTACCTCACTACTCACGTCACCAGGCTCCACGTTTAGTATAAGCACCTTATAGTCGCTCAGCAAGTTCTTATCCACTGCCTCACCAAAACCTAGGCGGTAGAACTCGTCGCCATACAGATCCGCGTCGTCCATGCTGCACAGGTATGCCTCGTTTTCGCGAGCCTTCTTTTGGTCGCTCTCCTTGTATAGGCGTGGGGTGGCCGTCATATAGATGCGTTTGCGCCCACGGATGAAGTTGTTGTCGTGCACTCGCACAAAGGCGCTTTCTTCCTCCCCTTTGAGGGTGACACCCGTGGTGCGGTGTGCCTCGTCGCAGATGATTACATCAAAGGTCAGTTCCTCACCAATGGCACTCTGTGCAGCCGAGATACGCTCGATGCTCTGATAGGTGGAAAACACCACCAGCATCCCCTCACGCTGGTCGTGTTGCAGCTGTAGGTACTGCTGCTTAATTTGCCCCACGTTGGTAGAGGCAGGCCATGCCAGCTCCTCCACGGTGGTGATATTGGTGTCCTCGTCCTTGCTGTGGGTACGGCTCACCTCGCTGTCGGAACAAATGCACAGCGGGCGTATGGGTTTCTGCGCGTCGAAGCTCCATTCCCTCAGCGTCTGCCCCAGCAGGGCGATGCTGGGTACTAGGAACAGCACCTTGCCCCGCTCGCCCGCCAGCTGTTCGGCTATGCAGAGCGAGGTGAAGGTCTTGCCTGTGCCACAGGCCATGATGAGCTTGCCGCGGTCGTGGTCGGCATAATATTTCTGAGCCTCCTCTAGTGCCTTTTCTTGGTGGGACAGCAGTTGTTTGCGTGCGGTGATAGCCTTGCTGCCGCTGATGCCGCGGTCCAACTCCTCCCAATCAAGGGGCATCTCGGCCAGCTCGTTCAGGTGTAGTACGGTAGCCTCAATGGCCTGATTGGTGAAGCTCTCGGCGGCATTAGATGTGAAGCCACCTTCGGTAGTGTCAATCCATAGGCGGAAGCTGAAGTAGTGCTTGTTGCCCAGTTCGTCCTTAAATGAACGTGCCGAGGTGGACAGAAAGGTGTCCACATCACCCTTGTCAATCTTGGCATCGGCACGATAGCATTTGCACTGTATTGCCCAGTATTCATTACCTACTGTCTTGGCCACCATATCTATGCCGGTGTCTTGTAGTGATATGCTTTCGCGGTAGGGGAAATCGCCCCACAGCCACACCTCGCTCAGTTCGTTGCTGTAGAGTGGTACAGTTTGCAGCATGGCTTGCATGAGGCGTTCGAAACGTCTGCCTTTGTCGGCCTCGGAATGGGATTGGTTGCGATAGCGGTTGATTACTTTCTCAAAATTACTCATGATGCAGGGGCATTTTTGTCAGCATTCCGCCTTCCCAGCACCACAAATAAGAAATCCGTGAAACTTTTTTGTCTAAGACTGAGGCTCTGGTAAACCCTTAATGCAACAAGAAAGCCCACGGATACCGTGAGCGTTTCACTTTCTTTTGCATTAAGATGTAGAAATTTACCAGATTTCAGTCTTACAAAGAAAAGCAAAAACGCCTATTTATATATGTTTATTTATTAGTCTGTTATACTTCCAATTATCAGTATTTTTAATCGTTAATCACTATATTTTTGACAATGCAAATATACATCTTTTTTTTCGAATAGAAAAGTCTTTCGGCTAGTTTCCCAAGGCAAACGCGTCAAATAGACGGTTCTTGGGGGGGCTAGAAGGACGTTGCAATTACTCAAGCTTCATGGATTGATGTCGTAGCGTGCCTGAAAGGCACAGACAGATATAGCGTATGGCACCGCCATTCGGGGACAACGACGGCAGCGACCAGCAGCCTGTAGGGCTGCAACAACGAATTCTGGCACGGGCGTGATGTCGCAGCCCTACAGACTGCATCTATCGGGTACGGGACTGCTTCCTAGGGCAACGCCCTAGGCTATATCTGTTCCAGCCCTTAGGGCTGGGGACAGGGGCACTTTGCCATACATATTATATGCGCCTTCGGCATACATGACAACTGATTTTGATGCGTTTGTCCTGGCCAGTCTCCTAGGGCAACGCACCAAATATAACGATTCCCTTGTTTCTAGAAGGGCGTTGCAACTACTCAATCTTCTTTCAGGTGTGCCTGAAAGACACAGACAGATATAGGGGGCTTCTATAAATCACCTCGTAGAGGTGTGACCATTATTAATAACACCGTACAAGCCGTAAGGCGCAGTGCGGTGATAGTCAAAACCTAACAAAACTGCGTCTCGTAGAAACGCGACAATGAAAACGAATTAATAGAATCCACCTATAGCGTATGGCACCGTCATACCGGGGACAACGACGGCAGCGATTAGAGCCCGTAGGGCTGCTGGCAGCGGAATCAGGCGCGGGTGTAATTAAGGTGGGTTCTACTAATTCGTTTTTTATAGAAGTCCCCTTAAGCTTTCGGTCATACAGGGCAATTGATTTTGATGTGTCTGCCCTAGTCTGTTTCCGTTGTTCTTATGGCGTGGTATAATGAAAGAGGGCGCCTTTCGTAGCACCCTCTTTAGCAAAAAACCTAGTATAGCAAAGATGTTCTATTTGTCGGCCTCGTAGATTAGCAGTTGGCCTTCGGGGGTGTAGAAGAAGAGAAGCGGGTCTTTGTCGCGTTTCTTCATTATCCAGCAGCCGCCATTTTCCGGGTCAATCTGCATCTTGCAGTATTTACGGCTCACCTGTTGTTCGGCCAGTAGCTTGTCATTCTTGTCATATATCTGGAGGTAGGTATGGCCGTCAGGGTCATTGACCAAGGCGTACATGTAGTCGCCGCTCATTGCATAGGTGATAAGGTCCATGCTGTAGGTCTCTTTCACGTATTCTCTTACTACAACCACATCGGTTACATGATAGTCATACCAGTAGCTGTTGCAGTAGTACCAGAAACCAGGCCAGAAGTAAGGACGCGGAGGGAATGGATCCCAGAATAGCTGGTGGCAATGAACCATGCAGTGGTGGTGCGGGTGCATAAAATAGGGTGCAGGATGTATGGGACGACCGGCAGGAGGCATCGGACCAGGGTGACCGGGACGGCCATAGCCACCATTAGGTGTTGGAGGTGTGCCACCTGGACGACCCTGGGTTACAGCACCACGTCCGCCACTCTCTACTGGGGTACCGCCGCGATTGCCATAATTGCCGCGTACTCCGCCAGTAGAACTTCTGTCACCTCCTTTGGAGGCAGCATTGCTGCGGCTGCGTACTTGGTCGGGCACACTGCCTGTTCGTGAGTGTGAGTAGTTGCTTCTTGAGTATGCTCTGCTCTCTGACGTACGTGGCGTTCCGCTGTTGCCGAACGAAGAACCCGAACGAGAGTTGTCCGAGGAACTGCTGTAGCTGCTTCTCGATGATGGTGAGCTGAAGCTGGAACTTCTGCTCGGACTGCTGGTGCTACTGCTCCGGCTGCTGGAATAACTTGAACTGCTCCGGCTGCTGGAATAGCTCGGACTACTGCTGCGGCTGCTAGAATAGCTGCCGCCGCCACGGCTGCTGGAGAATCCGCCACCGCCGCCACGGCTGCTGCTTACACTTCCGCCACCGCCGCCACTGCGTCCGCCACCACCGCCGCGTTGTGCATAAACAGGAGTCACGGTGAGCGCGACACCAATGAGTGCGATGCTTATTAAACGGGACATTTTCATGATTGTACTCCTTTCTTTACTTTATTGTTATTCTTTTGTTGATGCTATCTGTTTCTTTTTCACGTTGCAAAAGTACTATCATTTTCTGAGGGAAAATCCCCTTTTTTCCCCTAATTTTCCTTTCCTTTTTCTAAGGATGGGAAGATATTATTGTATGCCAGTCTGTTATGATTTAGAAAGACGTATCCTCACAAGGCAGTTTTTACAGTCGAACGAGAGCGAAAACCAGTTCCGATTGTTTCGTAATAGCAGGTTCCCCTTGTATGAATCAGGTTTCTCGACCGTCCAATCCTTTGGCTTTTTCTTCAGACAGCAGCCTAGCTCATATCTGAGGCAGTATTTCGTTGTCATAAGGTCTTTGCCCGAATAGTCATGGCTCTTTTCCAAGCCGTATTCTGTCTTTTCCACCCCATGTTGTAAATAGAATTGCCGACATTTCTCATTAATAATGTTTGTCTGGTAGGTCGCTACCGATTCATAATAGGGGGTAGTGTCTTGTTGTCGCTCAATCAAACTGGGGCTGGAACCTCTTTGCGACAGGTGCCATGCCTTACGGGCTTCCTCTAGATTGCGTACTGCCCGTCGGCGCAAATCATTAATGGTGGATGCTGGAATAAAGATAGCGCAGTGCCAGTCCATGCTAATGTTTGCGGCTTCGAAGATAGTGTCGCCTAGTTTTGCCAGGTTCCGATGGGTCTGTTCTACTGTCTTAGCAGGGTTCTGTGCCTCTTCTTTTGAACAAGTAACGGCTGCTGTTCCAGTACACCCATCAGTGTCTGTAATGTCTAGCCGAAGGCCATCCGTTGTTTCCGAAAGCAGCATGTCCACCATCACGGTTCTGATACTGGAACGCCCTTGGAGGAGTTTCTCAAATGCCTGGTCGTTGTTCCGCCACAGGGTTGTTCCCACTTTGATGCCGTCCGCCATCCTGTTTGGCGTGATTGTGTCCCCTTCCACGTGGTTGACATAGAAGCCTTCCAGCTCGCCCGAATCGTTGATGAAGCACAACCCGTCTCCTGCTATAAGCGGCTCCCGGCTTTTTATGGTGAAACTTCTGGTGGCCACCTTGGTCACCTGCCCCATCTTCTTCCCCATCGACTTAGGGGTGAGCATATTGGCCATAGGCTTGCGCTCTTGGAGGAAATAGTCGGTAAATCCCCGGTTGAAGGTCTTCTCCAGGTCGGGCATGAAAAAGAATCTACAATGTCCCGATGATGCGGGGGTATGTTCTGTCCCCACCATGATGTCATCCAGCAGTTGTCGGTAGTATGCTGTGACGTTCTTCACATAGCTGAGGTCCTTAAGCCTCCCTTCGATTTTGAATGAGGTGATACCCGCGGCTATCATTTGGCGTATGTGTTTCGAGGCAGAGAAATCCTTCAACGACAACAGGTGCTGGCTCTTGCGCAGCAAGTTCCGATGCTCGTCATACAGGTCGTATGACGAGCGGCAGGGCTGTCCGCAGCAGCCTCGGTTGCCGCTTCGCTCGTCAAGATACTGGCTCATGTAACATTGGCCGCTATAACTCACACACAAGGCCCCCTGGATGAACGACTCTAGCTCCACCGTTGTTTCACGTCTTATCTCCTCCATCTGGGACAAGGAGGTCTCTCGCGCCAGTATCACACGGCTGAACCCTACCTGTTCTAAAAATTTCACCCGTTCCACACTGGCATTGTGTGTTTGGGTGCTGGCGTGAAGCTCGATGGGTGGCAGGTCACATTCCAGAAGCCCCAGGTCTTGTATGATAGCGGCGTCTACTCCGGCATTATATAGTTGGTGGAGCATCTTCACGGCATCATCTATCTCGTTGTCGAACAACAGCGTGTTGACCGTGGCAAAGACTTTAGCATGGTACAGGTGGGCGTACTTGGCCAACTCTTCAATCTCCTCGATGCTGTTGCCGGCGGCCACGCGGGCTCCAAATGCCGGGGCACCTATGTACACGGCATCGGCTCCGTGGTTTATTGCCTCTCGGCCTTGTATATAGTTCTTTGCAGGTGATAATAGTTCCAGTTGCATGGGCTCGTAGTTGTGTTTCGTGTGGCTATTCTATTTTAAAGGGGCGCAGGATAGGCGATTTGGACATGTCGTTGGGGTTGGTGCCGGGCATGTCCTGCGGGATGGCAGTGCCCAGTCGGGCAAAATGCTCTTGCCAGTACAGTGGCATGGACCCATCAGCTGCCTTGAAGTTCATGGGCTTCACAGGGAACAAGTGATGGCCGTTACAGTCAAAGAAGCATTCATATACCAGCTCGCTGCAATACATCCGTCCGTTGTCCGGCATGAAATAGTGGTCGTATGGCTGCCCAACAAAGGCCTGCAGGCGTCTCTGTAGTAATAGGGTGTCAAAGGGGACTGCCACCTGGTAATAATAGGCATATTGTGTGAAGGTCCTGTCCGGGTCTCCCCCTGTTACCGAGAGGATAAACTCGCCCAGTGTCCTGCGGCTAACCCCCAGACTTGGAGTAGCGTCTATGACATAGATGCCGCTGTCGGTACACTCGGCGATGGCCACATGGGTGAACACGTGCCTGTCTTTCTCGCCCCCGGTAGATGATTGTATGGCACCGCCCATGCCCGCCGTGTCGCAAACGAAAATCAGGTCTCCCGTATGAAAGTCACAAAGGTCCGACATAAGGGGGACGACGGACAATGCCCTATGCTGCTGGCAGGAAAGCACTAGAAGTGATAACGAGATGATGAGCAAGTAGGTAGTCCTTCTCATGTCAAGCGTCGATTTTCAACAGGGCATCACGTATTTCGTTCTCATCCACGGGGATGTCGATGACTGGGGCACCAGGCTCTTTCAACAGCACACAGTTGATTGCCTCATTGGCATTCTTTTTGTCTTGGCGCATGTACTTTAGAATAGCCTCGGTGTCCTTCAGGCTGTAGCGTGGCATTTCGACCAACCGGGCAGCCACCTTTCGGTAGTGTTCGAAAAAGTCCTGCGCTAGCCCCAGTTTCTGAACTGAGAGATAAAGTGCGCATACCAAGCCTATTCCGACGGCAAAACCATGCGAAAGCGGGCTCTTACCCCCATCGTGGCTGAACGACTCGATGGCATGCCCGAAAGTGTGTCCGAGGTTGAGAATGTGGCGGAGGCTTTCGTCTCGTGGGTCCTGCTTCACCACGGCAGCCTTTATCTCCACACAGGCAGCTATCATCTCAGGCTGCATCTCCAGCGTCCCGTCCATCAGCATGCTGCAGAGCCGGTGGTATTGCTCGATGTCTCCAATCATGAGTGTCTTCAGCATCTCAAACACTCCGTTGAACAGTTCCTCATCGGGCAGGGTGTCGAGAAACGTAGGCTCTATGCATGTTATCATGGGAGGGTAGAAGTTCCCCACCTGATTCTTAAACCCCTCGAGGTTCAAGGCCGTCTTCCCCCCGATGGCGGCGTCGACCATGCCTATCAGGGTCGTGGGGAGGTTGATGTAGCGTATCCCCCGCTTGTATCCCGATGCGACAAAGCCTCCCAGGTCGCTCACACATCCGCCGCCCAGGTTCACCAGTATGGTGTTTCGGTCGGCACCGCTCTCCAGCAGCGTCTGCCACAGCTGTGCGGCAATGGCTATGTCCTTGCACTCTTCCCCAACAGGCACTTCCATAAACTCAGCCTGTTGGAGGCGTTCCATCTTTGATATTACAAGCGGAAGGCAGTTGTTGTAGGTGTTCTCATCCAACAGGATGAAGAAGCGGGCGTTGTCATAGGACTTGTTGCTCAACATGCGGTTGAGACGGCTGAGCGATGAGGTGGCAGATGGCAGGATATTCTTCATTATTGTAGGCGTTTGGTGTTAGTTGGGCTTTTGTACCAACAGTTGGGTGGTGCTGCGCGACCGTTGCTGCAACAGAATCGGTCGCCCCCCCACGATGGTGTCAACGATGTGTTGGGTGTAGTAGCGTATGGTGATGAGCTGGAGCTCTCGGTTGTAGCGAAGCAGATACTGCGACGAAAGCCGCTGGCGTAGTTGCTCCAAAAGCATCTCGTTATCATCGATGCAGAGCGAGAAACTAAGGGCCGAATTCTGCATCAGGTTCACACGTATGTTCAGCTCGGCCAAAGTGGCAAAGATGGTCTGCAGGTTGTCCTCCGCAATGAAACTGAAGTCCTTTGGAAGCACCGAGATGAGTGTCTGGTGGTTCTTGAAGATATAGAGGGGGGTCAACGGCCGAATGGTGTCGAACGGACCGATCACCGAGCCGGGTGCTTCTGGCGTGACGAACGACTTGATGTGCAGCTCTATATTCTTGTTTTGGATGGGCTTGACCGTCTTGGGGTGGATGACACTGGCACCATAGTATGCCAGCTCCATGGCCTCGTTGTAAGGTATTTGCTCTATCTTTACCGTGTCGGAGAAGTATTTGGGGTCGGCATTAAGGAATCCGGGCACGTCTTTCCAGATGGTCATACTGGTGGCGTTCAGGCAGTAGGATAGGATAGAGGCACTGTAGTCGCTGCCCTCTCGTCCCAAGGTCGTGGTGTGCCCGTCGGGTGTGCCGGCTATAAACCCCTGTGTGATATAGATTTTTTCAGCCATAGGGTCAAACACCCTGCTGGCCTCTTGGGTGGCAGCGAAATCAACATGCCCCTCGCGGTAGTTGTAGTCGGTCCGAATAACCTGACGGATGTCCACCCACTTGTTTTCGAGGTGGATGCTGTTCAGGTAGTGGCTGATGATTGTGGTGGAAATCAGTTCGCCAAAGCAGACGGTCTGGTCGTAGTCGTAATTGTATGTGGTAGGGGCTTGGGAACTCTGTCGTTTCAGTTGCTCAAAAAGGCGGGAGAGTTCACGGTATATCGGATGATTGCTGTCGGGGAAGAGCCCCTGCACAATCTGGATGTGGTAATTGTATATTTGTTCCAGCTGCGTAGGATGTTCGCCGATGGGCCGCACCCCGGGCACCAGCTGTTCAAGCATGTTGGTGGTCTTGCCCATCGCGGACACCACCACCACAAGCGGCTCGTCGGCATATCGTTCGACTATCTTGGCCATGTTCTGCACGGCTGCGGAGCTGTTGACGGAGGCTCCGCCGAATTTGAATACTTTCATCTGTCCGATATATTTGGATGTGCGTTATCTCAGTTGCCGCTGCATGTCGCGCCGCGTGTCTTTCTCTTTGATGCTCTCACGCTTGTCGTAGAATTTCTTTCCTCGGGCAAGCGAGATGAGTAGCTTGGCACGGCCTTGGGGATTGATAAAGAGTTTCACGGGGACGATGGTGAAGCCACGCTCTTTAATCTTTATCTGCAGTTTGTGCAGTTCCCTCTTGTTGAGCAGGAGCTTGCGGTCGCGCTTGGCCGCGTGGTTGAGGTACGAGCCGAAACGGTACTCCGAGATGTGCATCTGGCGAACAAACAGCTCATTCCCGATGAACACACAGTATGAGTCCGTCAGATTGGCCTTGCCGTCGCGTATCGACTTTATCTCTGTCCCGGTCAGCACAATCCCAGCGGTATAGTCATCAAGCAGAAAGTATTCATACTCTGCTCGTTTGTTCTTAATCTCGATAATATTTTTCTCTTCCATAATATATATATAACGCAGCTTGCGTTGTTTTATTGGGTGAAGCCATCAAAAAGGTCGCCCTCCTTTCGCTTCTTATGTGATAGTTCTTCCATAGCTCTTAGATAGTTCTAGGATTCTGCATCCTAAAAGTAACCTGTTTGAAGATTAGAAAAGGTGAAGAAGGGGCGAGTGGGGTAGGGATGAGCAGCGAGAGTGGCGTTTTGGAGGTGAGTGTAGGGTGGGGGAGCCAGGGGACGGGTTATCGGACGTGGTGGGCTTTCTTGAGGGCGCGGATGCGTTGGGCGGCAGCATGGATGTCGTCGGCCGAGAGTTCGCCGTTGTTGACATATTCGATGATGGCGCTGACGGCGTGGGGCACCATGTCGGGGTCGTAGCTGGTGCCGTTGTTGGAAAGGCAGAGCATGTCGCATCCCGCCTGGATGGCCATCTTGAGGGCTTCTTCAAAGCCGTACTGCTTGGCGATGGCACCCATGGCAAGGTCGTCGGTGACCACCACACCTTTGAAACCAAGTTCGTTGCGTAGCTTTTCTTTGACGGTCAGGGGGGAGAGCGATGCGGGCAGGGCGTCGCCCAGTTGTTGGTTGATGACATGGGCTACCATAATCATTTCCACCTCACTGTTATTGATGAGTTCGATGTAGGGTTGGAGCTCGCTGTCCTGCCATGTTTTGGTAACGTCGACAAGACCGGCATGGGTGTCGCCCGAGGCGCTGCCATGTCCGGGGAAGTGTTTGAGGCAGGAGACGATGCCTTCTTTCTCCTGTACGCCAATCCATAAGCTGGCGTAGCGGGCGACGATGGCAGGGTCGCTGGAGAAGCTACGTCCCAGTTTCCCGATGATGGGGCAGTTGGGGTTGGTGTTTACGTCCACACAGGGGGCGAAGTTGAGGTTGATGCCCGCCTCGCTTAGCTCTTGGGCTATCACGAGTGCGTTCTCGACCACGCTCTTCTCACCAGCTTGTGCGGAGGCTTGTGCCGAGAGGGTGGCGGGGAAACCGTCTTTGGTGCGGAGCCGTGCCACGTTGCCGCCCTCTTGGTCCACACCTATAAGGAGCTTGCCGCCAGCATATTTCTGCAGGTCGCTGCAGAGCTCCTTCAGCTGGGTGGGCGACTGTATGTTGCGGTGGCGGGTGCCGGTGGGGGCGTCGTATTCGAAGAGGATGATGTTGCCCACGTGGTATTCCGTTATGTCGCGGATTATGTGGCTTTTCTCGGTGAGGGCGGTGCCGCGGAAGCCCACGAGGAGCATCTCGCCGATGTCTTGGCGCAGCTGTTCTTCAGTGGCGGAAACAACCTTGGTATCAGTTGTTTCGGCGGTGGTGCCCACATTCTGGCTACAGGCGGTTGTGGCCATTGTTAGGGCTATCATCAGGATGGATAAGTGGGTTGGTCTCATGGTTTTTCTTCGTTTGGTTGTTTGTCTCAAAAGGGTTTATTCGGCAAAGGGCACGCGGTGGAGGATGGAGCGTCCGAGGGTGATTTCGTCGGCGTATTCGAGATTGTCGCCGATGGCGATGCCGCGGGCAATGGTGGTGACTTTGACCCCAAGGGGTTGCAGCTGTTTGTTGAGGTAGAAGTTGGTGGTGTCGCCTTCCATCGTGGTGGGGAGGGCGAGGATGACCTCTTCGATTGGCGCAGGGATTCCCTGCCGCACCCGCTGTAGGAGCGATTCGATGTTGAGGTCGCGGATGCCGATGCCGTCGATGGGGGAGATGACGCCTCCCAGCACATGGTAGAGGCCCCGGTATTGCTGGGTGTTTTCGATGGCCATGACGTCCTGAATGTTTTCGACCACGCAGATGATGCTCTGCACCCGCTTGGGGTTGGAGCAGATGGGGCAGGTGTCGGAGTCGCTGATGGAATGGCAGATATGGCAGTAGTGGATGTCGGTGGTGAGGCGGCGGATGGCCTCGGAGAGGAGCAGTGTCTCGTCGGTGGGCTGCTTGAGGAGGTGGAGCGCAAAGCGGAGGGCGGAGCGTTTGCCTACGCCTGGAAGTGAGGAGAGTGCCTCGACGGCTTGAGCGAGTGTGGCGGAAGGGAGTTCCATGTTCTTTGATAATTGTATTTTGTCCTTCTTGTATTTTTTGCTGTTGAAATTGCAAAAGTACGAAAAAAAATCGTATTTTTGCAAATTGTTTGTCAGAATTGTTGGCCACGGAAGCCAGCCAGACATTGTTACTTGTAAACTCTAATTGGATATATGAAGCAGATAACCGATTTCATGATTGAACGGCGCGAGCAGTTGGGGAGCCATTATTTCTCCCTCACGCTTCGTCATCCCGACCGGCTTTTGCCGATTGAAGCGGGGCAATTTGTAGAGGTGGAGGTGCGTCATTGCCGCGAGGTGATGCTCCGCCGGCCTATTTCGGTGCATGATGTCGACCCCGCGAACAATACGCTTACCCTCCTCATTCAGATTGTGGGCAACGGCACGCGGCAGCTCGCCACACTCAAAGAGGGCGACACGCTGAACGTGATTTACCCCTTGGGGCACGGCTTTTCGGTAGTGGGAAACAGGCCCTTGCTGGTTGGCGGCGGTGCGGGTATTGCGCCGTTGCTCTATCTGGCCAAGTGTTATCGTCAGAAAGGAGTCACGCCGACAATCCTGCTGGGCGGGCGCACAAAGGAGCTGATTCCTGTGCGAGAGGCTTTTCAGCCTTATGGCAAGGTGCTCTATGCTACCGAGGACGGCAGCTTGGGCGAGAAGGGTTTGGTGACCCAGCATCCGCTTTTTGCAGCTGATTACGACCACATCTGCACCTGCGGCCCCACACCCATGATGAAGGCTGTAGGACGTTATGCCGTGGAGAAGGGTATCCCCTGCGAGGTGTCGCTCGAGAATATGATGGCTTGCGGCATTGGTGCCTGCCTTTGCTGTGTCACCGACACCGACGAAGGGCATAAGTGTGTCTGCAAGGAAGGCCCCGTGTTCGATGTGACCAAGCTGGCCGGTTTTCTTGAAAACAAGTAGGCTATGAACCGCAAGAATAAGGTGAAATGGGGCTTGGCGACGCTTGTCTCCCTGTTATTTTGGGCTGTTTCTATTGGGATGGCAGTAGAAGATAATACATGGAAAGCGTGGGCTTGCTTCGCTTTTTTTACCTTAGTGTTGCTAATATTCTTTATGAATTTTGCCCGAGTGGTCATCGGTTCGCAGTCAGTCTTGTTCACCGACGAGGATCTTGTCATTATCGGCGTTTTCGGCAAAAAGACCTCTGTTCCTTGGAACAGGATTGAGGGCTTTGGCACTTGGCAAACCAGGTATCAAAATCAAATAAAGGTTTTTACCCGCGACACTGAGAAGGAGATTAAGGAGATGCCTACAGCGTTCCGACGCTTCTTGGCACGAGTAAACTATGATTTTTCGGGTGCCATATATTTTATCTTGGAAGACATGAGTGGTATGAGTATGGAAGAGATGCTTGAAAAGTGTAACAAAGAATTGAAGAAACATCAAAAAGGAAATAAAGTAAGATGAAAAGCACTACACTCTCAACAACCTCGGAGAGGTTGAATCTCAATAACCCCACACAAGGGACGCAGTGTGGGGTCATGAATAGCACTAGATTCAGCGTCCCGAAGGGACGCGACATTGAGGCAGGTAAACATAAGGAGTTTTCTATATATTACTTCGAAGAGGCAAACTCTCGATATCCCCTTACTGCAAGTGTGAGGTGTATCAAGTGAATATGTCTCAGCATGTCGAAGACACACGCTCTCAAAATCGAATGAATAGAGCCCACACCAAAAAAGTCACATTATTAGTATTAATTCTTAATTTTTAATTTCAATCGTGGTTAATTTGTCTACTAAAATTCACAATATCACGCTGAAGAACCCCGTGATGACCGCCTCGGGCACTTTCGGCTATGGTGAGGAGTTTGCCGACTTTATCGACCTCTCTCGTTTGGGCGGTATCATCGTCAAAGGCACCACGGGCGAGCGCCGTCAGGGCAACCCCTATCCCCGCATGGCAGAGACCCCTTCGGGCATGCTCAATGCCGTGGGACTGCAGAATGTGGGCGTCGAAACTTTCTGCCGCGAGGTCTATCCCCGCATCAAGGATATTGATACCAAGATATTTGTCAATGTCAGTGGCTCCTCCATCGAAGAGTACTGCCATGTAGCCGAGATGATTGACGAACTTGACAATATCCCTGGCATCGAGCTGAACATCAGTTGTCCCAATGTCAAGAAGGGTGGCATGGGCTTTGGCACCAACCCCGACATGGCGGCGCAGGTGGTGCGTGCCGTGCGCGAGGTCTACCGTAAGACGCTGATAGTAAAGCTTACTCCCAACGTCACCAGCGTGGTCGACATTGCCAAGGCGGTCGAGCAGGCAGGTGCCGACAGTGTCTCGCTCATCAACACCCTGCTGGGCATGGCCATCGATGTGGAGCGCCAGCGTCCCTATCTTAGCACCATCACCGGCGGTCTCAGTGGTCCCTGCGTCAAGCCTGTGGCAGTGCGCATGGTGTGGCAGGTGGCTCATGCCGTGCAGATTCCCGTGGTGGGTTTGGGAGGCATCAGCACCGCTGCCGACGCCCTTGAGTTCCTCATGGCTGGTGCTAAAGCCGTCGAGGTAGGCACCGCCAACTTCCTCGACCCCACCGTCACCGTCAAGATAGTTGAGGGTTTGGAGGACTACTGTCAGCGTCACCACATCGACGACATCAACGACATCATTGGCATTATATGATTCTCATCGCCGACAGCGGTAGCACCAAGACCCATTGGTGCAGTGTGGATGGCGGCGTAGTGCACGAGTTCGTCACGCAAGGCCTCAATCCCCGCCTCACCGACGACCATACCCTTCTCACCGTCTTCCGCCATGCGAGGGAGCAGCTCGGCAGCCCCGACGCCCTCTTCTTCTATGGCGCTGGATGTGGCTCCCGAGAGATGCAGCAGCGTATGGCGTCACAGCTTTCTGTCGTCTTTACCAAAGCCACATGTCACTGCGAGGGCGACCTGCTAGGGGCCTGTCGTGCCCTCTGTGGCGATAATGCAGGCATGGTGGGCATTCTGGGCACTGGCAGCAACCTCTGCTATTACGATGGCAGCGTGATAGCCCGTCAACGCACCTCCACAGGCTATATCCTCGGCGACGAAGGCTCGGGCAACCATATCGGCAGGCGGCTGCTCAAAGACTACCTCGAAGAACGTATGCCATCCCACCTACGAGCCATGTTCCATGATAGTTATGGCATGACCCACAGCCAGCTCCTTGACCGTCTCTATTCTCAGCCCTACCCCAACCGTTTCCTCGCCTCGCTCGCCTCTTTTGCCGCCCAGCACCAGGACGACCCCTACATCACCGCCCTGCTGCACGGCTGCTTCGGCTCCTTCTTCAACCAGCTTGACTATTTCGAGGCGCACCGCACCATGCCCCTCAATCTCGTGGGTGGTATCGTCCGCACTTTCCTTCCCGCCATCCGACAGGCCGCCGAAAGCCACCGAGTCACCCTCGGCACTCTTCTGCCCGACCCGGTGCCGGGGTTGGTGCAATACCATTCCGCCCACACTGATTGATGTTATTCCTTTCATTCTAATACGTTCAAAGGGTTCGATACCCCGTCTCTCCTTGTTAGGTGTTTTAGCTCTGCTCTGCCTCCTTGGTGGTGTCCTTCTGCATCCATCATGAGTTCGCTTACTAAGGGGAGCCAGAGCGAAGGCACGACGAAGGCATGACGAAGGCACGACGGTGTTGAGTGGTGTTTAGTTGTGATGTGATATTCTTGGACGCCTATAATAATTATACAAAAATGAGCCAAAATTAGGGTGCCGCTTTTGAGAAAAAAAAACGGCAGTAAACGGCAATCGATGACAATAACAATAGGTATGAGACCACTGTTCACACCCATTTTACACTCCTTTTGTAAAATGCACGGAAAACATGGTGACAAACAGCTATTTACCTTCAAGTGTTAACTGTTAAATGTAAAATGCAATGAATTTTGGTTTTTTGTGAGTATGATATGGTATTATTAATATAATTAATTAATAACTAATAATTTATATAATATATTACCTATATTGCACAAAAAAACAATATGCATTTAACAGTGGTTCTTCCGAAAAATGCGTAGGTGACATACGAAGAAAGGGTTCATCAACGTTTTGGTAATGAATAAAAAAACATAAAAAGATGAACCCAAGCGATATGTACCATTTGATGGGCATCAGGGAGCAGGAGTGCACCTGTGCCGAGTACAGCGGATCTGTAGCCGTACTGTATGTGAAAACGAAGAAGAACGAGTTTTATTGTGCCA
>JAFWOP010000016.1 GCA_017545365.1 Bacteroidales bacterium
CGACACCGACAACTGGTCATGGCCCCGCCACACCTGCGACTTCTCCATGTTCCGCATCTACACCGCCCCCGACGGCAAACCCGCTGCCTACGCCAAGGAGAACATCCCCCTCAAGCCCAAGCACCACCTCCCCGTCAGCGCACGTGAACTGAAGGACAACGACTTTGCCATGGTCCTCGGCTTCCCCGGCACCACCGACCACTTCCTCACCTCCTACGGCCTGGAAGAGACCATGAACATCACCAACGACCTGCGCTACAAACTCCGCACCGTCAAAATCAACATCCTCCGCAAAATGATGAACGCCGACCAGGCCATCAAAATCAAATACGCCTCCAAATATGCCAGCTGCTCCAACTACTGGAAATACAGCAACGAGCAGAACATCGCCCTCAAGAAGCTCAACACCATGAAGCTGAAGAAAGAGGTGGAACAGGAATACTACGACTGGGCACTCGACAAAGACCCCAAATACCGCAACGCCCTCAAACTCATCGAACAGAGCTATGCCGACCGCCGCGAGGTGCAGGCCGCCATCACCTATCTCGACGAGGGCCTGCTCGAAGGTCCCGAACTGCTCTACCAGTCCTTCCTCTTTGGCCGCAGCATCAAGGCCATGCTCGCCGAGACCAACCTCGACCAGCGTGATGCCATGCTCGAAGAGCTCCGCGCCGATGCCGCCAAATTCTACAAGGACTATGACAAAGAGGTCGAAAAAGCCGTCATGGCAGCCATGATGGAATACACCTACACCCACATCGACCTCAAATACGCCCCCGACTGCCTCAAGAATGCCGACCGCAAATACAAGGGCGACTTCACCGCACTGGTCAACCGCCTGTTTGCCCAAAGCATCTTCGCCGACGAAGAGACCCTCAACAAGTTCCTCAAGAACCCCAACCTCAAGACCTTGGAGCGCGACGAGATGTACAAATACGGCAGCGAAATCCTTGACAAATACCGCGAGCTCTACCAAGCCGTGCCGCAGAGCAGCCGCGACAATCTCACCCGCGGTCAGCGCGACTTCGTGGACGGCATCCTGCAAATCAATGCCGGCCGCAAACTCATGTCGCCCGATGCCAACAGCACCATCCGCCTCACCTATGGCAATGTCAAGGCCTACGACCCACGCGACGGCGTCACCTACCACTTCTACACCACCCTCGAAGGCGTCATGCAGAAGGAAGACCCCACCAGCACCGAGTTCATCGTCCCCCAACGCCTCAAGGACCTCTACGCCGCCAAGGACTACGGCCCCTACGCCAACAGCCGTGGCGAGCTGCCCACCTGCTTCATCACCAACAACGACATCACCGGCGGCAACAGCGGCTCCCCCGTCCTTGACGCCTACGGCAACCTCATCGGCCTGGCCTTCGACGGCAACGGCGAAGCCATGAGCGGCGACATCGACTTCGAGGAGAACCTGCAACGCTGCATCTGCCTCGACAGCCGCTACATGCTCTTTGTCATCGACAAATACGCCAACGCCCAGAACCTCATCGCCGAAATGGATATCGTAAGATAACCCAGCGGCTCCTCACAATACAAGCAACGGGCCCTTTTGGGGCCCGTTGTCTTTTTATCAACCGCGCCGACTGCCGCTTGTCACTCTAATCAGACTTACGGTAATCACCCGTCACCCTCCTCTTGAGGCGGGTGACGCCCTTTTGCAGTCTCTTAGAGGTAAGCTCCGGATTCGTTCTAGGTGGCGGTATCCTATACCTAACCAGAAAATATCTTATAAGATTCGTAGAAGGAGCGGAGGCGGGGCGGGGTGCTGGTGGGTTGTGCGCCAAGGGAGGGCGTTAGTCGAACAGGAGCACGCCGCTGACGCACCAGTGACTGAAGCTGCCCGCCTGCGGCTCGCCCTGGGGGATGGCGATGGTGAGGGTGTGGCGGCCTGTGGGCGTGATGCCTTCGCGGCGGAAGTACTCTGATATGTTGAAATAGACGGGCTGGGTGGCGGTGCCGGGGCACCAGCCGCTGCGGGAGTAGTCGCTGCTGGAAAGACCGTTCCAGAAGTTGCCGCTGACGGGGTTCCACTCGCGGTAGCGGCCGCAGTCGCCCCGCCAAGGGGTGTAGGTGAAGGCGGGACGGCCGTCGATGAGGAGGGTGTGGGTCTTGGGGTTGAACTCATCGCCGCCACCCCAACCGCCGTGGCCGGTGGCGATATAGCGGAGGCGGGCGTTTTGGTCATGGTCGCCTAGGACGAACGTGACGGTGAGGCTGTCGGTGGCAAACAGCTTGCCATAGTTCTGCCCGGCCATCTCCAGCACGTTGCAGGTGTTGAATAGCGACCTGGCGTGTCCGCCATGCCACCCCTCTTCGACATGATTGTCGCCCGGGTAGGACTTGATATCTACCGTGACGCGGTGGCCTCCGCGGTCGTAGTTGCCAATCCATACGCCAATCCACACCTCGCCCCGCAGTTGGGATGCCAGTTCGGTGACCTCCTGTTTGTAGTAGTTCTCATCGTTCCACTCCAGCCCGTCGAGCCGCAGACGGTCGTTGAAATGCCCGATGCCGAAGGAGGTGAAGAAGCGCATCAGCTCGATGGGCGGGAGGTAGAGGCCGTGTCCTTTTACGGGCTTGATGCCTTGGTAGCGTTCACCGTCGCGGCCTACGAAGGTGGGCAGCGAGTCGGGGTGCTGGTTGATGCCGTCGAAGAAGGAGGTGATGTTCCGAAAGGACTGAGGGGGGAGGATGAAGAGTGAGCCGGTGCGGTCGTAGGCGTCGCCGTTGCTCACTTGGTGCAGCTCCACAAAGGTCTGGTAGTGGCTGGGCAGGTTGGGCAGCTTGATGCGTTTGAGGGCGAGGGTGCCGCCGGCGAAGTGGAGCACGCTGTCGTAGGGCATGTCGTACATGTCGCCGTCGACATGGCTGTTCTCCATGCCCCAGCAGAGCTGTACGGAGTCGAACACGCGGGTGGTGATGACCATCTTCTGCCGCTTGATGTTGCTGAGCTCGCGGGCGGTGACCTGTGGATAGCGGTCGCTTAGGTAGAATTTGGAGCTGTGTACCCGGTCGGTCTTTACCAACTGGAGCTGGCACTGTCCGTTGCGCCAAAAGCTCACCAGCAGTCCGGGGAAACGGCCGTAGTAGGGCACAGGCGAAAGGTCGCGCGACTCCTTGCCCCAAGTCTTGGCGCCACCATGCCAGATGGTGGTGAAAGGTTGCACGTAGAATTCTAGCTTGTTGCTATTGATGGAGCAGGTGTAGCGGGTGAGGCCGTTCACTTGGTCGGTGTCGAAGTGGATGTCCTTGCGGGGAAAAGGGGCTATGGTACGGTAGTGCTCGCGATGATTACCTTCAAATATGGTGGTGAGGTAGGTGACTGTGTCTTTGACATCATCCACAAAGATGTCCTCCACCGAATAGCCTTGTATGTAGGGACCGTTGCTCCATCCGCCCGGATGATACTCGTCGGGCAGACGGTCGCCCTCGGTGACGAGGTAGGTGCTCCCGCCACAGATTTCTATCTGGGTGTAATGGGTGTCGATATGCTCGCCATAGTCGTAGGTGGCATAGACGAAGTGGTTGGCGTTCTTCGCCACTTTGAACGGCTTGGGCTGGGCGCACAGGGTCGCGGCGGCGGCCAGGAACAAGATAAAGGCAGGGTGTCTCATAGCATGAGGGATATAGGGTTTAAAGGGACTAGGGGCACTATAGAGTGTATGGTGGTTTATGATTCTTCGGCGTTGTCGTCGGGGAGGTCGATGACCTTGAAGCGCGACTGGCGCTGGTGCCAGCGGTCGAGGGCCAGCTGCCGCATGTCGGCCACATCGTCGCGCTCGTCCATAATCTCCAGGCCGACGATGGTCTCGATGATGTCTTCGAGGGTGATGATGCCTTGGAAACTGCCGTATTCGTCGATGACGCAGGCGATGTGCTGCTTGTTGCGGAGCATGGAGTCCCAGATTTCTGACACGGGGAGCTTCTCGCCATACATGGCTATGTCGCGTTTGATTTCGCCGAGGGTCATGTTGAACTTGTCCTCGGTGAGCAGCTCGAGGGCCTCGCTGCGGAGGACGTAGCCTGTGATGTACTCGTCGGAGTCGCTATAGACGGGAATGCGGGAAAAGTGGGAGAAGGCCTTGTCGCGGTAGAACTCTTTGAGCGTCATACCTTCCTGAGCGATGGCAGCCACGGTGGTGGGGGTCATCACGTCCTCGGCCTTGACATCGTCGAGCTTGATGACGTTCTGGATGATTTTGTTCTCGTCCTCGTCGATAACCTCCTCGTCCTCGGCCATATCGGCCATGGCGGCGACCTCCTCGCGGCTGACGGCGGCTTCCTCGTCATCGGTGTCGGAGATGGTGTTGGAGAGTTTCTCCACCACCCACACGATGGGGAAGAGCAGCACAATGAGGAGCCGGAGGGTGTAGGCGGTGAAACCCATGAGCTTTTTCCAGTGATGGGTGCCGATGGTCTTGGGGATGATTTCGGCGAAGACCAGTATGAGGATGGTGGTGATGGCAGAGACGAGGCCGAACCAATGGCTGCCGAAGAGCTCGGTGGCCTGTGCGCCCACACCTGCAGCACCGATGGTGTTGGCGATGGTGTTGAGCGAGAGTATTGCGGCGATGGGTCGGGCGTTGTCGGTCTTGTATCGTTTGAAACGGGTGGCAGGTTTGTATCCTTCGTCTTCGCGCATGTTCACATACGACAGAGGGGTGGACATGAGTGCCGACTCCAATATCGAGCAGATGAACGATATGGACATTGCACCAAGGAGGAATATGAGTAAAAGGGTCATTTGTGGTTGTGTGAATGTTTTATTGTGTTACTGTGTGATTCTTTGACTATCAAATTAATGTATTTATTTCACGTCGATTTCGTCTATCATCAGCCAAGCGGGCTGACCGGCCGCCACATGCCACGAGGGGAGGGAGGCACAGGAATGCACCCGGATGCGCAGGTAGCGGGCACGAGGTTGGCGCCCACGGCGGTGGGAGGTGGCAGACGAGGGGTTGTCGGTCAGCAGGCGCATATTGACACGGCGGCTTTGATGGCGGGTGTCTGCTATGGGACGGACCGACGACAGCGTAGTCCATGGGCTGTAGCTGCGGCCGTTGCGCGACCACTGCACCTCGACCGAGTCGGGCTGCAGCACCCAGTCGTCGGCGCTGTGGCAGAAGCCGACAGCTATCTGGCTGAGGGGGATGGTCTCGGAGAGCTCGATGTAAAGGTCCACGCTGTCGCGTCCGGCAAAGCCAATCCAGCCTTCGCCATAGTTGCCGACGATGCCGAGACGGCCGTCGTGGAGTATGTCGGGGAAGCCCTTGCAATACTGGAAGCTGGGATGGTCGGCGGGCTGGGAGGCGTCGCCGTAAGTGGTGACGGCTATCTGTTTCACGCGGTTGAGCTGGAGGGTGGGCATGGGCTTTATGAGGCTGTCGGGCTCATCGAAGTAGCTGCCGCAGTAGTGCCAGAGGTTCACACTGTCGGCCTCTTCCGAAGGCACTACCACCAGGCTGAAGCGTTGGACGCTGTCGCCATCAATCCGATAGCGCCTGCTCACACCGGGGCCGCAGGTGGCGGTGCCGAGACCGGCCTGACGGGCATCGACATTGACGATGTAGCAGTCGGCCTTGCTCAGCTGGTTGATGCGGCGGGCGGCGGTCATGACGTTGTCGTCGTATTGTCGGACGCTGAAGTTGAGCGGGTACTCGTCGGCCGTGCAAAAGCTGAGGCGTTTTTCGTCGACCACAAAGGAGGTCCAGTAGGCGGAGCGGTTGCCGCTTTCCTGCGGCACCACATGGAGCTCGCCGCACATGTCGGCGGGCTTGGCGTTGTTACGGCCGGTCCAGCGGGCCTCGCCGCGGTCGGGATAGGTCTCGTAATAGTTGCCCCACCACTGCACCTTATGGCAGCTGCTGTCGACAGCCAGCTGGATGCCCAGCTTGGGGAGGGTGCGGTAGTTGCCACGGGTATGGAGGGCATAGCTCAGCTGCATGCGTCCCTCGGCATCCACCTCCACAATTTCGCGCAGCGTGAGGGTGCGGCCGTCGGGGCTGGTGAGCTCGAGCAGGAGGTCCACCTCGGCCATGCGGTCGAGTTCACCGACGAAGGTGGCCGTGCAGCTGACGGGGGTGGCGGTGAGGCCGTCGAGGCCGTCCCACGCCCTGGCACCGTATGGGTCCACCCTGTCGTTGAGGGTGGGCGGACGCCAGAAGTTCCACCGCAGGGGGCGTTGCAGCAGCTCCGAGCCGTGGTAGGTGTAGTGTGTGATATAGCCGGTGTTGGCATCTATCGTGAGCGAGAACAGCGAGGGCGACGATGTAATGGTAACGGTGTTGCTCTGCTTGTCATGATGGCAGCGGAACAGTTTGGGGTTGACGGAGGGCAGGGGGATGCTGTCGTCGGGCACCTCGATGTCGGTAATTTCAAACTCGTCGTGGCTGTTCTCGTGGAAGGTCCAGGAGGTGCCGTAATCGTAGGGGTCGTCGACCTCGTAGCTGTCGCCCGTGAAATTGAAGCGGACGAAGAAGCGTTCGCCCGGCAGGGGCTCTATGTCGGGGATGCGCAGATGCAGACGGCAGCACTGCCCGGCGGGGAGGTGGGGGTGTACGGTGTCGGCGTAGATGGTGTCGCGAAGGGAGGAATAAATCTTGTAGTGGCCGATGAAGTCGTAGGCATCGCGGAAATTGAAGTCGTTGTGCAGCACATAGTACTGACTGCCCGAGGGGTCGGAGTGCTGGGTGACATTGAGATTCTGGTAGACCTGCTGCACCTCGTTGGCGTGGGCATGGGGGCGGCGGTCGCCAGCCACAATGCCGTTGGCGCAGAAGGCGTCGTCGTCCTGCACTCCGGGCAGCGAGCCGAGGTCGCCGCCCACGGCATACCAGGCGGAGTCTTTCTCATAGTCGAAAGTATACTGTATCTTCTGCCCGTTCATGGCGAAGCTCTGGTCGACCCAGTCCCAGATAAAGCCGCCTTGGAGCTGGGGGTACTTGTTGATGGTGTCCCAATAGTTCTGCAGGCCGCCCATGCTGTTGCCCATGGCATGGCAATATTCCACCATGATGAAGGGGCGGCAGAGAGCGGTGTCGGCAGGGTTGTTGCGGTCGTAGCGCATGGGGGCCTTCTCGGTGCGCTCGAACTGGCTGTAGATGGCACGCCAGCTGCTGCAATAGTCGGAGAGATGGCCCACGCTGGAGTACATCTCGCCCACGATGTCGGTGTTCCAGTCGGTCAGGGCACGCTCATAGACGACCGGGCGGGTGTCGTCGACCGACTTGACAAAGCGGTAGGCATGTTCCATCGCCACGCCGTTGCCGCATTCGTTGCCCAACGACCAGGCGATGACCGAAGGGTAGTTGCGGTCGCGATGAACCATATTGGCCTCGCGGTAGATGATGGGCTTTGTCCATGCCTCTTTCTTGGCCAGACTGTTGGCCCCATAGCCTTGGGCGTGCGACTCCACATTGGCTTCGTCCCACACATAGAGGCCGTAGCGGTCGCACAGCTCATACCAGTACTCGTCGTCGGGGTAGTGGCTGGTGCGCACGGCGTTGATGTTGAGATGTTTCATCAGCATGATGTCGAACTCCATCTCCTTGCGCGACACGTAATGACCGTTGAGGGGGCTGTGCTCGTGGCGGTTGACCCCCTTGATGGTCACCGGCACGCCGTTGATGCAGAGCTGGGGGGTGACGAGGAGGGTGTCGGCCGCCGCATATTCCACCTTCTTGATTGCCACGTTGCGGAAACCCACCTTGCAGCCGAGGGTCTCGACGGTGGTGGTACCCACGTTGCGGAAACGGATGATAAGGGTGTAGAGGTAGGGCGTTTCGGCCGTCCACGGGGAGACCTGGGGGATGCGGCATTCCTCGTGGGAGAAAGAGGTGTACCACTCCTGGAAGCCCATCTCACGGGTTTTGTGCAGGACGCTGTTCCCTTGGGCGTCAAAGAGTTCTATCTCCATCAGCATGGGATGGGTGATGGGGGAAGAAAGGTCGATATTCAAATCAAGAAGCCCGTCGCCTTTCTTCTCGTCCAGGCCTGCAACAAGCTTATAGTCGGTGATATGCACATGGGGCTTGGAATAGAGGCACACGTCGCGCGTGATGCCGCTCATGCGCCACATGT
This sequence comes from Bacteroidales bacterium, assembly GCA_017545365.1. Next base: position 8,092 of record JAFWOP010000016.1, read on the forward strand.
CCTGACATTCGAGGTAGCTGCCGTCGCTGAAGCGGATTACCTTGACGGCCAGGCGGTTTCTTCCGGGATGGACATATTTCGTTATCTCCCACTCGGCCGGGATTTTGGAGTCCTCGGAATAGCCCACCTTCTTGCCGTTGATGTAGAGGTACATGGCCGACTTGACGGCTCCGAACTTGATGAAGGTGCGGCGGGTGCGCCAGCTTTCAGGCACTTGGAAGTCGTAGACGTAACAGCCGGTGGGGTTGAAATCGGACGGGGCATAAGGCGGATTGGAGGGGAACTCGTTGCGCATGTTGGTGTAGACGGGTACGCCGAAGGGGTTGCCCTCCTTGTCGTTCTGGATTTCGATATTTCCCGGCACCTGTATGTCGCTCCAATGGGTCACATCGTACCCTACGGCGAAGAAATCCTTGGGACACGACTCGGGGTTTTCGGCCATGAATATCTTCCAAACGCCGTTAAGACTCCTGTAGTAAGGCGACTCGTAATACTTGAGGTCAGCAATGGCTTCCTCGTCGGCATAAGGAATCACATTCACGTGCGGAGGCACCTTGCCCACGCTGTACACGTTCACATCATTCCAATCCTCTTGTGCGAAAAGATTACCTGCCCCGCACAGCAATATGCAGAGTGGCAGTACTATAAATAAACATTCTATGCGTTTCATAGATACTAATAAATATGCAAAGATAGCAAAAAAAAGTGAATTATTGCAAAGTCGGAAAAAAGTCGTATCTTTGCAAAATCTAAACTACTCAAATGATAGGGCTTATAATACGCACAACAGGCAGCTGGTACAAGGTGCTGCCAACCGAGGGAGGGACGGTGGTGGACTGCCGTCTGCGAGGCAATTACCGTCTGCGAGGCAACAAGCAGACGAACCCTGTGGCAGTGGGCGACAAGGTGGATGTGACGCTACAGGAGGATGGCACGGGGGTAATCATGGAGGTCCACGACCGGCGCAACTATATTGTGCGCAAAGCGACCAAACTCAGCAAGCAGACCCACGTCATAGCAGCCAATATCGACAGCCTCTGCATTGTGGCCACACTGGGGTTTCCCCGCACCTCGACAGGCTTTATCGACCGTCTGCTGGTCACCGCCGAGGCTTACCACATCCCTGCCCGCATCATCTTCAACAAGACCGACCTTTATGGTGAGGAGGAAGATTTGTGGGGACTGCACAACGAGCTGAAAGACATCTATGAGAAAGTGGGTTATCCCGTTCATGCCGTCAGTGCCCTCAAGGGCGACGGCGTGGAGGAATTGCGCGAGGTGATTGCCGGACGCACCGTACTCTTCACCGGGCATTCGGGCGTAGGCAAGTCGGCCTTGCTCAACGCGTTGGTGCCGGGGTTGAACCTACGTGTGGGCGAAGTGAGTGAGTGGAGCTTGAAGGGCAAGCACACCACCACCTTTGCCGAGATATTCCCCATCGAACTCCCCTGCCCTACCCCTCAGCCAGAGTCACCGCAACTCACCTACCTGATTGACACCCCCGGCATCAAGGAGTTCGGCATGGTGGACTTCAAGCCGGAGGAACTGTCGCACTTTTTCCCCGAGATGCGCGAGGTGCTGCACGACTGCTATTTCGCCAACTGCACCCACCGCCACGAACCCCGCTGCGCCGTGAAAGAGGCCGTGGACGCAGGCACCATCAGCACCGAACGCTACAACAACTACCTAGGAATCTTCGACCAGATAGAAAGCGGCAACGAAAGTCGCTGAAGAAGGAGCAATTTGTGATTGTGTGAATTCGTTATTGCGTTAGTCTCTTTTTGATTGTGTTAATTCGTTAGTCGCTGGCGCATCGAAAGGCCAACGCATTTACACATTAACACACTTACGTATTCCCTAAGGTCTTTCCCAAGTGACAGTTATGTTCGACCAGATGAGTGACTCTAGTTCATCCTGTGCTGATATCGGAAAAATCCTACGTTCATCATACAAGGAGATTTCTACCAATTGGATTGTATCTCTTAAAGACACTGTCATTGATGCATTTGCAGCAGCTCCTCCCATGTGGCAAACCATGGCGAAGTGGTCTGTTTGCCTCGACCAAGGGCGTTAACATTGGTGTAGTCTTTCGACTGGGTTGTGTCAAAGGTATAAACCAAATAATAGTCATGCCCCAAAGAGTTGAAGCCTTTCTTCTGCAAGGCCTCTCTTGACATGAATCGTGGCCCAACACCTTTTAGTTTGAACAAGGTGCCGTTTGTGCCGTTATGGAGCATCACATATTTGGCATTCAACGCTCTTGGAGGCAGCACAATGGAACCTGCATCCTCGCCTGTACGCAGATAGCACAACCCGAGTTCTTTCATTTTGGCAAACTTGTCCTTGTTGGGATTCATTAAGGAATAGATGTCCGTTATTTGCAAAAACGTATTTGTAAGTTTAATTTAATGTACACTTTCCCGTCATTGCCACGATAAAGAGTGCCAAAGTGGTGACGGCTACGGCTACCGCGCTCAAAGCGAGTATTGTGGTAAAGGTAATCTTCTACATCATTGCGATTATAGAAGTGATAGCACACAATTTCGCCATCGCGGCGTACTACTAGATAGCCACCATTGGCATCATATCGACCTTTCCATTCCTTTGCGGGTGTCATTCCAAGGGCGGCATCGAGAAGCAACACTTTCATCTTGTGTTCATAGAAAGCCTTAATATCACTGCCAGTGAAACCGAATGGATTCTGATTCGCCACAATTTCCACGGCCTCGCTTATTTTCGAAGTCGAGTTAGGCATACTGTCGCAGATAAGACAGGCAGCAATGAATTCGGGCATGTAAGTGTCAAGAAACAGCAAGTTGTTTTTGAACGTATTATGCTCAATGCCAGAATATCTCAGTTTGTAGCCATTCTTGACTAGAGCCTCCATGCGTGGCATGTGGTCTTCGATGTTGTTGTATGCGACAATCTCAGCATCCGTCATTTTCTTGCCAGAAACAAGGTAACGGATATTGGTTGCCTCGGTAGCGTTGAGTAGTGTGGAAGCACTTCCAAGTTGCGACTTTATGCTGAAACCAAGCAGCGGGGTCATATTGGTGCGTAGGTCGTGAATGACAATGTGGATATCTGCCTTATCTTTAGATGGCGCCTTGAGCTTTCTGCAGCCTATTTTGCTCATAAAACATTCCGCACTTGGAACAGCAAATGAGCGTTGATTGGTTTCTTTAATTGCATCAAGCAACGATTTAGATTCGGACATAAACTTGTCCATTGAGATTCGCGCGTATTCGTGTCCGTCTTCGTCAATTACGACAATGTTTTTGCTTTGATTTGGCTTGTATTCGTAACGATTACTTTCTTCACGGATGATGTTGATAATAGGATAGTAGAGGTCCAACTTGTTTAGGTTGGCATCGCCAGCATGAACAATGCCCTCGCCAAGCAAGCGGAAAAGGGTGTATATTTCGCTCCACTCTCCTTTATTTCCTGTTATTGCCATAGTTATTTATACTAGTCCTAAAACTTTTAATTCTTCTTCAGCGGTGGCTTGAATTGCCGGGATTGCAACCGAGTTGCCAAACTGTTTGTATGCAGAAGCGTCGGCCACAACAATTTTAAATTCGTCAGGAAAACCTTGTAACCTTGCCCATTCTCTTGGGGTCATTTTTCGTATACCATCTCTATTGACTTCCCCCTTAATATTAGTAATGGGGGTGAAATTAGTTAGCCTTTTGTCTATTATGAGATTACACTCTCTACCCATCCCTCCGACAACAATTGCGTTTGCCACTCCGTTAATGTCTATAATTTTATATCCGAATCCGTGACCAGCTGCTTCATGGCGTTCTTTGTGACGGATGAGCGTCTCAATATAGGTTGTCGATAAATAGTATTTTACCGATACTTCTTTTTTCTCCATTACATCACGGAACTTGGGGCGTTTCTTTCCAGTAGTTGTGGGTTCTGGGTAGTGAAACCGAGATATATCAATATGCAAATCTTTGCGAAATCCTATGATATATATTCGCTCTCGGTGCTGTGGAACACCATAATCCATTGCATTAAGAATTTTGGGAGGAACCACATCATAACCAGCATCATCCAAGTGGGTCAATATCGTTTCCAATGTGCGACCACGATCGTGAATCGCAAGACCCTTAACATTCTCTAAAAAGAATGCTTTTGGCTGACGTTTACGCAAAATATCTTCTATTTCAAAGAATAATGTGCCGCGCGTTTCATCCTTAAACCCAAGCCGTTTGCCCGCCATAGAGAATGCTTGACAAGGAAATCCTCCACAAAGTATATCAAATTTCTTAGGAATATAACTCTTTGTCGATTCTTTTGTAATGTCTCCAAAAGGCATTTCCCCATAGTTGGCGAGATAAGTTTCCTGTGCTTTAGCGTCAATTTCGGATGAATAGACACATTTTCCACCGAGATTTTGCATTGCTATACGAAAACCACCAATTCCTGCGAAAAGGTCAATGAATGTGAATTTTGGTTTTTCAGGGGCAGGGAAAGGCACATCAAAGAATTGCGAGAAAAGAGCATATTGGGCAGGATTTTCAGCAACAGAAAGAATGTCATCGTCTGTTAGTGTATCAACGACAATCATTTGTCGAAACTCTTTGCGTGAAAGAAACTCGCGAATAACTTCAATGATTTCTTTTTGCTCTTTTTGTGTCAGTCTCTTATGCTTGTTGTGCAGAAAATGACTTAATACAGCCATTTGATTCTCGTATGAGGTTTCACCGTAAAATTTCACTCCGAAGTCATTAACTATCTTTTCCTCTTCAGGGAAATCTATAAGTGATGTGTTTACTTTATTACTTATCTTCATTTTATTCTGTTATGGGTTCAATCATAATACTTTTACTATGAGTCCTTCTTATTTCAAGTTTTTCTGGAAAGAACAGGCTTGGAGAATGTGTTAGTAATTCGTATCCAATTTGTTTTCTTTTTACTGTGTATTTCAAAGGAAATCTATATAATTCTAAATTTGTATACAAATTTCTTATTTGAGGTACATCATCATAAGATAATACCCAATTAAAATGTGCCTCATTCTGAAGAAAGTGAGATAGTTCTTCGTGATTCTTATCAGTATAATGATTCATATACAAACTTTTCCCTTTCACATAATATGGGGGATCCAAATATACAAATGTATTTTCTTCTATGTGTCTCAAAAAAAACAAGGCATCTTCATTAGAAATTTTAATTTGATTTTTCTTGGTGGCGATGACTTCGAGTCGATGAATCAGGTCTTGCTTATTAAAACGACAATCTATTGTATATTTTGCATTTCTTTGTTTTTCCTCTGTGGACCCTCCAATTGGTCCGCCATATATAACGCCAGAACGATTGGTTCTCGACATGAAAAATGTTGCAACACCTAATTCAAAAGAAGGGTTATTTGTCTCTAGTAATACGGATCTTTGTTTATACCATTCTTTCAAAGTAACGGGAATATTATAGATGGCTTGAATAAATCTAGTTGGTTCGTTTATGAGTGCATTCCAAAAAGAAAAAATCCCATTATTTGCATCATTGATTAATATTTCATTTACATGACCTCTCAAAAGAAGATTGATTGCTGCACCAGCACCTCCTGCGTATGGTTCTGCATACACTATTTCATGCAATCTATTCTGGTGAAATAGATCGACGAAGAAATTAGTCATTAACGACTTTCCCCCAGGGTACCTGAGTGGGCTACTATTCATTTTGAGTACTGTTTTCTCTTATATCAACTAAAACTTCAAATAAAGGGAATAGAAAATCCCAAAAACGATTAAGGAATTGCCTTTCTAGATATACAGTATCTTTACTGTGCTGGTAGCCGTTTAATACATCGAGACAAAATTCATTTTCATTGTTAATTAACCTAACAATTATCGAATTGGCTTTTGGCTTTTTTGCTTTTAATCTGTCCGCGATGAAATCCAACCGATGATGCAAAGTAATATCTCTGATATTTTTTTGTTTTTGAGCCTGTATATCAGATATCAAATCTTCTGTTTGTAACCAATTCAATACGGCTAAGTCTAAAAAAATACGAATTGATGCGGCAACCGCATTCTTGTATTTGGTTATTGACAAACTTTTAAGTTCATTGAAAATTCCTTGTAACCTATAGTCAGACGTATGTATTTCATAAATAGGAAGTATTAGTTTCAATCGGTTAGGATTACCTTTAACAATCTCTTTGTTTTTTTCTTGTTTGTTATCAATGAGTTCTGTCTTGTCCTCGTGTGGAACCTCTTCAGTTTGGTCGTGTAGGGTATATGGATCTAGTATTGTTGTGTCCACTTTTGGAAGATTATCCAAAATTTCCTCCAAATTAGTAGTTATTGTTCGTGTATCAATTTGAATGCTCGGCTGTTTTTCAACAATGTTTTTGATAAGCTCGGCGTATGCCACAAGAAAACCAGATTTGTTTTTAAGTCTGACTTCTGAACCTTCAAAGTCCAATCCCCATTTTTCTTTTACCAATTTATTTGCAAAGAAACGTTCTATAATAGTAACAGGAAACTTATATGAAGTGGCATCCTTATATTGCTGTTCTGATAGAGCGTCTTTTACCTCTGGAGTTTTTATCAAATCAATCAGGCGTAGATTACGGATGGCCGTTTCTAGTTCTCCTTGGGACATGGATGATTTAGATGATAAAAGTTCCATGTTATTTCCATACTTCTTATATAGAGATTCTACCCATCTTTGTTGTTGAATTCTAGACCACCTTTGTTGCAGTGTTGACATGCTGTTCCTTTGACATATGTACCACTCCGCATCGTCAAATGAAGGTGCAACATTTACTTTTATTTTATCTACAGGTGCTCTATTCTTGGATAGGTTTCTAACATATGCTCTTATACTTTTCGGAGCTTTGCTAGGGTCATTAAGTAATTTTAAGGCAAGAACACGTCTATTGCCTTCTGCAACATAGAACTTTTGAGAAACATCATCTTTCCAAACTATGATTGGGTCTGCTGGAATATATTCAACAGCAATGGATTTTAGCAGATCAAAAAAGTGTTTTTTCTCATATTCGTCAGCAATTAGGTCTTCTGTGAAATCTGCTAATGTTATATGTTTTTCTTCTGGGTTGAGACGCGGATTTTCATTCCATAATCTTAATTGATCTACAGAACGGGGTGTTTTCTTCTCCAGCCACTCATATTTCTCTTCCATAATAATTATTCTTTAAATCAAAATTGTTTATAAAGAAACTCCTTCAACGGCTCCAGATATTCAGTATCCAGATTCCAGTGCTGGGGGTTCTCGTAGTTGCGGTTGCGGTCTTTGATTAGTTCCTTTTGGCTTCTTGACTTGCCCAGCAGGGTTTCAAGGTAGGCGTATATCTTGGTTTTCTTGGCTGGGATGGTCAGTGTGGGTGGGGTCTTGGTGGGTATCCGCACTTTTGTCAATTCGCCTTCGTAAGTCTGCCAGCAGTCCATCACGGGCTGGTTGTCGGGGTTGATGATGTTCTCCAACAAGTCTTCCAATGCTCCAGTATCTTTGTCGTTGGGGAGGAGAAACAGTTCAAATTCCACACCATAGGCTTCTTTTATCGCCATTAACTCGGCACGTCTCTCAGCAGGATTCTCATCGGCATCGAATATGACAAGGTTTACCCCGCCTTGGTCGGTATTCTGACGGAGTGCCTGTAGGGTTTCTTCTGACTTTAGTTTTCCCAATCCACCAGTATCATTGTTCTTCCCAGAATGGATGATGCTGTTCTCGGGTGCCTCCTCACCAAACAGATGGTGGTAGTAGTCCCGAAAGAACTTCTTGTCGGCATCGCCTTCAACGATTATCAAAAATCTCTTCATAGGGCAATGCTTCTAAGTTCAATATCATTTTCACAGGCACCATTTAAGCCATCGTATGTGTATTTGTAGGCCTGATAGCCTTTCTTTAGGGTGTTTTCTAAGGTGTACAACCGCATTTCATTGCGGTACTCGGGGTGCTCCTCAAGCATTTGGTTGAGTTTCTGTAGCGTCTCTTTGCTGTGGGTCGTCACAAACACCTGTTTGTTGGTACTCACAGCAAGGGCGAAGATGGCTTCCCAAAGTTTTTTGTATGCGGAATAGTGGAGGCCGTTTTCTATCTCGTCTATCAGCAGGATATTGTTCAAGGGATTAGCCGATGCCGAAATGATGTTGAGATACCGACGGAGTCCATCACCCATCATGTTGACGGTCAGCAACTGGTCAATGCCTTCCAATCCAATGTAGGCTATGTTGTTCAGTATCTCCAATGAGGTAATACGGCTGTCGAAATTCTTTAGTTGCTCAGCCACGATGCCTTTTTTCTTTCGTTTAGCCAGTTCAACCAAATCATTTGCAGTATTGCCAGCTGCCAAGTCGGAGGAAAGAAAAGCTGCACTGTTTTTCTCTAAATACCCCTCGGCAAGTTTCTTATCTGAAATCAAGCCTTGTTGGTTGACAGTGATGCTGCTCACATAGTCCTCTTTCTGCTGTCCAGACTCAACGCTGAAGAATAATCTCAGCGTATTAAGAAACGTCTTCGTCTCGGATGTAGGGATATGTCCGTTTTGCGAGTCTGATTGTGACTTCTTGTCAAAAACGTAGGTCATATTTAGTTCCAGCTCACGTTTGCTGCCATCGTTCATCTCTGCAGCAATTCTCGGCACCTCTTTCCAGTCATAGTTGTGAAACAGATAGAACAGGTCTGCAAAACCACTGAAGTTGCGCGACCTGATGGAATTGATGGTTTGAGGCAGGTCGGGGTTGGACATTCCCATCAGTAGTAACAGACATTCGAGCACAGAACTTTTGCCGGAACTGTTCTGTCCGAGAAAGACGTTGACGCGCGAGAAAGCATCAATCTTTAGGTGGCCGATACCTCTGAAGTTATTGATTTCAATATTTTTAAAGCCGTCCATAGCGGTTATATTTATATATACATGCACATAAGTATGCAAATGCAAAAATACGATTTTTTTTTTATTTAAGAGGAAAAAATAAAGCCCGGCCTACATGCAGTGCCGGGCTTTGTACTCCGACCGGGAATCGAACCCGGATCTACTCTTTAGGAGAGAGTTATTCTATCCATTGAACTATCAGAGCTTTTGGATTGTGTGAATTCGTTAATGTGTTGAATCAATGCTTGAATGTGTTAATGCGTTAATTCGTTAATGTGTTAATCCTTTTTGAAGGTGTTAGTTCGTTAATGTGTTAGTTTCTGTTTGACAGTTATTGCAGAGGAGTTCAGCATTTTGTATAGTTCCTCTACTTGGCTGCTCAGTTGGGTGTATCGTTCGTTGTCTAGGTAGTTGCTATCATGTAGCAGGTCAAGCCAGAATGATGTTTCGTTTGCTTCTTTAATAGAAATAGACACTTTGTGTATAAAGTCTTGAGGACTTTCGGCACAGACGGCTTCGCAGTAGTTTGCACCGATGCTTGTTCCAGACTTAAGGATTTGTTTAGACATGATGTATTCCCCCTTCTCACGAAGTTCATTGCAAAGGGCGATTACGCCTAATGCAAACTGCTTACTCTTATCATACAACACGCCTTGCGTCTTCATCATCTACAATGATTCACGAATTAACACATTTACACGTTAACACATTCATTACAGTTTCCTTTTGATTTCAATAATCTCGTAGGCTTCGACGATGTCGCCGACTTTGATGTCGTTGAAGCCTTCAATGTTCAGGCCGCAGTCTTGTCCGCTGACCACTTCTTTGACGTCGTCCTTGAAGCGTTTGAGGGAGGCCAGCTTGCCTGTGTAGACCACGATACCGTCACGGATGACACGGACATTGTGGTTACGGGTAATCTTACCGTCCAAGCACATACAACCAGCGATGGTGCCGACCTTGCTAATCTTGAAGGTTTCGCGGATTTCGAGGTTGGCAACGATCTTCTCCTGTGTCTCGGGCGAGAGCATGCCCTCGATAGCGTCTTTCAACTCGTTGATGGCGTCGTAGATAATGCTGTAGAGGCGGATGTCGATTTGCTCGGTCTCGGCCATCTTGCGGGCACCCACGGAGGGACGCACCTGGAAGCCTATGATGATAGCATCGGACGATTCGGCCAGCATGACGTCGGTCTCGGTAATCTGACCCACAGCCTTGTGAATCACATTGACCTGCACCTCTTCGGTGGAGAGCTTCAGCAGTGAGTCGGAGAGGGCTTCCACAGAGCCGTCCACATCGCCCTTGACGATGATGTTGAGCTCCTTGAAGTTGCCGATGGCGATACGGCGGCCAATCTCGTCCAAGGTCATGTGCTTCTGAGTGCGCAAGCCCTGTTCGCGCTGGAGCTGGGTACGCTTGGAGGCAATATCCTTGGCTTCCTTCTCGCTCTCGGTGACGTTGAAGGTGTCGCCAGCCTGACAGGCACCTGTGAGGCCGAGCAGCAGCACGGGCTGCGAGGGACCGGCGGACATAACCTCTTGGTTACGCTCGTTGTACATGGCACGTACACGGCCGCTGATAGCACCTGCGACGATGGGGTCGCCCTTGCGGATGGTGCCGTCCTCGACCAGCAGCTTGGCCACATAGCCACGGCCTTTGTCGAGCGAACTCTCCAACACCGTACCCTTGGCGCGCTTCTTGGGGTTGCCCTTCAGCTCCATGATGTCGGCTTGGAGGATGACCTTCTCAAGCAGTTCCTCCACATTGATACCCTTCTTGGCCGAGATGTCCTGACTCTGATACTTGCCGCCCCACTCTTCGACGAGTAGGTTCATATTGGCCAGCTCGGTCTTGATGCGGTCGGGGTCTGCACCCGGCTTATCAATTTTATTGATAGCGAAAACAATAGGCACACCAGCAGCCTGGGCGTGGTTGATAGCTTCAACGGTCTGCGGCATGATTTTGTCATCGGCGGCGATGACGATGATGGCGATATCGGTGACCTTGGCACCACGGGCACGCATGGCGGTGAAAGCCTCGTGACCAGGGGTGTCCAAGAAGGTAATCTTACGACCTTCGGCCGTGGTGACCTCGTAAGCACCGATATGCTGGGTGATGCCGCCCGCCTCACCGGCAATGACGTTGGTCTTGCGGATGTAGTCGAGCAGGGAGGTCTTACCGTGGTCCACATGGCCCATGACCGTAATGATAGGATTGCGGGTGATGAGGTCTTCGGGGCGGTCTTCCTCCTCAATCTTGTTCAGCTCGTCGATAACGTCGGCACTGGCGAAGTTGATTTCGAAGCCGAACTCGTCGGCAATCAGCCTGATGGTCTCGGCATCGAGACGCTGGTTGATGCTGACGAAGATGCCCACGGACATGCAGGTGCTGATAATCTGGGTGACGGGCACGTTCATCATGGTGGCCAGCTCGTTGGCGGTGACGAACTCGGTCACCTGCAACGTCTTCTGGTTCTCCATCTCGGTGAGCTGCTCCTCTTCCAGACGCTGGTGCACCTTCTGGCGCTTCTCACGGTTATGCTTAGAAGTCTTAGACTTACCCATGGGACTGAGACGGGCGAGGGTGTCGCGAATCTGCTTCTCAATTTCGTTGTCGTCAATCTCCACCTTCACGGGCTTCTTTTCTTTCTTCTTCTTCTTTTCGGAACGTTCGGCCTTTTCGCTCTTGGCGTCCGAGTCGGCCTTACGCTCTTTGTTGCCGCCCTTGGCAGGGGCCGCAGGGGTGGTCATGGCGTTGGGGTCGGGCTGAGTGGTATTGTCGCCCACCTTAACGCCCTTGTTCTTGATGCGTTTGCGTTTCTTCTTCTCAGCTGGTGAGGGCTTGGGTTTGTCGAACTGGCTGAGGTCGACCATGCCGACCAGCTTGGGTCCCTCAAGCTTCTTGTACTTGGTCTCGATAAACTCAGGAGCAGGTTTTGCCGGAGCGGCAGAGGTGGGGGCAGGGGCAGGAGCCGGCTCTGGTGCTGGTGTCGGCTGCGGAGTCTTTTCTTCCTTGGCGGGAGGCTCAGGAGCAGACTTTTTCTCCTTCTCGGCAGCAGCCGCACCCTTCTTGGCCTTTGGCTCGGTGGCCTTCTTATCCTCCTTGGCAGCGGCCGACTTTTCCTTATCGGCTTTAGACTTTTTCTTCTTATCGGGGCGCATCTTACTGTTGATGGCATCCAGGTCTATCTTCTTGATGATGCGCAGGTCGCCAACCTGTGTAGAGACAATAGTCTGAGGCTCTTCGGCGGGGGCTGGTTCTTCAGCAGGTGCCTCGCTGGGCTGGGCATCAGCAGCAGGTTCTTCGCTCACATTGGCCTCGGCCTCCTGAGGTTCGGGGGCTGGCTCCTCAACAGGCTGGGGGGCTGGCTCCTCGGGTTGGGGCGTTTCGACGGGTTCGGGTTCGGTCGGCTCGTCGGGAGTGACGGCAGTTGCGACGGGCTGGGCGGTACCCTTGTTTTCGATGGCGGAGGAGTTGTAGTTTTTTATAATCACCTCTTCGCTCTCTTCGGTCTTTTCTTCTGAATTGGCCTCAATCACCATGTTGTTACCGCTAGGGGTAATCTCGATTTTGTCGGCCTGTTCCTTCACAGCACGCTCGGATTGGAAGGCAGCAGCGACAATGTCATACTGCTCAGCAGTAAGACGCGTGTTGGGATTCGTCTCCACCTGATGGCCTTTCTTAGCCAGATATTCCACCAATGTGGAAATACCCACGTTCAGCTCTGTCGCCGCTTTTTTAAGTCTTATTCCTTTAGTTTCTTCTGCCATATTTCACTCCTTTTTAATTACTCGAAGTTTTTCTTTATCGTTGGGGCTGGGGAAGAACTTCATCCAACTTACGCCCACCCCTGTTGGCGCACGACCTATTCCTCCTCTTTGGCGGGTGCAGGCTCCTCCTCTTTGGCGGGAGCTGGCTCGTCTTCTTTGGCGGGGGCCGGCTCGTCCTCGAACTCAGCCTTGAGGATACGAATCACCTCATCCACGGTCTCTTCTTCAAGGTCGGTACGGTTAATCAGGTCTTCCTTGCTGATAGCCAGGACGCTCTTGGCGGTGTCGCAGCCAATATTGACCAGCACGTCGATAATCCACTGGTCGATTTCGTCGGAGAATTCTTTCAAGTCGACATCATCCGAATCCTCGTCACCTGTACGGTAGACATCAATGTCATAGCCCACCAACTTGCTGGCAAGCTTGATATTGCAGCCGCCCTTACCGATGGCCATGGACACTTGGTCGGGCTCCATATAGACTTCCACTTTCTTCTCCTCGTCGTCCACTTTCAAGGAAGAAATCTTGGCGGGTGCCAAAGCACGCTGCACCATGATGTCCATACGGGGGGTATAGTTGAGCACGTCAATATTCTCGTTGCGCAGCTCGCGGACAATGCCATGAATACGGGCGCCCTTAATGCCCACGCACGAACCCACGGGGTCGATGCGGTCGTCATACGATTCCACTGCAATTTTGGCTCGCTCGCCCGGGATGCGGACGATATTGCGGATGGTGATAAGACCGTCGTAAATTTCCGGCACCTCGGCCTCCAACAGACGCTCCAGGAATATGGGAGAGGTACGCGAAAGGACGATGGCGGGGTTGTTGTTGCGCATCTCCACCTTCAGCACCACGGCGCGCACCGTGTCGCCCTTGCGGAAACGGTCGGAGGGAATCTGCTCGCTCTTGGGCAGCACCAGCTCAATCTTCTCCTCATCCAGAATCAGCACCTCCTTGTTCCAAGGCTGATACACCTCACCCACGATAATCTCGCCCACTTTCTCCTTGTATTTCTGGAAGATGAGCGACTTCTCGTAATCCTGAATCTTGCTGACCAGGTTCTGACGGATGGCCAATATCTCTCGGCGGCCAAAGTCAGACATGTAGATAGGCTCCGACAACTCCTCACCTACCTCAAAGTCGGACTCAATCTTGATAGCGTCGCTGTATGCAATCTCCAAATTCTCGTCTTTCACCTGACCGTCTTCGACGATGGTGCGGTTGCGGAAAATCTCCAAGTCGCCCTTGTCAATATTCACAATGATATCGAAGTTGTCCTCGGTGCCATAGCGTTTGGCCAAGGCGGTACGGAAAACCTCCTCGAGGATGTGCATCAATGTCTCGCGGTCTATGTTTTTAAACTCTTTAAATTCCTGAAAAGAATCTATCAGATCTAGCGTCTTCATTTGACATGTATATTATTGTTATTCTTACTATAAATCTCCGCAACTCTGCCCACGGCGGTTAGAAGGGCAGCACTACCTTCACGGTTTTGACATTGTCGTAGCGGAAGGTCATCTCATGGGGAGCCACTTTCTTCAGCCCCTTGGTTTTGATGACAAACTGCTCCTCGTCGGCCTCCAGAAGAGTGCCCTGGACCGCTTCGCCCTCAAAAGGCTCCACACTAAGCATGCGCCCGATATGGCGGTGATACTGGCGGGGCATCTTCAACGGGGCCTCGGCTCCGGCCGAGCTGACATTCAGTTCGAAATCCTCCTCCTCACGGTTCAGCTTGTTCTCAATCGTACGGCTCAGCTCGATGCAGTCGTCAATATTGATGCCATTGTCCCCGTCGATGTCCACAAAAATGCGGTTATCGGGGGTGATACGCATGTTTACAAGGTACTTTTCAGTGCCTTCCAGCGAATCCTTCACTATGTCTAAAACCTTGAATTTGTCTATCATAAGCAATAAAAAGGGGGACTACCGTCCCCACAATATCCGCTGCAAAGATACACATTTTTTTTAACATAACAAGAAAAAACTTTCATTCTGCCTCACAATCCGTCGTTTCCCTGGCTCTAACCCGGACGTTACCCCACCATCCTCCGCCCTATCCACAGCCCGAAAAACCTATCGTTGACCCGATACCGCCGCGACTCCTCAACCACAAAGTCGTCCGAAAGGAGCTTCTTAATCGCCGACTGCACCGAACTGGCCGAAGCCAGCTTGTGCCGTTTGACAAAATCAGCCGAGGTGATTTGCGTAGCCACCCCGTCCCTGGCAATGGCATACAGCAACATCTTCTGCCTCATCGTCATTCGCGACAGCAGGTCCCTATAGTAATAATCGTTTCCGGCAAGAATATCGCCTATGGCCGCGTCCAAGGTTCCCTTTGTGCAGGTGCTTCCCGCTGGAGTATTAGCAAAGGACTCGTTCATTACCTTTTGCACATAATAGGTATGGCCTTCAAACAGGTCATACGCCTCTTCGGCGGCCTCCGGGTCTAACTCCCTCCCCTTCTCGCGGAACTTCTGAAGCATAAACTCAACATACACATCACGGTCAATCGGACCCAGATTCATATTGTCGGCACTCTTATAGAAAGGGTGGTTCCTGCTGTCGAACATCTGCTCCAGCATGTGCCGCTCACTGCCCGCAAACACAAACCTGCAATTGTCTATCCTCTGGATATGCCCCCTAAGCAGCGCCTCAATATTCTTTTCTGGGTACTTCGCCACCTGTTGAAACTCATCAATAGCCACAATACAGGGTCTATCAGCATGTTGCAGATAGCCGAATATCTCTTCCATCGTGTACTCTGGCTGTTCAATGTCGCCAAGTCCCAATGTGAAAGTAGGCAGACCTGTGTTTGCATCAAAACCCATCTTCCCCCCGATGCTGCGCAATGACTTGACAAAGTTCTGAACCATTCTCTTCCCTCGAGGTACAGTCTGCTCATACACAGCCCGCCCCAACCCATGCACCAGCTCCTGCAAACAGGTGGTGTGGAGAATATCGACAAAGAAGGTGTAATAGTTGTCGCGCAACACTGGCTGGTCGAAACAATACTGTATCAACCCCGTCTTGCCCATGCGACGGTCCGACTTCAACACCACGTTATTCCCGTTGGTCAACAGCTTAACCATCCGTTCCGACTCTGCTCTGCGGTCGCAGAAATACTCAGGTCTGATGTGGCCCGACACCACAAAAGGATTCTCTTCCATAGTTCATATATTCTTTAGTTTCCGGCTGCAAAGATACGAATATTTTTTGACATTATGCAAACTAAATTATGTAAATTGCATAATTCTATTTGCATAATCGTATAACAATTTATTAATCTGATAATAAGGCAGACAAAAAACTCTCCATAGCACACATTATCAGCCACAACTTTCACAACACCGACAGCACAAACAAGAGTCTTAATGACCACAAATGAACCTTTCAAAAAGAATGGACACTGGACGAACTGCACGGCGGCGGCAGTGATGCGCTTTATTTTGTGCTTCGATTTGAGGTTGCTTTTATTATGTTTTTACTTCGTTTCTATTCGATAATCAAAGTCAAAACATAATAGAAACAAAAGAGAATCAAATTAGAAAGACTCACGTCAAACTGGGGATTGCCCCTTGCGGCGGGAGCCGAGGAGGATGACGAGGAGGGAGAGGGCGAGGCCGTAGTAGACGGGGTCGGCGGGGAGGGTCAGGACCTTGGCCAGGAGCATGGCGGCGGTGCCGGCGGCCATAGAGACGAGGATGGCACGCGGACGGAACCGCCCGGGCAGCCACAAGGCAAAACTGAGGGGGAACAGCAGCGCCACGGCACGCAGGCCGAGGGAAAGGAAGCCCAGGTCGTTGATGAAGGAGCCCCGGAAGAGGTTGGCAGCACCCGCGGCCATGAGCAGTATGACCACGATGGCGAGACGGGTCTGGGTTAAAACTGAGAATTGAGAATTGAGAATTGAGAGTTGGGGGGTTGGGGATGATTTGGAGGACTGTTTGCGGAGGTTTATCAAGTTTTGGACCACGTCGCGCACCAGGATGGTGGCAGCCCCAAGCGAGAGGCCGCTGGCACAACCCAATATGTTGATAAGGAGTGTGCCGAGCATGATGCCGCCAATCCACGCGGGCATGTGCTTCAAGATGAAGGCGGGGAAGGTCTGGGCAGAGTTCTCTATCACGCCGATGCCGTCGGGCAGGCGTTCGCCCGCGGCCTGCAGGGCTGCAAGTTCGGCGGCGGTGACGTAATGGCCACGCATGTACATGCCAACCAGCGTACAGGCGGCACCGATGAGCGGGATGAGGAAAGCGCAATAGAGTGCCCCGCGACGGGCTTTGGGGGTTGTGGCGGCCGACCAGATGGACTGGGCATAGGTCTGTGTGGAGACCACGCCGAGGATGATGGAGAGGCAGCCGCCGAGGTTTTTCGCCACTCCGCGGCCGAAGAGGCTGCCATAGCGGTGGTGGATGCTTTCGAGGTCGGCAATACCGTTCTCCTCGGCAATACCCGGCAGGGCATAGACGGCATCAATGCCACGCCCTACTCCCGCAAAGCCTCCCGCCATGCGCCACACCACCACACCGGCCGCCAGCGAGCTGATATAGAGCAGCACCAGCTTGATGATGCCCGCGGCCCCGGCACTTTTGATGCCGCCAAAGAGGACAAGCAGCATGATGAGCACTGCCCCGATAAGGGCTGCCCAGAACATGGGCAGATGGAAGAGGCTGCCTAGCATGGCCGACGAGGTGATGACCTGCGCAACGATGCTGATAAAGATGCCTATGAGGAAGAGCAACGACCCCACGGTCTCGGCCTTGTGGCCGTATTGGCGCGCCACAATCTCAAGCAGGGTGGAACAGCCGCTGCGGCGTATGGGGGCGGCGTAGAAGAGCGCCAGCACCACCGCACCCAGCGCGGCACCGATGGTGAACCACCATGCCGAAAGACCGAAGTTGAACGCTAGCTGGGCGGTGCCCACGGTACACTGCCCACCCATGAGGGTGCCCATCAACGCCCCGCAGACCATCCAGCTGCCCGACTTGCCGCCGGTGGTGAAGGACTGGGCGTCTTTTACTTTTCTGCCCGAAAGGAAACTTGCGGCAAGGATGAGCCCGATGGTGAGCAGGATGCCTATGATATGGAGGGGAGTGAGCATTGTTAGGAATTGAGAATTGAGAGTTACGAATTGAGAGTTTTGTGGGCGGTGATGCAGCGGTTTTTGTCGCGGAAGTCATTATGCAACGTGGCGACGAAGCCCAGCTGCTGCATCAGCTGGCAGGTTTCGGCACCAAGGTGTTCGTTGATTTCCATGACAAGCAGGCCGTCGGGGGAGAGATGCCGCGAGGCATACTGCCCGATGGCACGGTAGAAGCGCAGCGGGTCGTCGTCGGGGACAAAGAGCGCCAAGGCAGGCTCGTAGTCGAGCACGTTGGGCGACATCTGCCCGCGCTCGCTGTCGCAGACGTAGGGCGGGTTGCTGACTATCAGGTCGACCGTATCGCAGGGCAGCGGGGGCTCGTCTTGCAGCAGGTCGCATTGTATAAACGTCACCTCCAGCCCGTTGGCCTCGGCGTTGGCTTTGGCTATGTCCAAGGCCTCCGCTGACAGGTCCACGCCCCACACTTGAGCGTCGCGGTAATGGTCGGCAAGGGCCAGGGCGACGCAGCCGCTGCCCGTGCAGAGGTCCACCACCCGCTTCGCGTCGGGCATCATGGCCTTGATGCGCCCGACCATCTCCTCGGTCTCGGGACGGGGTATCAGCACGCCGTCGCCCACCCGTATGCGGAGACCGCAGAAGGGGACATGGCCGACGATATACTGTATAGGGCGGAAGCGCTCCAAATCCTCGGCGGCCCAATGGAACTTGAGCAGGTCGGACTGGTTGATGGTGTCGTCGCGGTGAAGCAGCAGGTGCGCCCTGTCCCACCCCATGAAAGCCTCGAACAGGATGAGGAGGAACGAGCCGATTTCACCGTCGGGGTACTTGTCGGCAAGCTCCGTGTGGAAATACCGCTCGATGTCCCTCACACGGTTAGAGGGGATGCGCATGTGGGTGGTGTTAGGCATTCTCCTGCTCTTTACGGGTGGCCTTCCACGCCTTCAGGAAAGTGATGAAGCCGTAGGTGGCCGTGATAAGGAAAATGGCGCTGATGACGAGCCATTTGTAACTGCCCCCCATGATGCCGAGGGGGATGTAGATGGCATCGCATATCAGATAGCAAATCCACGCGTTGATGTCCTTGCGCACCATGAGGAAGGTGGCGACGGCCTGAAGGGAGAAGATGGCGCAGTCGAGCACCGGCAGGTTGGAATGCAGCACATGGGTGTCGAAGAGGTAGGTGGCGGCGGCGATGCCCACCACCGCCAGCAGCGGCCACAAGGGGTTGCCCCAGCAGATGGTGCGGCGGTTGTCCTCGGCTTTTTTCTTCCAGATGAAGACACCCCCGATGGAGGCCAGGATGCTGTAGACCTGGAAGGCAAAGCTCATAAAATGGCGGTCGGTAAAGAAGTTGTAGCACAGGATGAGGCCAGTGACTATGCTGAAGACCCAAGTCCAACGGTTGCCGCGGGCGGCAAGGTAGACGGTGGTGATTTGCGCGATGGTGATGAGGATGGTGAGGATGGCTTCTACATTCATTGTTTGATGATTATGGGTTGAATCGTTTGTTTCTATTTTCTTCCAAAGTCGGCTGGAATTTCGCCCCAGTGGTCGGTGTCCCACTTGCGGATTTCGGTGTCGTAGGTGTTGCTCTGCAGCCATGCTTCGGCGCGGCGGACGAGGTTCCAGAGGTCGGCCGTCTGCGGCGTGAGGGGCAGTTTGCTGCGGCATTCCTTGCGCTTCACCCAGCTGATGGCGGTCTTCGAGTCGGTATAGATGATTTGGTTGAGGTGATGTTTCTTGAGGTAGGAAAGGCCGTGGACGATGCCGAGGAACTCGCCGATGTTGTTGGTGCCCACGGGTGCGGCATAGTGGAATACCTGCTGGCGGTTGGCCACATACACCCCCTGGTACTCCATCACCCCCGGATTGCCACTGCAGGCGGCGTCGACGGCCAGGCTGTCCAACACAGGCCCCGGCACATCGCCCTGGCGCACAAAGGTCATGCCGTTCTCGTCCACGCCCACCATGCATTCCGGCTCCACCTTCTTCCCCTTCACTTCGTCGTAGGGCCGCTGAAGGGCCGCCTTCGCCTCGTCCAAGCTGTAGAACGACTTATACTGCGCCCCCGCCACACCGACAACCTGCTTCTCACAGTCAGCCCAGTTGTCGTAAATGCCAGGCGTATTGCCCTGCCACACAACATAATATTTTTGTTTCTTTGCCATAATTAAGAGTGCAAAGGTACGAAGTTTTTTGCATTTACGGATTTTATTTGTACCTTTGCATGTTAAATAATATACTGTATTAATATGAAAAGAACTGGTCTAATGCTATTTGCACTTTGCATGCTGTGTGCTGCATGCAACAAAGAGAATGATTATTACACTATGGGATACGTCATTGCCGGAGACTACACCAAATTGGACGTCAGCAGCGCTTTCGACGTGGTGGTGTGCGACACCGTCACCCAGGCCATGGTCACCACCCCCAACCGGCTGCAGCGGTATGTCGTTGTCAGAGTGGAGGATGGCGTTCTAACCATCAAGCTTCGCCCCCACCTTATGTTTGGCAGCTATGATGCCAAGGTGTTGCTGCCCCGCAACGAGAAGCTTTGTGAGTTAGAACTTTCGGGTGCGTCAACATTCTATGGCGACCTGAAGGGCGACAAGGTGGAGGTGGACTTGTCGGGTGCCTCCGACTTTGTGGGTTCCTTGCAAGGTGCCACAAAGGTAGAGATGGAACTGTCGGGCGCATCCACTTTCAACGGTGCCATCCAGGGATCGGAAGTCAGCATCGACCTCGCCGGGGCATCTGTCATAACGGGGTCCATTGATGCCGATTATATTGAGTTGGAAGCCAGCGGCTCCTCGACCGTCAAGGCCACGGGCAGCTGTCTCGACTATCTGGACTTGGACCTTTCGGGTTCTAGCGACTTCCTAGCACCGCTAATGGAATGCCGCAACGTGAAGGGCGAGATGAGCGGCAGCAGCGATGCCGAATTCCAAGTGTGCGAGAGTCTGCAGGTCACCCTCTCAGGTTCGAGCAGCATCATCTACGGCATCCCCGCCGGCTGCAGACCCCTCGTCAACTGCCCCACCTCCGGCAGCTCGTCGGTCACCCTGCGGTAAGAGGGACTGTAATACTCCCCAAAATTTAGACCACTGATATGCGGAAAAAAATTTCGTTCTAGTATAAAGTACGACTGATTTTTTTCCAATCTTTCCCATTGTCGCGTCCCTCCGGGACGCTGAGTAGTAGGGTTTTCGTTGACCCCACACTGCGTTCCTTGTGTGGGGTTATTGAAATTCAGCATCTTCGATGCTGTTAAAAAATCAGTCTTTTATCAAA
>JAFWOP010000017.1 GCA_017545365.1 Bacteroidales bacterium
ATGGTGATTGTGTTGCTCACTTTCTTGACATCCACAATCTCAAAGCTGTCACGTAAGTCTTCGGGTAACAGCATTTTCAACAATTCTTTCGTGGCTTCCATATTTTATCTTTTGTCTTGCAAAAATAATAATCTTTTCCGTGTTGTATACACAGGGTTATGAAGATGAACCAAAAATGCTGCCGAGGTCAGTGTTACAAGACGTAAGAGAAACGGGCAATCAAATGTTATTTGATTGCCCGCTTCTTATATGCCTCGTGACTCCTGCAGGATTCAAACCTGCAACCTTCTGATCCGTAGTCAGATGCTCTATTCAGTTGAGCTAAGGAGCCATCTGCTTGCCTGAGTGTTTCTCTCTCAAAAGCGGTTGCAAAGATACGACTTTTTTTTGACGTACCAAATTTTTTTTCATTCTTTTTTCTCTTCTCCTGTCTAAAGCTCTAGAATAATGATGTTTGAGAAGGAATATTTTTTTGCCTACCGCATATTGGAGGGCTTGCATTTGTACACTTCTCGGTACAAAATATCGCGAATTTCGTCGAATTCCTCATCATCTATCTCGTATTTCGTCATAATAATCATAGGGACAGTAACTTGGTCGCCATGATAAGAAGGCTGGAGATAATCCTGAGGATTGATAAAGAGCCCCATACTAGAGTAAAACTCAATACGGTTCTCGGAGGTCTCGTCGTGCGGGTGTTCCACCTCCAGCACCACCTGCTGGGTCTGCTGTGAGAGGAAATTGAGGAAGACGGCCTTGCCAAGACCCTGGTTGCGAAGGTCTTCGTCGATGGCAAAATGCTCAATATAGACAAAGTCGTCGAATGTCCAATAGGTAAGGATTCCTATGGGCTCGTCGCCGTCGTCGTTGGTGGCGACCATGAAATGAAATTTGTCTGTGTTACGATGCTTCAACTCCCCGAAAGGAGGTCGTTCCTCGTCGGGAAAGGCCGATTCGAATAGATCTTTGGCGAAATGCGGATGGTCGGATTGCGAAAGGTCTGTTAACTGGATCATTTTGGGGTGGTGTATATATTAAGATTTTTTGCCTAAGAACGAGAAGTTGTTGATGTTGAAACGGAAGAAGATAACATGTTGTAGAGAATAGCAGTCGTCCTCGTTATAGTCGAGGTATTTGGTCTGCGTATAATAGCAGGTGTAGCCGAAATCGATGGCTCCAGTGGGGATGCGGTAGCTGAGGGCCAACGTGCCAAAGCCGCCGATGCCGATGCCGCCTTGGTTGACATAGTCATAGGTGCCGACACCCGAATAGGGGGTCTGCC
Source organism: Bacteroidales bacterium (assembly GCA_017545365.1). Next base: position 1,283 of record JAFWOP010000017.1, read on the forward strand.
CGCCCCATACGTCAAGGATACTGTACGACTTGCCACCCGCGTCAGGCACACGGATTTCATTCTTAGAGACCTTGGTATTGTTGAGGTCGAAGCCTCCGTCTATCTCCAAGTCGATAACACGTGTGAGGGGTATGCGTTTGGATATTCCCAGGTCGATGAAGATGCGGCGTTCCTGTCCATAGATGCCGCAAGTGACGTAATTGTTGGAACCCAGAATGCCCGTGCCGTTGTTGCTGGAGAGCTGAAAAAGACCCGCAGCAGTGACTTCGCTAAAGTCAAAACGGGCCAGCCACCCCCATCCGTTGTCGTACACATAGCGGAACCCGGCACCAATCTGAAAGGTGAGCTTGTAGTACATGTTGGCGTACTCGTCCACGCGGAACTCGCTATAGTCATGTATAGCACTGGGGGATATAAGCTGGTTGGTGACCAGATAGTCCCATATCTGTGTGCCGTAAAGCTCGCTGTTCAACACTCGGCGGAGGTCGTTGGGGCTGCCCGGCCTGCCGTTGTAGAAGTTGGCCTGCTTGTCGTTGGGTATCATCAGCCCTGCATCGATGGTGAGGTACAGGCCCGACAGCCGTGGCACATCATTGGTGGCCCGGCCCCTTTGGGCATGGGTGGGGATGGCGGCAATCAGTAGGATAAGGATTAGAAGGGATAATCGATGGTTCATAGGCTGTGTTCGTGGGACTTCATTATTTCTGCCAGGAGCATCCGTGCACGGCGAAGCTGTATCTTGACTGTTCCCAAGGGGATGTGAAGCCGTTCGGCAATCTCCTCATACGACAGCTCCTCGAAATAGCGGAGCTGCACAATGGTACGGTAGCGGGGCTTCAACTGGTTGACCACATTGCGCAGCAGTGTGCCCCGCTGTTGTGAGATGAGGGCCTCTTCGGGGTTGGCGTCAGGCGAAGGCATCGGGTACTCATAGACATCGTCGCCGCTCGTCACCGAGTAGTCTGCCAGCGGCACCGTCACCAGCCGCCGTTTGCGGATAAAGTCAATCCCATTGTTGCTGGCAATGGCGAAAAGCCACGTGGCAAAAGTGTTCTGAGGGGTATAGGAGTGGAGCTGGCAGAAAGCCTTGCCGAAAGTCTCGATGGTGAGGTCGTCGGCATCGGTGGGGTTGTGCGTCATGCGCAGGAGCATGAGGTATACAGGCTCGCGGTAGAAACGCATCAGGTCGGCATAGGCGCGCTGGTCGCCCTTCTCGCGGGCGGCCAACACCAGCTGGTAATCCCGCTGGGCCTTGTCGTTCTGCATAAATACTTCTGCCGTCATCTCAGATTAATTTTTCTTGGATAACGGAAGAATGGATAAAATAGTATTTGCAATCAAAAAATAAATTTCAAACAGAGGCGAAAGCCAATAAACCATAGGGGCGATGGCAAGCTTGTGGGTGGCCTGGGCCGTGGCCACAATCTGCCATGCCAGCTTCAGCACCAGCACTCCGACCAGCAGCTGCCAGGGCATCATCCCACGAAGGAAAAGCAACACCGCCGTCAGATAAAAGAGGAACACGCATAGCGGCCGCAGCAGCCTCCTGGCCTTGAGCCAGAAGCCATAATACTTGTGGGTGGACATCCTGTGCATGCGATAGGTGCGCCACTCGGCCACAGTACGGCGCGGAGCCACCGTAGTGAAAGAGTCGGCCGAAAAGACCACCGCCGTGTTGTGGCGGCGGCAGTTCTGGTTGACAAACATGTCGTCGGCCCCGTCGGGGATGGCATAATGGTATATAAAGCCGCCGTTCTTCATAAAGAGGCTGCGGCGGTAGCTGAGGTTGCGCCCGTTGCCCGTAAACGGGGCATGGAGGAGGGCGGCACCAAGATACTCGGTGCTGTAGTCCATATTGTCGTACTGCTGGAACCAATTGAAGAGTGTCTTTTTACCCTGGACACCACAGTAGCCCAGCACAATGTCCACATTCTTGCGGCCATAGCCCGCCACCATCTCGCGTATCCAGCCAAAGTGGGTGAGGTCGTTAGGCATACAGTCGGGCTCGGTGAGCAGAAGCAGGTCGTATTTGGCCGACTTGATGCCTATGGACATGGGGTACTTCTTGCCCTGATAGCCGCTGGCGTTCTCCAAAAAGGTCACCACCTTCAGATGCTTGTAGTTCTCGGCGAGCAACTTCAGTACAAAGGTGGTCTCGTCGGTGGACAGATAGTCCACCACCACCACCTCGAAGGTGGGATAGTCCTGCTCCAGCAGGTAGACCAGGTTGGTCTTCAGCCACCGCGAATCGTTCTGTGCCGTCAGCACCACCGACACCGGCGGGAGGCTCCCGCCCGACAGACCGGCCTCTTTCTTGGGCTGCCCCTGACGGACATGCCCCACACGGAAATAGAAGAGACCGTAATAAATGCAGAGGACAACCCAGCTGGCTGCCATAAAACACATCAGCACCATCGTGTAATGGTCTGTAAACATACTAGAAAAGTCCATTCCTTAATCGTAAAAAATATTTGCAAAAATAAGCAATATATTCGATTTTTTTCGTATCTTTGCACCATGAAATATTAACTGCCTGTTCATAACTGTGTATTCTGAGTTGCTGAAATGTTGATAATTATGAAGTTCGACATTGTCAAAGAAGACCAAAAAAGTGATGCCCGTGCCGGCATTATCCACACCGACCACGGCGACATACCCACGCCCATATTCATGCCCGTGGGCACAGCCGGCAGTGTCAAAGCCGTCCACCAACGCGAACTGAGGCAGGACATCGACGCCAAAATCATCCTCGGCAACACCTACCACCTCTACCTCCGCCCCGGGCTGGACATACTGAAAGCCGCCGGCGGCCTCCACGGCTTCAACGGCTGGGAACGCCCCCTGCTCACCGACAGCGGCGGATTTCAAGTGTTCTCCCTGGCCGACAACCGCAAAATCAAGGAAGAAGGCTGCACCTTCCGTTCCCACATCGACGGCAGCAAACACCTCTTCACCCCTGAGAACGTCATGGACATCCAGCGCGTCATCGGGGCCGACATCATGATGGCCTTCGACGAATGCGCCCCCGGCGAGTCGGACTACAACTATGCCAAACGCTCCATGGAGCTCACCCACCGCTGGCTCGACCGCTGCATCAAACGGTTCGCGGAAACCGAACCCCTCTACGGCTACCACCAAAGCCTCTTCCCCATCGTCCAGGGCTGCAAATATCCCGACCTCCGCCGCCGCTCCGCCGAGTACATCGCATCCAAGGATGCCGACGGCAACGCCATCGGCGGTCTCGCCGTGGGCGAACCCACCGAGACCATGTACGAGATGATAGAAGTCGTCAACGCCATCCTGCCCAAAGCACGCCCCCGCTACCTGATGGGCGTGGGCACCCCGGCCAACATCCTCGAGGGCATCGAACGGGGCATCGACATGTTCGACTGCGTCATGCCCACCCGCAACGGCCGCAACGGCCTACTCTTCACCGCCCACGGCACCATCAACATCAAAAACAAGAAGTGGGAGACCTGCTTCGAACCCATCGACCCCGAAAGCACCGCCGAATGCGACCATGTCTACACCCTCGCCTACCTCCACCACCTCATCAGGGCCGAAGAAATATTGGGGCTGCAAATATGCTCCATCCACAACCTGGCCTTCTACCTGTGGCTCGTACGCACCGCACGGCAGCACATCGTCGACGGCGACTACACCCAATGGAAAGCCAGCCTCCTCCCAGAACTGGGCAAGAGGCTATAACCCAACGAAAAAAAAACTCATAGTCAACCAATTATGAACAATATACCAATCATAATGAAACGTTTAAAGCTTTTGCTATTAGTCAGCGCAGTATGCTTCTGTTGCCCCGAAGTTTTCGCACAATCGGTATACTGTCCGGGATTTCACAATCCCACCAATTTCAACTCCAACCCCAGTGCCGCGGGTTCATGGTCGGCCCGTGTGGGCGACCGAGTGCATGGCAGTAGTGGCAGCACAGGCACCAACGTGCTCAGCACCTGCAGCCGTCCCGACAAGACCCCCATCAAGGGACACGCCAACATCACCTCTTCATCACTCTACTCTGGCTACTGCCCCCACCGCTGCGGCTCCTGCAACCAGTGCTCACTCTTCGACGGCCACGACCAGCGGTTCCGCATCTACACCGCCGAAGATGCCGGGCTGGACCAGTTCACCATCAACAACGGACAAGGCATGCAGCGCATACCCCGCCGACACCTCACCAGCATCCGACTGGGCGACATGCGTGCCACCGGCCAGTGCGTGAGCAATATCAACAGCAACGGCAACGACAAGGGTGCCGAAGCCCTCTTCTACACGATGAAGGTGGTGCCACAGAACTCGCTCCTGTTCATCGACTATGCCATCGTCGCCTGCCGCTATACCCACACCCCGGCCGAAGCGGGCGAATTCCTCATCCGCGTTTGCGGCAAGAACAGCACCACCGGGCAGTGGAACAACTTCCCCCTCAACGACAGCCTATGGTTCAACGTGCCCGCCCCCGCCATCGGCGGCACCCTGCCCGCCCCATGGGTCGAAGGACTGCCTGGCGGCCCGCAAGGCGCCACCACCTGCGGCTACTGCTACAAACCCTGGACCCGTTGCGCCGTCAGCCTCCTCGACTACCTCTACGACTCGGTGCGTGTGGAGATGTACACCAGCGACTGCGTCTACGATGTCGACCCCATCTATGCCTACATCGCCGGCGACTGCCAACCCATGCAAATCACCTCCTCCGGCTGCCCGGCAGGCGAATCTAATGCCGTAGACACCCTCTCGGCGCCCAAAGGCCTGATATCCTATACTTGGTACGTATCCTCCACCGGCTACTCCGGCCCCACCGCCAACCCTACCATGATGCAGACCCTCCCCTTCCGCATGGTACAGAACACCCTCACTCGCGTATACGAAGATGACGACCCCCGCGACACAAGCTACCGATATGTTGCTCGTACCGAGGACTTCATCGTCAGACAAGCATCCGACGAACACAACATCGGCGACACTGTCGGTGTAACCACGTTCAAATGTGTCATGACCTCCGCCATGGACCCCCAAAAGCCTTTCCAATCCGTAGTCTACGCAACGGTCAGCAACACCAAACCCATTATCAACGCCTCAATAATACTCGACTGCGACAGCATGGCGCACCTTGACGCACGAGCCTACATCCCCTACCAAGGCTGGGACGCACCCCGCGTGGTCGACAGCCTCACCTCATGGGTAGTGCACGACGGCAGTGCCGCAGACACCCCGCCCATCGACACCCTTGTCGGAATGGAAGTCGACTACAAATTCCCCGACAGCAACAACCATGCCATTGTCCTCACCGTTTATACCAGCGACAGCTCCTGCAACACCAGCCGCACCTACGTGGTCAAACCCGCTGTGCGCCCCGACATCAAAATCGACATCAACAAGCGCATCCTCTGCGTGGGTGACAGCGCCATCATCAGAGATACCACCAAAAACGTGGCTTCCCGCAAATGGGTCTTCGCCGACACCGTCATCAGCGACTCCATGCCCGGCTTCAACCTCGACAACACAGCCACCATCACCCGCACTTTTGAAGAGTTCGAGAACCCCTTCATGCTCATCTGCTCAAAAGAAACCGTCTTCGACGACAACTTAAACGACGACAACGACTCCGTATATATATGTTTCGACACCCTGTACGACACCATATATTTCTTCCGCGACCCTGAAATCACCTACAGCAACGACACCATCATCTGCAACGGACATGAAGCCCACGTAACCGCCACAACCCCCGTCTCAGGCTGCTCCTTCTCATGGTACCGCCACAAAGACCTCTCCGGCGAAACCCCGATATGCGAGGGCAACGTCCTCTATGTGCGCCCCACACAGGAACGCACCCGCTACTACCTGAAGATAACGGTCGACTCCGTCGGCTGCGTGGCATGGGACAGCGTCGACATCTCCGTCATCTCCACCAAAATCACCGCCTACCCCTCTCACGCCAAACACTGCCCCGGCGACAGTGTCCTCCTGGTCGGTACCGGGGCCCTCAACTACGAGTGGTCCTCCTACCCGCCCGACCCCGACCTGGCCAGACAGGCCCATAACGACTCCATCTACGTCTCCCCCAACGAAGACACCCGATACTACATGGTGGGCTATGCCGCCGACAGCTGCGACGTGGCCGCAATCAGCATCCTTGTACAGAACGTGCCCCTGCCCCTCATCAGCTACAACTACACGCCTAGCTACATCGACTCCGAAGTACCGACGGTGAACTTCTCCGACCTCTCTCAAAACCGCGACCACACCCGCTGGGTCTTTGGCGACGGAGCCATCTCCACTGGCCAATATGTCACTCACCACTTCGACATCTACGCCGAGAACTGCAACACCATCACCATGCAGACCTACAACACACTGGGCTGCGCCAACGACACCACTTTCACCATCCCCATCGACACCTTCGGGTTCTACCGTCCCAACATCTTCACTCCCAACAAGGCCACCAACAACACCTTCTCCATCATCTGCCCCAGCGACCTCGACAAGTTCCATATCGCCATCTTCAACCGTGGCGGCATGTTGGTCTTCGAATCCGACGACCAGCACTTCAGCTGGAACGGCACCAAGGACGGCACCCCGATGCCGCAAGGCACCTATCCCTACGTCATCACCTACACACGCGCCGGCACCGTGTCGGAATACCGCGTCCACGGCACCGTGACCCTCATCCGTTAAACCATAATTTCATTTGCATCCAGAAAGCCTGCCCTTCATGCCGGTGGCGGGCTTTCTCTTTCTCCTCTCCCCAACCACACCCCCGCCTACCACCACCTTCGCCGCCACAACGCCCTTTTGACCCGTCTCTACAACTATCTATTTTTAATATTGTTTCCATATTATTTACCACAAAGAAACAAGAACGAAACAGGCAACTGATATTCAAGAAAAAAACGTGAACAAACACATTCGCCCTGCTCCTTTCGCACGGTTATGGAGACACAAGAGAGCGCCGCAGGGGCGCTCTCTTGCATATTGATTTGAACTATTTCAAAAGGGAGGTCAGACCAGCTCGGCAGCGACCTGCATGGCGCGGTCGAGGCCGTCGAGGTTCTTGCCGCCGGCAGTGGCGTAGGCAGGTTGTCCGCCGCCACCGCCCTGCATCTCCTTGCCGGCAGTGCGGACGATGGTGCCGGCGTTCTTTCCGGCATCCACACGGTTCTGACCCAGGCACACCAGCAGCGAGGGCTTGTCGCCAAAGGCACTGGCAAGCACCACGGCCATGTCGGGATAGTCGGCACGGAGCGCAAGCATGGCATCCTTCAGCTGGCTGAGGTCGGCATCGACACGCTCGACCAGCAGCGCATTCTGCTGCAATTTGGAGGCGATACCTTTGACGAAGTCGGCCACCTGGGCCTTTTGGAACTGGTCCAGACGGGCACGAAGGTCGCCATTCTCCTCCTGCAGACGCTGCACGGCGGAGGTGATGTCCTTGGGGTTTTTCAACAGCTCGCGGAGGGCTTCCAGCTGGTCCTGCATGGCGTTGTTGTACTGCTCGGCAGCCGAGCCGGTCACCGCCTCGATGCGGCGCATACCGGCAGCCACGGCGCCTTCGCTCACGATGCGGAACGAGCCAATATGGCCGGTGTTGGAGGTGTGGGTGCCACCGCAGAATTCGACGCTGTCGCCAAATTTTACCACGCGCACCTTGTCGCCGTATTTCTCGCCAAAGAGTGCCATGGCTCCCAGTTTCTGGGCCTCGGCAATGGGCATGGCGCGATGCTCTTCGAGGGCTATGGCACGGCGGATGTCGATGTTCACCTGCTTCTCCACCTCGCGGATTTCCTCACGGCTCATCTTGGCGAAATGGGAGAAGTCGAAACGCAGACGCTGGTCGTCGACGCTGGAGCCCTTCTGCTCGACATGTGTGCCCAGGACGTTGCGCAGCGCCTTGTGCAGCAAGTGGGTCGAGGAGTGGTTGCACTCGATGGCAAAACGACGGCATTTGTCCACCTCTGCTTTGAATTGAAAATCCAGGGTTGCGGAATGAGCGTTGAGGCAGGCCACGAATTTGTCGGCAGGGACGATATGCACGCTCAGGTTGTTCTCCTTCTTGGTGTCCACCACGGGCAGCAGGTCGCCGCCGGGGGTGGTCAGGGTGCCTTGGTCGCCCACCTGTCCGCCGCTTTCGCCGTAGAAGGGTGTCTTGTCCAGCACCAGCTGGTAGAATTCCTTGTCCTTCACTTTCACATGGCGGTAGCGGACGATATGCACGTCGGCAGTGAGGGTGTCGTAGCCAACAAACTCCTGGTTCACGCCGGGTATCAGTTCCACCCAGTCGTCGTTTTCGACGGCTGCTGCGGCACGGGAGCGTTCCTTCTGCTCAGTCAGGCCTTTCTGGAAGCCTTCCATGTCGACGGCCCAACCTTTCTCGGATGCCATCAGCTGGGTGAGGTCGATGGGGAAGCCGTAGGTGTCGAACAGCTCGAAGGCGAAGGCTCCGTCAATCACCTTGGCGGCATTATTTGCCTTAGCCACATAGTCTTCGAAGCGGTTGATGCCGTTGGCGAGGGTTTTGAGGAACGACTGTTCCTCTTCGAGGATGATGCGGCGGATAAGCTCGTGACCTTTGACCAGCTCGGCATACTGTCCGCCCATCTGGCTGACGAGGGTGTCGACCAGTTCGTTGATGAAGGGCTGCTTGAAGCCGAGGAAGGTGTAGCCGTAGCGGACGGCGCGGCGCAGGATGCGGCGGATGACGTATCCGGCCTTGGCATTGCTGGGCAGCTGACCGTCGGCGATGCTGAAGCTGACGGCACGCAGGTGGTCGGCAACGACGCGCATGGCCACATCGGCCTCGTGGTTCTGTCCGTAGGCGATGCCCGCCATTTGGGCTATCTTCTGGATAAGTGGCTGGAAGACGTCGGTGTCGTAGTTCGACTTCTTGCCCTGCATGACCATACAGAGGCGTTCGAAGCCCATGCCGGTGTCGATATGCTTGGCCTTCAGGGGTTCGAGGGTGCCGTTGGCAAGGCGGTTGAACTGCATGAACACGAGGTTCCAGATTTCGATGACGAGGGGGTTGTCCTTGTTGACCAGGTCGCGGCCGGGCACACGGCGTTTCTCCTCCTCGTCGCGCAGGTCGATATGGATTTCGCTGCAGGGGCCGCAGGGACCTTGTTCGCCCATCTCCCAAAAGTTGTCTTTCTTGGAGCCTTTGAGTATGCGGCTCTCGTCGATATGCTCCTTCCAGAAGTTATAGGCCTCGGTGTCCATGGAGAGGCCGTCCTTCTCGTCGCCGCCGAAGACGGTGACATAGAGGTTGGCCTTGTCGATATGCATCACCTCGGTGAGGAACTCCCAGCCGTAGGCGATGGCCTCTTTTTTGAAGTAGTCGCCGAAGGACCAATTGCCGAGCATTTCGAACATGGTGTGGTGGTAGGTGTCGTGCCCCACCTCCTCCAAGTCGTTGTGCTTGCCGCTGACGCGGAGGCACTTCTGAGCGTCGCAAGCCCGCGGATAGGGGGCGGGGGCATTGCCCAGGAAGATGTCTTTAAACTGGTTCATGCCCGCATTGGTAAACATCAGAGTGGGGTCATTCTTCAACACCATGGGCGCACTGGGCACGATGTGGTGTCCTTTGCTTTCAAAGAACTGCAGAAACTGGCTGCGTATTTCGTTACTGGTCATAATCGTTTGATATTTATTGCTCCGAGGACTCGAAAGTTTGGAGCTTCACTTATTTAGAACTCGTCACGCTCGACGAGGAGGATGGCACTTTGTGGGACGATGAAGTATCTGTCGCCGTCGTACTTGATTTCGATGGCGTTCTTCTGGAGGAAGAGGGCGAGGTCGCCCGGCTGCACCTGAAGGGGCAGGTAGCGGGGGTCGTTGTCTTTGTGGTTCCACGACTCCCCCTCCTCCATATTGGGCAGGGGATAGCCGGGGCCGCATTTGAGGATGTAGCCCGACTGGACGTTCTCCTTGTCCTGGTAGCCAGCAGGCAAATAGAGGCCGCTTTTGGTGCGGTCGGTGGCGTCGTTGGGTTTTATCAACACCCTGTCGCCCACCACAATAAGTTTTTCTAAATCTTTAGTCATACACACAAATTGAATTTGCAAAAATACAAAAAAAAAGTGAGAAGTGAGATAGTGGGGACGAAAAGTGATTTTTTTTTCGTAACTTTGCATTTTGGCATGGCTGTGGCCAAGGCCATACTTATTATTGAAAACGACTACATTATGATTAAAAAGAGCGTTCTATTATATCTTTTCCTGCTGTCCCTTATTCCCATTTCGAGAGTGTGGGGCCAGGAGGTGCAGGTACAACCCACATGGGAATCGATTAATCAGCGCGGCTATCCCCAATGGTTTCGGGATGCCAAACTGGGCATCTTCATCCACTGGGGCCTTTATTCCGTACCGGCATACTCCCACCCCGACGGCTACAGCGAGTGGTTCTACCGCGGCCTGATGACGGGCGACAGCACACGTGTGGCCGAGATGCAGCAGTTTAACCGCCGTTGGGGCTACCTGCTGGGCGACCAATGGAGCGGACGCCTCAGCAATAACGACGCCGTGAAGCAGAACCCCAAAGTCACCGACCTCTACACCCTCTATGCCCAGACCTGGTTCGCCGAGCATTGGAACCCTCAGCAGTGGGCAGACCTGTTCGAGCGGTCGGGAGCCAAATACGTGGTGCTGGTCACCAAACACCACGACGGCTACTGTCTCTGGCGCAGCCGCTACCAGCCCAACTGGAACAGCGTGGTCACCGGCCCGCACATGGACATTGTGGACTCGCTCACCCGCGCAGTGCGTGCCAAGGGGATGAAGATGGGCTTCTACTATTCACTGACGGAATGGACCAACGGGCTGCACATCTGGATGCAGGACCCCGACGACGCCATCGACGAGTACGTATCGCACTACATGATACCCCAGTTCAAAGAGCTGGTGTCGAAATACAAGCCCTCGCTCATCTTCACTGACGGCGAGTGGCGGAACACAGCCGAGCAGTTCCATGCCACCGAGCTTATCTCGTGGTATTACAACACCGTAGGCCCCGACGCCATCGTCAACGACCGCTGGGGCAGCGGCACAGAGCACGGCTTCAAGACCCCCGAATACAAAGGGGCCATCAACGATACGGTGCGTCCTTGGGCTGAATGCCGCGGCATCGGCCGCAGCTTTGCCTTCAACCGCAACGAGCCCCTGAGCAACTACCTCACCTCCGACTCACTCATCCGCCATTTCGTGAAGTTGGTGGCGGCTGGCGGCGGCATGACCCTCAACGTGGGGCCTGATGCCGACGGCACTATCCCCATGCTGCAGCAGGAGCGACTGATAGACTTGGGCAACTGGCTCAAAGTGAACGGCGAGGCCATCTACGGCTCACGCCCTTTCCGCAAGATGTGCGAACGCGACAGCACTATCTACTACACCCGCAACAACGGCAACCTGTACGCCATCGCCACCCACCTCGACGGCAACACCATCATACTTAAAAACATCCCCCGCCCCGGCCTCCTCTCACAGGTGAAGCTCCTCGGATGTGACAAGCACATCACGCACTACTACTTCGCCGGCAGCCTGTACATACGCCTCAACAACCTCACCTTCGAGGACATCAACAAGACCAAGGGCGCCTGGGTGTTCCGCATCACTAAATACGACAACTGAGAGGGTGGCAAGCGGTAGGCGCAGAAGCTTGTTTGCAGCACTTCGCTCCCTCACTCCAAAAGATAATAAACACTAATAATCCTAGCAATAATGAAACAAATCATCCCTTTCTTTGCAGCCGTACTGCTTTTTGCCGCCAGCTGCCAAAAGGCTGACGACATCCAGCCCATCATCCCCGTCACACCTCCTGAGACCGACACCGTCCTGCCCAGCGACCCCGTACCCGCCCTCTTCTCCATCGGCGAGGGCATGCAAGTACGCTTCGCACCTGGCAACTTACAATACGCCAGAGGAGTATGGCGTTTTGCCGAGAATCAGACCGACAACCACTTGCCCTACAATGCCGATAACTGTGACCTCTTCAACTGGAGCACCACCAGCACCAACTGGGGACTGGAAAGCACCATCGACGTGCAAGACTATGAAAACCCCTTTGTCGATTGGGGCACCAACCCCGACATCGTTGCCACCTATGGCGATGGATGGAGGGTACTAGAGGTCTCAGAATGGTCCTACCTGCTAGAAGATCGCCTTGTGGACGGACAATCTGGCGAAGGCCACTCCTGGATTGCTGCCAACATCGACGGACAGTACGGCATCATCCTCTATCCCGACGGCTACACCCAACAGACCACCACACTCGGCACGATACCCGACAGTTGTGTATTCTTGCCTGCTGAGGGCTGCCGCGATGGCAACATCATCTTCGACCGCAACATTATTGGTTACTACTGGTCCGCCACCACCACCCGCTGCCCCACAGGTGCCGCTTATATCAAATACCACCAATCCAACTCCTCCACCCTGTTTGTGTTCAATAACGATATCACCGAACAAGGCTATTCAGTCCGCCTAGTCCGAGACGTTTACAAGAAGTAAGGACGCGCAAAGAGCACCCTATGGTGGGGTTCAAATGATGTGTAGGGCAGTGAGGGCATACTCTATACCCTCCTCATCCACCGAGGTGGTGACATAGTCGGCGTGCGACTTAACAGTGTCGTCGGCATTGCCCATCGCCACACCGATGCCGCAGTATTCCAGCATCTCGATGTCATTCCCACCGTCGCCAAAGGCGATACACTCTTCACGTCCGATGCCGAAGTGTTTAAGCACACTCTCTATGCCCATGGCCTTGCTGTTGTCCATGTGCACCAAGTCGCTGAACTGAGGATGCCAACGAGGCAGACGGCAGTGGGGGAGCAAGTCAAGCACCTCCGCATCGCGCTCGGCAGGCATGACGGCAATTATCTGGAACACTTCATGCCCATACATCTCCTCAATGGGGTGCAGGGGCGGCATCTCGAACTCCAGCTGCCGGTGGATGGCATTGGCCACGGGGTCGTCGAGGGTGTTGATGGCCATCTCGTGTTCGGTAAAGAGCATGGTGCATAGGTTGTTATCCTGGGCATAATGTAGCCAGCGGTCGGTCTCGGCCTGCGGTATGGGGTTGCGGAGCAACACCTGGTCGCCCACAAAGCAATAGCCGCCATTCATAGTAACGTAGCCGTCGAAAGAGACTGGCATATCGGGTATGAGCACCTTAGGACGGCCCGACGCGATGAAGGTGTGAATGCCATGGGCATGCAACGCTTGGAAGGCACGCACCGTACCCGCCGACACCCGATGGGTTTTGAAGCTCAGAAGGGTGCCGTCAATATCAAAAAAGGCCGCTTTAATCATAGATGGTTAGGCAGTTTGGCAATCACCCTCTCGAATAGTGTGGTCATCTTCTCGGCAGCGAGGTTGGCCTGTTTCACCACGTCGTCGCCGTCGTTGAGGCAGATGTCGCTGAGGTCGTTGGACTGGTTGGTGATGATACTCATGCCGAAGATTTCCATACCGCAATGGCGGGCCACTATCACCTCAGGGGTGGTGGACATACCTGCGGCATCGCCTCCGATGGCTGCGTAAAAACGGTACTCGGCACGGGTCTCATAGGTGGGGCCTGTGCCGGCGACATAGACACCCTGCTGGAGCTTCTCGCCCATTTGTGATGCCTCATCAAGGGCGAGTTTGCGGATGCGCGTACTGTAGACGGTGGTCATATCGGGGAAGCGCGGGCCGAACTCGTCCATGTTGGGGCCGATGAGCGGGTTAGGCAGAAGATTGATATGGTCGGTGATAACCATCATGTCGCCTACGCGGTAGGTGGGGTTGACTGCACCGGCAGCGTTGCTCACAAAGAGTATCTTGACACCCAGACGGGCCATCACCCGCACGGGGAACGTCACCTCCTGCATGGTATAGCCCTCGTAATAATGGAAGCGTCCCTGCATGGCCATCACATTTTTTCCACCTAAGGTGCCGAAGATGAGGTTGCCCTTGTGTCCGATGGCGGTGGAGCGTTTGAAATTGGGGATGCCGGCGTAGGGGATGACCAGCTGGTTGGTGATATGGTCGGCCATAAGTCCGAGGCCGCTCCCCAGAATGATGGCAATCTGCGGCACTTCGCGGTTGCCCAAGCATTGGCGCAGGTATGCTACGGTTTCGTCTATCTTGTGTATCATAGTGCTAAGTTTTACTGTTTTATTGGCTCAGATGAGGCTATTCATTTTTTAACTGGTTGATGAGCTTCATGATTTCGGCGGCCTGTTCATAGTCTTCGTTGGCCTCGCATTCTTCCAACTGCTGCTCCAGTTCCTCAAGTGTCACCTCCAACTTCATGTCCTTACGTGGCAGGTTATCGGTCAACGCCCCAGGGGCCATGGAGGTTTCCTCCAGCACTTGGCTGTTGATGAGGATGTCGCAATGCTGCATCATGGCCAACACGATGGCATCGCTGGTACGGCTGTCGATATGCTTCTCGGTGAAGCCGTCGCTGATGAGGAGGGTAGAATAGAAGATGCCCTCTTCGAAGCGGTCGATGGTCACCTTCTTCAGAGTTAGCATGTATTCTTCTAGAATGGTGTTAAGGAGGTTGTGGGTCAATGGCCTGCGCGCCTTTTTCTGCTCGATGGCCATGATGATGGCCTGGGCCTCCGCCTCACCTATCAACACAGGCACATGCCGTCCGCACTCGGGGGCATCCAGAACTAGGATGTAGGAGTCGGTCATCGACATAGACTGCGAAATCTGTAGGGGATATACTGGGGTATACATAATTCTACAATTCTGTTGCTATTGCTTTTGTGACAGATACTCACACAGTTTCTGAACCGCCAGACCGCGGTGGCTGATTTTGTTCTTCACCTCCAACGGCATCTCGGCAAAGCTGACGGCAAAGCGGTCGGGCATAAAGACGGGGTCGTAGCCGAAGCCCTCTTTGCCATAACGTTCGGTGAGGATGACGCCGTCGACGCGCCCTTCGAAATAACGAGGCACCCCCTGCTCTATCAGGCATATCACCGTGCGGAAGCAGGCCCTGCGGTTGGTCTTGCCATCTATAGCGGCAAGCAGCTTGTTGATGTTGTCGTCGAACGAGCAGTGCTCCCCGGCATAACGGGCACTATACACCCCCGGAGCCCCTCCGAGGGCCTCCACCTCCAGGCCAGTGTCGTCGGCAAAGCAGTCGTTACCTGTCCGCTCCCAGACCCACTGCGCCTTCTGCAGCGCATTGCCCTGCAAGGTGTCGGCCGTTTCGGGTATATCGCCTTCCAGCCCTACGTCGGCTAGGCTTTTCAACACGATGCCTGTGCCGACCAACTCTCTTACCTCGTGAATCTTATGCTTATTGTTAGTAGAAAAAATCAACGTTCTCATAATGTGCAAAAGTACGAAAAAAAAATCAATTATCGATTTTTATTCTCCGCAACACACAATAAGAACCCGCAATTGTCGTTATGGTAAAGATAAATAAATAATATATCATGAAAAAGATTGCCTTTTTACTACTTTCTTTATGGCTGACCGTCACAGCGTTCGCCGCCGAGAAACAGTTGTCCGCTCTCTTTGGCTATTCGGCCTTCTACCTGCCCGAAAACAACCAGCCCTATGTGGAGACCTACCTCAACTTCAATGCCTGGACGCTGAACCTGGTGGCCGACGAGACGGGGATGTACCGTGCCACCGTGGAGGTCACCCTCGTGGTTCGTAAGAACGACACAGTTGCTTATGTAAAGAAATACGAGCTCCACAGCCCCTACACCGCCAGCCCCGATGCTGACCAATTCACCTTCTTCGACCTCCAACGGTTCGCACTGGCCAACGGCATCTACGACATGGAGCTGACCCTTCGGGACAAGGCTTCCAACCAGCCCCCATTCATCATGAACGACAAGCTGATAGTCTTCTACCAGAACCACAAACCCTCCATGTCCAACATTCAGCTGATGTCGTCCGCCACCCCCACCGAACAGTCCAACATGCTCTCCCGCAACGGTTATGACATGGTGCCTTATATCAACGACTTCATACCTGCCGACATCACCGAGCTGCACCCTTACATCGAGGTGTACAATCTCGACAAGGAATTGGGCAACAGCGCCTACTCCATCTACCTCTCCATCCAGCAGAAGGAAACCGGTCGCCGCATACCCAGTTACGACAACTTCATCCGCCGCCATGCCGCCAGCTCTTCCGACCCGATATACACCACCATCGACATCTCCTCTCTGCCTTCGGGCAATTATGACCTGGTGGCCGAAGTGCGCAACCTGAAAGGCGAAGCCCTCATGAAGAAAACAATGTCGTTCCAACGTTCCAACCCCAACGTCACCAACGACGAGCAGGCCGAAGACTATGTTGCCAGCTCCTTCGCCGCCCTCATCACCGACCAAAAGCTGCTCAACTACTATATCAGCGCTCTCTACCCCATTGCGTCGACCCGTGAGGCATCCACGGCCGAGAAGATTGTCAAAGGCGACAACCTCGCCGAGAAGCAGGCCTTCTTCTATCGTTTCTGGCTCAAGCGCGACATGCTGAACCCTGAAGGCAAATGGCAGGAATACCTGAAGCTGCTGCAATACGTGGACGAGCATTTCAGCTATCCCAAAACCCCCGGCTACATGACCGACCGCGGCCGCGTATACCTGCAGTATGGCCCGCCTAGTTTTGTGCGCTCTGAGAAGAACTTTGTCGGAGCCCTCCACATCAACGCTTTCGGCACCATCCACTATCTGCCTTATGAGCTTTGGCGCTACGACCTCCTCCCCAACGATTCGCCCAACCGCGTGTTCCTCTTCTGGGACGAATTCCGCAGCGGATTCTACAAACTGCTCAACTCAAACGCCCGCGGCGAAATCATCACTTCCAACTGGGAGCGTGTCCTCAGCCAGAACCAGCTGGAAGAAAACGTCCAGGGTGAGGTGGGTGTCCAATTTGAAAGAGGCTTTTAATATCCCTACTAGCGAATTAACTCTTGAAAGTTCTATCCGACATACTGTACTTCATCGTCTACCATCTGGTCCGCTACCGTCGTAAGGTGACAAGCAGCAACCTCCGCCACGCCTACCCCGACCGCAGCGACAACGAACGCCGAACGCTGGAGAAGGCCTACTACCACCATATCTGCGACCTCATGCTGGAGGGCATCTACAACCTCTATGCCCACCCCATGAGCATTATGAAACGCTACCGTATCGTCAACCACCACCTCGTCAACCAATACTACGAACGAGGGCAAAGCGTCATCCTCATGTCGGCCCACTACAACAACTGGGAGTACATGATTACCTCGCTCAACTACCAGCTCATGTACCACGGCGTGGGCGTAGGCAAGCCGCTAAACGACAAGTTCGTGGCCAACTACATCACACGCCGCCGGGGCCGCTTCGGCACCGAGATAGTCGACCAGACCAACGTAAGGCAGACCATCGAGTACTACCAGCAACACCATGTGCCAGTAGCATATATGATGCTCTCCGACCAGTCGCCCAACGACGTCCACAAGTGCTATTGGACCACCTTCATGCATCAGGAGACACCCTTCATCTACGGAGCCGAGTATTTCGCGCGCAAGTACGACATGCCCGTGCTCTACTACGAAGTGACCAAGATGCGCCGAGGGTATTACGAGGTTAAATTCTCCACCCTCTGCGACAAGCCCAACGAGGTGCCCCAATACAGCATCGTTGCCGACTACATCCAGCGGCTGAACCGCACCATCGACGCTGCCCCTCAGTACTGGCTCTGGTCCCACCGCCGTTGGAAACGCACCCGCCCCGCCGATGTGCCACTCCACAACCACATCACCGACAACTCCCTCTCCAACCTAACAGCATAAAAACACCTGACAATGAGAATTGCAGTCGTCATACTCAACTGGAACGGGAAGCACATGCTCGAACAATTCCTTCCCTCCGTCACCGCCTACACCACCGGCGATGCCGAAGTGATTATTGCCGACAACGGCTCCACCGACGACTCCATCGCCTTCCTCCACGACCACTACCCCACCCTCCGCATCATACAGCTCGACAAGAACTACGGCTTCGCCGACGGCTACAACCGCGCCCTTGCCCAAGTGGATGCCGACTACTATGTGCTTCTGAACGACGATGTGGAGGTGACACCCAACTGGACCGTCCCTGTCATCGAGCAGATGGAGCGCAACCCTCGCACCGCCATCTGCCAGCCCAAGCTGCTCATGTACGACCAGCGCGACACCTTTGAATACGCCGGCGGCGCTGGCGGCTTCATCGACAAATACGGCTACCCATTCTGCCGTGGCCGCATCTTCACCACCTTGGAGAAAGACCTCGGCCAGTACGACGACCCACGCGAGATATTCTGGGCCTCCGGTGCGGCCATGTTCGTGCGTGCCGACGTATGGAAAAAGCTGGGAGGACTGGACGGAGAATTCTTCGCCCACATGGAAGAGATAGACTTCTGCTGGCGTGCCAAGAATGCGGGCTACCGCGTCGAATACTGCCCCCTCTCAACCGTCTACCACGTAGGTGGCGGCACCCTCCCCAAATCCAACCCCCACAAGACCTATCTCAACTTCCGCAACAACATCGCCATGCTATACAAGAACCTGCCCCAACGCCAACTGGCATGGGTGCTCGTCTGCCGCATGGTGCTGGACTACGTGGCCGCCTTCAAATTCCTCCTCGAGAAGAACCCCAAGGAATTCCAAGCCGTCGCCAAAGCCCACCGCGCCTTCTTCCAATGGAAGCCGAAACTCAAAAGCCGCCGCAACCGCGACGCCAAACCCGTCAGCTGCACCCTCAACAGCCTGCTGCTGATTCACTACTACCTGCTCCAGAAGAAACATTTTTCAAAGTATAACAACCTATAAGACATGAGAAAAGTACGCGTTCGTTTTGCGCCCAGTCCCACAGGCCCGCTGCACATCGGCGGCGTCCGCACTGCATTGTACAACTACCTCTTCGCCCGTCAGAATGGCGGCGACATGATACTACGTATCGAAGACACCGACCAGACCCGATTCGTGCCGGGTGCCGAAGACTATATCATCGAAGCCCTCGACTGGCTGGGCATCAAGTTCGACGAGGGTGTCCACCTCGGCGGCAACTACGGCCCCTACCGCCAGAGCGACCGCAAACCCATCTACCGCCAGTACGCCGACCAACTGCTCCGCGACGGCTGGGCCTACTACGCTTTCGACAAGCCCGAAACCCTCGATGCAAAACGCAAAGAATTCGAGGCTCAGAAGAAGACCTTCCAATACGACTGCAACACCCGCGGCATGATGGAGAACAGCCTGTCGCTCCCCGCCGACGAGGTGCAGCGCCGACTGGACAGCGGCGAACCCTACGTGGTGCGCTTCAAATTCCCCGACAATATCGACATCACCGTCCACGACCTCATCCGTGGCGACGTCACCATGAACAGCCGACTGCTCGACGACAAGGTACTCTTCAAGTCCGACGGCATGCCCACCTATCACCTTGCCAACATCGTCGACGACCACCTGATGGAAGTCTCCCATGTCATCCGTGGCGAAGAGTGGCTGCCCTCCGCACCCCTCCACGTCATGCTATACAAGGCTTTCGGCTGGGAGGACTCCATGCCCCAGTTTGCCCACCTGCCCCTGCTGCTCAAACCCGACGGCAACGGCAAGCTGAGCAAACGCGACGGCGACCGCCTCGGCTTCCCCGTCTTCCCGCTCGACTGGCACAACCCAGAGACAGGCGAAGTATCCAGCGGCTACCGCGAACGCGGCTACCTGCCCGAGGCCGTGGTCAACATGCTCGCCCTCCTCGGCTGGAACCCCGGCAACGACCAGGAGCTGATGACCATGGACGAGCTGATAAAGCTCTTCAGCATCGAGCATATCAGCAAGAGCGGTGCCAAGTTCAACGTTGAGAAAGCGAAGTGGTTCAACCACGAGTACCTTCAGAAGTGCTCCGACGAGCGCATCGCCGAGATGTTCCTTCCCCAACTCAAGGAACATGGCATCGACGCACCAATGGACTATGTCGTCAAAGTCTGCGGCATGATGAAGGAGCGTATCTCCTTCCCAAGCGAGCTGTGGGACCAGACCCACTACTTCTTCGTCGCACCCACCGAATACGACCCCAAGGCCGTCGCCAAACGGTGGAAATCCGGCATGACCACCCACATGTCCAAGGTAATCGAAATCCTCAACACCGTCCCCTTTGAGTACAACGCCATCCATCAGGCTCTCCTCGAGGACTACATCAAAGGCCACGAACTCAACATGGGCCAAATCATGAACTCACTGCGTCTTGCCGTCGTCGGCACCACCGTCGGCCCCGACATGCTCACCCTCGTCATGACCATCGGCAAAGAGGAGACCATCGCCCGCGTACAGCGCGCCATCGACACCCTAGGAGAAATAGAAAATCAATAATTAACAATGTTGTCCGACTAGTCTGACACGTCCGACTAGCCCAACCCCATCCAAAAAAAACAAACCCACAATGGAAATCCATCAAGACCTCAACAAACCCGTCGACGACAACAGCATCGACACCATCGAAATGAAAGAAACCCAAGAGCAGCACCCCGCCAATCCCGAACCACTGCCCCGGCCAGAAGAGAGTCCCGCAACCCAACCCACCTGCGACCACACCGAGCAAAACTGTCGCAAAGGCCATTGCCACACCTGTCTAGCAGTCCTCAACATCCTGTTCCTCATCGGACTCGTAGTCCTCTACATCCTTCACTTCACCGGCACTGGCACCCCAAGCAAAGTCAATCCCAATGCCTCCATGCCCGTCATCCCTGAAGACGGACAATTGAAAGTGGCCTGTGTCGACAGCGACTCCCTGCTGGCCAAATACCAGTACGCCATCGACCTGCAGGAAGAGCTCAACCGCTATAAAGAAGCACAAGAGAAGAGCTACCAGCAGCAGATGACCCAGTTCCAGAAGGACTATCAGAACTTCCTCCAAACCGGCGAGAACATGACCCTCAGCCAGCAACAGGCCAAGGAAGCCGAGCTCAAACAGCGTGCCGAGAAACTCAGCACCCTCGAAGCCGAGCTCACCAACAAAGTCCTTCAGAAGCAGATGGACTCCAACATCGAACTCCTCAACCGCATCTTCGCCTTCGTGCGTGAGTACAATGCCGACAACCAGCAGTTCGACATCATCCTCCGCAAGACCTTCAACGACTCCCCCACCCTCTACATGAACCCCGCCATGGACATCACCGACGAAATCATCGAGGGCCTTAACAACGAATACAAGTCCGTCAAAGCCAAGAAGAAATCCGCAAAGTAAAACACACTGGCTTTCATCCCCAATATAGATTCGTACCGATTTGGAGTTGCTCTCCAAATCGGTACGAATCATTAATAGACCAACGTACAGCCCTTCTTGTAAGCAACTCCATATGTATCGCTCACAACCTCTGTCCTCTGTCATTACGCACCGTAGACCCCATCTACTACAATAAGGCCATGCTTATCTTCTATAAGCAAAGATGATGGAAAGGGGTTGAATTCACTCTTTCTAAGACAGGAAAAGGATTTGTCTGAGTTCGTTTTTGGCTATTGGAGCCTAAAACGAACTTTGGACGAGTTTAGTAGGTTATTAGAAGGAGCGAAATTGCCTTTTGAGGAGATTGAACGACAACTGCTGTAGATACTTTTGTACGATAGGTGCGAAACGGCAGTTGTCGTCAATAATGTTTACTCCTTGTAGTCGCCGCGGTCGACGGTGCTTTCGAATCCAATCTTGCGGATGCGCTGCTCGGTGCAGGCGCGGCATTCGGCAGCCTCCTCGCCGGTGCATATCTTGTTGTCGTAGATGGCGTAGTCTTTGCGGTGGGTGCGTGGGGAAAGGTTGGGCATGATGACGTTGGCACCGAACTGGATGCCCAGCTCGCGCCCCTTGGGATGGAGGGTGCCGAGGGCTGTGGTGGCGGGCAGGAGCACATGGGGGTGCAAGAGCCGTATCAGCGCCAGCAGGCGCAGGGTGGTCTCCACCTTGCCGTTGGGGAAGCCTTCGAAGGGAGTGTTGTGGGTGGAGACGAAGGGACCTATGCCCACCATCTGAGGCTGGAAGGAGCGGATAAGCTGGAGGTCGGCATAGAGGGTGTCGACCGTCTGGTAGGGTGACCCCACCATGAATCCACAACCTACCTGATAGCCTATCTCCTTCAACGCCTGAAGGCAGTCCATGCGGTGCTGCCACGACATCTCGGCGGGGTGCAGCTTGGCATAGTGTTCGGGATCGGCGGTCTCGTGCCTTAGAAGGTAGCGGTTGGCACCGGCATCATACAAGGCCTGGTAGCTTTCGCGGCTGCGCTCGCCCAACGACAGGGTGATGGCGCAGTCGGGATAGCGTTGGCGGATGGTGGCCACGATGCGGCACATGCGCTCATCGTTGAACCAGGCATCCTCGCCCCCTTGGAGCACGAAAGTGCGGAATCCGAGGGCATGGCCCGTTTCGCAGCATTCGTAGATTTCCTCCTCCGTCAGCCGGTAGCGCACCGCCTCCTTGTTGCTACGCCGCAGACCGCAATAGAGGCAGTCGTTCTTGCAATAGCTGGAGAGCTCCACCAGTCCGCGCATGAATATCTTGTTGCCATAGACGCTGTCGGCCACCTCGCGGGCAGCATGGCGCAGGTATTCGATGCTCGCCTTGTTGTCGGTGGTGAGTATCAGCTCAAGCTCCTCGATGGTCAAATCACGACGCTCACGAATCTTGTCTATCACATTCATTGCCTTCGGTCCTTTCTATTTTTTTCCTTTTACTTTCTCCACGGGCTTGTCGCTCACCACCTTCACCTCGTAGCCTATCTTGGCAAAAGCCGCCGTCAGTTTCTTCACGTCGGTCTTCGAAGGGTTATAGGTAATGGTGACCTGCTGTTTCTCCAGGCTGGTTTCAATATTACGCACGCCCGGCTCGAAGCGGATGTTCTCCTTGATTTTCTTTTCGCAGTTTTGGCAGTGCATCTCAGGCGTGGTGGTCACCACCAGCACCCGCAACTCCTTGCCGCCACCGGTATTGGCCGACACTCCCATGGCTACAAACAAAGCCATCATAATTATCAAAAGACGTTTCATATCATTTATTATTTACGAGTTACATTAATCTGTTCATATATTCATCCGCACACCCGCATAGCCCATGATGCCGTGCACTGGTCCCCATATCATGGTAGGTTCGAAGGTGGGGTTCCAGGGGTCGGCGGCATTGATGACGGGCAAGGGCTGGCGGTAGTTGGTCAGATTCTCGCCACCCACATACAGCGAGATGTGGCGGAAGCGGCGCGTGAACTGGACGTTCAGCTGGGGATAGGCGGGGAAACGCTCGTCCCACGACATGCTGCCGTCCTCCATCCGATAGGGGGTGGGCATGCGTCCGCCGCCGTTCAGCTGAAGAGTCACATCCAGCTGCAGCAAGCCCATATAGGGTTTCCATGCCACGGTGAACAGCCCTTTGTAGCGCGAGGTGAGGGGCTTTTCCATCAGCTGTCCGCCGTAGGTGCAGCGCACGTCGTTGTAGCGGAAGGCGGCCGTGAGCTCTAGTTCCTCGTCGAAGTCGATGGAGCCGTCCACTTGCGCCGTGTGCGAATACGAGAGGCCGTCGAGCATCGCGATGTTTATCTTGGAGGGGTCGGAGTCATAGTCCGCCACCAGCTGGTTGAAGAAATGTGTGTAGTAGTATTCGGCATTCAGTTTCAGGGTCTGGTCGCCTAGGGGGATATAAAAAGCTGCCGAGAGGCCGCTGTTCCACGCATCCTCCATGGCCAGATTTTGAGCCACAGAGACCGTGCGGCCCGAAGCCAGCAGGTAGTGGTTCTCGGCCCAAGCGTGAGGAGAGCGGTAGCCCTTGCCGGTGGATAGGCGCAGCGTCACCACGTCGCTCACCATCCATTTCACGTGAAGGCGTGGGGTGACAAAAGCACCATACAGACTGCTCTTGTCGGCCCGTAAGCCCGCCATCACAGTCAGACGGTAGGAGGGCTTATAGGTGTACTCGGCATACACACCCGGCACCACTTCGGATTGCTGATTCATCAGAAGATAGCCGCCTAGTATCGAATCGGGCACACGCACAGGCCACACCCGCTCGTCCTTCCCCTGCATAAGCAGGCTGAGGCCGGCAGAAAGCTGATGGTGGTCGTTGAACTCGTGCTCGAGCATCAGGCGGGAATACAGGTCCCTGTTGTTGGTGGAAAAGTAACGTCTCCCGAACTCCCCTCTCAGGTTATAAAGACTGCCGGTGGCCATCAGTGCGACATTGGTGTTGTGTTCATAGTCCAGTAGCAGGGCATGCTTCATGTACGCCTCATAGCGGTTGGCATTCAGCTCCACACGGAAGGGGTTATCGGTCACCGACGGCATCTGTCCGCCCTCGCGCTTCTCGCGCATCAGGCCTATGCCGCCATGGAAGATATAGCGTCCGTTCACATATTTCCAGCGGTTTTGTGCGTGCCACTGGCCGATGGCGGGCGAGTCGTGCCAGCCGTCGTGGTTCATGTCATGGTGCATCCAGGCCTTCTCGCCGTGCAGCAGCAGCTCGGTACTGAGGTGGTGGTTCAAGTGCAGGTTGGCAACTACGTTGCCTTCGGTCTTCAAGCGGCTGTCGGTAAAGAGGTTGATATTAATGCCCGGCTCGCGGTCGGGTTTCTCATACTCCACATTAATCTGTCCTGTAATGCTCTGAAAGCCGCTTTTCACACTGGAAGCGCCTTTGCTCACCGAGATGCTGTTCATCCACGCCCCCGGCACATAGTTCAGCTCGTAGGGCGATGTAGCTCCCGCGAAGCAGGGCAGGTTCTCAATCATCATCTGCACATACTGGCCGCTCAGTCCCAGCAGCTTGATTTGGCGGGCACCCACGGCGGCATCGCTGTAGTTCACATCCACGCTGGGATTGGCCACGAAGCTCTCGCCCAAGTTGCAGCAGGCGGCGCGGAAGAGGACGTCCTGACCCATCTTCTGACCATTCTCGGCCCCGCCCAAACGGGACACCCCTTCGGCTCGCGACCTTACGCTCACCTCGTTGAGGGTGGTCTTTTGGATTGTGTCCTGTTTCTGCGCCTCGGCACATAGCACCACGCACAGCAACAGGCATAATAAAATAAATTTCTTCATTACTGTAAGGATTTGAAAGTTACAATTCTCTATTTTTCTCATGACCATGTCATCAGCAGAGCCTGCCCACGGAAGCCGTCTGCTAAGAATTGAATCATCAAACCCTCATCACAGGGCAGTTGCCCGCCAGCCATCCTGGCGGCCCGCCACAGTTGCCGTCACGTCGCATACAGGCGGCACCGGCTGGGGTAGGCTGTTGCTGCACCGTAGGCCACTCATAGCACACCACGGCATAATCCATCACAACGGCCCCCACCTGAGGCGCAGGTTGCGACACATCGGCGGTAGATACTGGCGACACCGTGACAACCATACAGCTGCTCCCACGGGCACAACAGCCGCTGTCCTCGATGCTGAGCAGGCTCACCCTACCCGAACAGGAACAACGCTGCCAGCCTATGCCGCCAGCCCCAAAGACCAGCAGCAGAAGCACCGACAGTGACACCATGATATGTGACAGCCTTTTCATCGCCCTAATAACGCATCTGGACACATATTATTGCACCACACCGCATTTTTTACACAGAGCTAGGCATGCAAATTGAACTTAGGAAAACGACTACCCTGCAATGGTCGAATCCTAATAGCAGTGTACGTTTCGCGATAAAATGAAGAAGAGTTTTTTCTCTTTTTTATTCTCATATCAGAAAAAAGCGTATTTTTGCAAATGCAAACCGACAGTTTATGGTTTGCAAAGAAAGCGCATTTTCGCCTTATTCCGTCCATTGAGAACTTCGACATATCTCTAAGTAAAACAAGGAATAGAGAGAAGATGAATTACTGCTGTGGTGCGTATTCGTAATTATTACGATACATCCATGGTGGAGCAATTCACCGAACTTTATTTTTGTTTTACAGGGAGTCGAAGCCCTTCAATGGAAAAATAGGGACGCAATGGATGGCTCCACTTTCTTCTTTTATGGCACCCCGACGAGCCTCGTCGTGCAAACAAAAAAACACAATACTATGACAAACAAATTAAAAGTATTTGCAATGCTATTCTGTATTGCGTTGTTCGGGACATTCAGTTCCTGCACAAAAGATGATGGCGGGTATTCTATGCCTTCAAACGACAACGAAATCTACAACCTCCTTATCGGCAAATGGAGGGTGCAGATGAACAGTGTACAAGAATTGCCTTTCTACGATATTAATCTTTCTTGGACAGGGACATTGTGGTTTAAGGAGTCTGGAGAATTGGAGGCAAATGGCGTGTGGCAAGAAATTGATTCTGATGGAAATCCCCATTCAGTATCCTGGTCTGGAATAGGCTCTTTCGCCCTATACAAACGTCATCTTGATATGGTTGTACCAAATTATGTGATGACTAATGGCAGCCTATTCGACTACAGTTGTACTATTCATTCTATTACTGAGAGTAACATGACAATGTGGGGGAGCGGTAACAGCGGTATTTGGAACTTGGCTTATAAATTCCAGTGTACGAAAATTGAAGAATAATTTATATTCTGATTATAATAGTAACGATTAGGATTCGTACGGAAGCTAACATTTATGGGGAGATGGTATAATACATTGAAACAATTCTAAAAATAGGAATTAACAATCGGCCACAACCAGACCTCCCCCTATAAAGTTAACACATTCCATTGTAAGTCCTCGAAGAGGCAACAGTACATTGTACTTCACACATCTGTCGCCCTTTCGGGGCTTAACATGTCGTAATCACCGGTGCATGGGCTACTATTCCTGCATTGTGTTCTCTCGTCCCCTTTGGGGACTTTCAACCAACAAACTTGACACAACAAGAAATGGGAAGTCAAAAAGGCCAAAGGACTGGTAAGACTATCGGCAGGTGTGCAAAACCAGGAAAAGCCAGCAGCTTTTTTTTCGTGATGTGCGAAAGAATATGTATCTTTGCAGTACATAATAAAAAAAGAAACCATGCGTTAAGTAGTTTGTACCCATAGTTTTTAATTGATAAAACCTTGCTGTACCGGATGCCAAAAGCATCCGTTGCAGGGGCGGTGTGTCCCTGTAGCGGAGAGAAATTTGACATAAAAAGGCATCCGAGAGCAACGTATTATCCATTTCAAAATCTAAAAAACTATGAGAAAAAGAATCAAACGCAATGGCACCCTGATGGCTTCGAGCAACGGCAGACAGACCCATCTGAGGCGGGAGCAGCTCAGGGTGTTGGAAAAGGACTTCCAGAAGCAGCTGGTGCACTACCACCAGCGGGTAAAAGAGGGCTACGAATGGGAGACCGACGAGCCTGCGGTGATGCGCGGCGAGAGCATGGTGATGGAGGAGTACAGCGACAAGCTCTGGGACTTGGGACTGCACGTGGAAAGCCTGATGCAGCTGATGCAGGCGGCCACGCATCTAATTGACTGGGAGCATGTGTTCATCGGAGCTGACACCAACTACCACCACCGCAATCTCTCACGCTTCCGCCACCTCGTGAGCCGCTGCTGGGAGCGTGTACGCGAAGACCCCACGCTGGAACCCCTGCTGGCAGAAAGCACTGCCTATGACTGGTTCCTCGAGATAGAACGGAAATACGCCCACTGCAAAGGCACCGGCTGGATAGGCTAAAAAACAAGGCCCTACGGTCAGTCGAGCTCGCCCGTGATGCGGCGCATCTGCTCCGCCACGCGGGCCATAAGGTCGGCGTTGACCAGCGTCCCCTTGGGGCAAAGGGTGATGCCCATGATGGCGGCCACCGTCTGCAGGCGGTGGTCGTAGTCGTTCTTGAGGGTGAAAATGTAAGAATGGCTGGAAGGTCCTAGGAAAGACTCCTTGAGGGCCGAGGCCTTGTAGACTATCTCATTGAACATGTGGTCGGAAGCCACACCCGTCTTGCACTCCACGACAAAGAGCGTGTTGGCCTTGATGAAGACCACGTCCAGCTCGTTGTTGTGCTGGGTGCCGGGCCGCGCTATGCGCACCCCGATGGCTATCTGCTGGGGATTGACCAGACGCAAGAGAATATAGTAGACATACTCCTCGAACCAGCCGCCGGTGAGGTAGTCCACCTCGTCGGGCTGCAGCATCTCCTTTTGGCTAGGCACAAAGCCGAAGGCAGAGAGCAGGGCGGGCAGACCGGGGACGGCATTGTGATGGTGGGGGCCGCCAAAGGTGATGTCGTGGATAGGCCGTGGGCGGCGCATACCACGGTAGTTGACGCGCAGCTGCTCGATGGCATCGAAGGCACGGTGGGGCAGGCGCCGTGTGCGGAAGCATTCGAAGACGCGCAGGGCATCCGCCTCGCTGCGGATGGGGCGGTGGGAGCGCTCATGGAGGTCGTGGTTAAGTCCGTGGAGCCTGAAATACTCCGACATGGTCATGCGGTAGCGGATGGGCTCGATGGTGTCGGCATCGTCGTCGGGGTTCCCCACCGCCTTGGGGTCGAAGGGTGAGTTGATGATGAGGTTCTCACGCGTCTGCACGTAGAAGAGGCGGGCGTCGAACTGTGCAAAGACATGCTGCACGGCCAGCGCCAGATACCGGGTGCCGCCCGCCAGGTTGACCCAGTACTCGGTCTCGGGCGACAGCCGCGACTGGAGCCGTCGGCTGATGCGTTCGTAGATGTAGCTGTCTTCGTCGCGCTTGAAGGCGACGAAGTTGATATGCTCTTCGGGCAGGCGGAACAATGCCGCATAGCGGGCCAGCAGCTGGCGGTTCTCGCGGGTGGCTATGAAGAGGAGCCGGTCGCCCTCCTGATAGTACTGCTTCAGGAAGAGGTAGGCGGCCAATGGCTCGTCGGGGTCGAATATGTTGACTAGTGTTTTCATTTCAATACTTCTATGCACCCCTGGTGCTGGGTGGCGTGGTGGATGCCGCGACCTACAAAGCGGTAAAAGTAAGTGCCGGCAGGGATGCGGCGCTCGGCAGGGTTCCAGAACTGGTCGTCGCGGCTGATGTTCTCGGCGCGGTAGACGATGCGGCCGGTGCGGTCGGCGATGACGAGCGAATTATAGGGGAAGCAGTGGTTCTCCACCAGCCCGCCGATAACGAAACGGTCGTTGA
The DNA here is from genome assembly GCA_017545365.1 of Bacteroidales bacterium. Next base: position 30,323 of record JAFWOP010000017.1, read on the forward strand.
TGCCGTCGCCGTTGGGCGTGACCACGTTGGGGAAAGTGAGCGAGCTGTCGCAGTGATCGCCATTCCAAAAGATATAGAGGTTATAGTATACGATGCTGTCACACCCTGCCTCGTTGACAAGGAGGAAGGGCAGGTTGCTTACCGTATCGGTGAAAAGGCTGTCGAGGAAGGCCCAAGGCAGCTGGCCTTCCATGATGGTGTCGTAGATGGCGGTGTCGCTGGCGGGGATGACGAAGAGGCGGCAGGTAACGATGCTGTCCTGTCCAAGGCTGCCGGGCAGGACAACGTTGAAGACTGTGTCGCCAAAAGCGGTAATGCCATGCAGCGTGTAGGGCAGCTGGTCGGGGCAGATGTAGTAGAGGGTGGTGTCGTAGATGTTGTCGACGACGGTGAGGTGGTAGTAGAGAAGGGTGTCGCATGCGGGCAAGACACCCTGCAGCAACAAGGTGTCAATTACCGAAGCGGTGAAGGCGTGGCCGCGGAAGGACCAAGGGAGCTGGTTTTCGACAATGGTGTCGTACCATGTGAGCGTGTCGTCGGGGATAAGCCGGAGGATATAATAACGCATCGTGTCGCAATCGAAAGAGCGGATATTGGCCGAGTCGACACCCGGATGGAGGAAGGTGAGCGTCCCCCAGTGGTAGGGCAGCTGTGAGTGGCAGATGCTGTGTGTCATGGTATCGCGGACAAAGCAGCCGCATTTGGGGCCAGTGAGTAGGATGCTGTCGCTCGCCCAGCATTCGCCCAGCATCTCCAAACGGTTTATGCAGAGATATGGCACCGTCTTGTAATAGGCTGTAGGGGTCTCATAAAAGCGGAATATCGCCACACCGTGTGGCCGTGGGACGAAGTTGAAGTGATGGGTACTGACGTTGCTTTGTGTTGGTGGCACATTGGTCTGGGGCAGCTCTATCGATGCAAAGACCAGCGTGGTGTCGCGCAGCGGAATGTTATGTCCCATGGAAAAGAAATGATGCGCGGTGTCGTCTATATGAATGGAATAGACGATAGAGGGCAGCGCGGCTAATGAGTCACTGTGGTATCCGTTGTAGAAGTAGCGGAAACGGGAGGTATTGAGTATAAAGGTGTGGTTGCGAATGGGGTTCCACATCATGATGGTGTCGACATAGAAAGGGCTATATGCGGTGTCGAAAGGCACCTGGCACAGCGACTGCGTAAGCATGTTGGCCACTGAAGAAATTTGAGTGGGGTCGTAATCGAAGAAGGGCGGCACCGAGTCGCCATAGCAGCGTAGCGTGTCGGTGCGGATAATCATTGAATTTGAGTAGTTGGGCATGGTCAACTCAGGACAGAGCAGTTGTGGATTGGCGTTCATAGTGATGCTCCTAGGGCTGCAGAGGTCGCCGTCTGAGGGCGAGTCGATATAGTCATATCCAGTATGTGAGCGGACAAAGCCCGGCTTTTGCCAGTGGAACAGATTGATGTCGTGAAAATAGGCTGAAAGCTTGACCATGACGGTATCGCCACAGCCGAGGGTGACCCACTGCTCCTCGGCGGTGCTGTCGGGGAAGAGCGAGGAAGGATACCAGAACAAACTGTCGGCCCCTGCGGTCGCCCTCAAATGATAGCGTACCGAATCCAACTCAGGCGCGATGCCGGGGAGCAGCACCGTGTCCTCCACAATGAAATGCACCTCACAACTGTAAGGTATCTGCGCATGGGAGGCCGTAAAGGCCAGCAACATGGGGAGAAGCATCAGGTATAATCGTTTCGGCATGGTCGGACAAATTCAGTTGTGGCTATTGGTAACTCGCGGCGGACTGGATGATAACCACCTGCTCCCTGCCCAGCCGCACGCGGAGCCAAGCCTTTAGCCGCTCTATTTCGGCCTGAGAAAGAGGCGTGGCGGCCTCCAGCAGAACGGTGTACTGGTTGCCCGACTGGGCATTGGCATCTGACGAGAGCATGCGGGCATTGCCCAACAGCACACGGCTCACCGACGGGTACTGCACCATGATTTCGCGCGCCACCGCATCGTTCAAGTCGTCGTGCGAACGGAAAGCGGCCAGCGTGTCGGACAGCCGCCTTACCGAATCGGCCAAGGCTGCCTGCCGTTCTTCGCTGCTCTTTACAAAGTCCTTGACAAGACCCGTTTCCAACTCGGACAAACTGGCGGCCAGATTGTTGTCGTTAATGATAATCTGGTTGCGGAAGATACCGTAATCCTCGGCCTTGTTGTAGAAACTTTCCATCTCCTGCTCCGTGGGGACCGAACCCGCCACGAAGAGTTCCACCGTGGCATGCTTGGCAGAATAATGGGTCTTATAGTCATATATGAAGGTGCGCCCGATAGTCCTATTGTCCATAACCAGCTGCTGCACATGGCGGTTAAAGTTGCTCTCACGCACAATTTGCACTGCGGAAAAGATGCTGGGCACAATAACCACAAGCAACACTATTGTGACCGACCGTTTAGACAATCGTCGGCGGGCGTCGCTCTCTGCCACCACCGGGTACTTTAGATATTTGACTGTGAGGAATGTGGCCAATGCTATAAATACACTATTAATGAGGAAAAGATAAAGGGCGCCAAAGATATACTGGACATTGAACAACGACAAACCATAACCGACAGTACACAATGGCGGCATCAGGGCCGTGGCGATGGCCACCCCGCTGATGACCGTGCCTTTCTTCTTGCGCGACTGCTCCAGGATGCCGGCAAAACCACCAAAGAGGGCGATAAGCACATCATATATCGTCGGATTGGTCCTGGCCAACAGCTCGGTTGGATTTTCCAATCGCAAGGGCGACAGCAGAAAATAAACCAACGATGCCCCTATGCTTATCACCACCATGACGAAATAATTCTTCAGCGACGACCTCACCAAACGGTTGTCCTGAATAGCAAGCCCGAAACCAAAGCCCAAAATGGGGGCCATCACAGGCGAGATAAGCATGGCACCGATGATAACAGGGATAGAATTGACATTCAGACCCACCGATGCTATCACAATGGCACAGGCCAGGATAAACACATTAGCCCCCTGAAAACGGATGCCGCTGCGGATATTGGCCGCAGCTCCTTCGCGGTCGAGGTCGTCGGACATGTTCACCAGCCTCAGCAATCTATACTTTAAGCCTTTTTGAGACATTCTGCATTGTGTTTGATACTATGTAAACGCAAAAAGAACGAAAAAATTGTGTCGTCCCCTCAACAAAAGCAAAGGGTGCCCACCGTGGCGTCTATAAGCAAAAACGCTACAGCTCAACCACATATTTTACACATCCACCCTATTCCGTCTCTATTTCGCCCCTACACTATTTCTGAAGCAGAGAGAAAAGCGAAAGAGATGGGTGGGGAGAACGAAGGAAAGCAGAAGATAAAGCACGGTGGCGGGGTGAAACAGAAAGGGTGCCCCCGATAGGAAGCACCCTTTTGTAGGTATGATTCGTGCGATTAGTGCAGGAATGCGAGGAGGATACCAGCCGCAACGGCGGAGCCCACCACGCCAGCCACATTGGGGCCCATGGCGTGCTGGAGGAGGTAGTTGGTCTTGTCGTATTCGAGACCCACGTTGTTCGACACACGGGCGGCATCGGGCACTGCGCTGACGCCGGAGTTGCCGATGAGGGGGTTGATTTTGTTGCCCTCCTTGAGGAAGAGGTTGAAAATCTTCACGAACAGGACACCGAAGAAGGTGGCGACAACGAATGAGAAGGCACCAAGGCAGAAGATGAGCACCGAACGGCCGGTGAGGAACGTGGTGGCCTGGGTAGAGGCACCGACGGTGATACCGATGAGAAGGGTGCAGATGTTGACGATGGCGTTGCTGGCCACTTCGCTCAGACGCTTGGTGACGCCACACTCTTTCAGCAGGTTGCCGAAGAAGAGCATACCCAGCAGCGGCAGACCGCTCGGCACGATGAAGGCGCAGAAGAGGAGGCCGACGATGGGGAAGGTAATCTTCTCCAGCTTGGACACCTGGCGCGGCGGTTTCATGCGGATACGGCGTTCCTTGTCGGTGGTCATCAGCCGCATGATGGGCGGCTGGATGACGGGGACGAGGGCCATATACGAGTAGGCCGAGACAGCGATGGCTCCCATCAGGTCAGGAGCCAACTGGCTGGAGAGGAAGATGGCCGTGGGACCGTCGGCACCACCGATGATGCCGATGGCTCCGGCCTCGTTGGGGGCGAAGCCCAAGGCCAAGGCTCCGGCATAGGCGGCAAAGATACCCACCTGCGCGGCAGCACCGATGAGGAACAGCTTGGGGTTGGAGAGCAGGGCAGAGAAGTCGGTCATGGCCCCGATGCCCAGGAATATGAGCGGCGGGTACCAGCCGTTCTGCACGCCGTGATAGAGGATGTTCAACACGGAGCCTGTCTCATAGATGCCGATTTTCAGACCTGGATAAAAAGGGATGTTGCCCACCAGCATACCGAATCCTATCGGGACAAGGAGCAGCGGCTCAAATTCGAACTTGATACCCAGGAAGATGAATGTCAAGCCGAAAAGAATCATGATGATGTGGCCCCATGTGACGTTGGCGAAACCCGTGTACTGCAGAAACTGCATCATCTGGGTCGACATGAAGTCCATGAAACCACCTGTTGCTAATAAGCTGAACATTTTATTCTAGTTATTAAGGTTTGACTGGGTTATTAACTGATGACGATGAGGGTGTCGCCTTCGAGGACGCTGTCGCCCTTGCGGACGTTGACCGAGGTGACGGTGCCGTCGGTATCGGCCTCGATGTTGTTTTCCATCTTCATGGCTTCGAGGAGTACGACGCGCTGGCCGGCCTTGACTGTATCACCCACATTGACGAAGACGTCGAGGATGGTGCCGGGGAGCGGGGTAGTGACCTTGGTGCCGCCAGCCGCGCTGTTGGGGTTGGGGGCCGAGGCACGCTGCACGTCGCCTGCGGCAGCGGCCACACGGGGGGCCGGGCTGTTGCTGACGATGGTGGTGCGGGGTTTCTGTGTACGCATCTCCTTGTCGACAGTGACGACGTAGGGGGTGCCGTTGACATCCAGTTTGATTTCCTGACCTTCAACCTCGTTGATGTCGACGTTGTAGTCAGTGCCATTTATTTTGAATTTGAAATTTTTCATAGTTCTATTGCTTGTTATTTTCTCGCTGAGAAATATTGATTCATATTGTAGAATTTGGCATTCCATGGGGTCCATGCACGCTCCACCTTCTGGATGGTGATGACGGTTTCCTCCTCGTCGTGCAGGTCGGCATCGTAGGCATAGATGGCGGCGGCAATGGCGGCATACACCTCACCGGCCACATCTTTGCTCTTGGCAGGTGCGACGGCCTCGCCCTTGGCGGCAGCCTTTTTGCTCTTGCGGTCCTGCACCTTCATGATGGCGGCGCCGTAGCCCTTCATGATGAAGCAGATGCAAATCAGGGCAAAGAACACTACGGCAATGGCCACCATGGCCAGACCAGCACCGTGGGGGTCGGAGGCCTGGATGCGCTCCGACTGCTTGGGCACATGGTAGTGGAATGTGCCGACAGTATTGGCGTTCTCGATGCCGCCGGCGATGTCGACAAAGCTGAGGTCGTAGCCCACGGGATTTTTGCCGACGACGACAATCTCGCCGTCTTCCACATTGAAATGGAAGGCATAGGAGACATGGGGGAAGCCGACGACCGATACGGCGCGGAGGCTGTCCACCTCGCCCTCGCCGCTTTCGCACTGGCCGGGACACATGCTGACGAATGCCAGGTAGGATGAGTCTTTCTGTGAAGAGGCCAGCACAAGCATCTTGTCGCCTAGCACCGACACCGACACCGGGCGCAGGATGTTCTTGAGGTCGTGGCGGCCTTTGAAGACATCAGTGACAAAACGGCCAACGCGGCGCACCCCGCCGTCTTCGCGCACCAGGAGGTCTACTGCGCAGTCGATGCTGTCGACCAGCACATACGCCTTCATGGCAGGCACATAGCACGCTTTCACCGGAAGGAGGCTGAGCGGCATATCGGCATCGTGATGATGGTGCATCGGGCCGTGCTCAATCATTTCCATGTCGGGGGACGGCTGGGGAGGCTGGTGGTGCCTGGTAGGACGCGCCACTGCCGTGCCCGCCACCAGTAGGAAGCCGACAAGGAATGTGACTATGGGTTTGATATGATATTTCATTTTCTTGTAATCGGATTAAACAATCAAAATGTAGCGTTTCTTCTTGGCTGTAGGCCGTAGACTGTAGAGTGTCGCCACCGGAATGGCTTGAGGCACTCTACATTCTACTTTCTACATTCCCTTAGTGCTTATTTCTTCTCTGCGCACTCTTTCTTGCAGCCTTCGTGGTTGCCCTTGCAGCCTTCGTGGTTGCCTTTGCAGCCTTCGTGGTTGCCTTTGCAGCACTCGTGCTTGCCTTCGCAACCTTCGTGATTGCCCTTGCAGCAAGCGGTGTCGCCAGCGTGGAGCTTGCAGCAGCAATTCTCATTGGTGCAGTTCGCACATTGGGTGGCAGCGCAGGTGGTGTCCTCGCAGTTGCACTGGTGGTGGCAGCACTCATGCTCATGCTCGCAGCAGACCTCGGTGGTATCGGTGGCCTGTTCAGCGGGGGCATTGTTGTTGCAAGCGGACATACCGAAAGCAAAAGCGGCAGCGACGATAGCAGTTAAGAAAACTTTCTTCATTTTGTTGTGTGTTGTTTTGTGGGGTGAAGAACCCCTGGTTAATAATGAATAAATATACTATACAACTCTTTTTGTCAACGACTACAACGGGATGTTGCAATGTTTCTTCATCGGCAGGTTATCCTTCTTGGTGGCAAGCACCTGCAGGGCGCGGATGACGCGGAAGCGGGTGTTGCGCGGCTCGATAACGTCGTCGATGTAGCCATACTTGGCCGCATTGTAGGGGTTGGCAAACTGGTCGTTGTATTCCTTTTCTTTCTGTGCGATGAACTTGGCTTTCTCCTCGGGGTCGGTGATTTCCTTCAGCTGACGGCCATAAAGCACCTCGGTGGCGCCGCTGGCACCCATGACGGCAATCTGTGCCGTGGGCCATGCGTAGTTGATGTCGCCGCGGAGCTGTTTGCAGCTCATCACGATATGTGCGCCGCCGTAGCTCTTGCGGAGGGTGACGGTGACCTTGGGCACCGTGGCCTCGCCGTAGGCGAAGAGCATCTTGGCCCCATGCACGATGACGCCATTGTATTCCTGGCCCGTGCCGGGGAGGAAACCGGGGACGTCGACGAGGGTGACGATGGGGATGTTGAAGGCGTCGCAGAAGCGCACGAAGCGGCCGCCCTTGCGCGAAGCGTTGCAGTCGAGCACGCCGGCCATGGCCTTAGGCTGGTTGGCCACCACGCCGACACTCACGCCGCCGAAGCGGGCAAAGCCTACCACCAGGTTGGGTGCGAATTTCTCATGCACCTCAAGGAATTTGCCGTCGTCGACGATGGCATGGATGATATCCTTCACATCGTAAGGGGCGTTGGGATTCTCGGGGATGATGCTGTTGAGGCTGTCCTCCAGACGGTCGATGGGGTCGTTGGAGGGGACGAAGGGAGCCTCTTCGAAGTTGTTCGATGGCAGATAACCCACCAGATTGCGGATCAGGGCCAGGGTGTCCTCTTCCGTTTCACCCACGAAATGGGCCACGCCGCTCTTGGTGGCATGCACCATGGCACCGCCCAGTTTGTCAACGGTGACATCTTCGCCCGTGACGGTCTTCACCACCTTGGGGCCGGTGAGGAACATGTAGCTGTTCTCTTTGGTCATCATGATGAAGTCGGTGAGTGCGGGGCTGTAGACAGCACCACCGGCGCAGGGGCCGAAGATGGCGCTGATTTGGGGCACTACGCCGCTGGCCAGGATGTTGCGCTCGAAAATCTGAGCGTAGCCAGCCAGCGAGTTACAGCCTTCCTGAATACGCGCTCCGCCCGAGTCGTTGAGGCCGATAACGGGAGCACCCGTCTTCATGGCCTGGTCCATGATTTTGCAGATTTTCAGCGACATGGTCTCGCTCAAGCTACCGGCAAAGACGGTGAAGTCCTGTGCGAAGACGTAGACCGGACGGCCGTCGATGGTGCCGTAGCCAGTGACCACGCCGTCGCCCAAGAACGACTGTTTCTGCATGTCGAAATTGACACAACGATGGGTGACAAACATGTCGAACTCCTCGAACGAACCCTCGTCAAGGAGGAGGGCGATACGCTCGCGGGCAGTCAGCTTGCCCTGCTCGTGCTGTTTGTCGATGCGCTTTTGACCACCGCCCATTTTGGCTTCACTTCTCTTGTCGAGAAGTTCTTTTATTTTTTCTTCAAATGCCATATTTGAAAAGTTATTAGGGTTATTGAATGTGGTTTCGCTCCCGGCGTTAGCCGCCGTTCGCTCCGCCCAGAAATTCTTTTTTTAACGTGTTAGTTCGTTAATGCGTTTATGTGCTAATCGATTCACAAATTCACACATTCACACATTCAAAAGATTATTTGCAGCAGAACTCGGTGAGGACACCCAGGGTGCTCTTAGGATGCAGGAAGCCGATGTGCAGCCCCTCGGCACCGCCACGGCTCTGTTGGTCGATGAGGCGGATGCCCTTCTCCTTGGCATCGTTCAGTGCCTGGTCGGTATCCTCCATGCAGAAGGCGATGTGGTGCATGCCGCCCTTGCCGCCGTTTTTCTCAATGAAGGCAGCAATGGTGCTTTCGGGGCAGGTGGGCTCCAGCAGCTCAATTTTCACTTCACCGCACTTGAAAAAGGCGGTTTTCACTTTCTGGTCGGTTACTTCTTCGATAGCGTAGCATTTCAGACCCATGACGTCTTCCCAATAGCGGATAGCCTCGTCAAGATTGGTCACGGCAATGCCGATGTGTTCAATGTGCGAAGGTGTCATTTTGTGTAAGATTTTTATTTTTTACTATTGTATTTATAATTATCCCTTTAAAACTAGCTAATACTCAGCCCACTATTCACCCACTTGAAAATACAAAAATACGAACATTATTTGACATACACAAAAAAAGTTGCACCCACTTCGCATTATTTAAGATTCTCATGTCAAAAGGACATCGCGCGAACCGGGATGCCGCCACAGAGAAGTATGCTTAAGTTTGGTAATTGTTCGCCCTCACACGCGAAGGCACAGCGAACCAATCTCTCAAAAGCGGTTGCAAGATTACGAAGATTTTTTGAATCAGTGAAGAAAAAATCGCAAATATTTCGCCGTATGCGTAAAAATGTGTAATTTTGCATTTCGAAAGAGGCTGACTCAAGTTGACATAATTATTGCATCATGGAAATCAATCGTCGCAAATATCCTGTTGGTATTCAAACCTTTGAAAACATCATCAAAGATAGTTATATCTATGTTGATAAAACAGACTTGGTATATAAATTGGCTCATACGGCCAAGTATGTTTTCCTCAGCCGCCCACGCAGGTTTGGCAAATCGCTCCTATCCACTACCCTTTGCTCCTATTTCCGGGGCGACCGAGAGCTGTTCGAAGGCTTGAAGATAATGGACTTTGAGTCGGAATGGAAGAAATACCCCGTCATTCACTTGGATTTGAGCACCGCCAAAGGACAGGACTCCCCCCAAATGCTGCAACAACGTCTTTCCCTTTTAATCAAACCTTACTTTGAACAGTATGGCAGAGATCCTGAGGAGAAAACACCTGGTGCACAATTACAAGGTACCATCACTCGTGCAAATAAACAGAGTGGAACAAATGTCATTCTGATTATTGACGAATACGATGCCCCGCTGCTCGAAGTGCTGCACGAGAAGGAGCAACTGGAGGGAATGCGCAAAGTGATGCAGGAATTCTACCAGCCGTTGAAGGCCTGCGAGCGGATGGTTCAGTTCTGCTTCCTCACGGGCATTACTCGGTTCAGCCAACTCAGCATCTTCTCCACCCTCAACAACATCTTGAACGTCTCGATGGACCCCGCATTCGCCACCATCTGCGGCATCACAGAGAAAGAACTGACCACCGAGATGAGCGAGGACATCGCCCTACTGGCAGAAGAGTACGAGTGTACTTTCGATGAGATGCACGAAAGGCTGAAAAAACAATACGACGGCTACCACTTCTCGGAGAACTCCGAAGAAGTGTACAACCCATACAGCCTGATGAACTGTTTCCTCCAACGAAAGATAAAGAACTACTGGTTCGAAAGTGGCACTCCTACCTTCCTCTTCCAACAGATGAAGCGGTTCAAGACCGACATCACCAAGATGGACGAGATTGTGGCTTCTGAGGCCGCATTCTACCGTCCCACCGAAAACCTCACCGATGCCCTGCCACTACTCTATCAAGCCGGCTATCTCACCATCAAGGAATACAAGCCCCGCTTGAAGGCCTACAGCCTTCAAATCCCCAACAAAGAAGTCCGCATCGGCTTCACCGAGGGGTTGTTGCCAGTATATAGCGGACTGACTAGCGACTCGGTGAAACTTGGCTGTGCCTACAAGATGTGGGACGCTCTCGAAGAGGGCAACGTCGACCTCGCCATGAACGAACTCAAGGCCTTCCTTGCCGGAGTGCCCTACGTCGAAGGCTTCAAGGAAAAGCTAAAGGATGCCGCCACAAAAGAGGGCTTCTACGAATGCACCTTCTACCTCATCCTCTCCATGCTCAACGTATATGTGCAGACGCAAGTGAAATGCCGCACTGGCCGCACCGACATGATTGTCCTTGCCGACAAAGCCATCTACGTGTTTGAATTCAAAGTGAACGACACCACCGATGCCGCACTGGCACAAATCAACGAAAACAAATACGCCGAGCAATTTGCCACCGACAGGCGCGATATCGTCAAAGTAGGTGTCTCATTCGACATTGACACATGGACTATCAAGGAATGGAAAGTGGAATGACCAATCTAATTCGTTACCACGTTAAGCCATTAATCCGATAGCCCGATTCGCACACCTTTGCACACCGCAATGATACTTTCCGTGTCTATCCCGCAGTCTTTGTGGAGCTGGGGTACGGGGCCGTGGGTGACAAAATGGTCGGGTAATCCGAGGATGGTGACAGGCATGGTGTGGCCTTGGGCTGCATAATATTCGAGTACGGCACTACCCAAACCACCTTTTTTCACGCCGTCTTCCACGGTGACAATGCGGCGGAAGCCACGCTCAACGAGGCTGTCGAGGAGTGCAGTGTCAAGCGGCTTGAGGTAGCGCATGTCGTAATGCGCCACGCTCAACCCCTCCCCTTCTAGTTGGTGGGCAGCCTCAAGGGCCGCATTGCCCACATGACCGATAGAGAGTATCGCCACATCGCTGCCTTCGTGCATACAGCGCGCCTTGCCTACCTCCAACTTGACGAATGGGCTCTTCCAGTCGGGATGGATGCTGAGGCCGCGGGGATAGCGTATCGCCACCGCGCCTTGGTCGGGCAGCTGGGCGGTGTACATCATGTTGCGCAGCTCGTGTTCGTCCATAGGGGCGCAGATGGTGAGATTGGGGATAGGGCGCAAATAGGCGAGGTCGAATGCCCCATGGTGTGTGGGACCGTCGTCGCCGACGAGTCCGGCACGGTCGAGACACATGACCACGGGCAGACGCTGCAGGGCCACGTCGTGTATCACCTGGTCGTAGGCCCGCTGCATGAAGGAGGAGTAGATGTTGCAGAAGGGGAGCATGCCTTGTGCCGCAAGGCCTGCTGAGAAGGTGACGGCGTGCTGCTCGGCGATGCCTACGTCGAATGCCCGCTTGGGCATCCGTTCCATCATCAGGTTGAGCGAACAGCCGGTGGGCATGGCGGGGGTGATGCCGACTATCTTGGGGTTACGCTCGGCCAGCTCGATGATAGTGTAGCCGAAGATGTCTTGGTATTTCAGGGGCTTGCCATTGGAGGAGCCTTTTATCTGCGCGCCTGTCTCGGCATTGAAGAGGCCTGGGGCATGGTAGGTGACGGGGTTGCGCTCGGCGGTCTTCAGCCCTTTGCCTTTCTTGGTGACGATGTGCAGGAGCTTGGGACCCTTGATTTCCTTGAGTTGTGTGAGAACTTCGACGAGGTCGACGACGTTGTGTCCGTCGATGGGGCCGAAATAGCGGAAACCCAACGACTCGAAGAGGTTGGGGGCTCCCAGCGCGGCTGTCTTGGCCAAGAAGGTGGCCCGTTGGAAGAAGCCCAGTGACTTGGCCTTGCGCGATGCGGGTTGGGCGGTGTCGCCGTCCAGCTTGCGCCAGAGGGTGTCTTTGATGCGGTTGTAGCGGCGGGAGGTGGTGATGCGGGTGAGGTAGTGGCTCAGGCCGCCGACGGCCTTGTCGATACTGATGCCGTTGTCGTTGAGCACCACCAGCATGTTGGCCTTGGAGGCACCCGCACAGTTGAGGGCCTCGAAGGCTTCACCGCCGGTCATAGCGCCATCGCCGATGACGGCAATATGCTGTCTCGTATGGTTGCCCTGCAGCGAGGAGGCCACCGCCATCCCCAGGACGGCACTGATGGAGGTGGAGCTGTGCCCCGTGCCGAAGGCGTCGAAGGGTGACTCCTCCCTCTTGGGGAAGCCGCTGATGCCGCCGTAGGTGCGGATGGTGGGGAAGAGGTCGCGACGGCCGGTGATGATTTTATGGGAGTAGGCTTGATGACCCACGTCCCACACCAGCTTGTCGTCGGGGGTATTGAAGACATAGTGGAGAGCGAGGGTGAGCTCCACTGTGCCAAGGCTGGAGGCCAGATGCCCCGGATGCTGCGAGAGGGTGCCAATGATATAATGCCGCAGCTCTAAGGCCAGCTGTTCCAAGTCTTGAACCGGCAGAGCCCGCAGGTCTTCTATGCTATTGATATTTTCTAAAATAACACCTGTCATTTTCCGAATTCGTCAATTCGTTATTTCGCAATTCGATAAGTCACACATTTACGCATTAACGCCATCAATACTTTTCACCCCTTTAATCATCGCTCTAGTGTAAAGTATGACTGACTTCCCCCATATTGGGTTGAGATCGTTGATTTCTCCGCTTTCGCGATGCTCAGCTATCGAAAGTCTACTGGATTTTCTTCACTCCGAGACGCTAAGCAGTATGCATTTTACCCACCCCACACTGCACCGAAATAGGGCTGCTCCCTTTGTCCGCGACCTCATTTCTGTTTGTATGGGGTTATTGAGAATCAGCCTCCTCGAGGCTGTTGAAAATCAGTCATATATTGCATTAGAACCTTAATCATTATTCACTTGGTAGCTGGGGGCCGCCTTCTCGATGGGTTTGTCGAAGTCCTTATTCAGTTTCTTGTCGTTGACACGTCCTTGTGCGCCTTGTCGCAATTCCCACTTTCCGTCGACAAAGACGTATGCCAGCTCCACACCCGAGGGCACATAATACTGGAAAAGGCCTTCCATGCCGGGTACTTGGGGGGCCACCTCGTCAAAGATAATCATCTTGTATTTGGTGTCGGTGACCTTCTGGGTGGGGCCTGACGCTACCCGCTCGCGCATAGCACCGGAGGTGCGTGCGGCTGTCTCTACCACACGGCTGCGGCGTCCGCTTCCGCGCCCCCGCCGGTTGCGACGAGAAGGTGTGTAGCGTGACGAGGAGCCCCGACCGGTGCGCTTGGCCCGGATGCGCTCGACGGTACGCACATACTGCTCCTCATACCTCACATTGACCATTGCCTTGTCGGTATATTCCAACACCACGCGGCGCAGGTTGCGCTCCTTGCGGAAGAGGTTCTGTCCGAACTGGGGCTGGCTGCCGCCCGACTTGAAGCAGATGGGCTCGATGACCTGTCGCTGGGTGAGGTTGTCCACCCCGCTCCAACCCAGGAGGGTGTAGTAGTTCTTCCCTTCATAGCTGGTGGTAACGAGCTCCTGATAGACGGCTCCGTACCAGTTGTCGTGCGTCAGCATCGACTCCTGCCGATTGACGATGTCCTCAGACCTGTCACTAAGGAGGTACACATCGTACTGGCCAGTCTTTTCGTTCAGTGCCTGAACCACGCCGAAACACTCGTACTCTCCGGCATCGTTGACCACGGGCCAGGTGAAGATGCGGAACTTCTTGTCGGGTGCGGTCAGGACCGATATTTTGTAGTCGAAGTCCCACTGCCAGCGGAATGAGCCCGCCTCGGCCAGAGCCTCGGTAAGAAGCTGCAGGGCCGTCTCGTTGGCATGATAGCGTTGGTTGTCGGTGGGGGCATTGTACACCTCTTCGAAGACACTCATCAGCTGAGACTGATAGTCAGCCATCAGCTGTTTGTCCTGCGCCGACAGGTGCGGCACGGACACAAGAACCGCCGTTATGAAAAGTATTACCTTGCGCATATTAATTATAATCTAACGCCACAATATTGTTTTTATTATTCCCAATGCAAAAAAAAGTTCGCTCTAGTATAAAGTACGACTGATTTTTTCCAATCTTTCCCATTGTCGCGTCCCTCCGGGACGCTGAGTAGTAGGGTTTTCGTTGACCCCACACTGCGTTCCTTGTGTGGGGTTATTGAAATTCAGCATCTTCGATGCTGTTAAAAAATCAGTCTTTTATCAAA
>JAFWOP010000018.1 GCA_017545365.1 Bacteroidales bacterium
TCACATACAGTACGGCTACAGATCCGCTGTACTCGGCACAGGTGCACTCCTGCTCCCTGATGCCCATCAAATGGTACATATCGCTTGGGTTCATCTTTTTATGTTTTTTTTATTCATTACCAAAACGTTGATGAACCCTTTTTTCGTATGTCACCTACGCATTTTTCGGAAGAACCAAAAAGATTGCCATATCAAAAACATTTTGTAACTTTGCACCGTCAAAATAACAGTGCGGACACGCTGGTTTAAGGGTTCTGCCAGTGTTAGACGCTAAAATATGAATTAATAGAACCCATCTTGATAAACCAGGGAACCACACTCTCATTAACTATCCTATGAAAGACATTATTCTGGTATCTTAAAATCCTTCCTTCTCCACTCAACATATCTTCATTCAGTTGCTTACTTTTTTCAGCATCCACAAATACTTCAGTAGGTGAATATGTTAGTTCCCAATCTTTTGATAACCGATATTCATCAATTTCATCACCCCACCGATTCTTTATTTCTTCCATCCTTTTGTTCACCAAACTAAGCATATTTTCCGCCCTCTGTTTATGAGTCTTATCTGTTTTATTTGAGGAACCAAATTTAGAATACCATTTAGAATAAAACTTTTGAGTATCTTGGCAACTGATGAATGAGCAAAAGTCAATATATTTATTGCACTTTTCTATAACTGCATTTATATCCCCTACTTCTACCCACCCTTTGGGGTATTCTATAGCTCCCATTTCTGGATCATAAAAACTAATTCTCTCGTTATCCCAAAAATACTTGTATAAAGTTATCCCATCATTTTTCTCAATGGAGCATTCGTTTAACCCTCCATCATTCAATATTCCATTAACTGCTTTATAAAAACGCTTAACAATAACATTTTCCTGAAGATAATAAGACCATACTTTGTATGACATAACAATTGTCCCATCTGTAGCATTTTTATTTAGCACCTTATCATAGCGTCCGAGTCCAAATTCTTTAGATAACACTTTCAAATCTCTCGAAGGCCTTTTCCTTTCCACAGTTGCACCAGCAGTGCACCGATGGAAACCTTCATCCGAATCATCGCAAGTAATTACTTTACTGGATCCTTTAACAAAAGTCTCTTTTGATAATAGCATCAATGCCTTCACTAGTGAACTCTTTCCAGCACTATTGCACCCTGTCAGCACGGTGATAGGGGCTAACTCAAAATCTGCACCTTCTTCACCAAATGAACGGAAGTTTTTCAGGCTAAAAATAGGGTTTGTATTCTTCATCTTTCTGTGGTTTTTCTGTTTCGTTTTTGGCTGCAAAATTACACTCATGCAGCGCAATCTTTTTGCGCGGTGGTTTTTCTATCTATTTTTCAGTGTTTTCTATTCTCTCTATTCCGTTTTCATTAAACTCGTCTATCCATCCTTTCAAAAGCAGTTGCAAAGATACGAAATAATTCCTTATTAGCACAAAAAACTTCATCAGACTTCCTATTTTACCATTTTTCACTGCTGAAACTTCCTTATTTTTTACATTATAGAGGTGCACTCTTCTTGCGCAGTGGTATTTCTGTCTTTTTTCAGTGTTTTCTATTCTCTCTGTTCTAGTTTCATTAAACTTGTCAAGTCATTCATTTGCTTTTATTGTTTCTCACCTCTTTCTCCTTGCACTATCACCTCCCAATGTCCACCCTTATCAGGTCCCACACGGCGGATGATGCCTTGATTCTGAAGGAACTGCAAGTCTCGTCGAATGGTTCTTTCATTTACACCCAAATAGGAGGCCAATGAAACGGAGCTTTCTAGGACATTTTCTAGGACATTTTCTAGGGCATTCATCTTGCCTGTCTCTTTCATCCTTTTAATTATTTTATCCTGCCTTTCTGTTAATTGCACTTCTTTTTTGAGTGTATTTTCTAGGACATTTTCTGGCCGTTTCTCCTTTTTTTGATCACCCCCTTGTTTTTTACCTCCCTTTATATCATTTGTATCCTCTTCTCTCCATGAAGAATTCAGTCGAACCTTGACCATAAACTCCACTTGCTTGTATTCGGGGGCAGGGTTGCCGACTTCGGCCATCTCGCGGAACATACGGTCAACACCCTCGCCGAACTCTTTGACCAGTTTATATTCTCGCATAAACTCGACTATCTTGGGATTACGCGAGAAATGCATCTGTCGGATATTGTCAATGCGCACCATGCCAGGCAAGATTCCCGGGCTTTCCACCACATAGTGATTGTCGAATATCTTCACCATGATGTCGGTACCCAAGATGCTGTAGTCGCGATGAGCAACAGCATTCACTATCAATTCCGTCCAGCAGAATGGGGGATATTGCGGTATGGTGACAAAGCGAGCATCTTCGCCCCAAAAGGTGTACTCCTTGATTTGTGTTTCAACAAAGGCGATTGCCTTTTGTGTCATCTCCAAGATACGACCCTCGAACGATACATCTTTCACCACATTCATCTCACGACCAAAGCGTTCTTCGTCGCCCAAATAGCGTACTATTCGGATACGTGCCCGTTGGAAGAACTTCTGAGGATCTTTGCCAAACAGCAATATGGCTGCACCCGACACTTTGTCCACTCCGTTTACTGTCGTTACCCTTTGTTAGAACGTAGATAGGTCTCTGCATCCTTCACGTAGCCAATCTTCTTGCAATGCTGAGCAACATAGTCGAGGTCGATGTCATCAATGGTCGCACCATATACGGGTTCATCTTCATAATAGCGGCCACCCTTGGCATAGAACAGCTGCATGCGCATCTCGAAGTTCAACTTCTTCGACTTGTCGCCCACACGATAGAAAGCATCATCGGCCTGATTGGCATGCACTCGCATGCTAGGTTCCACATGCATCACCAGCACCCTATTTGCATTCCCGTCTTCATCGATACAATCCACAAAATGCACCTCTACAGGCACAGATGGCAAACAGAAATCGAAGGGCACACGCAGCAACTCGTTTAGGTGGTCATCATTACCATTGATGCCAGTGATTCTGCCATCATCTTCAATGCCTATCACCACATCACCGCCATCTGCATTGGCAAAAGCCACTACTAACACTGCCAAAGTCTTGGCATCAATGCGGAAGCTCTTTCGATCAAACTACTGACCTTCTTGCTGCAGCTGCAGTATCTTTATATCGTGTGTATTAATCATTTCTTTTCTTGGAAACCTAAACCTTTGTCATTCTTTCTCTCTGCAAAAATACGAAATTATTTTCAGATCAGTCATAACTGTCTCAGCGGCTCTTATCTTTTTTGAAAACAGCAGCGTATTCGTCTTGCATCTCTATAATCCTTTGCTGCACTTGTTCTACAATATTCTGCGGGGAGAGGACTATCAAGTCTTTGCCGAATGAGGTCAGTTCGCGGGTCAACTCATAGTTCTCGATGCAATCAATGGAGAAGAAACGTCCCTCGCATAGCATGGGGTACTTCTCGTGGAGCTTTTTCTCCCGCTCTCCTCGGATGTTGCGCTGCGACTCGTGGATGGGCTTGGTGACGACATAGTCTTTAGAGTGGTTGCTGACCCAGAAGACAATGGTCTGCAGCGGATAGCCCTCGTTGAGCGTCACCCCGACGATGTCTTCAAAGCGTTCGTTCAAGTCGCCATCATACGGTACATATCCATGCGACGGCAACGGCACCACTTTGTCGATGCGGTCGAGGGCAAAGTTCAGCAACTTCCCACCCTCCTCCGCTGCAGCGATAATATACCACCGGCGGTTGTATTCCTTGAGCATATAGGGATGTAATGTCACCGTCCGCTCCTCGTCGGGAGTGTCAAAACGGTGATAGTGAAGTTCCACCACCTGCCGCTGCGATATGGCCGTAAAGAGCTCACCAAGCAATGTGGAATTCTCCGACGGGTTCTTTGTGAAGGAGATTATCTGCCGGTCGGTCTTCATGTTCAAACTCTTTCTCAATGCTTCCAAGCCCTCCAGATTGGGCAGCCCGTCGAACTGACCCAGCAACGACAATGCCTCAGCGAGCAGATACTTCTCATCTTCCGTCATCTCCTTCTTGAAGATGGAGTAAGAGGGGTCGGCATAGCGGTGGCAGGTCTTCTTGACAGTCTTGTAAGGGTTCCTCTGACTTGGAACATCAATCTGGTAATGCTCAATCTCAGCAAGGAACGGCCCTTCATATTCCAGATAATGCAGGTCGCCCTGAATGGTGCGGAGGCTCACAGGCTCCTGTCCCAGTTCCTCCAGCTCCTCGTTGACAAGCTGACGCAACTCCTCGGTGGAGTAGTTGTGATAGCGGTTGGCCAACAGCTTGTCAAGTATGTAATATCTTGTTACGGCGTTCTTATTAGCGGGCATATTATACTGTTTTTTCGGCTGCAAAATTACAACATCGAAGTGCAACCTTTTTGCGCGTCGGGATAAATTCTCTTCCCTTGCATCGAAAGTGATTGCAAAAATACGAAGAATTATTGGATTGAAGAGAAAAAAGTGGGCAATAAGGAAATCTTCAAAAAGACACCCTCCTGAGGTTACCTTACGCATGAACATACATGGACATCGGGATTATTGATTGAATGTGTTAATGCTTGAGTGCTGACGCAGTAATATACTAAAACAATCAAACAATCAGACAATCAAGCAACCTGTACGAAGCAATCCTTGAGTGCGGGGCCGCTGAGAGTCTGCCCCTCTGGGGCAATTTATAGAGGTCACCCTTCAAGAAACGCACCCGGCCTTTACAGCGTCTGTGCCTCCAGCTTGGCCGCCGGGCTAAGAGGCAGCAGGTAATAGACCGACATCTTGTCCCGGAAGAACTCTACCGCGCCCCACCGCTTCCAGTAGCTGTGGGTCTTCAGGTGGTGCATCACGGGGATGAAGACGAAGTCGTAAGCCTGCAGGTCTGGCCACAGGTGCATAATCATGTCGTAGTTCAGCCTTGTGCCGCGGTAGGGTTCGGCCACGATAAAGGAGAATACGGCGATATACTTCAAGGCGTTCAGACGCGCCAGTCGTTCGGGCTGCTCGGCAAAGATGGCTTCCGTCTCCTCTTCTATGCGGTAATCGCTCATATTCAATAGGCCGCAGGTCTTCCCATCCGCATCCACCGCCTTCACACTCATGGGCCAGTTGAAGCGCAGGTGCTTCACCCACCTCTCCACCTCGGCAGCGTCGAAGCCATACTGGCGCGTCATCCACGCCACCGTCTCCGGGGCATCGGCCGGAGTCATCCGTTGCAAGGTGCAGCTCATCGGCATTGGATTGTCACATTGTTATAGCTCAGCAGGATGTGGGGGTGGTAGGAGAGCTTGGACTTGCGAAGCCCTTCGAGCCCCATGTCCTCCTCGCGGTTCAGATAGACATACTGTTCGGGCAGGTGGTCGGCAAACTGCTGGTTGATGATGTTGAAAGCCCCGTCGATGCGGCGGTTGGCCTTCTCGACACACACGTCGAAGGTGTCGTGCGTCACAGGGGCACCGTAAGTGAAGGCCACCATGCGGCCGTCCACGAAGATGCTCCCACCTATGGCGTCCAGCTGTTGCCAATGGGTGAAGACATTCTCCATAGCCCTGGCCTCGGCGTCGGCAGTGAGTTCGTAATCGCTGTCGTGCTGGCTTTCTTCCACCTCGGTACGCCATGTCCGGGCCAGCCGGCGGCATTCGTCGAAGAGCGATGGCTCCAAAGGGCGGTAGTCAAAGTCGGGATACATGGAGAGGAACTTGTTGACATGGTTGCGCTTGGCCTTGAGGCTTCCCCCTTTGAGTTTGGCCAGGTCCTCGCGCAGGTAGATATAGTCGTACTGGTTTCGCCGTGGTTCCACCGTCACCCGTTCGGGCATCAGAGCCTTCACGGCTGCGGCCGGTTCGTCCTCCATGGCCAGGAGATGTAGGGGACCTCCTGTCGTGGCAGCATCGTGGCACAGCAGCTCCAACAATCCGGCCGACGGGGCCGAGGCGGAGCAGAGCATATAGGCGCGCCGCCCCTCCAGGTTGAACCGGAACACCACCACCTCGTGGCAGATACACACTTCAGTATTGAACCAGAACTGCCAGCCGATGAGGTTGGCAAAGTTGAAGTTGCAGTTGCGGCGTCCCGAACCCAGCGTCACCGCCTGCACCCTTTTTCGGTCGTCGGGGGTGAGCGGGTGGAATGTCAAGGACTCTCTGGTACACATGTTTGGCATATATCTGTCGTTCTTATTTGCGACGGCAAAAATACAAAAAAGTTTTGTATTTACTCATTTTGGGGTCGCAGGAACATGCCATTTCAGAATATTTTTGTATATTTGCCTGTTCAAATTATCGCCCACCCAATCGGCAATAATTTGAATCAATGCAGATTATAGAGAAAAGCATAATATATAGTAGCATCTAAAATATAACCACAATGAAAAGAATTCTTATAGTTGGTGCCGGCGGACAGATTGGTTCCGAGCTGACCCGTAATCTGAGAGACATCTATGGTGACAACAATGTTGTGTGCAGCGACCTCCGTCCGCTGAAGGGTGACCCCTACGAGCGCGGCCCCGTGGAGCGCATCGACTCCACCCAAATCATGCAGATCGCCACTGCCGTCAAGCAGTACAACATCGACACCATCTACAACCTTGCCGCCATCCTCAGCGCCACCGCCGAACTCAACCCCATGCTGGGTTGGAATGTGGGCATCGGCAGCCTCGTGAACTGCCTCGAGGTGGCCCGCCTCTTCGGCTGCGCCGTCTTCACGCCCTCCTCCATCGGCGCCTTCGGCCCCAGCACCCCCCACGAGAATACCCCGCAGGACACCATCCAGCGCCCCAACACCATCTACGGCGTCACCAAGGTGACCGGCGAGCTCCTCTCCGACTACTACTTCACCCGTTTCGGTGTCGACACCCGCAGCGTCCGCTTCCCCGGCCTCATCAGCCACATGACGCTCCCCGGCGGCGGCACCACCGACTACGCCGTCGAAATCTACTACGCCGCCGTCAAGGGCGAGAAATTCGTTTGCCCCCTGAAGAAAGGCACCTATATGGACATGATGTACATGCCCGACGCTCAGAAAGCCATGATTGACATCATGGAGGCCGACCCCACCAAGCTGGTACACCGCAACAGCTTCAACGTCACCGCCATGAGCTTCGACCCCGAAATCATCTACAACACCATCAAGAAACGTTATCCCAACTTCGAAATGGTCTATGAACCCGAACCCATCAAGCAGGCCATCGCCGACAGCTGGCCCGACAAGATGGACGACAGCTGCGCCCGCAACGAGTGGGGCTGGAACCCTCAGTACGACCTTGAGAAGATGACCGACGACATGATTCTCAACCTGAAAAAGAAACTCTTATAGTTTTTATTGTTATGCAGTGCGAAGTGAATGGTGTCGCACTCCTATGAGTGTCGCCATTCACTCTTTTTTGCGTCGCCATTTGCATATGCCCCTTTCCCGTATAATCCTTCTTGCCCCGCTCGCCCTGATGATGGCATTCGCCTCGTGCCAGGGTGGGGGCAACGACAATACCCCCGTTATGTCAAACGATGAATGCCTTATCTGTGGCGCCCCGCTGGAGTATCTGAGCCAGGACACCCTCATGGAGTGTGCGATATGCCACAAACAAGAGCTGAGCAAGACCTGCTGCACCCAGGGCCACTATGTCTGCAACGACTGCCACATGGCTGGCATGGACTCTATCATAGCCCTCTGCCTTGCCGACACCTCCAAGGACCCCATAGCCGTTCTGGAGCGCATGATGTCGCAGCCCTTCTGCCACATGCATGGCCCCGAACACCATGTGCTGGTGGGCGCGGCCCTGCTGGTGGCCTATAACAACGCCCTGCCCGACACGGCCCGCCTCGACCTCCCCGCCGCCCTTTTGGAGGTGATGAGCCGCGGGCGTCAGGTGCCGGGCGGTGCCTGTGGATATATGGGTGCCTGCGGTGCCGCCATCAGCACCGGCATATTCATGTCGGTGGTGACCCGCAACACACCCCTGTCGACCGACAGCTGGCGGATGTGCAACCTGATGACGGCGCGCGCATTGGAACAGGTGGCCTTGAACGGAGGCCCGCGCTGCTGCAAACGCGACTCCTACCTCTCGGTACTCACGGCGGTGGACTTCGTCAAAGAGCACCTGGGCGTGGCGATGGAACGGGCGGAAGTCACCTGCTCGCGTAGCGACATCAACAATCAGTGCATCGGCAAGAAATGCCCCTTCTCGCCCGCACGCTAATGTATAATGTATTATTAACCAATTTATAAAAAGAAAGAAGAATGAAACGTAATCTTTTATCCGCTATCGCCGCTGTGGCCATAGCCGTGACCCTGTCCGCCTGCTGCGGCAACAAGAACGAGTCGGAAGAGACTTCCGCCTGCTGCAACGCTCAGCAAAAATGCGCCCCCGTGGAGCTCAAGAGCGTGGCCGAACGCACCAATATGGGTGCCAAGATATTCGTCACACCCCAACCGGCCCTGATGATTGGCACTTATGACGAAAACGGCAACCCCGATGTGATGATGGCCGCCTGGGGTGGCCAGTGCGACGGCAACCAGGTCTGTTTCCGCCTCTCGCCCCACCGCACCACCACCAACCTGCGTGCCACCCGCGAGTTCACCCTCAGCTATGCCACCACCCGCGACGTGGCCGAGAGCGACTATTTCGGCACCGTGTCGGCCAACGATGTGCCCGACAAGATTGCCCGCACCGGCTTCACCGTCACCAAGAGCCAGAACATCAACGCACCCATCATCGACCAGTACCCGCTGACCCTCGAATGCCGTGTGGTAGAGATTATGGACCGTGGCAATGACGGCTGCTTCGTTATCGGCGAAGTGGTCAACACCATTGCCGACCCGGCCATCCTCACCGACGGCCGCATCGACCTCGACAAGCTGCAGCCCATCGTCTTCGATGCCTCCATCCCCGCCTACCGCACCGTGGGCGACACCGTGGGCAAGGCCTGGGGTGCCGGTCAGGTCTTCGTGCAGAAGTAATCCCCAATCGGCCATCAAGCCGACATTACAATCTATCTCACAACTACGCCCTCGAACCGCGGTTCGAGGGCGTAGCTTATCAGTGCATAAGCTTCTTATTGACTCTTTATAAGCACCTTATGAGACCCTTTTAGGCTCATGTATCCTAGAAGGATCTTAGACTTTCCTAGTATTATCTTATAATAGGCGAAGGCGCTGCGGGCATATGAGGGATGACGCAATAAAGGCCGCCGGTTATCGGGCGCAGAGGAGCATGCCGCCGCCCGCCAGCAGGGTGAAAGCGAAGGTGCTGATGACCAGCAGCGGGAGCAGGGGGTCGAGCTCGCGGTCCTGACGGTGCCACACGCCGTGCAGGTGTTTCACATACAGCGGCAGGGTGAGGAGGTAGAGCCAGGCCGTCCAGCGGGTGGCGGTGAGAGCCGTGTATGTGGCCATTGCTATCCATCCGAAGGCAATCAGCAGCGTCTGGTAGAGGCGGGCGCGGTGGAGGCCGAGCTTTAATGCCACCGTGGTGCGGTTGGCGGCGTCGGTCTTCATGTCGCGGATGTTGTTCACGTTCAGCACCGCGATGCTGAAGAGGCCGATGGCGCTGGCGGGCAGCAGCACCAGCGGGTTGGTGAGGTCGTGGGTGTTTATATAGTAGCCTCCGATTACGGACACCAGGCCGAAGAAGACGAACACGTAGAAGTCGCCCCAACCGCGGTAGCCGTAGGGGTTTTTGCCCAAGGTGTAGCGCATGGCGGCGGTGATGGCGGCGGCGCCGAGCAACACCAGCAGCAGCGGCTCTACGCCGAAGAGGGTGCCGCAAGAGCACACTATCATGCCCAGCCCGCTGAGGGCGCAGCAGCAGACGATGATGGCTATGAGCCGCTTCATCTGTGGTATGGTCATATCGCCGTCCTGAAGGGGGTAGCGGATGCCTTGGCGGTCGGCGGTGTCAGTGCCTTGGAGGGTGTCGCCCAGCTCGTTGGAGAGGTTGGAGATGATTTGCAGCAGGGCGGTAGTGGTCAAAAGCAGCACCACGGTTCCTGCTGCGAGGGGCTGATGGGTGGCGGCGATGAAGGTGCCCATCACCACACCGGACAAAGAGAGCGGGATGGTGCGAAGGCGCATGGAGCGGATACAGGCTTTGAGTTTCATATAGTTAGTAGGTTTTTCGTTTGATGGGTTATTTCTCTCCTATGTACATGCGGCAGATGCCGAGGGTGAAGGCCTTGTGGCGCACCTGGCGGTAGCCGCAGCCCCGCATGATGGCCATCCACTCGTCGCGTCTGGGGAAGCTGGCCACGGAGGCGGGCAGATAGCGGTAGGCGGCCTTGTCGCCCGACATCCAGCCGCCGATGTGGGGCAGCACCTGGGTGAAATAGAAGTTGTAGCACCACCGAATCAGCGGGTTGGCAGGGAGTGAGAGCTCCAGTATCACCAGCCGTCCGCCCGGCCGGAGGACGCGCAGGATTTCGCGCAGGGCCTGTTCGCGGTGTTCGAAGTTGCGGATGCCGAAGGCGATGGTTGCACGGTCGAAGCTGTCGTCAGCGAAACGCATCTGCTCGCTGTTGCCCTGCTCGCAGCTGATGCGGTCGGCGAGTCCTTGTTCGTCCACCTTGTGTCGCATCACCTGCAGCATGCCTTCGGTGAGGTCGATGCCCAGCACCTGGGTGTCGGGGTGAGCGTGGCGGGCGATGGCGATGCTGTAGTCGCCGGTGCCGCAGGCGATGTCGAGTATTTGTTGGGGCTGGCTGCGGTTCACAATCCAGCGCAGCGAGCGCCGCCGCCAGGTGTGGTCGATGCCCAGCGACAGCAAGTGGTTCAAGCGGTCGTAAGTAGGTGCAATAGAGTTGAACAAAAGTTCCGTACTCTCAGTCTTTGGTCCTTGCATGCTCATTTTATTCGTTTGCGTCCTTCTTTATTATTTCCCAATGCCCACCTTTGTTAAGCCCCACACGGCGTTTTAATAAGGATTCTTTGTTATAGTAGTTAATATCAAATTCGATTGACGGTAATTGAGACGGTTCGATTGGCACAATATCGCTGGCGTTTTTGGATGGCAAGACAAACTTATTCATTGCTTGAATAGTAAGTTCAGTTAATAATAATCTCGGTCTTTTAGATTGAGAAGTTGCTTCATGTATTGTTTGTGAATTATTCGATGGTATTGCATAATAAACTACAAAAGTGAATACACAATTTCACGTCCAATAATTTGCTTTAGCTTTGCTCCTTCAGTTTCATCAGAAAAGATCTTCGCCCAATGATTCTCATATACAGGGTTATTAAGGTCGGAAGAACCATTTATGTCTATATGATAAACAATAATACGTTCTTCATCGCAGATGGCCATGATAGATGCGCGAAGCATACGAGCATAAGATAACCCTTGTCGGAATGCATTCTGCATTTCTGTCATTGAAGACATGTCGTGTTTTGCTTCGATAACCATTGGAGCATGTTCAAAGTGATGTTCTCCATTGGCGAAGAATACGAAATCTGGTATGGCTTTTTCTTTGCGTCCAGCTTTGAGTGAAAGTTGACACGTCCAATCAGCTTCGGTATATCCTAGTTTGCGTAGGGCTGGAATAAGTATGTTTTCTTCCACATCATGCTCATTCTGTATGGTGCCAAAATCC
Source organism: Bacteroidales bacterium (assembly GCA_017545365.1). The sequence goes on from JAFWOP010000018.1 coordinate 11,558, forward strand.
ACTGCCGAACCATCGAATAAATGAGGCAGCGCTGACGTGTCACCGCCTCGCTCTTCTATCATTCGCAACAACTCGGAATAGTCTTTGGCAGTGAGTTCCCAACCGTTGACACCTTGTAGATTCTTTCGAACTATAGGGATTTGTGAGAAATAGGAGTCGGTTTTCAAGTCATTGTATGTGATGGGCGGCACCTTTACACCGTCACGAACATGTGTCCGACAATGGTAATAGTCGAATGGGTTGAACATACCAGCGGTATCGGCTCTCCAAACGGAGTGTATATAACTACGCGGATTACGGGCGTATATTACTACGATGTCGCCACGTCTGGTACGTTCGTTACAAGCCCAAATATTAGTTGGATTAATTGCAGACTCATCATTCCCAAGAGTATCAAGGTATTTAAAATCATCACCGCTTGCTCCTGTTAGCCAAACATTTGTCGGGCTTGGCAGTTCCTGCGATTGTTTCCTATCCCCATCAAACATTGTAGCAAAATCGTATATGGCCGCACAAGTTTCTTCATCGGTCAGTTCATTTTCATCTTGGAAATCTGCTATCGCTGCACATAAGTCAAAATAATAAATACAATGGTCTTGATGTTTTGTTGAAGAGGATACTGGCGGTAATTCCAAGCCGAGAGCCTCACAGTTGTGCAGAAATACGTCGTGTCTCAATGGCAAAAGAATTGGCTTAAAGAATCCACTCTCGTAGCAATATAGAAACAAAGATTGAAAAGGTATAACTGATGCTTTATTTCTGTAATCTCCTTGTCGTATCAATTTCGCCATTGGATCATCGCTAAATGATACAGACCCATCTTTCTCATAATCGGGAATGATAAGTTCATATTGCTTTACGAAATCAACCCAACTTTCACGTGTCAACTCTCCTGCCCATAATCCTCGTGCATAAGCATTATCGCAAAATATTGGAATATAGTTATGTACCATATCTATCGGTATGTCACATCCCCATATCTTTGCATATTCTATTAACGCATCAACGAAACCTCTAATGTCTGTGTCCTCCTTTATGGAGAAAAGATTTATGACTTGTTTTCCTCTTTCAGAGTTGCGATACAATTCGAATAGTTGTTTGTTCATTTTATTGTTGTTTAATATTATCAAATATGTTTAAGATACTGCCAAGCACGTAGATATTTTGCTAAGTTCTACATTTCCAGAAGTGTAATTATGGGCATACGGCGGATGTCCATTTTGTCCTCTAAGTCAAATTATAATCGGACAATATTCTGGGTCAATAACCACATCAGCAAGTAATTTCGCGTAATGCACTACACGCCCTTTTCCGCTCCAATCATCTTCAATGTATGGTTCTGAGCGAAAGTAACCACTCATGCAGATACCAGTCTTTCCTTCGCCACATCGAATCCAGAAAAAGCGATCACCACGATGAGCTTCTTTGTAATCCCAAACGGCCCAATTCTCCACATGCCCACCTTCTTTCAGGCTGTTTCTCAACTGTTCAATTTTATAGTTTGAGATTTTGGGGTTCCAAAATAGAATAAATGTATTCACTTTCTTAATATGTTTTTGATTGCAAAAATACACATTTTTTCTTGAATGGCAAAATATTATTTGCTCTAATATAAGAGATGACTGAATTTTGTCAATCCGGATGTTTGGAGAATCCGAACTACCTCCTTCTTGATAATATTCTCCTCCAGTTCGCTTACCTGCTTTTCGAGATCTTCATTTAATGAGAGACCTTCTTTCCGCAATGTTTCCATTGCCTTGTATAAATCGCTGAGTCGTGACATAAGCTATTATTGATTATCTTTGATGAATGAGCAGTATTCTTCAAGGGATTTCCGCATCACCTCTTGTGGTATCAGTTTTCGTTGGTATTCTGCCACCATTGTAGGACTAAGTGAGCGACTCAATGTATACTCAACCATACTGCGATCTGCTGATGGACAGAGGATAATGCCGATACTTGGATTCTCATTATCTCGTTTTACATCTCTGTCAAGAGCCTCCAGATACATGTCCATCTTGCCGACAAACTCGGGTTGAAAACCAACTGCTTTCAACTCAATTGCCACCAGACACTGTAATGCCCGATGATAGAAAAGAAGGTCTATTCGTTTAGTGGAGCCACCAACTTGAACTCCGTATTCGCTGTCAACAAAAAGGAAGTCTTTACCCAATTCCAGAATGAATTCTTTCATGTGCTCAAGAAGCCCTTTGTGAAGGTGGTGCTCATTGTGTTTTGCTGGAAGACCCAGGAAATCCACCAAGGCTTTGTCCTTTAGCAAGTACTCAGAACTGGGGTAGTCTCTCAGTAATTGTGGTGACAACATCTTCTCCTTGTCGAGAAGGGTGGAATATGTCTGATTGACAATGCAACGACGTAACTCTCTTAATTTTAACCTTTCACGGTAAGAGTAGAGCATATAAAACACACGCTCTTCGTTCGATTTGCATCTGTTTAGTATTTCAATATGGTTAGTAAACGATGTTACTGCAAGAACGGCTGGAAAAGGCAATGCAAATTGTGCAGTCGGCGACTGCACAATTACGGCATCTTCATTTTGTGCAGTCAGTGACTGCACTATTTCATTCTGACCATGAGCAACAGATTGTGCAATTGGCAATTGCAATAATGTGTCCACATGTAGGGTGTCAATAAAACCAAGGAAAGATTCTGAGCTGTACGTTTCATAGAAACCCACCATATTGTACAAGTTTCTTTTGCTATATCCTTTCCTTCTTGGATTCATGCGTTTCAGATAGTCGGCTAATTCGCTAACCACCTTGGCTCCCCACTGGGCAGACTTCAATTGTTGAGAAATGTATTGCCCCACCTCCCAATTTGTCAGCAACGCCTCAATATTCACTTTGGCGATAGCCGATGAACGGTGTCGTTCTATCAGTGAATTGACATACTCAAACTGCTGTTCCAGTTTTGTCAGATTCGGTATAGTTGGTATTGTCTTGCTCATAATTCTATAAAGTTTTGCTGGTGATGGTTATTGTCGTCAATGTAGTTCTTGCCGTATGGTGTGCGTATGATGCCTAGGAACAAATCGCAATCCTCGACCGCTTTCAGGCAGTTCTCCAAATTGGACAGTGCGGAGTTCACTCGGATGGTGCCGAGATGCGAATTCCACTCATTGTAGCCCAAATACTTCTGCAGTATGCAGACTTGGGATATCTCATTCTCAAATCCGTAAATCGAGGTGCTGACCATTATGTTGAGTTTGGTGTTCATTTAGTTTTTCTCTTCTGTTATAGAAACACTATAAGCGTCTTTAGCCAATATATATGCAGTTTTGTAAACATCCATTTTTTTGATATAATAAAGTCATTTCATCCCGAACAGCTCTTTAACTCTTTCAAGAGTTGTATATTGTGCTCCAGTTCCTTTATAGATAGATTTAAAAGAAGACCAATTGTTGATAATATATTCTTTTACTTTAGCAGCACTTTCCATTGTGGATGTTTTAAGCACAATTACACAATCTGAGAGTAAATATTTTTGATGCCCATCAAGTAATGCTACTTTATTAGGATTAGGATTGCATACACGAGGAATGACGACCCCAAATCCGCCAACACATTGTTGAGTACGAGGGGTGATATGTTTCAAGTTGACAAGTTGACCTTTTTGAATATTAGTGGTATGAATAAGAGGAAGAGCTTTTATAGAAGTGCTATATGTAAGGTTTTGCATACGAATATGACCACGGGAAACATTTTCTACAGATAATTTTGTGAAGTCAGCGGTTTGATTTGTTATATATGATGTTCTCTTATTTTTCCCAATATATACTAATACAATATTTGGAGAACATTTTTTATCAAAACAAACTCGTATGGATTCCTCTAAAACACATGCATTGTAATTGGATTTAAGATAATTCCAAGCGTCTCGATCTTTTTGAGAATAAACGCAGCTTATTGGCAGAATAGCATATATACCACCCGTGGGAGATAAATATTTAATTGATTTTAGTATAAACATCATAGCAGTGCTAACCTTGAACTCTTTTTTTTCAATGTTAATTCGTTCAATAACACTTCCTTTGCAAGTAAATGGAGGGTTAAACATGATGATGTCAAATTTTGTTTTTCTTAAAAATTGTATTTTTGCTATTGATTTATCATCTCGAAAATCGCAAACACCAAGAGACCAATTAGGGTATTCTTTTTTTATTAATGTTATTACATCTGATGATATATCAGTACCATATAAATTCACATTGTAAAACTTCTTTTTTACAGTTTTTAGCAATACCCCGTCTCCTACACAAAAGTCGATTACATTATTTATATTATTTTCTGTAATATAACTCACCAACTTTTCGGCTATAGGAATTGGGGTGTAATATGAATCAGGACCAATCATATTAGTTTTCTTTAAATAAAGTTGTTACATTGCATACAAGGACTTTTCCAATCCCATTTGTTCTGTGTGTTTTACGCGTTGGATTGTCATATATAATCTCTACTTTATCCGGATGTTTTATTGAATACAAGATAGCTCCAATAGCATGTGGTTTTGTGCCAATAGGTGCAACCACCATTTCAGGATTTCTATTTTCATAGCTAAGTCGCTCTAACATAAAATAAATATCCACTATTGAATTAGCTTCAGCGTATTTCAGTTTTTGCCAACTACCTGTATTTATTAATTGGTTACGATTCCCCCACAATGAGACATAAGGATAGTTTATCTTATAACCGGGAACACCTATAACAGGAGTGATTTTTTCGTTGTCAGGACTTTGATCCTGGACAATCTGTGAAAAACGTCCACCCTCAAAACCTAGTAAAACAACAAACAAAGGAGATTCTTGGTGAGGAAGAAGATTGGCCAATCCAGGTAGTGGATAAATTCCTTTAACAGTTTCACAGAGATCCTGGTGTATTCCCATTTTTCTAAATTCTTCTATTTTATAATTTGAGGGTTCAGCATAAACAATTCGCATTTCCACACTTTTGTCCATAGCGTACTTCAGCAAAGGTGCTGCCACGCGACAACTCAATCCTGTAACTTCTAAATAAACAATATCGTATGGGGACAATAAGGAACCAATTTGATTATTGCTATACAGCGATATTGTCATATCATTCTGCCCGACTGTTGTAATAGTGTCATTATCTTCATTAAAATCGACTTCCATGAAAACAGTATTTGTGTTGTGCTTCAATAGCGTGTTGGCACAAATAACACTGCGTTCTTCAGGGTCATGTGCATATATATAAAGAGCGTTTTTTTCTAATTTGACATTTTCAATAATATCCCACTCCTCAGTATATATATAATCTTTGTTTATTTTACTCATTTCCTTCTGAATAATCATTAAAATCAAATAATGTTAATTGCGTTGGAACGTCAACGTCATCCTGAATGGATATATTTCTACGATTTAATATTTTTGCCACTGTTTCTTTTGGAGCATCAATACATCCAATAAGGTCCTCTCCTGATAGTGTCATTTTCCTTTTTTTTCGAAAACTATAATCAAAATATGGTGCAAATATTGGATGAAGTTGATATTGGAAATCCTTAATACTTTTTACACCAGATAACTTATTTGAGGGCATCCTAACTAGAGCCAAATTCATTACGCCAAGATATAGTATTTCTCGCATTCTTTCGTTTATTTCTCCGTCTATATCAAACTGGTCAACTTCTGGAGCCGTTTTGTCGCCATCCTTTGCTAAACGTTTGAAAATTGTACCAAGAGACTGCACCAATTGTGTTAATTGTAATCCAATTCTGCAAGACCCTTCCAACTCCGTAAGATTTTTCCAACCTACATTCTTAGCAGCGATTGTTTGATGATCTACTGAAACATTTTTCGTTATATCTTTACCCTGCTCAATATGTAAACTGTAAGATTGATATACTAAAGCCATGAGATATCGGATGTTTCCATTGGCAAGTTTGACAAAAGTGTTCCATCCAGAATAATATTTTGAGATACCAATATATTTCCCCTTATTTAATTTAAAAAGCAAACTATATTTATAATTATCATAACGATTATCCCAGTCTGCTTGGTTTTTTAAATAATTGTCCAACGTACTCTCAAGTGTATCTTGGTGGGTTTCTGCCCAATATGCAATCAAAAATTTATATAATGGATGTATTTTCAATTGGATTTTTCTTGAATCCTCCAACTCAATAAATGATTGATAAAACGAGGTCCTTGTCACATTTAGTTTTTCTGCTTCTTTTTCGATCGACATACTTGTTAAAGAACGCTTAATGTCGTATTCGTCGTCATCATCATCCATGAGTCTTCTAAGGCGTAAGTTGCACACCATTCTCGCAAAATCTTCAAATTGATCTGCTGTTTGAGGATCGGTAAAATACTCTTCAATATTTGTCAATCTGTAATCTGCAGGGTCATTGAGAGACTCTAATTGATTATGTGTGGTTTTAACACGCCACCCCATCTCTCTAACACCTATTTTAATTGTATATGAATCAGGCACATGTTTTATCAAAGTATTAATGCATTCTTGTTGCTCATCTGTAAAATTCTCATACTCATCGATTAATAGGTAATAAACCTTATTCTTGAATTGATGTAAGTTCTGTGTTTGTTGGGCTACAATTTCTATTGGAACTCCTGCCATAGATAATTTTGGCATATTACCATCTGCAATATTGTTGACTTCAGCTTGAAACTCATACATGGCAGTTTCAACAGTTTGCAATAAATTGTTAAAGTCATTTACTTTCGTTGAAAGATGAAGCGATGACGCGATGAGATTACATGCATGTTCAGATAATTCTTCATCGTCAAGTTTGAGTTTTTTGTGCCAATCTAAAAAATGAAGCATTTCCCAACAAATAATCAAGTTGAAATAATGCTCGAAAATAGCCATCCATTTTTCTTTGCTAACACCCTTTCCATCAAAAGCTCTCACATGATTTGTGTTTGCACGATAATAAATACCAATAAAATTATTCTTGTCAAAATCAAGAATGTCAGAATTAAGAATTTTATATTGACCGATATATGATAAACCTCGGAGAACTGTTGTTTTACCAGTTCCTCTTCCTCCTTGCAATACTCCAGGGCTATTACTTTTTAATGCAGTGAAATAATATGGTTCTGTAAAGTATTTGAATATGTCATCCTTAAGCCATTCGGCTTTATAACTACCAAACAATTGGTCTAACTTTTCTTGCAAATTATTTGTCATAGCTCAATGAATTATGATCTTGGGTATACTTTTTTCATTAAAGGTTTCCATTCATCTGTCTCCCAATAAAATATTGGAGGACAGGCATCCGGTATGCAATGTTCAAAGGCTATTGCTAATCCTTGTTCCCGATAACCTTTTACGTCTATCACATGACCACCCTTGGTAGATGGTATTCCCAATGTTTTGCTTTTACTCTCTATTAATTCAACAGCCCTCTTGTATAAATTTTCATCCCCATTCCAACAAGGGCAATCTTTATCAAATAAGGAATAATGTTTGTCTATAAGATGGATATAGGTAAGCCCGAGAGCAGCACATTTAGTTTTTATTAAATCACAACCCATTTGGTTAACAATCAGAGGGGCATAGATAATACGATGGTCGTTCTCTATAGTTGTTTCCATTAAAGATTTACCGCTGTCATTATCATCTCTAGTCCATGCCACATATGTCTGATGACCTGATCCGACAAAGTCGTCAACAAGTATTACGTTTTGATTTCTCTCTCTTGCGAGTTTTGATTGAAGGATTTCGTAGTTTTTTATCCTGTTCTCTGGAATATGTATCACATCTCTTAGTTTACGGTTAAAGATAAACCCACTATCTGTTGGACTAAGTTCCTCACCTGGAATAAAACTATACCAACAATTGTTTTTGAAGTCATCATCAGACCAACAACCTCTTTCTTGTTTAAAATAACAACCACATTTGCCAATTACAGATGATAACATTTGATTGATTTGTCCGTCTGGTATGTATATGAAGAAATCCAATATACGTCGTGCAATTTCCTGCTCTTCTCCTTTAGCAAAATTGGCTATCCAATTTTCATAATTGAACTCTTCAGCCAAAGGCCATAGTCGTATGTCGCGGTAAAACTTAAATTTGTCGTTCTCCATATGATTATATTAAAATATATTCTCAATTATTTTTATTTCATCTTCCGTTAGCCCATACAACTCATACACCAACTTGTCTAACTCCGTCTCCCATGCGCCTGTATTCGCCTGTGGGTTATCCTTTTTTGCGGACAATACTTTATCCACAAGTTCAATTATTGTTTGTTTTTGAGATTCAGTTACTGCTGGTAATGGAAATTCTTTAATGTCCTGAACTAGAATCTTCGGGAATGCTCCTTTTGTGGCTTTGGGAGAATGATTGAAATGATAAAATGTAGCTAACTTTGAGTTTAAAATTGCCCACAAATATTGTAAATCCTGATTGTTATCAGTTTTAGAAATTATTGGAATTAATTGAGGATCATTAATATACTCCTGACTCACGAGGCATGCAATTATTGACGGATTCGTTATTTCCCTAACTAAAAGTCTATTAGATGTGAAAAAAATGGGATCCACATAACATGCTACATGTGTGCCATATTTTACGTAGTCACCGGTTGCTCGATAACTATATTTTGTAATATCTCTTCCGTAGATTTCTTGAATGAAGTATTCGTTAGTTTTTGTTGGTGAATGCCATAATCTGTTCTCTTTTATCTTATTACCTTCATCCTTCCCATAAAGAGTAACTAAGTCAGATAATCTATATGGAATATAGCCTTGTGAGCAAAGAAAATAGGATATTATTGAGTTTGGTGCTTTTGATATTTTAGTTATGAGGGAACTAACCTTAGCTGGTAAATAGAATGCCAAACCCCAATTTTGATTCATATTAATAAGGTCATCTTTCATCATAGACACCCTTGAAGTCGATATTAATTCAGAAAAAGATGTCGAACTTGACGTGCATCGGTATCCAATATATTTGTTTTGTTTAGTACTTTTCTTCTGCCATGTAATAATTGAATTTAGAACTGTTGCGTCAAATATTTTAAATTTAGTACAATCTAAAATCTCTATAACATTCCATTTCTCCAAAACCGTCTCTCTGAATCTTCTGGCAAAGGTGTTGAAAAGCCAAGTATTGGGGATTATATAGCAAATAGTACCATTTTCTAAGAGGAGGTTGCGACCTGCTTGAATAAAGTAGTAATATATTTCATAATCAGGGACATTACCCAAACAGCGAACAACTTCCTTGCGATACTCTCCCTTGATAGACACTCCATAAGGCGGATTCCCGATAACTATATCAAATCCGCCATCAATTCCAAACATCCAATTAGAGTCAAAGAATTTAGCTGCTTTGTTTTGGTCAAACATATCCCAATCCAAAAGCATCAGATGGTCTTCATCGCTTACCGCACGCAATCGTTTCAACTCTTCAACCATTTGGATACGTAGTTGTGCTACTCGGTCTTTGTATTTCCTTTTGGTCTTTACAGTCTTTGCCCCAAAGATTTTGTGCTTTGCCACTTTCATTTCATCTTGCAGTTGCTTGATGTCATCGGTGACAAACAGGTTGGTCTGGTTGTGGAGTCCAATCAGCGTATTTGCGGCCACAAACTTGGCTTCGAGGTTTGGGAGCGGACGGATACCGAAGTTGTCCACAGGGTTGTCGTTGGTCTTTTGGTCAACCACCAGCGAGATAAAGAAGCGAAGCTTGCTTATCTGTATGGCGATGGGCTGGATGTCAACACCATAGATGCAGTTTTCTATCAGGTAGAGTTTGCGGGCATAGTCGGGACGATTGACATTCTCATTGAAGCTGCGCTCGATGTCGGCCACTATCTCTTTGCGTTCATCATCGGTAGCATTGAGGTATGCCTCGGAGGTCTCGCTGATGGCGTTTTTGACCATCATGTCTTTCCACTCCTTGTTGTCCGGGTCGATACGGTTGAGGATATGCACCATCTGCTGTAGCATGCCCATCGGGAAGGCTCCAGAGCCACAGGCGGGGTCGAGCACCTTGCACTGGTAGATGGATTGCAGGATGGCTTTGCGCTGCTCGTCGGTGAGGTTGGGCTCTTCGTCGGTGTATTGTATCAGCTTGCGGTATTCCGCTTCAAGGTCGTCGCCGACGGTGCGTTTCAGGTGCGCCACAAGACTCTCATCGACCATATACTGTACAATCTCGCGTGGGGTGTAGAACGAGCCTGTCTGCTTACGGGCGGTGGTCTGCGTCTCGGGGTTGTAGGAGGCCAACAGATTCTCGAAGACTTTACCCAACAACTCTGGGTCGAGCGACACATCCTGGTCGAAAGGGGTATTTTCCTCGACGGTGAAATTGTAACGCTTTAGGATGTCGATGATACCACGGGCACTGACTTTCTTCTTCCGTTTGTCGCCATACCATTCGGAGAGGTCTATATTACGGCCTACATCCTCACCAAAGAAAAGATAGTCGGGCACTATCAGCTGTTTGGCAATCTCCTCGCGGTCGGTGAAAGCATCAAAGTATTTCCCATTATCCTTGTCGTCGAGACAGTCGAAAAGTCCGCCATTGAGAAAGGGGACATATTTGTTAGCTAACTCGACGAACAACTTAGGGTCAATAAACAGCTCTTCATGCCGCATCAACTTGTTGTTGTCGTAATCTCCACGACTTTTGCGGAAACGACGCTCGGAGACAGTATCTTTGCCCTCTGGGGTGATAGGACTATTGAGCATAGCGAAGAAGAGGTTCTGAAGGATGCCCTTATAGTAATAGCTGTTGTCGGCTTTGCCAAAAAGGGTAACCTTGGCATTGGGGGTAAAACTCTTCAACAGGTGATCGCTGATGTATTTTTCGTCGAAAAACTCATCGGGTACCAGATGCCGCTGCTTGATAAACCATACAAAGATAAGGCGGGTGATGAGACGTATCATCGCCTCGGAGTTATATGCCTCATTGTCTGCTTTATCATCCAAGACGTTGGGGAACCTGACCACCTTGACTGCCCAAGCATACCAGTCGGAAAGCTCTTGATAGAAAGCCTTTGTCAGCACCTCGACAGAGAAGCGGCTGCGCAGGTCTTCGATGCTGACCACCCGTCCGGCCTCGTTGAGATACTTGTTGGGAGTATGATAGGATATACCTTCTCCGAGGTAATAGGAGTAGCGGTGAGGGTTGGAGAAGGTGCGTTGCACTTTTGCGGAGCCTTCCTTTTGTTCGAGAGTAATCTCGATAAGGGAGAAACGATAGTTGCTGTTGTCATCCTGCGGGACAAAGAAGACCAACGCCCGCTCACAGAACTCGTCGGCAAGCATACGGAAAGCCTCTTTAGTCAATCCTACACGGGCATCGCTCACGGAAGTATGCATCACCTCGAAAACTACAAGCTCCAACGATTTGCATTCGCCCAATCGCGTTACCTGCTGCGTGTATTGGAATTGCTTTGGGTTGGCAAGTGTGGTTTCCTCCTGAATAAAGTCTTCGGGGAGGAAAGTTGTCCTGAGGAACTTTATAAGTTCATTGCGGTTGTATGCTTTATTGAATTCCATGATTTCTATTTGTTTTTGACGGCTGTATATTTCTGGTTAGGATGGTTTAGCATCTCAGGGATGGTGTAAAATAGTTCTCCACTCTCAATAAGAGGGTTTACATATAGGTATCTGACTGAGTTGGGCTTTCTGTTGATTATCTTTGCAATATCACTGAGACTTAGCGGCATGAATGTGCACAACTCTAAAACAATGCCTTTCATTTTCTTTGAAGACTCCCATTTTTTGAGTTTTTTACACCTTTCCAATAACTCATTAGGTAGGACTATACCATTTTCTTCGGCAGCATTACCATTTTCTCCATCACCTCTACTATTTTCTATACCATCACCTCTACACGTTTCTTCGTCGGCTCTACACATTTCTCCATTAACTCTACACATTTCCTCATTAGCTCTACACATTTCGCCGATAGCATTACCATTTTCTCCTTCACCTCTACTATTTTCTTCATTAGCTCTACTATTTTCTTCGTTAGCATTACCATTTTCTCCTTCACCTCTACTATTTTCTCCATCACCTCTACTATTAACGAAGTTCTCACCTGAGATGTAGTAGGTGCTTCTACTTTGCCCCTTTTGTTCTAATAATCCTTCTGTACACATAAAGTGTAAGTCATAGGATGCTCGTTGATTGTTTATGTCACTATTCAACTGTCGGTAGGTAATATTGTCTATTGCTCCTACCTCACGTACAAAGACCAGAGCCAATCTTTGTTCATTGTTCAGAGAATAGCTGGCATAGGATGCGAGCCACTTGAGGGTCTCTTTATCCAACAAATTGTGCAACAGCAGGCGGGCGGTAAACTGATTGGCGGAGCGATTGGATTCAAAAGTGGGAGGCATCAGCCCAGCCTTCTTCATGTGTCCACGCATAGACCTAATGCCAGAGCCTTTGGTTTCTGCCAAATTGGTATCGTGGAATATGGTGCTGATAAATGGGTTGCGCTGCACAGACCCAGGTTCACCAAGTGTTTCGGGTGATTTCAATGAAAAACCAGGATTGATTACTTCCAAGCGGTTGGAGTATCTGATAATCTGGATAGGTTGGTTAAGGCGAAATGAGCAATGGATGAAAGCATTGACCAACACCTCACGAAGGACATCATCGGGCAGGTCGATGGGGGTGTTTGCTTGCAATTTGCCTTTTGGAAGTTCAAAGCCTTTTGGAAGATCGTCTTTGACTGCATTAAGAGCACGGTTGACTAACAAGATAAGCGGTCCGCGCATATCAATCGTAGCCTCAAATCGCTTGTCAGGATCTTCAATCCATCTGTTTCCAGGCACTCTAATATAGTCAACCCTTAATGCCGGCAGCAAACGGCGCAACGACATAGACTTGCCAAACACAACAAGACCTGTATAAGTCAATACATATTCTCCGTTTTTCTCTTTTTCACATGCCCTTAAGGCAAGTAGAAGATCTTTGTCGTCATAGGACAATTCCTCAGCATTGGGATTAACCCGTGCGCGCAATTTACGGTAATGAGTAACTGCATTCTCGTCTATATCATCGAGGGTGGCTCCTTTGAGAACGGTACTATCGAAACTCTCGGCCGAGGAATAGAACACCCGCATATCGTCTTCCGTGCATTTTTGATCGGAAGCCCCCACTCGACGGTATGCCCCGCTTGGGAGTCCTCTGTTCAAAAAATATACTGGTTTTTGGGAATCAGGCAGCTCATCTATTTTCACAACGATTACAGTCTTCCCGTCAACGACCTCGGTCTCAACCTGAGGCCGAATGTGCATGTTCAGCATTGAACTGCACTTAGAGATCAGGTCATTCTGGATTTTATCCGGATTATCTATGTTCTCTGGCTCATAAACAGGCAGACCATCATGAAAACCAGTACGAACAGCACCTAACAACAGGTATCCTCCACCCAAATTGGGTTCGTTGGCAAAAGCACATACTGTTTCCATGATGCCCTTGTCTATCTCTGAGGCTTTCTTGGCTTCTATTCTGACATTTTCGTCAATAGAATTGAGCTGTTCAAATAATTCCTGTGCTGTTTTCATTGTAATTCCTCCGCTAAAATAATTGATTCCTCTCCGTCGTCAACATGGTTGTAGGTCTCGATGATACGGGAAATGTAGTAATTGTCGATTTGTTCGGGCAGTTTCGCATACTCCGATGGCTTGAGTTTGTTAATGAAACGGAGTTCGTATCCGGCAAGGCCATCGTTCTCAATCACCTTCTTCAGGTCTTTCAGATAGTCGGCAGGCAACGCTTTTTTAGCCATCATCACCTTAATCTTCTGCAAGGCTTCGATGCGTTGCTTTTCGTTTTTATCCTGGCTGTCGGATTGGAAAAGATGCGACTTTGTAATTTGATAGATGTTGTCGAAGGCATCGGACAGAGGTTTGGGTTCTTCGGATGGAAGGGCTTCAAACAGGCCGATAGCCTCTTCTGCCGTCAGTTGATGGATGCTACCGTCGTTGTTGCCAATTTTGAACACGAAATCATCGCCCTTTTTGCCAAACAACAACACACCCTTGTTTGGTTTGTCAACTGAGCGTCCCGTTTTTGCACGGTGAGGCATCTGCAGAGCTTCATCATAATCTGGTGTGCCTTTCATCGAGTTGAGGAACGTCAAATAACGGTTGTCCCAAGAGGCCTCTTCGCTGGCTGCACTTTCGCGGCGATATTGTTCGAGGAAGTATGACTGGATTTCCTCGTCTTTGGTCAATGCTTTGGTGTCTTCACCCATAATGGCGTGAACCATAGCCATCTTCAGGGTAGAAATCTCTTTGGTGCGGGTTTCTGACTCACCCACATCGGTAGGGAAGTAGTTGTAGATGAAGAGTTGGTCAAACACTTTTTTGTTCACGCGGTTAATTCGGCCGATACGTTGAATGACACGAGTGGGGTTGTAGGGGATATCATAGTTGATGATGGTTCCTGCACGGTGTAGATTGTATCCTTCGGAAATGGCATCGGTTGCAACAAGTATTTTATAGTCGTCCTTCTGGAACGCCTTCTTTTCTCCCGCATTGAAGTTGGCGTTGATGACGGCTTTGTTTGTCGCGTTGGCATCGGCAGAGGTGTATTTGAATACGGGGAGGCCAGATGACTGCAGTGCTTGTCCCAGATAATTGGCAGTGTCGGCAAACTCGGTGAATACTATGATTTTGCGTTTGGGCTCTTTTGTGATTTGTTCGGTAAGGATTTGTTTGAATGAGTCGAGTTTGGGGTCGATTGCAATATGCTGGTCTTTGCCAAACCATTGTTCGAGAATGCCTTCCAATAGATTCTTGTCAGCATTGATGTCTGCGATAAACTCTTCTTTTTTCAGGTATTTCGATTCAATCTCAAAGAAGCCTTTCTTCTCATATTTCTCATAGAGATCGGTTACCGATTCGTTTCCGTCGTCATCCGTTCCATATAAGTCTTCCACATCAGGAAGATTGCCTTTCTTGTAGATGGGAACCTTATCGGTGGTTTCAATCCATTTTAGTATATGCTTGGATGACTCAATCATGTATTCCAGAGACTTGCGGAACGCATATTCGGAACTCTCGAATCGGCGCACCAGCAAACGGCGCATGAATTTGGCCACGTTGGCTTGTCGACCTAACAGGAGGTTGAGTTCTACACCTGTTTTCTCTTCTAGTTTTTTTGCCAATTCTGGTATCAAGTCTTCTTTCAAATACAACACGGGAGAATAGCGGGCAGCCTTAAATCGGTAGGTACCGTCTTTCACATTATCATCAATGGCACTGATTCTGTTTAATGTGGACAGGTACAACTCTTTCAGGTCGCTCAGGTCGTATTCCAATTCTACGGGGTCGTTGGGAATAACCAGTTGGATGTTCTGTTGACGGAGATCTTCGGCATACTCGGGGATTTCCTGCAAGTCGATTCTGGAACGTCGAATCACCAAAGGCGCAATGATAGAACGAATCTCTTTGGCAATTCTTTCGGCCTCGGCTTTTGCTTCAATGTCTGAAATACGTTTGTCGCGTTGATCTTTTTGTAGTTGTTTATATTTACTAATCAGCTCTTTGAATTTGGCTCCCAGATTCTCTACCGTCTTTAATGTCGACTTGGTAGGTATTTGGAATAGTTTCACCATTGCGTAGATGTCATCAGGTCGGTTGTTGAATGGTGTGGCGGTAAGTAGCATCACCTTGTTGCCAGAACAGAGTTGGTGAAGAATGGCATAGTCACGGGTGTATTCATTGCGATAGCGGTGTGCCTCATCGACGATTACCAAGTAGTTTTCTTTATCCTTGACGATATGTTCATAGTAATTGAGAGCCTCTTCAAGTTTTCCTGACGAGAACACTGTTGCGGTGAACCCGAAATCATCACGGTAAGATTTCCACTGCTCTTCCAAGTGTGGAGGGCAGACAACGATAGTTCTCAAACGCAAATTGCGTGCAACGGTAGAAGCAATGATACTCTTGCCAAGACCCACAACATCCGAGACAATAACACCATTATGATTTCTTATGGCATTTATGGCCATCTGTACGGCATCGGTCTGATATTTCAGATTGGAGAAACGTCCGTCGGTGATGTCATACGGAGTCATTATATTGTCAACCGTTGGAATGGTGAAGTATTCTTTCAGCACACGTAAATACATTTGGTAGGGGCTGAAAAGACGGTCGTACCAGATTTTCTTAATGACTTTAACATCAAAGTCTGGAATAGTCTCTTTGTCTGCAATGACAACTGAACTCTCCCATAATTCGTTGAATATGGCTGATGCGTCTATATGAGATTGCTTGTCGTTGAATCTAGAATTAATTTCAACTCTTCCAGAAAGCCCCTCGTATGAGAGGTTGCTTGAACCGGTTATTACGGCGCCGGGAACTTCTCCGTTCTCGTTTACGTCATCGTTATAATTGAAGATATAGAGTTTTGCGTGGCATGGGTCTTCCGTCTTGCGGATTTCAAGTGAACCGTCTTTTAGTTTGTTGTAGAAAAGAGTGAAACCGTCAAGTTTTGTTTGGTTGTCAAAAAAGTCCGTCTCGTTGAACAGTCGCACAAAGTTATCATAATATTCTTCCTTGATTTGAGTGCGTGATTTGTTCGCATTCGTCAGGGATTCTATTTCTCGTAGATTCTTAGTGATTGTGGTGTCAATATCAAGTCCGACAAGTATTCTTACGTTTTTATCCTGAAGGTTCTCGGAGATTAGCTTATATCCAGAAAAGTAGAAATACCCAACCAGAATGTCAACGGCTTTGCTTTTGGGCAAAACACCGTTGATTATTTCAGACAATAGTTTGTTCTGATTTGTGATAAAGCTATTCTGTTCCATACTATGGACTCCCTCCTTTACATTATTATGAGATTGCAAAAATACACATTTTTTCTGGATTGGCAAAATATAAATGAATGTGTAAATGCGGGAATGTGTAAATGCGTTAATGTGTTATGATGTTTCGGGATGAATGTGTGAGGGGTGAGGCGATGCTATCATTGTTTGGCGGCGGTCTTTACCTCTTCGATTTTATGGAGGTAGCGGGGTCGGGACATCTTGGTGTTGGTTCCGACGGCGATGAGGTCTTCATCGGTGGGGAGGCCACGGAACTCGTTGGCAAGCATACAGAACACCTCTTTGGTTAATCCCACGAGGGCATTACTCATAGACGTCACCTCTACAATTTTTCTATACCGCCAGCTCTACACATTTCTCCGGCAGCATTACCATTTTTTTCTTGAATGGCAAAATATTATTTGCTCTAATATAAGAGATGACTGAATTTTGTCAATCCGGATGTTTGGAGAATCCGAACTACCTTCTTCTTCGGGACATGTGATGTTGCAAAAAGGGCGAGTTTTTCATCTTTGGTGGGATTAAGGGACGTAATTCCATAATCCGTACAGGGCAAATTAGAGGCTACCTTTTCTCTAAAGGGGCATCCTGTCTTTTGTCCTTTTCGGTATCATTATATCAAACGCGGACACGCCGTGCCTCCGTCATGCCTCCGTCGTGGGTTCGTCGTACCTTCGTCGAAGGTTCGCTTCCCAAAGCGAAGGGTGTGTTTTCCTGAAATCGCTTGACAGATTTTTGCTGGTTAAACTGATTAGCTTGTCAAATTATCTGGTGCCGTACTGAATCGCTTGACAGGGGTGGTGACAATGGATAATGCAGAGCCATCCCTGACTGTTTGGCAAA
>JAFWOP010000019.1 GCA_017545365.1 Bacteroidales bacterium
CCGAGCTGACCTATTCCGCTAACGGCACGAACTCCACCACTCTCACCTGTGCCACCGCGCAGAGCATCGCCGATGGCAAGGACTTCTACGTCTACCTGCCCGAGAATGTGAGCGGTTATGGCAACCTGCGCATTGAGATGGCCACCGACGACGGCCGCTACTGCGTCAAGACCGCCAAATCTACCTCCCCCGTCATTGTCGAGCGCAGCAAGGTTACCTCCATCAACATTGGAGAAAACAAACTCACCTTCCGTCCCGTCGGCTCGAAGGGAGGTTTGTTCACCATTAATGCCGACGGCGACCAGGTGTGGTTCTCGCAGGGCAACTTGCAGTACCAGGCAAGCACCGGCACTTGGCGTTTCGCCGAGAATCAGTATGACTATGTCGGCGATGACACATATGGGAATGTTTATGAGGATAATGTGAAGTGCAGTAACAACCTTATCAGCAGTACTTATGGCGGATGGATGGACCTCTTCGGTTGGGGCACTGGCAATAATCCAACAGTGTATATTTGGTATTGGCTTATCCCTTCTGACTATGCGTATCGTACTTTTGTTGATTGGGGCACGAATGTTATAAGTAATGGAGGAGGCCAGGCGGATAGTTGGCGTACGCTCTCCGAAAATGAATGGCTCTATTTGTTACAAACCCGTAACGATGCTGTGTATAAACGTGGGTATGCAAATATCGACGGCATAAAGGGTACGGTTCTGCTTCCTGACAATTGGGAGTTACCTGCTGGTCTTTCTTTCCAGCACAACTACCAGAACAACACTGAGAATGTCTATACCTCTGCCCAGTGGGCAAGAATGGAAGCTGCCGGTGCAGTATTTATACCATGGGCAGGGTATAGAGTTTCCGCTGGTGGTTGGGAAGTCAGATACAGCAGCCAAGATGCTTACTATTGGACATCAACACCTCAAGGAGACAGAAGTGCCTGCTATATTTATGTCCCAGGCTCCGGACAAGAAGACCGTAGTTTTGGATGCTCTGTGCGCCTTGTTCAGGATAACGAATAAGGTGTTAGAATGTTAATCCTCGTTGCGGACTCTCTCCGCAACCTCTAATACAAAGAGGCTTCTTGCCATGTTGGCAGAAGCCTCTTTGCGTCAGCCAGTAGTTGAACACAAATGATTACCCATCATAATTAAAAAAAATCGTATCTTTGCAAAAAAATATCACCATGAAGAAAGTCTTTACAACGCTTGTTATGATGGTTGTGCTGCTGGGCGGCACGGCATGGGGACAGTCGGAGCAAGAGTCTGATACCGACCCTGTAATCTTGAACCGTATCGACCAGTGGCAGGACTTGAAGTTCGGCTTTATGATGCATTGGGGCATCTATGCCCAGTGGGGCGTGGTGGAGTCGTGGAGCATCTGCAACGAGCCTTGGATTGACCGCAAAGGGGCTCCATATGTGGAGTACAAGCAGCAGTATCAGGCGTTGAACCGCACGTTCAACCCCACACAGTTCAACCCCGACCAGATGGCGGCAGCCGCTAGGCGGGCAGGGATGAAGTATGTGGTGTTCACCACCAAGCACCACGACGGCTTCTGCATGTTCCGCAGCGGTGAGACGGACTACAGCGTGGCAGGTGCCGAATGCCCCTACAGCCGCACGGCGCAGCCCGACATCACACGCGCCATCGTCGATGCCTTCCGCACGCAAGGGATGTGGACGGGGCTCTATTTCTCGAAGCCCGACTGGCACCACTCAGACTATTGGGCTCCCGAATGGGCTACGCCCGACCGCAATGTGAACTACGACATCGTCGACCATCCCGAGCGGTGGGAGCGGTTCAAGCGGTTTACCCACAACCAGATTCGCGAGCTGACGCACAACTATGGCGACATCGACATCCTGTGGCTCGACGGCGGCTGGGTGCGCCCCGAGTGGAGCGTGAACGAAGAGACTGAACCATGGCTGGGCTGCTATCGGCGCATACAGGACATCGATATGCCCCGCATGGCTGCCATCGCACGAGAGAACAACCCCGACCTGATTATCGTCGACCGTAGCGTGGGCGGCCGTTATGAGAACTACCGCACGCCCGAGAAGCAGGTGCCCGACACGCTGCTGCCCTATCCGTGGGAGACCTGCATGACGATGGGCGACAGCTGGTCGTATGTGCCCAACGACCACTACAAGAGCACCACACAGCTGATACACATGCTTTGCGACATTGTGGCGAAGGGGGGCAACCTGCTGCTCAATGTGGGTCCCGATGCCGAAGGCCGTCTGCCGCAGGAGGCATTGCAGCGCATGGAAGAGATAGGCCAGTGGCTGGAGTTGAACGGCACGGCCATCTATGGCACACGCCCGCTATACCCCTACAGTCAGGGCAATGTGCGCTATACGCAGAGCAAGGACGGCAAGCACCGCTACGCCATCTGTCTGCTGGAGGAGGGACAGCACCACAGCCTCACGGTCGATTTGCCCTTCGAGATTAAGAAAGTGCGTCCGCTGGCTCCCACCGCCAAACGCAAGGCCACATGCAAGACGGGCAAGAACTCCACCACTGTCACTATTACCGCTGCCGGTATGTTGCAGCACGCCGTGGTGCTGGAGTTTTGAGATGAATGTGTTTATCCTTGAATGTGTTAACGTGTGAATGTGGGAATCTTTGACGATCCAGTGTCTAACGAATTAACGACTTAACAATTAGCTATATGAGACTCAACATCCGACCCCCGCGAGTTAATGTCCCTGTCAAGGGTTCTTTTTGAAAACAATTGGGTATGATGGTGCTCGGTACCACCATCTCGCTCATGTTCACCGTCACCGTGGCTGCCCTCCTCGATGCCAAGCACCGCGCCGCCGACCGCCGCCTGACAACCATGATGGTCATTAGCGCCATCGGGGATTATGGTGAGGAGCTGCAAAATTTCTTCGAAATGACAGACCGCAACGACAGTGTGGCACAGTGGCTGCTCTCCCGCCCTGTGGAAGAAATCGAGATGCTGCCCGAAGACGAGTTGTCGGATCTGGAGGAAGAAGGCCTTGCCATGTACGCGGCCAACTACGACGACACCTACGAGAAGATTTTCTCCAACAATTTTGACACTTGGAAAAACCTGCGTAACCGTAAGTTTATCGGCACTGTAGGCCTGTGCTTTGCATTGATGCGGAACTCAGTCGAGCAAATGAACCAATGGAGTGACGAGAGCGAACGCCTCTGTATCGCCATTCGGTCTCATCCCGACGATTATCCTGGCATCAACTACCCCTCCAAATGTCTGCGAAACCTCGAAATACGTTATTCGTTGCAACAGCTGTACCGGCATCGCTGCTTGGTGCGCTACTATGCACAGTTGCTCCACTATTACAACTGCAAGAACATGGCGATTATGGGCATTTCAGAAGAAGAACTGACAAAATTCAACGAAGATAGCGAGAATGAAATCGTAATTGATGCCGAGGAGCCAGACTTTGACTGGGATCTCAAGATGAAGCCGTTCGACCCCGACAGCCTTACCTCCATGCGCGACATCAACACCCGCGTTGACAGCCTAGTCCTCCTCGCAGGTGGCATTCATGAACGGAAAGGAGGGAAATAGTTGAAAAAGATTTTCCCTATAATAGCAATATGCTCCTGTGTGATACTGTATGATAGTTGCAGTCTCCGTAGTAGTATACCGAATGACCCCATCCCGAGAGCAATTTGTCAAACAATTGGGTGTGATGTACGAGAAGGATATTATAGATTTCTTCCCTCCCATAGAGGCAACTGACAGTAATTGGTCATCGTACTTTTCGTCCTCTTGGGACGATTCTGCCACCACATTAGATAGTTTGGAAAAGGTGGAATACATTAAGAAAATGAATTATGACGAATTGTTGTTTTTAATTACTGTGCCATATATGAGACATGAGGAGTCGTATCTCAATCCCATGAAGGATTCCCTCTAGATTCCTATCGCACACATGCGTTACTCTCATTTTTCGTTGGGAGAAACCACTGATACCTTTGTTATCGGTGATGGGCAGTATGTGGTTGAGGGTGAAATTATTCCAGACGACCTTGGTATTTATGTTTTAGAGGCTTGCCTAGGTTGTTTTTGGAAAAACTGAGAAAAGCTGCTCACTCAGGAAGAACGCCCTATGTTGATAGACCCTTGGAAACATGGTTACTCGAAGGGACTTGCAATATCGCGAGAGTTGTCACGTGTATGCTGGTGGACAATGGCATGGTAAAAAAAACAATCCGTCGTGGTGTTTGTTCTCGTTGGGTTGGATTTGCAATCCGAAACAACGATGAACGATGCGAAATAATAGGCACTAAGTGGCAAAAAAAACAGCCGATTTTGTTACCCGGGGCAAACGCATCAAATATAGCAATTCTTGGGGTTCTAGAAGGACATTGGCTCCTTCGCAACCGTCGTTTTCTCGCTTCGCCATACAAGCGAGCTTGTCTGGATTAGGCTTATCGAAAACGGTGCAATTACTCAAGCATCATGGTTTGATGCCTCAGTGTGCCTGAAAGGCACAGACAGATATAGCCTAAGGCACCGACATACGGGGACAGCGACGGCAGCGACCAGCAGCCTGCAGGGCTGCTGGCAGCGAATACTGTTACGGGCGTAATATTGCAGTCCTGTAGGCTGCAACTGTAGGGCACGGGGTCTATTCCTAGGGTGTTGCCCTGGCTATATCTGTTCTAGCCTTTTGGGCTGAGGTCAGGGTCGCATTGCCACACATCGTATATGAGCTTTCTCATACAGGACAACCGATTTTGATGTGTTTGCCCTGCGTCTCATAGTTGTTTATTTTGGTAGTCCGAATACTTTGCTCATCTCTTTCATCTGCCCATCCGTCATTCCTTCTGGAGCGAACCCCATGCTTTTTGCTGCTGTGTATATTTGAGCAGCCTTGTTTAGTACGTCCACCTGGTCGAATGCCGACATGATGTCGGTGTCCACAGCAAACACGCCGTGCTTCTCCCACATCACAACGTCGTACCTTTCTTCGATGGTGTCGATGGTCGCCTCGGCCAATGCCACGCTCGATGGCAGCATATAGGGTACTATTCCCAGTCCCAGCGGGCAGAAAGCCTTTGTCTCGGGTATCATCGACCACAGCAGTCGCGTCAGCACGTCCTTCTCCAGGAAGGGGCGGTGATGCGTCATCGCCACCAGCTCTATAGGATGCGTGTGCAGCGACGCCCTGTAGTTCGAACCTTTGGCAAGGAGGTAGTCGTGTACGCTCAGGTGTGACGGTAATTCCGAGGTGGGGCACACCTCATGGTCGGCCACAATCTCGTAGTGGGCGCAGTCGTCCGTGATGCGTATCACCGAGCCATTCGCCATCGGATCCCGCGCCAAGTCGCGCATTCTTCGATTGGTTCCCTTGCAGTAGAAGTAGCAGCCTTTCAGATGGGGTAGGGTGGTGCCGATTTCCCGTTTATCACCAAGAGTGGGCAATTGTCTAATCTCGTCGTCCACGCAGTCGGTGATGTTGATGACGATATTGCCGCCGTTGCGTTCTGCCCAGCCTTTCTGCCACAGGAGGTCTGCCACCTCCGCCACTTCGTCCACTCGGCGTGTCAATTCTTCTCGATTATTCAAAATGCTCATAGCAACTGTGGTAAAAAAGTACTAATAATCAATACGACGATGCCGATTAGCAGTACCGCCACTGTTTTCTTCGACACCCCTTTCCATTCCTTCAGGATAATTCCCCACACATTGCTGAACACCACGTTCAGTGCCATCAGGATGCACCAGCTGAAGGTAATCAGTGTCGGGTAGTTCGCCAAAAAGCCCTTGCCGAGGCTCAGCCCGAAAAACTGGCTGTACCACAGCAGTCCTGCCAGGCTGCAGAACACGATGTTGTTGCCCCACAGCCGTCCTTGGCGGTAGTCTTCGAAAGTGTGGTTCTTCCTATTTTGGTGCAGACAGTAGGCGGCATTGGTAACAAAGCCTCCAAATGTGACCAGCATCGTAGCGGGTAGGCTTGCGAAGATGTCGGGAGTGGCAGCCCACTTCAGTGGCTCGCCAAAGCTCAGCCCGATATTGAAACAGGCACTCATAAAGCCTGCCAGCAGTGCCACAGCGATGCCCTTGCCAAAGTTGAAGTCCTTTACAGCCTTCTTTTTCTCCTCTTCGGGCAATGAAGCGCTCTTCATGGCACCCGCGATGCCGATGATGGCAATGCCAATAAGTGTCACCACCACGCCGATAATCACTGCCGAGGTCAGGTCTGACGCATGTCCTGTGAAAACGGGCCCCAATATCGCGCCCAGTCCCGCACAGGTGCCCAAAGCCAAACTCTGCCCCAGTGCCACACCCAGGTAACGCATACTCAGCCCGAAAGTCAGTCCACCTACGCCCCACAGCATGCCGAACAGCATCGTCAGCAGCGATGCCTTGGGATTGGAGGCAATCAGCCCCCATAGCGACTCGCCCGTAGGCACAGCAACCAATGCTCCCACCAGTGGGAACAGCAGCCACGCAAACACCCCCTGCACCAGCCAGTAGCTCTCCCAGCTCCATCCCTTAATCTTGTTGATGGGCACGTAGCTGCTCGACTGGCAGAACGCCCCTATCGCAATAACCAGTAGTCCAATAAATAACATTACGGTTCAGTTTTCAATTTTCAACTATCACATTCTCTTCCCTGTCACCTCTTTTTCATATTCCTGTACCCTGCCGATAAACTCCTCGCCCACTGGCACGCCGTTCTTCCAATTGAAGTAGTCGTACACCGCGCCGAAGGGCATAGCCTTCATTTCTTCCATCAGTGCCAGCCGCTCGAAGCCCTGTCCGCCCGCCTCGTATTTGCGCAGGGTGTCCAAAGGCTCCAACAACGCCTGTAGTAGGCATTTCTGTGTGGCACGGGTGCCGACAATGTAGGCACCTATGCGGTTGATAGAGGCATCGAAGTAGTCCAACCCAATATGGGCGCGGTGCAATGCCTCGGCACGTACTATCTCTTTGAACAGGTCGAGTGTCTGGTCGTTCATCAGTGTCACATGGTCTGAGTCCCACCGCACGGGGCGACTCACATGCAGCATCAGCTCAGGCACGTACAGCAGCAGCGACGACACCATGTCTGCCACATTCTCCGTTGGCTCGTAATGTCCTGTGTCGAGGGTGTAAATGACCTTCCGTGTGGCACAATAGCCGGCATAAAAATCGTGCGACCCCACTGTGTAGCTCTCCAGTCCGATGCCGAACAGCTTCGCCTCCACGCAGCTTTTCATCCCTGGCAGTTTCTCTGCCAGTATCTCGTCCAGCGACTCTGCCAGCAGCTCGCGGTAGCGTCGGCGTTCTACTGTCAGGTCTTTCAGCCCGTCGTGTACCCAGATATTCATCATGCAGGGGTCGTCCTGAGCCCGTCCCATTGCGTCGGCGATGTGGCGACAGCGTTTGGTGTGTTCAATCCAGAAAGCTCGTATGGCGGGGTCGGGGTTGGCCAGCGTCAGGTCGCCACTCTTGGGGTGCCCGAACGAGGTGGAGTTGAAGTCCAAGCACATCCCCACCTGCTTTGCCCACTCTATCCAGCTTTGGAAGTGTTTCACGTCCACTTGGTCGCGGTCCACAAAACGGCCGCCGAAGTCGCCGTAAATCTCGTGCAGGTTCACCCGCTGCTTGCCTGCCAATAGGCCGGCTACAAACACTAAGTCCTGCCGCACCTCGTCGATGGTGCGTGCCTTGCCAGGGTAGTTGCCCGTGGTCTGGATGCCGCCCGACAGGCCGGCATCGCTCTCAAAGCCCATCACGTCGTCGGTCTGCCAGCAGTGCAGCGAGATGGGGGTCTTTTCTAATGTCTCGATAGCCTTGTCGGTGTCGATGCCGAGTGCGGCATATCTCTCTTTGGCAAGGGTGTAGGCTTGGGTGATTTGTTGGTCTTTCATATCGTTTCTTTTTCTTGGGTTTCTAGTATTGCTAGTACAACTAGTTTTTATGATTGGGTGGCCAGTTTGTGTTGAATCTTCAGATTGCCTATCGCTGTTGCCTCGGTGGGACCTGCCACCACGGGGATGCCCACGGCCTCCTCAGTCCACTTGTTGAGAAGCTTGTTGGCTGCGCCGCCGCCGATGATGTGCAGCCGCTCTATCTCGAACGGTGCCAGCTCGCGCAGCATCCCCATCACCTCTCCGTAGCGGTCGGCAAGGCTGTGGTAGATGCAGCTCAGCATCTCCGCGTCATTCTTCGGCTCAGGGTGGCCGCCTTCGGCAAGGACTTGGCGTATCTCCTTGTCCATATTCGCAGGGTTGGCAAAGCGCGGGTCATCGGGATTGATGCGCCCCGGGTAGTCTTTGGCACTTTCGGCCATTGCTGTCATTTCGGCATAACTGTAGTCGCGTCCCGCTGTATTCCAATCTTTGCGGCATTGCTCCACTAGCCACATGCCGGTGATGTTCTTTAAAAAACGTGTCGTCCCCTCCGTGCCGCCTTCGTTGGTGAAGTTGAGCTCGGCCGCCCTAGCAGTCACAATAGGCTTTTCTGTTACTATGCCCATCAGGCTCCATGTGCCGGAGCTGAGGTAGGCGGCATGACTTCCTGCACTCATTACGGCCGCCACAGCCGATGCGGTGTCATGTCCTGCCACCGCCACCACGGGTACCTCCCCGATGCCAGTCTCTCTCGCTACAGTAGGACGCAGGGTTCCCACCCTTGTCCCTGGCTGTACCAAAGGAAGCAGTATGTCGGTCTTTATTCCCAGCCGTTCGAGCAAAGACTTGTCAAACTGGCGTGTAAGGGCATTTACCATCCCAGAAGTAGATGCTGCCGTGTATTCGCATACTGGCTTGCCAGTAAGGAAATATGACAGCAGGTCGGGCATAAACAGCAACTGCTTGGCATGGCTGAGGGCTGAGACATGAGCTTCCTTCATCGCATATAGTTGGAAGATGCTGTTGAAATTCATTGTCTGTATGCCCGTCACAGCGTACAGCTCCCCTCGAGGCACTGTTGCAAACACCTTCTCAGGTGTCCCCACGGTGTAGGGGTCTCTGTAAGCACGGGGCAGCGACAGCAATGTGCCGTCCTCGCTAAGCAAACCAAAGTCTACTCCCCAAGTGTCTATACCGATAGAGTCGAGTTTTGCCCCATGCCTGGACAACTCGGTGAGGCAGTGTAGTATATGGTCATAGATGGCATATACGTTCCAATAATAGGCGCCTCCCAGTTCTATTAGCTGATTTGGAAAACGGTACACCTCATCCATCTCAAACTCTTGGTCTTTGAAGGTGCCTAGCATGGCTCTGCCGCTGGTTGCGCCGCAATCGAAGGCTAGAAAACGATAACTTTTGGTCTGCATAAAGAATTGGTACTTGACATTGCAAAAATATGAAAAAAAACTCATTCAACAAAAAAATACTTATCCATAATTGAGATTCAATCGATTGCTGTACTAGTCATTGCTCGGCACACCTTATTTTCATGAGTGTTGTACAATAAAACGGAGGATGTTTCGTTAAGTAGATTCTAATTATTGATTGTTAAGGGTTGAAATATAAATACAAGTATCGTTATGTCGTCACTGCCTCCCATATTCCTCGACCTAGCCATCATATTGATAACGGCAGGTGTTATCACCGTTATCTTCAAATGGTTGAAACAGCCCTTGGTGCTGGGCTATATCGTGGCCGGATTCTTTATTGGTCCCTATTTCCCTTGGTTTCCAGCTATCACCGACGATACTAATATCCATGTATGGAGCGACATCGGCATCGTCTTCTTGATGTTTGCACTAGGCTTGGAGTTCAGCATTAAGAAACTGAAAAAGGTGGGGGCCACAGGTGCCATCACGGCACTGACTGAGCTGGCCATCATGTTTGTGATAGGCAATCTGGTGGGGCATCTGCTGGGCATGGGGCACATGGACTGTATCTTTCTGGGCTGTATGTTGTCCATCTCGTCTACCACGATTATCATCAAGTCGTTTGACGACCTCAAGCTGAAGCAGCAGAAGTTCACCAATACAGTGACGGCAGTGTTGGTGGTGGAAGACCTTGTGGCGGTGCTGCTGTTGGTGATACTCTCCACGCTCAGCGTCAGCAAGAGCTTCAACGGTGGTGAGTTGGCCTTAAGCATGTTGAAGCTGGCCTTCTTCCTCATCGTATGGTTCACCTTTGGCATATTCCTGATACCTACTTTCCTGCGTTGGATGCGTCGTTGGATGACCGAGGAGACGTTATGTGTGGTTGCCGTTGGACTCTGCTTTGGCATGGTGGTGCTGGCCGACTTTGCCGGTTTCTCCACCGCCTTGGGTGCATTCGTCATGGGTGCCATTCTTTCCGAAACCATCGAGGCAGATGTCATCCACCGCATCATCACGCCGATTAAGAACCTTTTTGGCGCGGTGTTCTTTGTGTCGGTGGGTATGTTGGTCAATCCCGAAGTGTTGGTAAAACATATCGTTCCCATACTCGTAATAGCAGGTACAGTGATAGTGATTAAATCCAGTGCCGCCACTCTGGGCATCATGCTGAGTGGCAAACCGTTGAAGACAGCCATGCAAGGCGGCTTCTGCTTCTGCCAGATAGGTGAGTTTTCGTTCATCATTGCCGGATTGGGTCTCAGTTTCAACGTCATCGATGCTAACCTCTATCCCATTATCGTTTCCGTGTCCATCCTCACAACCTTCGTCACTCCCTATATGATAAAGGCAGGGTTGCCCACTTACGAGAAAGTCTATCCCAAGATACCCGCCCGCATGAAGAAGGCGATGGAGCAGTACAGCACCTCTTCGCGGGTTACTACCCACGAGAAGAAACTCACCGAATTCGTGAAGAAACAGGTCACCTCCATCTTGCTCTACAGCGTCATCCTGCTGGCATTGGAGTTCCTGAGCTTCAATCTTCTGAAACCCCTTATTGATGGTCTATTTGCCAACTGGGAGATTCCCGCCATCTGGGGCAACCTGCTAGGTATGTTGCTCACTCTTCTTATCATGGCACCATTCCTATGGGCTCTGGCGGTGAAGAATGTGAACCGTGACAGAGTCCGCAAGATGCTGCAGGCTTACAACCACAGTCAGGTGGCTGTCATCCCACTGCTGGCGTTGCGCTACTTTCTGGCTCTTTTCTTCGTGGGTTGGGTGGTCTCCAAATACGTGCATCTGGCAGTCGGTCTGCTTTTGGTCATAGCCATCGCCGTCCTTTTTATCCTCCTGCTCACCCGTCGTGCCACAGACTTTTACAACCGCATTGAGGAACGTTTTGTTACCAATTTCTACCAACGTCAGGCTCAGAATTCGTTCCAGATACCCGAGTCGCTGGAGAAGAATTTCCTTATGGAGCGTATGACCGTCACCCCCTACTCCCCTTTGGCAGGTACCACATTGCTGAATTCCCGCCTACGTCAGGACTACAGCGTCAATGTTGTCACGGTGGAGCGTGCCGGCAAGGTCTACGACCTCCCTGAGAAAGATATGCTCATCATGCCCAGCGACCGTCTCACCTTCTTGGGCAACGAGGACCAGCTGGCAAGGGTGCGCAGTGTGGTGGAAGTAGAGCCCGATATGCTCATTCACGACCACTCCGACCATGAAATAAATACCTATCGTCTGGAAGTGTCCGAAACAAACCCATTGGTGGGCATCACCATACGCGATTCCGGCTTCACCTCTAGATATAATGCCATGGTCATTGGCATCGAACATGGCAAAGACTATATCGTGAACCCACAGGCCGACACCCGGTTCAGAGTGGGCGATATAGTATGGTTTGTATCGCCAAACGATTTGAAGATTACTGAATTCCAAGTGTTAAATAACAATTGATGAAACAACACATCCTTACATTGGCACTACTGCTTGTCGTCGGTGCCACCGCTTCAGCTCAAAACGACAAGGGCTTCGAGATTTCCAAGAACCTTGAAATATTCTCTAATGTCTACAAAAACCTGCATGCCAACTATGTCGATGACGTGGATCCCGGCAAGACCATGAAGGTGGCCATCGATGCCATGCTTGCCTCAATGGATCCGTATACCAACTACTTTGCCGAGAGCGACATGGAGGATGTGAAACTTCAGGTTCTCGGCCAGTATGGAGGCATCGGCTCACTGATACATCAGGAGGGTGGCAACATATTCATTGCCGAACCCTATAAAGACCTGCCAGCTGACAAGGCAGGACTCAAGATTGGTGACCGCATCGTGGCTGTCAATGGCGAGAGTACCGAGGGCAAGAGCAACGCCGATGTCAGTAGCGCCATGCGCGGACAGGCAGGCACCAACGTAACCCTCCGTCTCGAACGTGACGGTAAGCAATTCGACGTCACCATCACCCGTGCCGAAATCCGGCTGCCCAACCTCTCATACAGTGGTATGGTGGGTTCCCATATCGGCTACATCAAACTGGATGAGTTCACTCAGGATGCTGCCAAGAATGTGCGCGAGGCCTTCCGTCAGCTCAAGCGCGACCATCCCGACATGAAGGGCGTGATACTCGACCTCCGTGGCAACGGCGGCGGACTGCTGGGCGAGGCTGTGGATATCGTCAACATCTGGGTGAAGGCTAACGAGCTGGTGGTGGAGACCAAAGGCAAGGTAGCTGCCAAGAACCTCAAAAGCCGCACCCGCATGACCCCCGAAGACTTGGACATCCCGCTGGCAGTGCTTATCAACGGACATAGCGCGTCGGCCAGCGAGATTGTGAGCGGCAGTCTGCAAGACCTCGACCGTGCCGTCATCATAGGCGAACGCTCCTTCGGCAAAGGATTGGTGCAGAACATCCTGCCCATGCCATACAACAGCCAGATGAAGATCACCGTGTCGAAATATTTCATTCCCAGCGGCCGTTGCATCCAGGCCATCGACTACAAACATCGCGACGAAAACGGCCGTGCCGTTAAAGTACCCGACTCTCTGAAGACCGCTTTCAAAACCCGCAACGGGCGCACAGTCTACGACGGCTTCGGCATAGAACCCGACATAGAGGTGGAACATGAGACCTCTTCGCTCCTGTCGGTGGCTCTCTACAACCGCTTCCATTTCTTCAACTATGCACTCAAATTCGCCAAGGAACATCCCTCCATCGCTCCTGCCGGTCAGTTCGAAATCACCGATGAGATATGGAAAGACTTTGTAGACTACCTCTCCGACAAGACCTACGAGTATACCACTTATACCGAGAATATCATCTCCGACCTCCGTAAGGTGGCTGAGGAGGAAAACTACATGGACAACCTCAAGCAGCAAATCGACCAGCTGGAAAAGACCTACAAAGATGCCAAAAAGGAAGACCTCAACCGCAATCGCACCGAAATCAGCCAGCTGCTCAAGGATGCCATCCTTGTCCACTACTATTACCGCCGTGGCTGCATCGAGGGCGCGCTGAACGACGACCCCGATGTGAAGAAGGCCATCGAGATACTTACCTCGCCTGCCGAATATAACAAAATATTGGGCAAATGATGAATAATGTTATTGTAGAAAGATAGACCTAATTCCTGATACCCATTGAATCGTAGTCAATTCCATAGATTTGCGTATGTTGTCCTGCTATGTCTTCTGGCTGTAGCAATGACAACCTCTGTTTTTGCAACCAACCTGTTGTGGTTCCTGTTGCTTGTCAACTGGGTGGCTGAGTGGAATTGGAAGGAGAAGTTTGCCGACTTCCGCACCAATTACCTCCTTCAGGCCTTCCTAGTGCTGATGGCAGTGCACCTGTTGTGGCTCGTGGGCACCTCCAATATGCAGTATGCCCTTTTCGACATACAGAAGAAACTGCCCCTGCTGGCCATCCCGTTGGTGATTCTCACCACCCGTCCGCTTGAATACAAGGAGAGCCTGAATGTGGGCATCGCCTATACGGCAGCTGTCTTCGTCGTCTCCATCATAGGCTTTGCACGCTATCTGACAATCCCCTTCCTGCCTTATCGCGATATTGTTCCGTACATATCGCACATCCGCTTTTCGCTGAATGTCTGCATGACGCTCGTCTTGCTGACATATGCAGCTCTCAAGTACCGGCGGGTTTGGCTCTATGCCTTGAACTTGCTGTTGTCGCTATGGTTTCTGGCATTCTTGATATTGCTTCATTCCTACACAGCGTTCATCATCCTGTTTGTCACAGCCTTGGTGCTGATGGTATGCTACAGCTCCCACATGTCACGCCGTATGCGGGCCACCGCCGTCATACTCTCCATAGCAGTGGTCTTGCTTGTGGGTGGGGTCACCTGGCGGTATGTGTCTGACTATTACCGGCTGCAGCCCCTCTCAGCCGAACCCTTGAAGGCCTGCACCGCCAACGGTAACCCCTATATCCATCTGAACGACGGCCTGATAGAGAACGGCAACTATATCCACAACTACATTTGCAAACAAGAACTTTACCAGCAGTGGCCACTTATCAGCGACTACCCCATTGATTCTCTCACCCCCTTGGGCTACCCCATCTATCCGACCCTGTTGCGCTACCTCAACGGAATGGGTGTCACCAAGGACAGCGTGGGTATGACATATCTTACCCCCACCGACATACATGCCATTGAGCAGGGCATCGCCAACCCTGTCTACCTGAAACTAGGACCCCGCAAGATGCTTTACGTCCTCTTTTTCGAGAACGAAAGCTATCGGTGCTACCACTGTGTCGCCAACTCCTCATTGCTGCAACGGTTCGAGCTCTGGCGCAACGGGTGGCACCTTTTCTTGCAACATCCCATCTTAGGTGTTGGCACTGGCGATGTGGTGGACGAATGCCACCAGCAGCTCCAAAAGTCTAACTCTCCTTTGTCCGACACCAAACTGCACACCCACAACCAGTACCTCAACTTTTTGCTGGCCTTTGGCTTGTTGGGCTTCGGCCTGATTGCCTACTTCTATATCAGGGCCATAGCCAAAGGCGTTAAGTACGGCAAGAGCAAAGAGGCAAATTCTCTGAGTGCCTCGGCCAACCACCATTTTTCACCGTTCAACGCCTTGCTCCTGTTCACTGCGTTCCTCTGCATACTCTTCATCTCCTTCATAAGCGAAGACACCCTCGAAACCCTCGCAGGCATCACCTTCTCCGTCATGGGCTTCGCCCTGCTTTTCCCTAGAAAAATCACCGAGAGATGACGACCGAAGGGCATACAACATATCGTATTAATTAGCTTCATTAGTGTACCAATACCACACACTTCCCAACGGCATACGCATCATCTCCCGCCAGACACCCTCTATAGTCACCCATGCGGGTGTATATATCAACGTGGGTTCCCGCGACGAACAGGGCGATGAAGAAGGCATTGCCCATTTTATTGAACATTCCATCTTCAAAGGCACCACCCACCGCCGCTCCTACCATATACGCAACCGCATCGACGGCGTGGGGGGAGAGTTGGATGCTTTCACAACAAAAGAGGAGACCTGCGTCTATGCCTCCGCTCTGTCTGAGCATCTGGAACGCAGCCTCGAACTCTTTGCCGACATACTCTTCCACTCCAACTTCCCCGAACACGAAATCGAGAAAGAGAAAGATGTAGTGGTAGAGGAAATCAACCTGTATAAGGACAGCCCGTCGGAGCTGATATTCGACGACTTCGAAGAGCAATTCTTTGGCAAACATCCATTGGCCCACAATATACTGGGTACAAAAAAGAACGTGAAACGCTTCACTTCGCAGTTCCTGTCCGACTACATGCACCGCCACTACACCCCCGACCGCATGGTCATCGCCGTCGTGGGCAATGTGGAGTTTGGGCGGCTGGTGCGCCTTTGCGAGCGTTACTTTGGCGCGGAGCGGGGAGAAGGCGTACCCGTTACCACCAGCAACCAGCAAGGCTCAACACCCAACTTCCAACCATCCACTTTCCACACACAGCTCCATAAGCACACCCACCAAGTGCACATGCTTATTGGCGGACCCGCACCCACCCTCTTTGACGGCAATAAGACCGCCTTCACCTTGCTCAACAACATCCTGGGAGGACCGGCTATGAACTCGCGGCTCAATGTCGCCGTCCGCGAAAAGCATGGCTTTTGCTACTCTATCGAATCGCAGTATGTACCCTTCACCGATGCGGGTGTCTTCTATATCTATGCAGGGGTGGACAACGATGCTGCCGAGCAAAGCACCGAGCTAATATTGAAAGAACTACGTCATCTGCGCGACATCCGCATGTCGCCACAGCAGCTCTTGGCTGCCCAAAAGCAGTTCATCGGTCAGATGGCCATCACCAACGATTCGGGCCTCAACGAGATGCAGAGCATCGGCAAGGCATACCTCAACTTCGAGCATGTGGACACCCTCGAAGAAATGAATCGCGACATCCTCTCCGTCACCCCACAAGAATTGCAGGATACCGCCCAGCAACTCCTTAGCGAGGACAACCTCAGTTACCTTTACTATTTGAAGTAGTCTCATCCCATTCCGCATCATCCAACCCATCAGCATCAATACTTCCAATGAATATAGAACAATTATATCAAACCTACCTCCAGTCGCGGGCTGTCACAACTGACTCGCGGCAGATTACTCCCGGCTGCATCTTCTTTGCATTCAAGGGAGAGACTTTCGACGGCAACGCTTTCGCGCCCCAGGCATTGGAACAAGGGGCTGCAATGTGTGTCATCAGCGACCCGCAGTATAAGGTGGACGACCGCTGCGTGGTGGTCGGCGACGTGCTGGCAACACTGCAACAGCTGGCACGGTACCACCGTGCCCAACTCACCATCCCCATTCTTGGCATCACCGGCACCAATGGCAAGACCACGACCAAAGAACTTGTCCATGCCGTGCTCAGTCGCCGCTATCGTACCCATGCCACCATGGGCAACTTCAACAACCACCTTGGTGTTCCCCTGACCCTGCTCTCCATCCCCGCCAATGCTGAGGTGGCTATTATTGAGATGGGGGCAAACCATCCGGGCGAGATAGAGGCCCTGTGCCATATAGCCGACCCCGACTTCGGACTCATTACCAATGTGGGACGCGCCCATCTGGAAGGCTTTGGCGGCTTCGAAGGGGTTGTCCGTACCAAGACAGAGCTATACCGACATCTGGCCGCCAAGCAAGGCACCGCTTTCGTCAATGCCGACAACGCTATCCTCACCGCACAGGCCGCCCAATGCCACTTGCTGACCATCACCTATGGTGCTTCAGAGGTGGCGCAGGTACGTGGCCATCTGGTGGGTTCGGAGCCTTATATGAAATACTATGTCGAAGATGGAGACAACGTCTACAACATCCAGTCGAACCTCCTGGGTAACTACAATTTTGACAACGCCATGGCAGCCACCGCCGTAGGCCGCTACTTCCATGTCGACCTATGGGACATAAAAGAAGCCATCGAGCAGTACGCCCCCTCCAACCGCCGGTCGCAATACAAGGAGACGGCGCACAACACGCTTTTCCTCGACTGCTACAACGCCAACCCATCGAGCATGAAAGTGGCCCTCGACAACCTCGAGGCACTGTCCATGCCCAACAAAGTGGCCATTCTC
Source organism: Bacteroidales bacterium (assembly GCA_017545365.1). Next base: position 17,383 of record JAFWOP010000019.1, read on the forward strand.
GGCGGCATGAGGGAACTGGGGGGCGAGAGCCTGAACGAGCACAGAACTATCGCCGACCGGCTGAACGCCCACCCCGACATACAAGCCATCCTTGTCGGTCCTGAGTTCGGTTTCGTCTGTGGCAATCCGGCCTACGGCAGCATGCAGTGGTTTCCGAGTGTAGAAGAGGCGAAACAGCACCTCCTCAACCATCCTCTCACCCAAAAGACCATCCTCCTCAAAGGCTCCAACGGCACCCGGATGTGGCTGCTGGAAGAAGTGTTGTAACAGTGATACCAAATGATATAAAAAAGCCCGGCGCGGATGCGCCGGGCTTTGTATCGAGTCTGTAAGAAATTCGATATTAAAGAGTGAAGCGGATGCCAAACTCGTGAATTCTGGTGTCGCCAGTTTTGTACGAAGGAAGCAGATTCAAGTAAACCTCGGTACCAGGGGCGAATATGAGCCAGCGGCTCTGAGTGCCGATAGAGAAATCAGCGCGAATGCGGTTGAATTCAGCACCTTCGGCTTTCATCTTCTTAAGGTTGAAGCCAGGGGCAATGCCAACATACCAGCCGTGTTCGTTGTCTTTGTTAATGTGGCTGAGTTTGATAGGAACCGTAATGGTGCTGTATGCCTTGTGCTTTTCTTCGGTGTCAAAGGAATTGCGAGACAGGTTTTCAAGTTCGTTTTGTGTGAACAAGTGGCTGTAAGTGAGGTAGGTGTAGCGATATCCGAGACCAATGTTGAAGTCCCAGTGGCGGGCAATGGGGCGGTGGTAGTCGAAAGTGACGCCGATGTTAGCACCCACGCTGTTATAGAAACTGTTCTTGGTGTAAATACGGCGGTTGTTGAGGATGCTGACATAGGGGTCAGCGGTGAAGTTGGGCTTGCGTCCCCAGGCGGCGTAGTGCTCTTGACGCTTACGCTCCTTCTCAGCTTTTTTCTGTTCTTTACGAATCTTGCTTTCGGCCTTGGCCTGTTCGCGTTTTTGACGGTCTTGCTCTTTCTTGATGGCCTGTTCCTGTTCCTTTTGCTGCTCTCTCAGGAGTTTCTCCTGCTCTTTGGCACGCTCTTGCTGTGCCTTTTCGGCAGCCTTCTGCTGTTCTTTCATCAGGCGTTCCTGCTCTTTCTGCTGCTGTTTGAGAAGAGCTTCCTGCTCTTTCTGCTGTTGTTTGAGGAGTTCCTGCTGCTGTTTGGCTCTCTCGATAGAGTCGTTACTCTGTGCGAATGCGGTGCCGGCAGTAAGTGCCATGGCAATTAATAAAATGTATAATTTCTTCATATTGGGTAATGTTAATTGATTGTTGCCTTAACGTGAAATGTGCAATAATATTGTGTCGCCCTCGAAAAAAAATGCTAAGGGCGTCCCTAGGCCTTGACTTCGCTATTGTTAAGCCTCATCCAGGGATTTCCTAGGAATGCGGCTCTTAGAAGAAGCTTTTAGGCGCGGTTAAAGTGGCTGATAAGGTCCGAAGGCGTAGCGGGCGAGGGGTGGGAGGGCGGTTGTTTTTGAGTGGCTGAAAAACAGAACGGATTTGCCACGTTGGTTGTGACAAATCCGTCTTTTTAATTTAGTCGGGGCGAAAAGACTCGAACTTTCGACCCCTTGCACCCCATGCAAGTGCGCTAGCCAACTGCGCCACGCCCCGAACTAAGTGTTTTTCGTGTTTCGTTCTCTTGAAAACGGTTGCAAAAGTACTACTTTTTTTGGAACTGACCAAATTTTTTTTCAAAATAATGTGGTAAGAAGATGGTTGTTCTGCTACAATATGCTGTTTACTAATCTGTTGCTTTATTCTTTATGGTTAGAAAAATAAAGTTGGCTCCGCTCTCGGAAGACTCAATTTCTTCCATTTTGTTGCCGTTTTTTAATGAAAATTGCCCTCTCTGAGGCAGGTAAGATGATAGGTATTTCTGTAAGACGTTGATTCTATGTTCGATGATGGTATTGTTGAAGGATTCGTCATCGGAGTAGTCGCAATAAATGGTGAATTGGGCAGTGAGGTGCGGGTTGTCGCGTAGGAAGTTGATTATGGGTTCGAGTTCGGAGGGGGCTTGGTCGGACAGCTCTATGTCAGCACTTTGGTTGAAGACGTGCTGAAGCATGATGGGGTGGTTGGATGGGATTGAGGAGAGCGTTACGTTGTGGATGTGTGAGGTGATGAGGTTTTTCTCGTCGGAGCGGGTTATGCTCAGCCGGCTTTCATGGCGGAAGTGGTTGTCCTTGGCCACAAGTATGCGGTAGTTGTCGTTGGGCAGGAGGAAGAGTTTGTATTTGCCTTCGTTGTCGCTCAATGTAGAGCCAGCCAAGCGGCCTTGGACAGTCAGGGTGACGGCGGCTTGTGGTATGGGGCGGTGGTGGATATCGGTGACGGTGCCTTGAAGCATCACCCCGTTGAGGAGTCCTTTGAAGGAGTAGAGTTCTTTTTGGCCGGAGCGGTTGGTAACCCAGAATCCTTGGTCGGTGGAGTTGTCAAAAGCCATGTTTTTGTCGTTGGCCGGGCCGTTGATGGGGGAGGGGAGGGGTTGGACGGTGTAGTTGTCGAAGATGATTTCGTCGATACTGGAGGCATCACGAACGGTTACAGCATAGAGGTGGTATCCGTCGTCGCGGTTGCCCACGCTGTCGGACGAGAATATCAGATGGTTGTGGTAGAAGACTGGGTTGACTTCGTCGCCCGGGGTGTTGATGGTGTTGCCCATATTGATGGGGCGAGTCCAGCGGTGGCCGTTCCAGAGGGAGCACCAGAGGTCGTATCCTCCAAGGCCCACTTTGCCTTTGGAGGTGAATATCATCATATTGCCACTGGGTGAGAAGGTGGGGTGGCAGATGTCGCGGTGCCAGCCGTGGATGTCAATCTTTTGGATTTTGCGCAGCCGTTTGGGGGAGTAGGTATAGAGGTTGGTGATGCCGTCCTCGCCCATACGTGTGAAGTAGAGGGTGCTGTCGTGAGGGTTGCGTACCACATAGTCGGCGCCAGGTATGAGGTGGGCGATGAGTGTGTCGGGCTGGAGGGAGCGGATGTAGCCTTCTGTGATGGGTGTGCTGAGCAGCAGGCCGTCGCTATAGGCGAAGAGGTGGTTGTCGACAACTGAGAGGTTGTGGAGCTTCCACGGGATGCGGGTGTTGCTTTGCCGGGTGGCTGTGATGGGCACCACGTATTGGGCAAAGAGACTTAGCGGGAGCAGCAGAATGGGGAGGAGCAGGGTGGGCTTTTTCATAGGTGAAAGGGTCTAGCATTGAAAAGCGATGGGCAGTGCTTCTTTCATTTCTTTAATATAATGGAAAGTGAGGCCTTTGAGGTACTGGGCGGGTATGGCTTCGATGTCGCGGCGGTTGTCTTCGCACAGGATGATGTCGGTGATGTCGGCTCTTTTGGCGGCAAGAATTTTCTCTTTGATGCCTCCTACGGGGGTGACTGCGCCACGGAGGGTGATTTCGCCTGTCATGGCGATGGTGGGGATGACTTTCTTTTGGGTGAAGGCCGACACCATGGACACAAACATGGTGATGCCGGCTGAGGGGCCGTCTTTGGGGGTGGCGCCTTCGGGGACATGGATGTGGATGTTGCTGTTCTCGATTTTGTCGGTGTCCACTCCGAATTGGTCGGCGTTGGCTTTGATGTATTCGAATGCCAGGGTGGCCGACTCTTTCATTACATCGCCCAGGTTGCCGGTCATGGTAAGGATGCCTTTTCCTTTGCTGATGCTGGATTCGATGAAGAGGATTTCGCCTCCCACTTGAGTCCATGCCAGGCCTGTGACGACGCCTACCTTGGGTTCCTTGCCACGGTGCTCGAAGTTGTGGATGGGCAGGCCGAGGATGTCTTTGAGTTCGTTGATGCTGATTTTGGAGTCGGTTTCTTTGCCATCGGACTTTTGGACAGCGCGGCGGCGGATGATTTTGGCAATGTTTTTTTCGAATTGGCGCACGCCGCTTTCACGGGTATAGTCGTTGATGATGGTGGTGAGGACTTCGTTGCTGAACTTGAGGTCTTTTTTGCCGAAGCCGTGTTCCAGGAGCTGGCGGGGGATAAGGTGGCGTTTGGCAATCTCGATTTTTTCTTCGAGGATGTAGCCGCTGAGGTCGATGACCTCCATGCGGTCGAGCAAGGCGGGCTGTATGGTGCTGAGGGTGTTGGCGGTGGCGATGAAGAGGACGTGCGAGAGGTCGTAGTCGAGGTCGAGGTAGTTGTCGTGGAAGGCTTGGTTTTGTTCGGGGTCGAGTACTTCGAGCAGTGCCGATGTGGGGTCGCCGTTGTGGCTCATGCCGTGGACTTTGTCAATTTCATCGAGGATGAAGACGGGGTTGCTGAATCCGGCTTTCTTGATGTTCTGGATGATGCGGCCGGGCATGGCGCCGACGTAGGTGCGGCGGTGGCCTCGGATTTCGGCTTCGTCGTGGAGGCCGCCGAGTGCCACGCGGACATATTGGCGGTTCATGGCAGAGGCGATGCTTTTGCCCAAGGAGGTCTTGCCGGTGCCTGGAGGTCCGACGAGACAGAGGATGGGGCTCTTCATGTTGCCTTTGAGGTTGAGCACGGCGATGTATTCAATGATGCGCTCTTTGACTTTTTCGAGGCCGTAATGGTCTTTGTCGAGTACTTTGCGAGCATGGGAGGTGTGGAGGTTGTCCTTGCTGACTTTATCCCAAGGGAGGTCGAGCAGGGTTTCCACATAGTTGAGTTCTACGGTGTAGTCGGGTGTTTGAGAGGGGGTGCGGCGGAGTTTCTCGATGCTGCGGTAGAAGGCGTCCTCGGCTGTTTTGGGCCACTTCATTTTGATGGAGCGGTCGATGAGGTGCTGGATGTCTTGGTCGGCAGACGAGCCGCCCAGTTCGTCCTGAATGACGCGCATCTGCTGGTTGAGGTAGTATTCGCGCTGCTGGCGGTCCATCTCCTGGCGGGTTTTGTCTTGGATGTCTTCGCGGATGCGGTAGTACTCTTCTTCGTTTTCAAGATATTGTGCTACCTTGTTGGCACGGTCTTCGTAGCCGAAGATGTCGAGGAGTTCCTGCTTGTCTTCGAGGTTCAGGTCGAGGTGTGAGGCTACGTAGTTGATGAGGATACGGTCGCTGCCGATATTGTTGAGGGAGGAGAGCACGTCCCTGAAGTTGATGCTTTGGTTGGACTTCTTCTGCTGTAGTTCGGCATAGCGTTTGCGTATGTTACGAGCCATGTTGTGGAATAGGCGGGGATGGTCGAGTTTGGTGTCCTCGTCGATGAGGGTGACGTGGCAGTGGTAGTAGGGGGTGGTGCGGGTGATGTTTTCTAGATGGCATTTCATGGTGCCTTGCAGGATGGCCATGCAGTTGTTTTGGGGCATGTTGATTACACGCAGCACGCGGGCCACCACACCGAATTGGTACATGTCGTCGATTTGCGGGGTTTCGGTATCGTTGCATTGTGCCACCACGACGATGGTCATATTTTTTTGTTCGGCCACACGTGCGAGCTGAAGCGAGCTTTGGCGTGCCAGTGCGATGGGCATGATTACGCCGGGGAAGAGGACGGTGTTGCGCAGAGGGAGCAGCGGGATTTCGTCAGCCACGGAGTCTTCGTGGAGTAGGAAGGCTTCGTCCTCCTTAGAGACAAGAGGGATGATTTCGGCCCGCGCCATCATGGAGTCGGAGTCGAAATGTTCGGAGGTTAGTTCGTCAAGTTCCAAGTCTTGTTCAAATAATTCTTCTGGTGTATTGTATTTCTTCATTTTCAGATAGGTGGTGACGTATTGTCGGTAAAGGATTGGTGCCGTGCTGTGCTGCGGCATTGTATATATACGCAGTGAGTGCTAAAAAGTTTCAGTTTTTGTCTTTGTCTTCATGCTTCTTTTCAAAGTAGACCTCTATGTTTTTGAGAATCCAGTTGATGAAAAGTATGACGCCACAGGCGATGATGGTTTCGCGCCAGAGGCCGTAGCCGGAGAGACAGCCTACGGCGGCACTGCACCAGATGGTGGCGGCGCTGTTGAGTCCATGGATGGTGAGGCCGTGTTTCATGATGACGCCCGCGCCGAGGAAACCGACGCCGGTGACCACCTGGGAGAGCACACGGAGGTTGTCGTTGTTGACTGGTCCCCCGCCGTTGATGGCGGAGGTGATGACGCTTTCGGACAGAAGGATGTATATGCAGGCTCCTACCGACACTAGCGCATTGACGGCAAGGCCCGCATTGCGTCGGCGCAGCTGGCGTTCGATGCCGATGATGGTTCCGGCTATCAGAGCACAGATGAGTCTGTGGAAGAATACATCGAGTGGCATGTTAGTCTTTTGCTTTCGTAGTGTTAATGAATGGCGAATGTGCTATTCGGCACTTATAATAATCACGATTTCGCCTTTGACTTCTTTCTCGGCAAAGTGGTCACGGACTTCGCGGAGGGTGCCGCGGAAGGTTTCAGCGTGTAGTTTGCTGATTTCGCGGGATACGCTGGCCTGCCGTTCTCCCCCTAATACTTCCATCAGTTCGTTGAGCAGTTTTACCAGTCGGAAGGGTGACTCGTAGATGATGATGGTGCGGGTTTCGGAGGCCAGTTGTTGGATGGCAGTGTGGCGCCCCTTCTTGTGGGGGAGGAATCCGAGGAAGGTGAAGCGGTCGCAGGGAAGACCGCTGTCGACCAGTGCCGGCACGAAGGCTGTGGCACCAGGAAGGGTTTCGACAGGGATGTCGTTGCGGATGGCCTCGCGGACCAGAAGGAACCCCGGGTCGCTGATGCCGGGGGTGCCTGCATCGGTGACCAGTGCGATGTCCATGCCGCTGAGGAGGCGGTCTATGACGTTGTGGAGGGTCTGGTGCTCGTTGAAGATATGGTAGGATTGTAGTGGTGTGGCAATGCAGTAGTGCTGCATCACCACTCGCGAGGTGCGGGTGTCTTCGGCAAGGATAAGGTCTACCCCTTTAAGCACCTCGACGGCACGATAAGTCATGTCGCCGAGGTTGCCTACAGGAGTGGGGACTAAAAATAGTTTCATTATTCTTCTTCGAAATCATCGGGGATTTCCATGTCGTGGAAGACGTTGGTGACATCGTCGTCTTCTTCGAGCAGGTTGATGACTTTGAGGACTTTGCGCATGGAATCTTCGTCGATTTGGCGGGTCTGGTTGGGGATGCGTTGGAGTTCGGCACTTTCGCACTCGATTTTCATTTCTTCGAGCATTTTCACCATGTTGCCAAAGTCTTCATAGGCAGTGTAGAGGGTGAGGTATTCGTCGTCGACTTCCATTTCTTCGAGGCCGCCGTCGATGAGGGCCATTTCGAGTTCTTCGACATCCATGTCGGGTTTGCGAGGGATGACGAACACGCCCTTGCGGGTGAAGAGGAAGCTGAGGCTGCCGTTGGTTTCCATGGTGCCGCCATTCTTGTTCATGATGCTGCGGACATTGGCAACGGTGCGCATATTATTGTCGGAAAGACACTCGATGAAGAGGGCGATGCCGTGGTTGACATGGCACTCAAAAGTGATTTCCTGCAGAACGGCCGCATCCTTGTCGCTGGCTTTGTTGATGGCACGCATAAGGGTGTCTTTGGGCATATTGCAGCCACGTGCGTTTTGCACAAGCAGACGAAGACGGGGATTGCTGTCGGGATCAGGTCCGCTTTCACGAACTGCAACGGCTACCTCCTTGAGAATTTTCGAATACTGTTTTGAGCGTTTGGCATCGGCTGCGCCTTTGGCTCTCTTAATCTTTGACCATTTGTTGTGTCCTGACATAAAATAGGTTTTTATATATTAATACTTTATTTGATAGATTCTTCTGTAGTTTGTTCAGTTGATATAGAATTTCAGGTAGGTGATGGGCATGTTCTGTGCGAGAAACATGTGCTCGTAAAAAGTCTGTGTCATTTGGGCCTCGGCGAGGCATGGGGCCTCAGGATGAGTGGCTGCAGGGGTGGCGTAGAGGTCGGTGGTGGCGTATTCTATGCGGTAACCGCCGTTGGGGATGACTTCGTTGCGGGTGTAGTCGTGCAGCTCCTGAGAATCGGTTTTCAGATGGATGGGGCTTCCGGGACGGAGAAAATGTTTGTAGTAGCCGAGGAAGCGCTCGCAGGTGAGCCGCTTGTGCTCCTTCTTGGGCTGGGGGTCGGGGAAGGTGATCCATATTTCTGATATTTCGTCTGGGGCAAAGAATTGCTCGATGAGTTCGATGCGGGTGCGTATGAAGGCTACGTTGTGCATCTGTTCCTCGTTGCTGGTCTTGGCCCCACGCCAGAGACGTGCTCCTTTGATGTCGATGCCGATATAGTTGCGGTCGGGGTGTAGGCGGGCCAGTGCGATGGTGTAGTCGCCTTTGCCGCACCCCAATTCCAAGGTGATGGGGTTTTCGTTGCCGAAGTACCCGCTCCAGCCGCCCCGCAGGGCGAACCCCTCCTGTTGAAGCATCTCGAAAGAGACTTGGAAGAGGTTGGGGAAAGTCAGATTCTCCGCAAAACGTTCTAGTTTGTGATGACCCATCGACTATATGGCAGTTTTATGTAGTTTAGGTGGCTTATTCGTTGAAGTTCTTGATTGACACGTCGCTCTTGTACCATGATTTGATGTGTTTCTCCATGGCTTGGGCAGCAGTGTATGTTGGGGCCGAGCCCATGCTGACATAGTAGCCGCCCGACTTGCTGATGATGTAGGCGTCGCTGCCGAGGGCCTTCAGCTGGTTGGCGCATTTGTTGGCAGACTTCTTCGAGGTGAAGAAACCGGCTATGATGTCAAACCCTTGCTTGCTGTTGCGGAAGGTGGGTGCTTCGGGCACCACTTCCACATAGGGCTGGTCGTTCTTCTTTACGTTGTTGCCATTGGCACCTCTGGCTCCAGCACCACCGGCAGTATAACCGTTTAGGCCGAAGCCGTCGGCATGGAGACCGAGAGTGGAAATGATGTTGTCAAGAATGCCGTCGAGGAAGTCGAGGTTCATCAGCTCGCCCTGCACTTTGCAACGGTAGTAGTGGGCGCCGGCTTCCTTGTATTCTGAGTAGTTGCGATTCAGCCAGAAGTCCTCATAGGGGAAGAAGCGTTTGACGCAATAGCCTTCCACCATCAGTTCGTGGAGGCGTGTGTTGGCGTATTGGTCTACGTAGTTCATCACCGGTGCGAAGGCATTGCCGTAGTGGCGGGCCAGCAGGAACTGGTGGACGTAGTCGGCGATGAAGTTGTGGACGAGTATGGTGCTGCGGTTGATGTCGTTTTCTTGGAAGACAAGGAGGTTGCGGTCGTCGGTGAACTGGTCGCGATAGGAGAGGGTGACATCTTGTGCACAACTGCCGACTTTGGGTCCGTGCATTTGGGTGAAGTAGTAATAGGCCCCACCACCCAGCAGGAGGAGCAGAAGGAGCAGCAGAATCCATAGCAGCGCATGGCCTTTCTTCTCTTTTTTGTCCTCTTTCTTTTTCTTTTGGTCTTCTTTCAGGGCTTTGGCAGCCAGACGTTCTTGTTCTTTGGCTGATTCTTTCTGAATTTTGGCGGCCAGTTCGGCTTTTTTGGCAGCTGCTTTTTCGGCTTCTTCGGCAGCCTTTCGGGCTTCTTTTTCAGCCTTGGCGGCAGCCTTCTCGGCACGGCGGCGTTCCTTCTCGTCCTTTGGCGAGGAGGGTATTTCGTCCAGCATGCGCTTCACCTCGGAAAGGTGTTCGGCAGAGGAGGCGGAGGTATGGGAAGGTGTGGAAGTGGTCATAATCGGGGGAACTACGACGGGTTCGGGCTCCGGCTTGGGTTCGGGCTTTACGGGCTCAGGTTGTGCAATGGGTTCTGGCTTCACCGGTTGGGGTGTAGGAGCGGGGGCAGGAGCAGGTTCGGGTGTGGCAGGTTTGTCAAAAGCTGCGAAAGGGTCTTCAACGACTTTTGGAGTGTAGGTTGCCACGTTTTCTAAAGGTGTCTCGTGCTTTTTACCGGCATCGAGGTCGAGGTCGGGGAGGGCATCGAACAGCACCTTGGAACCTTGCAGACGCATAGTACCCAGACCCGGGAATTCATGGCCGGAGGCGGTATGGCGAAGCTTGTCGTCAAGAGCCGACACATAGTTGTTCCACATCATTTCGGCAATGTCGTTTGTCACGCATTCTTTTTCTGCTATCTGGCGGATGATGGCTTTGTTGCCAGATAGGCTGTTGTTCATTGCCACCGTGCGCCTGGCAGGATAGAAGGTGCCAGTGGCGGCGTCGTGATATGCGCTGACGTTGGTGCTGGTCAGTGTTCCCATTCCGGGAAATTCGACAACATTACCTTGTTTGACAAATTCTACGATTAGTTCAGTTATATTCATAATCGGGTAAATTATACTTTTTGATGTTATTCTTGTTGGGTGTTATGATAATTGCTTTAATAGCTGTTGTTCTGCTGCTGCTAGGTCTTCAGGGGTGTCAATTCCCACGTTGGCACGGGGGCTGTCGCCCAGTCGGATGGTGTAGCCGTTTTCGAGCCAGCGCAGTTGTTCGAGCGATTCGCGTTGCTCTAGGGGGGACTGGGGCAGGCGGGTTACCTCTTTCAGGGTGCTGGTGCGGAAGGCATAGAGTCCGACATGTTTATAGAAGGTGTGGTTCTGTAGCCATTGGTCTTCGGGTATACCTCGCAGATGGGGGAGAGGTTGGCGGCTGAAGTACAGCGCATTGTCCCGAAGGTCGCAGACTACCTTGACGTTGTTTGGGTTGAAAAGCTCCTGGCTGTCAGTGATGGGGGTCCTGAGTGTGGCAATTTGTGTTTGGGAATTGGTGAAGCAGGTGATAAGGCTCCGTATCTGTTCGGGCTGAACAAAAGGCTCGTCGCCTTGTACGTTGATGACGATGTCGTATTGGTTGCCTTGGGACTCCAATGCTGCAAGCACTTCACCACAACGGTCGGTGCCACTGCGATGGGTGGAGCTGGTCATAATCACCTTGCCACCAAACGACCGCACGGCTTCGGCGATGCGCTCATCATCGGTGGCCACTACGGCATCAGCCAGTTCGGGTATTGCCGAAACGCGATTCCACACCCATTGGATTACAGGCTTTCCACCGAGCAAAGCCAACGGCTTGCCGGGGAAACGGGTGGAGGCGTAGCGCGCGGGTATTATGGCCAAGACTTTTGTCATTTTCAAGAGAATAAGGAGTTTATATCAGCATCAATCATGTTGTAAATCACTCCAAGGTCCTCTTCGTTGGAGACAAAGTCGAGCTTGTTAAGGTCAACGATGATCATTTTGCCTTTGTTATAGTTTTCAATCCAGTCCTCGTATCGTTTGTTGAGCCCGGTAAGATAGTCGAGTCGGATGCTGTTTTCGTATTCGCGGCCGCGGTTCTGGATATTGCGTATAAGGGTGGGCACGTCGGCACGCAGATAGATGAGGAGGTCGGGTGGTTGGAGGAAGGATGAGACCAGCTCGAAAGTATGTTGGTAGTTGTCGAAGTCGCGGGTATTCATCAATCCCATGGCATGCAGGTTGGGAGTGAAAATGTAGGCATCTTCGTACAGGGTGCGGTCTTGGATGATATTCTTGCTTTCCTTATGGGTGTCGAGAAGTTGGCGTGTGCGAGTGTGCAAATAGTAAATTTGGATGTTGAACGACCAACGACGCATATCCTCGTAAAAACTGTTGATATAGGGATTCGTTTCGGTGGACTCGTATATGGGCCTATAGCCATAATGGCGAGCCAACATCTTGGTCAATGTCGTCTTTCCCGAACCAATATTCCCTGCAATAGCAATGTGCATAAGAGGTCTAAATTTCCCTATTCTTTTGTCACCCAAAAGAATATACGTTTTTAAATTGTATTTTTTAAAAAGCAAATATACAAAAAAAAATGCATTTGTACGACATTTTTTTCAAAAACCCTTCCCATGAGGTTTAAATGGCGAGAATCGAGGTAGGGTAGGAGGCCTCCATCAGATGCTTCTTTCTCTTTGCTAGATTCTTCGTGGCCGTGGCATACAAACTTCGGTTTGCCATGTCCTCAGGGGTACCGCTGATGGGAAAGAAAGCAGCGGTTTGAGCATAATTGTAGGGCGGTGGCCAATTTGGACGTTTTGCATTTCGTCCCACTTGCTGAATTAGTTGTATTTGCTTGTAGTATAGTGTGTAATTTTGGTGAATGAACTGGTGGTATGGGACGAAATTGGGTTGATGTTGTTGTCTAGCCAGTGAGTTTTTTGTCGCAGGAGGGAGGTGAGAAAGAGGTGAAAAATGTTTATGTCAAAAAAAAGATGTATTTTTGCAATTTGTAATTTTATATAGGCATTAATGGAATCGATTAGGAAAATATACCGCAAAGGCTACGGTCCTTCGAGCAGCCACACGATGGCACCCAACTGTGCCGCAGAGCAGTTCCGAAAGGAGCATAGCGATGCGGTCCGCATCCGGGTTACGCTGTATGGCAGCCTTGCTGCCACGGGCAGGGGTCACCTTACCGACAAGGCCATAGCCGATGGTGCGGCACCAATACCTGTGGACATCCTTTGGCGTCCTGATATTGTGAAACCTTTCCATACCAATGGCATGTATTTCGAGGCTTTGGATGCAAAAGGGAAGCCTTTTGCCGATTGGACGATATATAGTGTCGGGGGTGGTGCTTTAGCGAATGAGGACAATCCCGAAGAGGTTAACCATGTGTATGAGATGTCCACACTCTCAGATATTTTACCATATATTGAGCGAGAAGGGATGACCTACTGGGAGTATGTGTTGCAGTGTGAGGGGGACGGCATTTCCGACTATCTACAGGAGATGTGGGAGGCGATGCAGAGCACCATACAGGAGGGCTTGCAGACCGAAGGAGTGTTGCCTGGGGGGTTGCATCTGCGTAGCAAGGCCAGACAGTATTATGTGAGAGCCTCCAGTTACAAGCCTTCGCTTCAAAGCCGTGCCTTGGTTATTGCCTATGCCTTGGCTACATCCGAGCGCAATGCAGCAGGTTCGCGCGTGGTTACCGCACCCACATGCGGCTCTTCGGGTGTGCTGCCCGCGGTGCTATATCATTTGAAGAAGGCGCACGATTTCTCAGATAAGGAGATTCTGCGAGCAATGGCCACGGCTGGGTTGTTTGCCAATGTCATCAAGCACAATGCCTCGCTTTCTGGTGCCGAGGTGGGTTGCCAGGGCGAGGTGGGCAGTGCCTGTGTGATGGCGGCGGTGGCTGCCAACCAGCTGTTTGGCGGTAGCCCCCAGCAGATAGAGTATGCTGCCGAGATGGCCATGGAACACAACCTAGGGTTGACGTGCGACCCTATGTGTGGGTTGGTTCAGATTCCTTGTATTGAGCGTAACGCCATGGCCGCATTGCGAGCCTTGGACATCAATATCTACGCCATGATGAGCGATGGTAAGCACATTATTTCTTTCGACAAGGTGGTGCGTACCATGAAGCGCACAGGTCATGACCTGCCCAGCCTTTATAAAGAGACCTCGATGGGCGGTCTTGCGGTTGAAGAGTGAGTGTTGTGCAATAATAGCTGAATTTAAAATACAAAATAGATATGAAAAGGATACTTCTAGTACTTGTTGCAATGGTCATGGCACAGTGCGCCATGACTCAAGAGTTACAGTTTTCGCTGCCCATCATGCCTGAGAAGATGTGGCCGTCAGATTATGCCAACTATGAGTCGGACATACTCAACTGCTGCAACTACCTGTTGAGTGTTGACCCTGCCTTCAACCAGCCGAAGCATGAGGAATGCACTAGTTTCCTCGTTCGATGGCTCTCGGGCACGCCCGCAGTCAGTGTGCTGATTGATTCCCGTCTGGTGGATGCCAAGAAAGGAGACCTGCTGGTGGCATTTATGGCGGCATGGACTCGTCATGCTCTGACCAACAAGGAGGACGGTAACCTCATCAACGCACAGGTGGCAACCGAAGAGATGCTGGCATTCTACAGCAATTACAAAGAATCTATCGGGAAGTCGAAGCTGGCAGAGAAGCTGCTCAAACAACAGGCAAAGGGCAACCTGGCCACATACGTGACCAAAGTTCTGGTGAAATAAAATGACACGACGTGCTGCCGTATTTGCACTCTTGGCGATAGTGCTGGCTGTTTCGTGTACCGAGCAAGGCAACCCTTTCCCCTATGTGCCTAACATGCCCGACGATTTCAACCGCAGGACCCCATACAGTCTGAGGTCGGACGAAACGGAGGAGCTGCTGGGAGAGGTGGCAGTACTTACACACGAGGTTTACCAAGAGTATCATGGCGGACTTGTGTCGGAACATGCCGTCTGCTTCGACAGTGCAGGGCATTGTTTGGATTTATACTACCGCGACCGAGAGACCAACCAACACTACACTTTCCAGTACGACAGCCTTGGCCGACGCATTGAGGAGGTTTGTTATATGGGCAGCGCGGGCACACCCTACGACAGCATTTCGAACATCTATATGCGCACCAACTACCGCTATTCGCGCAGTGGGCGTACCTGCCGAACCCGCATCACCGCTCCCGACGGCAAGCATTGCACCTACCGTATGCGCTACGATAAACATGGACGGCTGCACCGATTCATATACCCCGACGGTTCGCGGTTTACATACGACTACGATGTTTCCGGCTTACTGATACGCACCACCTTTCCCGATGCTTCAACGCAGACCTTTGAATACAACGAGGAGGGTAGGCTGACAGCCATGCGCGACCGCGAAGGAGTATACCATTGGTATGCATCCGAATGTCCAGAAATACAGTATGACACGTTGGGACGCGTCGTTGAGGAGGTGCGGTACGTTAACGGCAGCCCAACAGTAACCACCTACAGCCGCGACGGCCACGGCAACTGGACGCGTCGTACTCTGTCAGGCATATCCATACCCACCCGTATTGACAATAGAACAATCAAATACTTTACCAGATGAAGAAACTGTTTCCTATCCTAACCGTTTGTGCCCTCCTTTGCACAGCCTGCCACACGCAAGAAGAGGAAGTGTCCGCGTTTAACTTCGACAACACCTGTTGGTTCGATGGCTACGAATTCTTTGTCGGCAGTTGCGACACCATTACCAACAACCCCGATTTGTTTATCTTTCAGGGTGGCACTCTCCATGAAGGCGGCTCCACCTTTGCCTTGCTACAGGTAGCCACCGACACCTTTGTCATTCAATCGTACCCTGGGACGGACTGGACGGCTGTGGGTGTTGAAGGCGACACGGCAGTGCTGCAACAAATAGGCGAGAAGACCGTTCTTGTATGCCTCAATCCCGAAGACGATGAGGCCGACACGTTGTGGATGTATGACCCTGGTGACCGCAGCCCTATGAAGGCTTATGAGGACATCCTCATCCAGAGTCGGATTATCGCTTTGACCGGCACCTACTACGACTCGGTCAAGAAGGTTACCTATCAATTCTTTGACACGACTCTTGTCCGCACCAATGCCAACGGCATGGCTGACACCCAGACGTTCCACTTCTTCTACTCATTCGACATGCCTAGCCATCTGTTGCAATTGTCGAACAAAGAACAATTCTGGTACGAGATTACCCCTACAGGCATGGACCTTTTCAGTGCCAAATATTGGTCCGAGGAGGATGATTATATGCGCCAATACCGCTTTGCTCAGCTGAAGAGGCTGTAGCCTATGGCAACCAGGTGATAATTTCGGAATAACCTATGGCGCGGAGGTAATCCTCTGCGCCTTCTGTTTTTAAGAGGTCTTCAGGACAGTGGGCATCGGTGCTGACTATGACGGGGATGCGTTTCTCGTTCATGTAGCGCAACAGCTCGCGCGAGGGGTAATAGTCGTCGTGGCGTTTCTTGTAGATGCCACGGGTGTTTACTTCGGCTATGCAGCCTGTTTCGCGGATGAGTTCGATGGTTTCGTACACAAGGTCGAGGTACCATTTGTCGTGCTCCAAGAAATATCGGTTGCGATTGTGCATCACTATCTTGTTGAAGTGGGCGATGATGGTGGGCCGCTGGCTTTCAATCATGGCGTTGCTTTGGTGGAAGAAGACGGTGACCCCACGGCGTATGTCGCCATGGAAGACACGTTGCAAGCCCTCGTCGTAGGTCTCCTGCCGTGGGCCGTCGATGAACCAGATACGCTGTGCAGCATCGCTATGGTGGTTGCGCAGCCATTCGGTGTCGTCGGGGTCGGTAACGAGATGCACACCTCCTATACAATAATCGAGACCTCCCTGTTGAATGAGGGACCGGAAGTCGTCGTTTATGCCCGGCACATAGTCTATTTCCAAGCCTAGACGGATGTCGATGCGGCCGCGATATTCCTCTTTCAAGGCCCGCACCTCGTTACAGTAAGCAAGATAGTCTTCGTCGTGAATGGAGAACGTGTTTTTAAATGGCAACGGCGCGTGACCTGAGAAGCCGAGAGCCGTGAATCCGTTGGCAAGGGCAAGTTCGACATATTCGCGTAGCTCGCCCTTGCCGTCGCAGTATCGGGAATGGGTATGATAGTTAGAAAGCATAGACGGCACTTAAAGAGAGACGTAAGTTGCCCACAGGCTCATCATATCCGGCATGGGTGTATTCTGCCTCACCTACGAAGGAGAGCCCCTTTTGGGTGGTGTATGTGAGACGGGGTTGGATGCGCCAGAGGTAGTCAAGGTCGTAGCCACGACCGAAGACAGTGGGAGGACCATAGATGGCTGGCATAGGGTCTTCATCCATGTGTTGGGCATAACCCATGAAAAGGCCGGGGCGCCAGTGTCCGTGGTTGCGCTCAATGTCGAGCCAAACGGTGTTGAAATGCCAGTCGCGGAAGTCCACAAGGTTACCGCCTACACTCTGATACATCAGGTAGCCGCCCAATGAGCATCCCTCATATAGGCTGTTGTTGAGCAGGGTCTGAGCCTTGACGGTAAAGCCGTCGAAACGGTAGCTGCCAAAGATGGAATAACTCCATGACTGGTGTAGCTGTTGTGGCGAAGCCGTGCCGACAGTGTTCACCACCGGCTGGATGCTCTTGAGGTTGGCAGCGGCACCAACAAAGAAGTTGCCTTTGTGGTAACGCAGCTGTGCGTTGAGTTCGGGCAATAGGCTATGGCGGACAAACAGCGTGGAAGATGTGGGTGTCCCATTCAGCAGCCCCTGACTCATATTGTCCAACTGCCATTGCGCTACAACCACCGCCTCCAGCCCATCAAGACTATAGGTGTACCGTACCTGCGGCTGGCGGGCATAGCAATGGAAAGGAGCACCCATGTTGAGAGGGTTGGTCATGGGCATAATCTCATGCATTACCATGGCATACCAGTATTGTCCCGCAAGGAGTTTGTGACGGCCCCAGTCAAGGGTAAAGTAGGCGTGTCTCAATCGCAAGTTGTTAATTGTAGCATTGGTGGCGCCAGTAAAGTCTCCTTCCACAAAAGCCGAAGTCTTTGCACCTAGCATTTCAGGTCCTGTAATTTTTACATTCAGCCTAGCGGTGATGGCCAGCATGTCGGACAGCCATCCGTCGTTGACGTCGTTGCCTTGGTTGTCGCGCACGATAGGCTTGGGAAAGAAAAGCATCATGTCTTCCCGCCCCCCGACAACGCTGCGGCTGTCGGCATAATAGTGAGGGTTGACAAAGCCGTGGAAGTCGAAGTGAAAGCCCTCTTGGGCCTCTAGGCGCACTAGAGATACTAGCGTTACTATAAATACAAGCGTTCTCTTCATTGCTTGCTTCCTCCTGCCAAGGCTAAGATGAGACCCAGTGCCACGCCCAGCAGAGCGGCAAACAGCACCTGGAAGGTTGGGGGCAGGATGAAGGTGATGGTGTGTGCCGGGAACCAGAAGAGCGGTATCGTCTTCTTAAACACCACGTTCCACTGTACGTCCCAGTTAATCTTGCTGGCAAAAATCTCGCGCATCTTGAGGGGCTTGAGCAGCCCTCTCACCGTGCCACCATTCTCCAATATGTGGATGTCGGTGCATTTGTGGAAGGTCATCATCACTGGTGCGAAGATGGTGTTCATCAGTACGCTGACAGCGAAGGCGATGCCCACTTTGCCCCAAGTCAGTTCGGTGGCCTTGAAGATGCCCACGTAGGCAGGCACATGTCCCGTGTAGCCCTTCAGCGCGTCGGCCACTGTGCCAAGGAACGTGGGCACGCCACTCTTGAAGATAACCATCGCCATAGCGATGCACATGCCAAGGAATCCCCATACCATCACCCGGGGCAGCACACCGAAGCCTTTCTTGTTGTATACGCCTTCGCGGATGCGCAATGCCAGCATCTCGCCGAAGGTGGCAAGGATGGCAAATTTAAAGAACGCCATGATGTAAGGATGCGCCGCCGTGGATGCTTTGAACCACTCAAAGAACCCTGTTGCAGGGATAAAGAACGGGGCCAACACGACCACTACGATTAAGATAACTAACCAATCTTGTTTTTTCATATTCTGTGATTTTTGTTATTTGCCATACTAGTCAGACCAGCATTACTGATATTAATAGAAAGCCTAGTTCGATAAATGATTAATTTTCAATTCCACCAAGTCTTTGTCCGCGCTGCTGAACCCTACTAGCAGCGTAATCTCGCTGCCTGAAGGAATCGGCACCATTTCTTGTGATTCCTCGTCAAACTGCCTTAGCCAATAGGGGTCTATGTCAATCTCAAACGGTTGTAACTCTCCTTCAGCTACTGTCACACGTTGAAAACCCACCAGCTGCTTGTGCGGCTCCTGAGTGCCCTCGGCACCCTTGAGGTAGACTTCCACCACCGTACTGCCCCTACCGCCGAATTCACCCGCTCTTGACGGTTTCACCATTCTTACTGCCCCACACACCTGGCCGTCTTTCCACCGCACGTCCTCCATCCCATACTTGGCATAACTCAAGCCATAACCGAATGGATATAGCGGTTCCTCTGTCATGTAACGATAGGTGCGTCCCGCCATGTCGTAACTCTCAAACGGGGGCAGTTGCTTCGTGCTTTTGTAGAATGTGACGGGCAGCCGCCCGAAGCCGTCAAAACCTAGCATCGACAATGCCACTCCGTTGCCCATATCCTCTCCTCCATACCAGCACTGCATGATAGCATCGCATTTTAGTGTCTTTTTATCTAGAGCTATCGCACTGCCGCTGCACAGCAGCAGCACTACAGGTCGATGCTTGCGTTGCAGCTTACGAATCTCCCTACATTGGTCTTCGGGCAGCTCGATACAGGTGCGGTCGCCTTTGTAGAAACCAGGCATGTCCACCGGCAGTTCCTCCCCTTCCAATTGTGGGTTCAGCCCTCCGGCATACACTATCACGTCAGCCTCCTTGGGTGTATTCACCAATGTAAAAACACTTCCCAATCCATCCTGAATACTCACCCGATAGTAAGGTGTCCCATTATAATTGCCCAAAGGCATCAGCGTGTCGGTCGCATTAGGCCCTGTCAGATATATTTTGGTACCTTCTTCCAGCGGCAAAAGGTCTTTGTTGTTTTTCAATAGCACCAATGTACTCGCCACCACCCATCCAGGATGGGCATCAGGTGTCCCAATAGTCCCCGTCGGGCTCATCTCCATCACCCGCAACCGCGTACGCAATATGCGGCGTACATGCTTGTTTATCACTTCCTCGTCGATATAGCCCGAATCTACCGCCGTGCGCAGGGCCGTCAGTCCGCTGCCGCACTCCAAGTCCACCTCGCTGCCGAAGGCATCAGCAGCCGTCAGTGCTGCGGAGGCATGGGTCTTGTGACGGGGAATGACCGTGTCGCGCTCCCAGCAGTCGTTCAGTGCCCAACAGTCCGTCACCAGCAGACCGTCGTAGTGCCACTTGTGGCGCAGTATGTCAATCAAAAGTTCCTTGTTGGTGCAGCACGGCTCGCCGTTCAGGCGGTTATAGCCGCACATCACCTGCTGCACATCGCTATTCTTGATGATGTATTCAAAGGCGGGCAGGTAGGTAGTCCACAAATCGCGAGGCGACACCCGTGCGTCGAATTCATGCCTCACCCCCTCCGGCCCGCTATGCACCGCCAGATGTTTCAGACAGGCTGCTGCCGACAGATGCACAGTGTCCAACTTCTCTGTATCCTTAAAAAAATAGTTATGCTGCAATCCGTTTACACATGCCAATCCCATCCGTGCCGTGAGGAAAGGGTCTTCTCCATAGGTCTCCATGCCGCGTCCCCAGCGCGGGTCGCGGAAGATATTGATGTTGGGCGTAAAGAAGGTCAGCCCAGTGTAGTCGATAGGCTCCCTGAGCATCTCTGTATTAGTGTCAAGGGCTTCGTAATACTTCAATCGTGCCTCGAATGCCACAAGGGCAAACACCTTTTGCACCATCTCCTCGTCGAACGATGCCGCCAAGGCTATCGGCATCGGGAACACCGTTGCCAATCCGTTGCGTCCCACGCCGTGCAACGCCTCGTTCCACCAGCTGTAGGCAGGCAGACCTAATGAGGGTATGGCAGGATTGCGGTGCTGCATCATCGACAGTTTTTCGTCCAATGTCAGGCGCGACAACAAGTCTTCCACCCTTTCGTCAATGTTCAGCGTGCTGTCCTGAAAGGGATAGTTCTGCCCCCATAGGAGTGAAAAACTACCGATAAAAAAGGACAATATGATGATATACAAATACTTCCTCATATTATGCAAAATGTTTACAAGTTGCAAATATACGAAGAAAAATCGAGAGTGAACGTATATTTGGGTGGAAGTGTCAAAAGAAAAAGGCTGGCCGATGCAACTTGCAGGGTCAGCCTTTTTGACCAAAAGAATTATTGCACCACCAGGCGTTTTGCAGCGGTGCCGACTGGGGTGCGTACCAGCACCACGTAGGCCCCTTTCGGCCAGGCGGAGACGTCGAAGGCGGCCGTTCTGGCATCGGATGGTTGGTCGTGGACCTTCTCGCCGCGCACGTCGTAGGCCTCCACACGGTCGATGCCGTAGGAGGAGTTTATCAGGACGCTGCCGCTGGCCGGGTTGGGCATCAGCTGCACGTAGCGCGACAGGTCGTCTTCTGCCTCCGGCACGCCGATGTCGCCATGACCCGTGGTGTCCTGCTCCTCGTGGTGCAGCATGAAGCGAATCGGGCGGCCCCACTCGCTGTAGCGCAGCGTGTCGTATTCGTGGCACACCGCCCTCACGTAAGCTACCATCTGGGTGTCGGCATACGAGGCATCCGAAAAGACCCACCTGTTGGTGCGCAGCGGCACCATCGCGTTGCGGGCCTCGAAGTCATTCTCCGGGCCGTACCACAGCTGGTACTCCGGGTGCAGGCTGTCGTAGTCCCACTGCACGGTCACCGTGTCGGTGTAGTTGCCCCGTGCGAACAGGCCGCTCACCGCCGGACACTCCGGCGCGTTGGCAAACGACGTGTCCACCACCTCGATGATGGGCAGCACCATCATAAACTGGTTCGAAGGCTTCCAGTGCCATTGGTACTGTGGTCCACCAGTACCATTTCCATAATGATACATCTTCCACAACGTGGGAAAAAAATGGCATGCTGTGTCATAAGATGACTGCGAAGGCCTGTATGTTATGTAATAACAACAAGTACTATAATTGACTGTTTCGTGAGTGTAAAGTCCAAGATAAGAAAGATCAGTGCCACCCACATAGAACGAATCGAAAACTGTAATAGGCTTGTCGAAATAATAATCGAAAACTTTCCACATATAATATGGGTTGTTGGGAGATATATATTGACGACAGTCATACCCGGTATGATTGCAATTGGGCAAATTTGGATTAATCAGTTCATGGGCGGTGGGTCTGCCTGCCGTGTCAGTTTCAACCCACTGTACCTGCGCCTTTAGCTCAAACGTGTCGGGCGATACCTCATACAGAAACAGGGACTGAGGTGTCGCATTCGGGTTGAGGTCTCTTTTTGTCATGGAAATAGTGGCAGAGAGGCCTACCACCCTCGTGCCGGCAGGGTTGTCAGTATAGTTGTACTGAAGTATGATGTCAGCACATAAAGGACATTTCGACACCCCTGGATATTTTGGACTACCATACACTTTGCCATGATTTATATAGTCTGCATTGACCCATGCGTCGTAGTCGAACTGAAAATAGGGCACGTACGAGGTGTCTCTAAACGAGTGCGACTGCGCAACGACACCTGCCGCCGCCAGCACACATGTCATTATCAAAACTTTCTTTTTCATCTTATTTGCTTTTTGATGGTTTCACATTAGGGTTCTTTGTCGCACAGCAGGTCTCTCACAACATCCTCAACAACGAATGGCTCGTCTCCAGATGGCGAATCTGGCACATTCATATTTGTCGCCATGTTGGGCGTGTCAAATGTTGTTGTAGATTTTACCCCGTTGATGAAATCCGTAACCCCGCAGCTGAGTGATGTGGTAAGCAGTTCCCTATAAAGCGTCAAAGGCCCGTGGCTTGTATTATTTCCAGAGACAATAAAAGCGTCCTGTGTGGTTCTAAAGAAATCCAGGGCATGGAAACCGTAGTTGGGGAGGTATAGGCCCTGATAGGTGCCCGCGAGCGGGAAGGCGAGGGGGAACTGGTAGACGATGCTCGTCTGGCTGCCCAGCGTCCCGCCGTCGAAGTCGTTCAACACAATCAGCCGCTGTTGCGCGGGGGAATAGCTGATGTCGCGCATCTTCCATTTTGACCCCGGCTGTCGGACGACCAAGGCATCCAGCCCCTGCCGGAACGTCGCCACCCCGCCCAAGATGTCAAAAGTCTTCACTGCCAGCCCCTCCTTGGGCGAATCGGTGTAGTGGTATGCCACGGCAAAACTGTCCTTCTCCAACGCCGTCGCCATCACCGCGTCGTCCACCTTCAAGTCCCAAAACCGCTGCCCGGCAGGGTTTGAATAATAGGGGTATGCAGAAACAAGAGGCGGAGGTGTGGACCACAAAGGTGTAAGGAAATTGCTTTTGGGAAATATCCGCATAGCCAAAAGGGAGTCGACATTGTTGCGAGCCACTGCCACCACATAGTCCTGCGTGGCGATAATGTCGGTGTAGTCCTCTTTCGCATATTTGTTGTACATGATGATGTTACTCCACGCCCCCCCGACAAAGGAGGCAGAGCCGATGCCGATGCGGCTGTCTGTCGGGAAATCCACATAGTTCTTGGCAATATATGCCATCTTGGTGCAGCCGCTGCTGTCGTACACCGCCAGCCGTGTGACATCGTAAATCTGATTAATACAAAATCCACCACCTAGAAGCGGGTCATTGTTGCAGTCGGGCATCGGGGTCTGCAGGGTCACCATCCAGCGGTAATAGCCCGACCCGTTGTAGAAGTCCTGAATGTCAAAACAGGCAAACAGCCCCAGTGGCTTACCCGTCCGCATAGTGTATCCGACAGCAAACACACTGTCGTGCAGTATGCGGAAGTCGTTCACCGTCACATCCTGCGGCACGGCTATCCTGCGGACGGTGGGCATCCCCTCGTCTACCAGCAGGAAGTGCTTGTCCTTAACAGCCTTGTCACAGGCATACACGATGCTGACGTCGTTCTTCCAGTAGCGCACAATCGAGGTGTCCGACTCATTCGCTGGAAAATGGCTTACCTGGCTCTGCCCCCTCGCCACACACAATGGCAGCAAGAACAGGAATAACGCAAATACCTTGAAGTGAATCTGTTTCATGACGAAATGGTTTAAATATTATAGAAATGTATTTTGTAAAAATACACATTTTTCCTCAAATACCAAACATATCTTACTTTTTTCGTATCTTTGCATGCCAGATTTGTAGCAGATGAATATTCGCAAATTGATAGATGTTAGTGAGTTACCGTATAATACGGCGGTGACGGTGGGCATGTTCGACGGTGTCCATATCGGCCACAGGCATATCTTGTCCATGCTGGAGCGGCAGGCTGTGCAGCGGGGGCTGCACCCCGTGGTGGTCACATTCGACTGCCATCCGCGTCAGGTGCTGAAAGCCGACCAGGCGGCCTCGTTCCGTGTCAACACCAACGAGGAGCGCTATCGGCTGCTAGAGGGATGTGGTGTGCAAGAGGTCGTAGAAGTGCATTTCACGGCCGAGACAGCGCAACTATCGGCATGTGAGTTTTTCGAGCAGGTGCTTTGCCAGAAGCTTCAGTGCAAAGCTTTGGTGCTGGGCTACGACAACATGTTCGGCAACCGGCAGCGCAACGACTTCGACCGTCTGCCAGCCCTGGCCGAGAGCCGTGGCGTGGCACTGGTGGTGGACACCCCGGTCCGTTTCGGCGGGGTGGAGGTGAGTTCGACCAAGGTGCGCAGTGCCTTGCAGGAAGGCGACGTGCGGCGGGCAGCCGACATGCTGGGCTACAACTACTGCCTCTGGGGCACCGTGGTAAAAGGTCGGCAGGTGGGGCGTACGCTCGGCTTCCCCACCGCCAATGTCTGCCTGGACGACCGCACCAAGGTGGTGCCAGCCCCCGGCGTGTATGCCGTGCGGGTGCGTATGCCGGATGACTCGTCTCTGAAGATAGGCATGGCCAACTTCGGCGCGCAACCCACTTTCGGACTCGAAAATACGGTGTTCGAAGTGAACATCTTCGACTTCGACGGCGACCTCTACGGCAGCCTGCTGCATGTGGAGTTCGTCGACCGCATACGCGATGTGTGCAAATTCGAGGGGGTGGAACGCTTGGTGCGCCAGCTCAACGACGACCGCACCACCGCCAGGCTTATGTTACAAACCCAAAAATAACCACACCTATGAGCCCCGTTCGCTTCCCCCTTGCCTCCTTCTGCCTCCTCCTTTTGCTGATACAAGGAGCGAAGGCACAGCCCGGCCGTGTCTACAAGTCGCTTACCGAGGTGACCGACCCTCAGCAGGTATATGTTCTGCAACTGCGGGGCAAACGGCTGAAAACCATTCCCGAAGAGGTGCTGCAAATGGTCAATCTCAAAGAACTGGACCTTCGGGGCAACCGCATTGCCCTCCTGCCCGACAGCATAGCCCGCCTGCGGCATCTTCAACGGCTGGAGGTGAGCCGCAACCCCTTGATGCAGCTGCCTGCCACCCTTCCCCAACTGAAAGAGCTGAAGGAACTGGTCCTGTGGTCCACCTACGTCACCGACCTGCCGCCCGGAGTGGAAACCCTCGACGACACCCTGGAACTGCTGGACCTCCGCCACTGCCCCCTCACCATCGAAAACCAGGAAGCCATCGAACAACAGCTCCCCTCCGTGAAAAAACTATGGGATTTCGCCTGCAACTGCGGCGATTGAGCCAAGGAGGCGACAAGGTGAACGATGCCAAACAACAAATTGTTCTTCCCACATGATATGACACAAACCTTACTCACCATAGCATTCTACCAGCAGGACATAGCATGGGAGAATCCGAAAGCCAACTACCAGATGGTCGAACAGGCCTTCGCCCAAATAAAAAGGCCGGTTGACATGCTGGTGGTGCCTGAAACCTTCAACACAGGCTTCTCCGACACCATGGCCGACATGGCCGAAGCCCCTGAAGGCCCCACCATGGCCTTCGCCCGCAAGATGGCGCAGTGCTATAACGCCCTTTTCGTGGGTACGTGGACTGTGCGCATTGAGGGCGGCGGGGTGGTCAACCGTCTGCACTGGGTGCGCCCCGACGGCAGCGGAGGGCATTACGACAAAGGCCACACCTTCCGCATGAGCAGCGAAGCCAGCCAACTCCTCCGCGGCACCCGTCGCGAGCTGTTCGAATGGCGCGGCTGGCGCATCAAACCCGCCGTATGCTACGACCTGCGCTTCCCCAAATGGCTCCGCAACGCCGTGCCCGACAGCGAACGCCACAAGCTCCCCTCCAACGGCGTGGAACGCCCTTCGGAGGACGTGGCGTTGGACTACGACCTGCTGCTGGTGTGCGCCAACTGGCCCGGCTCACGCCACGAGGCCTGGAGCACCCTCCTCAAGGCCCGTGCCATAGAAAACCTCTGCTACGTCGTCGGAGTGAACCGTTCCGGCATCGACGGCGCCGACATCCCCTACACCGGCAACAGCGCCGCCATCGACTACAAAGGCATGGCCCTCGCCCTCTGTGGCGACAAGAAGAACGCCGTGGCCGTCGCCACCCTCGACTACGAGAAACTGCAGACCTTCCGCCGCCACTGGCCCTTCTATTTGGACTTCGACTAACCAGATAAAAAACAAAAAACACCCGCTCCCCTCAACCCCCAATAATCTTTCAAACCCCTAAAAGAACTATCCCCATGACCCTAGAAGACAAACTCGGATTCAACAAAATAAGAGACCTGGTCGCGGCCGAATGCTCCAACAGCCTGGCCGTGCGTATGGTGCAGGAGATGTCCTTCTCCAACAACTACGACCGCGTGGTACGCGAACTACAGCAGACCGAGGAGTTCCGGCAGATATTGGTGCTGGAGAACAGCTTCCCCGTGCAGGACTTCATCGACCTCACCGACGAGCTGACCCGTCTGCGGGTGGGCAACACGGTGATAGAGCTGGAAGCCCTTATTGACCTGAAAAACTCGCTGCACACCATAGGCGACTGCCTGCGCTTCCTCATGCGCGACGACCCCGTCCGCTACCCCATGCTGCACGAGTTGGCCAAGCGGGTGCAGCTGGACCCGGCCATAACCAAGACCCTCAACAAAATTGTGGACGAGAAGGGGGAAATCTACGACAACGCCTCCGAGCAACTACAGGACATACGCCGCCAGATGGCCAAGAAACGCAACGACGTGGATGTGCAGATAAACCGGCAGCTGGCCCGCGCCAAACACGAAGGATGGGCCCCTGAGAACGCCGAAGTGACCATCCGCAACGGCCGCATGGTCATCCCCATGCTCGACACCCACCGCCGAAAGATTAAAGGCCTCATCCACGACGAGTCGGCCACCCGCCAGACCGCCTTCCTCGAACCCTCGGAGGTGGTGGAACTGAACAACGACCTCCGCGAGCTGGAATTCGAAGAACGGCGCGAAATACAGAAAATACTAGCCCGCTTCACCGACATGTTGCGTCCCCAGCTGGACGCCCTCATCAACGCCTACTGGTTCCTGGCACGTATCGACTTCATCCGTGCCAAGGCACGTTTTGCCCTCACCATACGCGCCGGACGCCCCATCGTGGACAACATAGCCAAAATCAACTGGCTCGACGCCCGTCACCCGCTCCTCTATCTCAACCACAAAGGCGAGGTGGTACCCTTCGACATCGAACTCAACGACGACGCCCACATACTGATAGTCTCCGGTCCCAATGCCGGCGGCAAGTCGGTGTGCCTGAAAGCTGTGGGATTGATACAGTACATGCTCCAATGCGGAATGCTGGTGCCTTGCCGCGAGACCTCGGAATTCGGCATCTTCGACAACATCTTCATCGACATCGGCGACCAGCAGTCCATCGACAACGACCTGAGCACCTACACCTCGCACCTCCAGAACATGAAACTGCTCCTGGAAACGGCCGGCGAGGGCACCCTCTTCCTCCTCGACGAGCTGGGCGGCGGCACCGAGCCCCGCTCGGGCTGCGCCATCGCCGAAGCCCTCCTGGAAGAACTCTACCGCCGCCATGCCTTCGGCGTGGTGACCACCCACTTTGCCGACCTCAAGCTGCTGGCCGACAAATACGAGGGCATCCGCAACGGTGCCATGCTCTTCGACACCGAACACATGAAGCCCCTCTACCGCCTCGCCATCGGCCATCCGGGCAGCTCCTTCGCCTTCGAGATAGCGCAGAACATCGGCTTCCCCGAGGAGGTGCTCAAGTCCGCATCCGAGAAGGTGGGCGGCGCCATGCTCAACTTCGAACACCAGCTCCAGCAGCTCGAACTGGACAAGCAAGAACTGGAACGGCAGCGTGCCGAGCTGCAGGTGGCCGACAGCTTCCTGGCCGAAGTGACCTCCAAATACCAGAACCTCACCGAGAACCTCGAAGGCCGCCGACACGAGATACTCAGCAACGCCCGCAAGGAAGCGCAGCAGATAATCGCCGATGCCAACCGCACTGTAGAGCAGACCATCAGCGAGATACGCACCGCCCAGGCCGAGCGCGAAAGCACCCTCAAGGCACGTGAACGCATGAAGGCCGAAGCCGAGCGCATCGCCTCGGCCCAAGAACGACACGACGAATTCCTAGACAAAGTGAAGAGCGGCAAGCACCGCCCCGATAAGAATGCCTCCAATGCCCCCCAAGGCAGCCGCCCCGCCCTCGAAGAAAGGGACGAGAAAGACGCGCCCGTCACCGTGGGCAGCATCGTCCGCATCGACGGGCAGGACACCTATGGCGAAGTGATGGAAATCAAAGGCAAGAAAGCCGTGGTGGAAAGCAACAGCATCCGCATGACCATCGCCCTGAACCGCCTCACCGGCACCCGCAAGAAGGCCATCCCCGTCGACAAGCTGAGCCGGCAGAACAGCCGCTTCCAGTCAATCTACGACGACATCAACGAGAAACGCAAGAGCTTCAACCCCACCATCGACCTCCGCGGCCAGCGTGCCGACGAGGCCATGGACAACCTCCAGCATTTCATGGACGACGCACAGCTGCTGAGCGAGAAGGAACTGCGCATACTCCACGGCAAAGGCTACGGCATCCTCAAGCAAATCATACGCGACTACCTGGCCGGCAACCGCGACGTGCAGTCGTTCCATTCCGAGCGGCTGGAACTTGGGGGCGACGGCATCACCGTGGTCCATCTCCGATAGAGGCATTGCCGCCCAAGGCCGTAAACCCCTCAGCCCCATGAGCAAAGCATCTATTCTCCAGGGTCTTATTCGTCCCGCCTTAGGACTTTGAAGGCAAGCAGTAAGGTGTTTCTAAGCTCTTTTTTAGGGTCTATAGCCTAGAATAATCTTAGATATAACTTAGATGGTTCTTACAATAAGCGGAGGCGCGCCTTTGGGACGGTTGGAGGGTTCTTTGTGGAAAAATACTTTGGTAGGAGGGAAAATTATTCGGAAATTAGGTGTATTTTTGCATCGTGAAAAGAGAACATGAATTATTAATCAAAATCGCATATAAAAATGAAACTTAGAAAGTTAGTCCTTCCGATGCTGGCCATCATGCTTTTAGCGGCTGGCTGCACAAAAGAGTATTATGGTGCACAAATCCAGACTTTTCAGTTCCAAGTCAATCCTGGTGACTGGCTCCGCAACCAAGGCCCTATCGAGCCGGGTGCCAACAATTACCTTTATTATGAGAAGGCCATTCCTGCCATCGGCCAGAATGTTTTCTTGAATGGTACGGTGCAGGCTTATTGCTGGAACGTGTATGACACGCAGAATAACCTGGGTTCATGGAACACGCTGCCTTTTGTTTATCCGTTGGAGGTGTATCTGACCAACGAAGAGGGTGAGCAAGAACTGGTAATAGTGCCTGAGAACCTGCGCTTTGAGTGGGAATTGGGCAAGGTGACCATTGTAATTCAGGACCTCGATGGCTACGACCCCGAGAGCATGGAGCTTGCCGGGCCCATTACCTTCAAGGTGTGTGTGACCAGTAATATGTAACGAACTATTTGGTTCCCAAAAGAGAAGGCCGCCGATTGGCGGCCTTCTCTTTTAGGGTATTGAAGCGATAGAAACTATAGGGTATATAGGGGCTATAGGTTGCAGTGGCGTTTGTAGGCCTTCATGGTGTTTTCCAGAAGGGAGACGATGGTCAGGGGTCCGACGCCGCCGGGGACGGGGGTGACCCAGCTGCAGAGGGGGTCGACTTCGTGGTGCTTGACGTCGCCAATGATGCGGTAGCCGCTCTTCTTGCTCTCGTCGGGGATGCGGTGGATTCCGACATCCACCACTACGGCACCTTCTTTGACCATGTCGGCGGTGACGAATTCGGGCTTGCCGATGGCTACAACCAAGATGTCGGCCTGACGGGTCAGCTCGGCGATGTTCTTGGTCTTGCTGTGGCAGATGGTCACGGTGCAGTCGAACCCTTTGCGCGAAAGGAGGTTGGCGATGGGGGTGCCGACGATGTTGCTGCGGCCCAGCACCACGCAGTGTTTGCCCGCGGTTTCGATGCCGTAGCGTTTGAGCAGGGTGCAGATGCCCATGGGGGTGGCGGGGACGAAGGCCTCTTCGCTCAGGACCATGCGGCCTACGTTGATGGCTGTGAATCCGTCAACGTCTTTGTCGGGCGAGATGGAGTTGATGATGTTCTGCTCGTTGATGTGCTTGGGCAGGGGAAGCTGGACGATGAAGCCGTCGACTTCGGGGTCGTTGTTGAGAAAGTCGATGGAGTGGAGCAGCTCCTCCTCGGTGATGGTCTCGGGGAAGCGGTAGACGGACGAGATGAATCCGACCTCGTGGCTGGATTTTTCTTTGTTGGCCACGTAGGTCTGGCTGGCGCCGTCGTTGCCTACGATGACCGCGGCCAGATGCGGGGGGCGGTGTCCTTGGAGGGTGAGTTGGCGCACTTCGTTGGCGATTTCGTCTTTAATCTGCAGGGCCATGGCCTTGCCGTCAAGTAATTGGAACATGGTGGTTATAGGGTTTAGAGATTGTTTTATTTTCTACGGCGGGGCATTTGTGACATCTTGCCGCGGTTGCTGACGGTGCGCATCATCTTGCGGGTTTCCTCGAACTGCTTGATGAATCGGTTGACCTCCTGGATGCTGTGGCCGCTGCCGGCGGCGATGCGCTGTTTGCGGCTGCCGTTGATGCAGGAGGGGTTGCGGCGTTCGTAGGGGGTCATGCTCCCAATCATGGCCTCGATGGGCTTGAAGGCGTTGTCGCTAATTTCCACGTTCTTGGTCAGCTTGTCCATGCCGGGAATCATGCCGATGAGCTCTTTCATGCTGCCCATCTTCTTTATCTGCCCCACTTGCGAGAGGAAGTCTTCGAAGTTGTACTCGTTGTGGATGAGTTTTTTCTGTATCTTGCGGGCTTCTTCTTCATCGTATTGTTCTTGGGCGCGTTCCACGAGTGAGACCACGTCGCCCATGCCGAGGATGCGGCTGGCCATGCGGTCGGGGTGGAAGACGTCGAGGGCTTCCATCTTTTCGCCTACGCCGACGAATTTGATGGGTTTCTGCACGGCGTAGCGGATGGTGAGGGCTGCACCGCCGCGGGTGTCGCCGTCGAGCTTGGTGAGCACTACTCCGTCGAAGTCGATGCGTTCGTTGAAGGCCTTGGCGGTGTTCACCGCGTCCTGGCCGGTCATGGAGTCGACCACGAAGAGGGTCTCTTGCGGGTTGAGGTGCTTTTTGAGTCCCGATATCTCGTCCATCATCTGCTCGTCCACCGCCAGACGGCCGGCGGTATCGACGATGACGACGTTGGTGCCTTTCATGCGGGCGTCGCGGATGGCTTTCTCGGCGATGTCGATGGGGTTTTGGTTGCCCTCTTCGGTGAAGACGGGCACCTGTATCTGGCTTCCGAGGGTCTGCAGCTGGCTGATGGCGGCAGGGCGGTATACGTCGCCGGCAACAAGCATGACCGACTTGTTCTTTTTGTTTTTCAGGTAGTAGGCCAGTTTGGCACTGAAGGTGGTCTTACCAGAGCCTTGCAGACCGGCGATGAGGATGATGGCAGGGGAGCCTTTGACATTGATGTCCACGGCCTGGCTGCCCATGAGCTCGGTGAGTTTCTCGTGCACGATTTTGACCATCAGCTGGCCGGGTTCGATACTTTGGATGACGTTGCGCCCCATGGCTTCGGACTTGACCTTGTCGGTGAATTCTTTGGCGATGGGGTAGCTCACGTCGGCGTCAAGCAGTGCCTTGCGGACCTCTTTGACGGTCTCGGATATATTAATATCGGTGATTCTCCCTTTCCCTCTGAGCGTGTGTAACGCTTTCTCTATCTTGCTACTAATGCTTTCAAACATATCTTTTCGGCTCTATTAATGAAAGTGCAAATTTACATTTTTTTTTTGACTTACGCAAAATAATATGATTGCGGCCTCGGCGCGGACGTGGGTGTGAGGGGAGGGGAGAGGTGAAATGGGAGGGATGCGGAAATGGATGATATTTAGGTGGTTACGAATTATTTGAAAAAAAAGTTCATTTTGATGAAACTTTTTTCATTTTTTGACGTTATGTAGAGTAATAAAAAGTGGAATTAATTATTTGCCATGAGACAGTTAAAAATTACCCATTCTATCACCAATCGTGACATCAAGTCGCTGGATAAGTATTTGCAGGATATTTGCAGTGAGGAGCTGCTGACACCCGAAGAGGAGGTTCAGCTGGCCCAGCGCATCAAAGCTGGTGACCAGGAGGCGTTGGACCGTCTGACCAAGGCCAATCTCCGTTTTGTGGTATCGGTGGCCAAGCAGTATCAGAATCAGGGGTTGAGCCTTCCCGACTTGATTAATGAAGGCAATGTGGGGCTTATCAAGGCGGCAAAACGCTTTGATGAGACACGTGGCTTTAAGTTTATTTCATACGCCGTGTGGTGGATTCGCCAGTCGATATTGCAGGCTATTGCCGAGAACTCGCGCATTGTGCGTCTCCCTTCCAACCAGCTGGGAGCCCTTAATAAGTTGAAGAAGGAAATCAGCCGACTGGAGCAGGAACTGGAGCGTCCGCCATCGGAGGAGGAGCTGGCCGACATGCTGGATATTCCTGAGGATAAGATTAAGAGCATCCTGGGTATCTCTGGCCGCCATATCTCCATCGATGCGCCGTTGGTGGCAGACGAGGATGTCAACTTTGTCGACGTGCTGCCCAACGAGGATACGCCTCCCACCGACAGCGCGCTGATGCAGGAGTCGCTCTCGCAGGAAATAGAGCGTTCGCTGGCCACCCTTACCGAGTATGAGCGTGAAGTCATCAAGATGTATTTCGGCATCGGCATGCCTCATGCCCTCAGCTTGGATGAGATAGCCATGAAGTTCGGCCTTACGCGTGAGCGTGTCCGTCAGATTAAGGAGAAGGGCATCAAGCGCCTGCGCGTCAGCAGCAAGAGCAAGCACCTTCAGGCGTACCTCTAGCAGAGGGGTGCTGTATTCCAATCTGTAGAGACATGGATTTAATACTGAAATATTTCCCCAAATTAACAAAGCGGCAACGAGAACAGTATGCCGCTCTGTTGCCTTTGTATGAGGACTGGAATGCCAAAATC
This sequence comes from Bacteroidales bacterium, assembly GCA_017545365.1. Next base: position 50,183 of record JAFWOP010000019.1, read on the forward strand.
AACGTCATCTCGCGCAAGGATATGGGCAACTTCTATGAGCATCATGTGCTCCATAGTCTTGCTATAGCCAAAGTGATGCAGTTCAAGACGATGGCAGATGTGTTGGATGTGGGTACGGGCGGCGGCTTTCCAGGCATCCCACTGGCCATTATGTTCCCCGACGCCAATTTCTATCTCATCGACTCGGTGGGTAAGAAAATCAAGGTGGTGCAGGATGTGGTTCAGCAGTTGGGATTGAAGAATGTGCGTGCCGAGCAAATACGAGCCGAGCAGGTGGACGGCGATTTCGATTTCATCGTGTCAAGAGCCGTCACCACCCTGAGCGAATTTACCGGATGGGTGAAAGGCAAGGTGTCAGACACGCATTACCATAAGCTGCGCAACGGCATACTTTATCTCAAAGGCGGCGACCTTACCGAGGAGCTGGCGCCCTTCAGGAAGAAGGTCCGCACGTGGGACATCTCCGATTTCTTCGAGGAGGAGTTTTTTGAAACCAAGAAAGTTATTTATCTTAGTTTTAAATAGAAAACATAGGTGCTATGGCGCGCAACAAGTTTTTTCCCTTCGTATTATTTTTGTTCGCGGTGTGGAATATGAGCGCTCAGTCGGAGCATCAGCCCCTTTCATTTGTTGTGGGGGACTGCAAGTTCGACATGGTGTATGTGCAGGGAGGCTCGTTTATGATGGGCTGCGAGTGGGAGAACTGGCATATCGGCAAGAACGATGAGGTGCCGGTGCATGGTGTCGCTCTTTCTAACTATTATTTGGGTCGATACGAGGTGACCCAGCAGCTGTGGACGGCCGTCATGGGCTACAATCCTTCCAATTTCAAGGGCGACGACCTGCCGGTGGAACAGGTGTCGTATGTCGAGGTGCAGGAATTCATCCGCAGGCTGGACAGCATCACAGGCTATCGCTTCCGACTGCCCACCGAGGCGGAGTGGGAATATGCGGCAAGAGGCGGCAGGAAGTCGCGCGGCTATTTCTTTGCTGGAAGTAATGACGCAATGAAGGTGGGCTGGTCGCAGGTGAACAGCGGCGACTCGACCCATGTGGTGGGAGGGTTGGTGCCCAACGAGCTGGGGCTGTACGACATGACGGGCAATGTGTGGGAATGGTGCAGCGACTGGTATCAGGACGACTACTACCTGTGGCTGATGGCGAAAAACAAGGGTGTGCCCGACTATGTGACCACCCGCAAAGCCCTTGAGAAGTGGGTGGACAATAACACTATGTGGTACTGGGAGGAAGGGAGTCTCAACGAAACCCGCAATCCGCAGGGCGCCGACAGTGGCGAGTTCCGCGTAGGACGCGGCGGCTCGTGGGCCGATGTGGACGACGATGTGCGCAACTCCTACCGCAATTTCTGGGTGCCTGAGAACCGGCTGAGCAATCTGGGATTCCGTTTGGCTCTCACAGATAATGGACATGTTTCCGAAGGCTGGATGCCCAACCAATATGTCGTAGACTCGATTGTCGACGGCAAGGTGTATACTTCCATCACCACGCAGGCCGTGTCGCGGTTGTCGCAAGGGGTGTTGGAGGGAGTGTTCAGCGTGTCGCCGCAGAAGAGGGTGCGCTTCTCTTCGGGCAACCTGCAGTATAATGCTGCCGCCGATATGTGGCGTTTCGCCGACAGGCAGTATGACCGCATCGGCATGGACAACCTGCGCTACGGAAAGAACTATGCCGGCTGGATAGACCTCTTCGCATGGGGTACCAGCGGCTATCGCAACAGACCTCCCTATTATTTTTCACCTGTTTCCGCCAGTTTCGGCAACGGGGCGAAGCGGAACATCGACGGCACCAGCTATGACTGGGGGGTGTACAACCGCATCAGCAACGGCGGGAACCAGGCCGGACGTTGGCGCACGCTGAGTGTGTATGAGTGGGACTACCTCTTTACCAAACGGCCCAATGCATGGCTGCTGCGCTCTATGGGGCAGGTGGGCGATGTGCAGGGGATGGTGCTGCTGCCCGACGACTGGTTCGACCGCGGGCTCGACACGCTGGATTTCTTCACCATCTATACCTTCTCCCCCAAACAGTGGCTGGCAATGGAGCGTGCGGGAGCCGTCTTCCTACCCGCTGCCGGAATGTGCAACCTCTCGGAATATATCGCTGCTTTGGCTGTCGCCACCGTTCCAGATAAATATAGCGGCCCTATTGAGGGTTTCAACGTGGGCTATGGCACACAGATCCCTGATGTGCATGAAAGCGTCGGTACGATTCCTGATGGAAGAGGTCCTGGAGAAATCACCTTGGCTGAGAGAGAATGGGCTCGTAAAATCACTTATGCACCCCCTATCGAAGGGGACGAGCAGCTCGGCTATTATTGGACAACCATCCACTACAACAAGCAGGGGGCGTTGGGAGTCTGCTTCGCCCTGGGCCGAAGTGCGTACATAATGCCGCTGGAACGGCTCACCCGATGCTCGGTAAGACTGGTGCAAGATGAAGAATAAAGCGAAGAAAAAAAGAAAAAAGTGTGTAATTCAAAAAATAGTTGTATCTTTGCACTCTGATTAAATAATAACATTTTATATTAACAATTTAAATAACAATTAATTATGCCTGCAAGAATTAGATTACAGCGTCATGGTAAAAAGAATCAACCCTTCTACCATATCGTTGTTGCGGATGGTCGTGCACCTCGGGATGGAAGATTTATCGAGAAATTAGGCACGTACAATCCTCTGACTAACCCCGCCACCATCGTCCTGAATGTTGAGAAGGCCGCAGAGTGGCTCAAGAATGGTGCCCAGCCCAGCGACACCTGCCGTCGTATCCTCTCCTATAAGGGTGTTCTTCTGAAACGCCACCTCCAGATTGGTGTTGAGAAGGGTGCTATCAGCCAGGAACAGGCCGATGTGAAGTTCAACGAGTGGCTCCAGGCCAAAGAGGCTAAGATTGCCAACGCCAAGAGCGAGAACGAGAGCAAGCTCCGCGATGTGAAGAAAGCCCGTCTCGAAAGCGAGAAGAAGTTCAACGAGGCTAAGGCTGAGGCCGTCGCCGCCAAGCGCAGAGCTGCTGCCGAGGCTGAGGCTGCTGCAAAGGCTGAAGCAGCTGCTGCCACCGAAGAGGCTCCTGCTGCTGAAGAGGCTCCCGCTGCCGAGTAAGCATCATTTACAAACCTTAAGAGCGTGCCCTCTCAATAGCGGACACGCTTTTTTATATCCTCCAGTTATGACCATAGAAGAATGCTATCAATTGGGTAAAATCACCAAGCCTTTCGGTATCAAAGGGCAGGTGGTGATGTTCCTCGATGTAGATAGTCCGGACGACTATGCCCAGCTCGACTCTGCCTTTGTGGAAATCAAGGGCAACCTGGTGCCCTATTTCTTTCATATCGACAACCTGAACGGCAACAAGGCCGTCGTCACTTTTGAGGATATCACCAGCGAGGAGGCGCATGCCCTTGTGGGACACGACCTCTACCTTCCGTTGGATATGCTGCCGAAACTGACAGGCAACCAGTTCTATTTCCACGAGGTGGTGGGCTTCCACGTGGTAGATGCCGAAAAAGGGGACATCGGGATCATTGAGACCATCATCGACTATCCTGCTCAACCCCTCTTCCAGATCTTCAATAATGGCACCGAAATACTCATTCCTGTCATAGACCCCATCATAGAGAAGGTGGATAGAAAGTTAAAAATTATATATATCAAAGCACCTACGGGGTTGATTGATTTGTACTTGGGAAATTAATGAACACTGTGTTGATATTTTTTTCCTTTCCTTTACAAAAGTTTGCGTACTTTTGCATATTAATTAATGTAGTGTGATAATAAGGAACTAATAATTTGTATTATGGAGAAAAAAGAAGTCATCCCCGAAAAAAATTGCTATTCTGCTGAGGAATTGCAGTTCTTTAAAGAGCTGATTCTACAAAAACGCGAGGAGGCTGTGAAGAATCTAGAGCTTCTGAACGAGGCAGTTGCAGGGAGTGTGAATGACGTAAATGATACCGCTCCCACGTTTAAGACTCTTGAAGAGGGCAGCAATGTCCTGTCGAAAGAGGAAAACTCCCGTCTGGCAGCCCGCCAGCAGAAGTTCATCAAAGACCTCGACGCGGCACTTGTGCGTATTGAGAATAAGACCTACGGCATCTGCCGTGTCACGGGCAAGCTCATCCCCAAGGAACGCCTGATGATTGTGCCTCATGCCACGATGACCATTGAGGCAAAGATGCAGGAGAAGAAACGTCGCTAAACCCCGTATTTTTCATAATAATTTCCAGGCAGGGTCTCGTTAGAGGCCCTTTTTTTCATTTCTGCTGGTTATTCTGATGCCATGGTATCCCTGTTCTGTGTTTTTTCACATGGTTCTCTTTCTCAAAGATATGGCGCGTTTTTTCGTGCCTCCTTATGATTTCTCGTTCCCGCGGCTGGGTCGGGGTGGGGGATTGCTGGCAGCGATACACTGATTGGCCGCGTAGGCCGACCACCACCGGGGGGCATCAGGCAGCACCCGTACATCACCGCCGACGCACCGTCCCGCCCCATGCCATTCTCGCGGCCTTCCTTTCCGCTACCACTTGCCATAGCCCGGTTGCAGTCTGTGTGCTGTCCGTTTGCCGATAATAGCATCGGCAAACGTCGGCATCCGGCTTGTAAAAGACAGGCAATGTATAGGAATAACGATTAGATACACAGAATGTTGATTAGTGTAACAAGGGTTGTGGTGAGGCAAAGAGTGGTACAGTGCCGTGGCATGGTAGAGGAGTGGGGCAGGGGAGGGTGTGAGCCTGTATGCCATTGGTGACATACCAAGCTAGAGCCAAACGAGATAGAGTGTGCTGGGACGGTACATTTGAGAGAGTGTATGCGAAAGAGATGAACCAAATTTCAACTGAAAAAAACAGCCTACTTTTTGTCCACTAGAACCTTTCGTCTCAAAAATAGCCTACCATTTGTCCATTACGCCTCATCCCGAGATGAAAAGAGGGTTATGAATAAGGTGATTGACTGTTATCCAACGCTGCAATTTGCTGGATATGTGTTCCACTACAACCATTATGTCATGGCTTAAGCCGAGGATTCTGTCGGACTAATAGATTGCAACGGAGAGTGGGCAATTAAACCCGTATGGCGACAGATACTTTGGCGTGACTTCTATTGGGAGTTGAGAAATGAGGACTCAGAGTCGGGGTAGACAACAATAATGCTGCTTGGCCCCTCGTTGAAACCAATCCAGCCTGTCACTAAGACGAATAAGCTCACCCATGAGTCCTAGGAGTATCAGTTCCAACATGCCAAACGGACACCGTCTCTCGTGTAGTGAGGGGAGTGAACTAGCTATTGGAGAGCTCTTATTTCATCAACAGACAGGCCTGTTGCTTGGGCAATGGTCTCAGGGGGTAGGCCTAGGTGCTTCATGTTTATAGCCACTTGTTGCACTCCTTCAGCACGTCCCTCGGCACGTCCCTCAGCACGCCCTTCAGCACGTCCCTCAGCACGCCCTTCAGCACGTCCCTCAGCACGTCCCTCAGCACGCCCTTCGGCGAGACCTTCAATGCGGGCGGTGTCAAGGACGTCGTTTTGTATCATCTGGTTCTCGATATGGTGTTCGTAGACACGCTTTTCTTTGTCACTCATATTCATGTAGAGCAATTTCTGCCGTGCCTCCTGTAGTCCTGGGGTTTGGGTGTCGGACTTGATTCGACCGTTTTTTAGATACTCTATCCATTCTTCTAGCGGGGTCGTAGCCACTTGGTTGAATTCGTTCACTCTGATGATAAAGTATTCGGGGAACACTTGTTGGGGGGTGCGCATCTTCAGCGTGTCGGCCTCGTGGCGGGTGATTTGCAGGGTGTCGCCAGTGTGTACTCCGGTGAATGTCGTTATTCCGTGATACAGGTAGTCTGCCCCTTTCCCCATGGGGAAATAGATGATGTTGATGGAGTAGACTTTACGTACTTTGTCGTATTTGTCGCCTAGGTGTATGTTGTCGGTGATGACCTTGGAGACTCCGTAGAGGATGCGCTCAAGGTAGTGTATTTCGCGTGAGAGTTGCACTTCGACGATGATGTACTCGCCCTTGCTGTTGCGTGCCATCACGTCCACGCGGTTGAACTTGTCCAGCTCGGACTCTTGGTTGCCTTCGCTTTCGAGGATTTCCTCGATGGTTACCTTCTCGTTCAGCAGTACGGTCATTAGGCCTTCCAGCACGTCGAAGTTGGCCTTGTCTCGCAGCATGCGCTTGGCGGCCCAATCGAAACGGATGTATTTTTCATTAATCATGCTTGTATAACGAATGATTGGCTGTAATATTGTGTCTGGTGCAAAATACTTTACAACCGAGGGATGGCGGCTAAGAGGTGCTGGGTATAGGGATGCTGGGGGTGTGCAAAGAGTTCGTCGGATAGGCCTTGCTCTACAATCTGGCCATGTTCCATCACCATGATACGGTCGGATAGGAATTTGACCACTGAGAGGTCGTGGGTGATAAAGAGGTAAGTGTAGCCGTACCGCTCCTTAAGTTCGTTGAGGAGGTTGAGTACCTGTGCCTGCACCGAGACATCAAGGGCGGAGACGCTCTCGTCGCAGATGACCAACTCGGGTTCCAGTATCAGTGCTCTGGCGATGCAGACGCGCTGGCGTTGCCCGCCGCTGAACTCGTGGGGGTAGCGGTTGTACCAGTCTGGTTCGAGGCCCACCTGCTGCATGAGCGAGAGGACTTTTTCTTTGATAGAAGTTCTAGAGACTCTAGTATTACTAGTCTGTCCAGTAATACTAGTTTTGTGGACTTTTAGAGGCTCCGCAATAGCTTCGCCGATGGTGATGCGTGGGTTGAGGGAGGAATAGGGGTCTTGGAAGATTATCTGCATCTTGCGACGCAATGCCTTGGCTTCTGAAGAGGTGAGTTTGTCGAGGCTACGGTCGTCGTATTCGATGCTGCCAGCACTGTGCTCGATTAGTTTCAGTATGGCACGGCCCAGGGTGCTTTTGCCGCATCCGCTTTCGCCTACAAGCCCCACAGTCTCGCCACGGTAGATGTCGAAGGAGAGTCCGTCGACCGCCTTCAGCTCTTTCTTTACCTTGCCGAGGATGGATGTTTCGAGGGGGTAGGTGACTTCGAGGTTGCGGACGCGGAGCAGGGGAGGGTCTTTCTTTAATTGAGAATTGAGAATTGAGAATTGAGAATTAGCTGCCGCATCAGGATAATTCTCATTTCTAAAATCTTCATTCTTCATTTCGAGGAAGTCTTTGACGGTGAGCAGACGGCGGGGGCGGCTGTCCAGTGGTGGGCGGCAGGCCAAAAGCCCTTTGGTGTAAGGGTGCTGGGGGTAGTGCAGGACTTGTTCGGCTGTTCCCTGCTCGACAATCTCGCCATGATACATCACGGCCACGTTGTCGGCTATCTGGGCTATGACACCGAGGTCGTGGGTGATGAAGATAATGCCCATGCGGTATTTCTTCTGAAGGGAGCGGAGGAGGTCGATAATAGTCTTCTGCACGGTGACATCGAGAGCGGTGGTGGGTTCATCGGCAATAAGGAGGTCGGGACGGCAAATCAGGGCCATGGCAATCATGACACGCTGTTTCTGTCCGCCGCTGATTTCATGCGGATAGCTGCGATAGATTATTTCGGGACGAGGGAGCATCACTTCCTCGAATAACTGGAGAGTGCGTTGGCGAGCCTCTTTGTGGGAGACTTTCTGATGGGCAAGAAGCATTTCTTCGACCTGTTTGCCGCATTGCTGTACAGGGTTGAGGCTGGTCATAGGCTCTTGGAAAATCATTGCAGCCCGCCCTGTCATATCGGTCCAGCGGCCAGTAACCTTGACATTTTTTGGCAACAGGCCCATGACAGCAAGAGTGGTGACCGATTTGCCGCTTCCCGATTCTCCCACAATGCCCAAGGTCTGCCCTCGCATCACCTCGAAAGAGACGCCTTTCACAGCCTCAAGATACTCGCCTTCATGCTTGAAGGAGATATGCAAATCTTCAACTTTCAGTACGGTATTGTTCATCTGGAGCAACTATTTTCTTAAAAACGCAATTTTTATCTTTTTATTTGAAATAAAGTGCGTAAATTTGCAAATTATTTCAAGTAGTGACAGTCAAGTATATTTAAACAATTCATTATAACAACAACTCAACTAACAAAAAGATTAATCTTATGACAAAATCCGAAGAATTCATGGAGATGGAAGCCCGCTATGGTGCTCACAACTACCATCCACTGCCTGTTGTCCTGGCTAAAGGTGAAGGTGCTTTTGTTTGGGACTGCGAAGGAAAACGCTATTTCGACTTCCTCTCAGCATATTCTGCCGTCAATCAGGGCCATTGCCACCCGAAGATTGTAAAGGCTTTGTGTGACCAGGCTCACGAACTGACGCTGAGCAGCCGTGCTTTCTACAACAACTGCCTTGGCGAATGGGAAAAGTATGTCACCGAGTATTTCGGTTATGAGAAGGTGCTGCCCATGAACAGCGGTGCTGAGGCTGATGAGACTGCCTTGAAACTGGCCCGCCGTTGGGGTGTGGTGAAGAAGGGCATCAAGAATGACGAGGTGATGATTGTCTGCTGCGAAGGCAACTTCCACGGTCGTACCATCACCATCATCACCATGAGCAACGACCCCGAGAGCTATGCCAACTACGGCCCCATGACTCCCGGTTTTATCCGCATACCTTATAATGACCCTGCCGCTCTTGAGAAAGTGCTCGAAGAACATGGCGACAAGATTGCAGGTTTCCTGCTCGAACCCATTCAGGGTGAGGCTGGTGTTTATGTCCCCGATGAGGGCTATCTCAAGAAATGTTATGACATCTGCAAGAAGCACAACGTCCTGTTTATGGCCGACGAGGTGCAGTGCGGTATCGCCCGTACCGGTAAGATGCTGGCTTGCGACCACGAAGGTGTCCGTCCCGACATCCTCATTCTGGGTAAAGCCCTTGGTGGTGGTGTGGTGCCTGTCAGCTGCGTGTTGGCTGACGACGACATCATGCTCAACATCAAGCCCGGTGAGCACGGCTCCACTTTCGGTGGCAACCCCATTGCAGCCAAGGTCTCTATCGCTGCCCTGCAAGTGGTGAAGGACGAGCATCTGATGGAGAATGCTGACCGTCTCGGTAAGATTTTCCGTGAGGAAATGAGCAACTTCAAGAGCCCCATGATTGAGAAGGTGCGCGGTAAAGGTCTCTTGAACGCCATCATTATCAAGCCCCACAACGGCAAAGAGGCTTGGGATGTCTGCCTGAAGATGCGCGACCTGGGTGTTCTGGCCAAGCCCACCCATCAACACATCATCCGTTTCGCTCCTCCTCTGGTCATCACCGAAGAGCAGTTGCGCGAAGCAATGGAAATCATCAAGAAAGCCATCGCATCATTCGAATAAGAATAGCGTGTGTCTATGATAATGAAAGGAGGGCATCGTAAGGTGCCCTCCTTCTATTATGTCTACAATCATTATCGGTTGTAAATGTCGTTAAGGCATTTGACGGTGACCTTCACTTGCGAGAGGTCAGCGTCGGGGTGAAGAGGGATGAATGTGGCGGTGAGAGTGGCTCCCTTGTTGAGGTCGAAATAGTTGTAATCAAAATGGCCGTCGACATGCGGTTCGGTCTGTAGCATCACGTCGCGGAGATAGTTGTTTGCCTCAACGGTGACCGACAGTCGGCCTCGCTTGTCGAGGTCTTGGTTGAGACCGTAGCTGGCTTTCGCAAGGTGCAGCCTGCGTGGATAGTTCTTGTAATAATTGTTGAACTGCTTCAAGTCCACATTGTCGTCGAAAAGGTCACGGGCACGGTAGTGTAGGGCTTTCCAATTGCCATAATAATCGATGCTGCTCCAAGAGGCTACCGGCCAGCAGTCGTCCAATTGCCAGTAGAGGGTACCCATGCAGAGGGGCTGCTGCGTCAGGTGTTGGTAGATGCCATAACCCATGCCCCAAGCTTGCAGCAATTGGCTCACATAGCAGAAATCCTCTAGCGACAGGTCCTTGCTGCTCACCCCATAGTACTGCATCATAGCCTTGTCTATTATCTCAAGGCCTCGCCCGTGCTTTTGGTGGTTCTTCATAGTAGGCGAGTCGATGCAGCGTTGGTCTTCTGGACAATAGCGGCACACGGTGCTATAGTCGGGATAACTTTGAAAGCCGTATTCCGACATAAAACGCCCTGTCTTTTCCTTGTACATCTCAAAAGGCTGTTCGCCCCACCATACGCCCCAGTAGTGGCTGTCGCCGTGGGTCACGCATTCTGGGTGCCCCCAACCGTAGAGGGGCGACGTGGTGATATATGCACGGTGAAGTGGGTCGTACTTCTTCACGGCCTGTGCCAATATGCCGTTCGTTCCAAAGAGAGTGTCTATGCCGTGCTGCAGTGTGGCAATCTGCTCGGGAGTCCAGTTGTATTGTTGCTGCCAGCCCCAGTCTTCCCAGCCGTTCTTCACCTCGTTGTTACCGCACCACACCACCACGCAAGGATGCTTTGCTATGCGGCGCACCTGCTGTTCGGCCTCAATCTTCACATTGTTAAGGAAGTTGGAATCAGAAGGATAAAGGGCGCAGCTGAAGTTGAAGTCCTGCCACACCATGATGCCCAACGAGTCGCAAAGGTCGTAGAAATAGTCGGGCTCGTAGATGCCGCCGCCCCACACGCGCAGCATGTTGAAGTTCGCCTCCTTGGCTGAGGTGAGCAGGTAGCGGTAGCGCTCTTTCATGGCTGGTGTTAAGATGGGGAATGAATGGCAGGGTATCCAGTTGGCACCTTTGGCAAAGATGGGCTTCCCATTCTTGTAGAAGGTGAACGACTGCCCGATAGAGTCTTTCTCCTGCCTCAGTTCCACATTCCAAGACTTGGGCTTGGCGATGGGTTCTTCCTCTCGCTTGCCATTGTAGCACTCCAGTTTTACAGAGCCTAGGATGCCCACGGTGCTCAGCTTGGGACCCCAGTCCCACCCCAGCATATAGGGTGCCATGCGGCTCATGGCACGGTGGTCGGGCAGGTCGTATTCCATGTCGGGCCAAGGGTAGCCGTCTTCCTCGCACTCCGTCTCGGAGACGAAATGGTCTTCATTGTTAATTTCAATGGGATAAAAGGTTATCTCCAGCAGGGTGCTATCGTCCAAGTCGGGCAGCATGTTGCCCTCCATAAGCACGTCGAACAGGCATACGCGGTATTCGCGGAACATATTGTCGCACATGATTGCATGCCTTTGGAAATGGCCTCCGCTGACGTTCCCTTCCAACGTCACATCGCAATAGGTTACCCCTTGCAGCACCAGCTCACAGTGTTCATACCCTTCCCACATGTCGCGGGTGATGATGGTGCGGTATTTCCACATTCGGTCGCCCACCCATTGTACCGAGTCCTCGTTGGTGCCATAGAAAGGGTCGGGGATGATGCCTTGTGCCATCAGGTCCGTGTGGATGCAACCTGGCACCGTGGCGGGCAGCCACTGGTCGTTATATTGAAACTGCCAGTCGGTCAGTTCTATGGTCTTCATGTCTTTTCCACAGCCTGTCAGCAGGGTTGTGGCAACAATCAATAGTATTATTTTCTTCATAACAAGAAGTATTATTGCTAACGGAGGGTTTCGTCACGTCAGTCGGTTTTCATAAAGGCAAAAAAAACGGCAAGGATGATACATCCGAAGGCTACCAGATGGTTCCAGCGGATGGGCTCGCTTTTGAACACCAACGCCACGATGAGGGTGAACACCGTCAGCGACACCCCCTCCTGTATTATCTTCAGCTGCATCAGCGAGAACGGGCCGCCCGTTATTTGCGAGCCGATGCGGTTGGCAGGAATCATAAAGGTGTACTCAAACAGTGCCATGCCCCACGACAGTAGGATGATGGCTATCAGGGGCCAGTCGGTAATCAGTTTCATCTGCTGCAGCTTCAGGTTGCCATACCAGGCAAACGTCATAAAGACATTCGAGCAGATAAGCATCAATATGGTTAATAATCCTCGAGACATATTTTCAAACTAAAAGGTAAAAACTAATACTTTTCGAATTCGTTAATGTGTTAATTCGTAAATTTGTGAGTCTTTGATGCACCAAGGGCTAACACATTCTGAATTCGTTAATTCGTTAATTCGTGAGTCAAATGATTCACACATTCACACGTTAACACGTTAACACATTCTTTATTAGTTCGGCCCACACGGCGTTGCAGGTGCGCTCGATGGTCTGTGCCCTGCAGTCGCCAAACTTCAGGTGCTTGGTAGTCACTCCGTCAGGCCCTGCCACGGCTATCCACACCGTGCCGACAGGCTTTTCAGGTGTGCCGCCTCCGGGGCCTGCAATGCCTGTCGTCGCCACGGCATAGTCTGCTCCCAGTCGCTCGCGAACCCCGGCAGCCATCTCACGCACAGTCTCTTCGCTCACGGCTCCATGCGCTGCAAGGGTCTCATGTCTTACACCTAGAGCACATTCTTTCACCTCGTTGCTGTATGCCACCACGCCGCCTCGATAATACTCCGACGCTCCTGCCATGGCCGTCAGCTGGTGTGCCAGCGTGCCGCCTGTGCAGCTTTCGGCGGTGGCAAGGGTCTTGCCCTCCTTCTTCATGGTGTATGCCACCAGCTCGGGCAAACTCTCCAACTCCTCGCCCACGATATATTGTCCTGCAATGGGGTAGAGGCTTTTCATCGCGTCGGCAATCTGTTGCTCCAACAAAGGCCGCTCGTCATGTCCGCCACGGGCGGTCAGCCTCAGTTTCAGCATACCTGCCTGGGGCAGGTATGCCAGCCTTATGTTCTTCGGAAGTGCCAGCTCCCACGGCTCAATCAGGTCGCTCAGGAACGACTCGCCGATGCCCTGTATCAGGATGTTCTTATTGACGATTTGGTCCGTGCGGAAATGGCGTTGCAGGCGTGGGATAACCTCCGTCTCCATCAGGTTCACCATCTCAAACGGCACCCCGGGCATCGAAACTAAAACCTTTCCGCTCATCGATAGTGGTGGGTCACCCTTTATTGTCAGTGGCGACTCGCCGAACCACATGCAGGGGGCTGTGCCCAGCACGTTGTTAATCATCGTGCAGCAGCATGGCACCCATGCCTGCTGGCGGTTGATGGGGGTCAGCTCGTAGCCCCGCGCTTCGAAGATGCGTTTAATGTTTGCCAGCACCTCCTCGTTCTCGTATAGCTCGCTGTCGAACAGCTCGCACAGCGTCTTCTTGGTGATGTCGTCTTTGGTGGGGCCAAGGCCGCCGGTCATCAGCACCACGTTGCTCTTCTCGATGCAGAGGCGGAGGTAATATTTGATGTCGTCGGCGTTGTCGCCTATCACGTATGTGCCGCAAACGTCGATGCCCGCAGCCACCAACATCTGTGCCATGCGGCTGGCGTTCGTATTGACAACCTGCCCGATAAGTAGCTCGTCGCCTATATTGAGTATCGTTGCTTTCATGCTGCAAAATTACACCTTTTTTATGACATGTTGAAAAAATATCTGTCAAATGAATTGGGCATGTTGTGAAGTCTGTCTTCCTTATGTCGTTTGTCGCTCTACCTCCACCTGTAGAGTGAAGGCAAAGCGAAGGCAGAGCGAAGGCATGGTGGGTTTGATATGTGTGATGTGTGATTATAGGCCACTTCTATTAATTACATGTAATTAAAGTCTCAAATTCTTATCGAATTCAAAATATGCAGTTTACAGATTCTCCAATTCTCTAATTCTTGATAAATAGAAATTCCCTATAGTTATACCCAAAAAGGCAAAAATCAGGGTGCCACTTTTGCAAAAAAAAAGTGGCACTAAAAGGCACCCGATGACAATAACAATAACAATAATTGGACGTGCATTATCTCTCAACTTGGACTCCCAACGTTTTTTTTTCTTCCCATGTCGGGAAAAAGTTGTATTTTTGCAAATTGAAATGATTTATTTCTATGCAAAGCACACAGGACATAATAACTCTGTTGGGCGGTTTCTTGCCTTACGCAAGAGACCGATATGGTATCACTCGTTTGGGTGTGTTTGGCTCTGTGGCACGAGGAGAACAGACCGAGGACAGTGACGTTGATGTGTGCTATGAAGGGCGAGCCCTTTCGTTGCTGACTCTTGACATGCTGCAATGTGAGCTCGAAGAGCTATTAAAATGTCCTGTCGATGCCGTGCGGGTGCGCGACAATATGAACCCCGCACTCCTCGCCCAGATAAGAAAGGAGGGTCTATATGTACAATAAGTACTTGGTTGCAAGTAGTCTTCATCAAATACAGAGCCTTTTAAATACCATATCCGAACGGACAAAGAATGTAACTGACGTTAACGACTTTTTATCCTCACCCAACGGGATGATACTTCTCGATGCTGTTTGCATGAACCTGATAGCCCTCGGTGAGGCTGTAAAGAATCTTGACAAGGTATCCGACGGTGAGTTGTTACCCAAATACAATCAGATTCAATGGGGAGGAATCATGCGTATGCGAGACAAGATAGCACACCATTATTTCGAGGTTGATGCCGAAGTGGTTTTGCTGACAGTAAAGGAGGACATCCCCTTAGTAAAACTATTATAGACCAAATGACAAAAGAGACAGAATAATCCGACAACAATTTGTATTTCCCTATAATAATCCTTGCTTGTTTGTACTGGCGAGGATTTTTTTTCTTTCTATGTCGGGAAAAAGTTGTAATTTTGCACCGTCAAACACTCCGAAGTCCGCAAGAGTCAGGGGTGGGCGACAGGACATATAGATAAGACGTTGTAACGGCGTTTATCTGCGGCTATTCTGAACTTCGCAACTTCTGAACTTAACTCCGCAATAACGCAATGTTCAATGTCCATGGTTGGGCATATGGTGTTCTACTATATACCGTCAGCGTGGGCTTCGGCATTGCTTATTCTGAGTTAAGGGCAATGCGAAGGCCTAGAATAGCGGGATAAGCAAGGAATCGTTCCCGCGCTCTTTTTATATGTTGTTTTGCAAGGAAATAGATTATTAATCCAAAACATAAACAACATGAAGAAACAAAAATTACTCCTTTCGGCCATCCTACTGATGGCAATGGCATGGCCGCAAAGCCTACGTGCCTATGATTTCTCCGCTGTTGCACCATCCGGGCAGACTCTGTACTACTCCATCATTTCGGGTGGGGTGAGCGTAACCTATCCAGCCAGTAGTTGGGATGGCTATACAGACCCCACAGGAGCTTTGATTATTCCCTCTACAGTCACGTATGGCGGCTCCACTTACAACGTCACCTCTATCAGTGCGAATGCTTTCTATAACTGTAGTGGCATCACCTCTGTCACTATCCCCAACAGCGTCACCTCTATCGGCATCTGCGCTTTCATGAATTGCTCATATGCCTACATCTCTATCCCCAATAGTGTCACTTCTATTGGCGCACAAGCCTTCAGCCAGGTAAGGCATATTGAATATCATGGTTCTGCCTCAGGAAGCCCCTGGGGAGCAAGATCAATGAACGGTGTGGTGGATGGCAACTTTGTTTTTTCCGATAGCAGCAGAACTAATCTGTCAGCATATATCGGTGGTGGTGGAGCTGTCACCATTCCCAGTGGTGTTACCACTATTGGCAACTACGCCTTTAATAACTCAGACGTGACAGCCGTCACCATCCCTAACAGTGTTACCTCCATTGGCAGTTATGCCTTTCGTTATTGTTCCAGACTGTCCTCCGTCACCATCCCTAACAGTGTTACTTCCATTGGCAGTTATGCCTTTTATTATTGTTCCAGATTGTCCTCCGTTACCATTCCCAACAGTGTCACTACCATCGGGAGCAATGCATTTAGCTATTGCTCTAGCCTAGACTCCATCTCCATTCCTAACAGTGTCACCGTAATAAACAATGCTACTTTTTATCAGTGTACTAGTTTGACTTCCATCACC
>JAFWOP010000020.1 GCA_017545365.1 Bacteroidales bacterium
GCAGCCGTTGGAGACGTTGGGCACATAGCTCTTGTCGGTGAGGGTAATCTGGCTCTCGCAGTTCTTAAGGGAGTCGACAGAGATGGCGGGCTTGGTGTTGTTGACGCGGACGTAGACGTTGGAGGTGAAGGGTTTGGCGGGATCCATGGCGGAGGTCATGTCGCAGCGGAATACCATGTTGTTGGTGAAGTAGTTGACTGGGTCGCCCGGGGTGACCCCCTGGGTGACCATGAAGTCGCTAAGGCGGCAGTGGTAGATGCTGTCGCCAGGGCCGTTGGTGAGGGCCGTCCAGCCATAAGATGCGGGGATGTTTGCCATGCTGCTGATATACTGTCCGTCGACGTTGCACTTGTACCAGGCGTAGTTATCCAGGCCTGTGGGAGCGCGGAGGGTGTCCACCACGCTGGTGGCACCGGCGGGGCAGCCGGAGGTCTTGATGTCCATGGCCTGGCAGTCGCCCGCAAGATAGCAGTAGGCATAATGTGCACCACCGCTGCAGTCGCCGATGAACATCTCCACGCGCACCTGCTCATAGAGGTAGTCCATCAGGTTGATGGCCACCTTGTTCCAGTCGCGGTAGAAGCCACTGCCGCCTGTACCACTATAGCTGTGCCAGCCGTTGACTCCGTTGGAAAGGTTGTTACTGGCAATACCGTAGAAGAGGGTGTCGGATATCTGCTGCCATTGCCCGCCGCTGTTCTGTTTGGTGACGCGGATGACAAACGATGGGTTTCCGTAAGTGTGTCCAGGATTCTGCACCACAATGGCATAGTACATGAACATCAGAGCGTTTTGTATGCGGACATTCATTGTATAGTATAAAGCCTCCGCGTGGTTTGAAACCTGACAGTTGCCCAAACGGATAGACCTAACGTATGTTGGGTCGTAGCTCGTGGGACAGTAAGAGATGGCATAGTTGGTCGAAGGGTCTTTGCCCAACTGTGAGCCGGTGCCGGGGCCGTCGGTGTTTGACATGATGCGGAACTGGTTGCTGGGGCTCAGGTTCGACCCACAATAACTCGAACTTCCAGGGTCTGTGGTGGTGCCCAGTTGGTTAGCTGGTATGATGCCGCTGGTTAGGTTCAATCCCGTCTCACCTGTCAGGGCGTTCGGGTCATTACTGTTTTTTGATCCCGTCTGACCGGAATAAAAGCCTACATACAATCCCGATGTGGAGCCTGACGTAAATGAGGCAGGGTTCTTAAGACCCGGACAGGGAGATACGTTTTGGGCAAGCAATTCTGTAGCGCAGAGTAGTGCCGTCAGTAGGATAATAAACTTTTTCATGGTTATACTATTTTGTGTAATTACTGTATATAAGACCAAAAAACAATCATTTTGTTGCAGCTGCCCCTCAATTTAAATCATAAATAATGTTAACGCCCCTCGCACGGCTTCTCTTCCTCTTTCTATTATTCTACAAAAAAACCAGCAAGTGTTGATTACTGCTGGTATTCTGTGGGAGTAATTGGGTTCGAACCAATGACCTTCTGCTTGTAAGGCAGACGCTCTGAACCGACTGAGCTATACTCCCTTAGGCGATTCTGCAAGTGTGCTCTACCGCTCAAAAACTTTTGCAAAGATACGTTTTTTTTACGACATAGGAAACTTTTTTTTCTTACAACGGGAAAAATGTAGTATTTTTGCAATATCAAAGAATAGGCGATATGTTTTCAAATCTATCCAAATATCTCACATTTTCAGCAGTTTCACTGTTGTGCTTGGCTTCGGTGGGGTGTTCGCAAGAGCGGGTGCCTAGCGGTGTGATGGACGAGTCGACGATGGCTGCTTTTCTGAAGGAGGCCTACCTCTTAGAGGGTTTCTATGCCGTTGAAACGGGTTTCCAATACGACACCCTCCATCCCGAGATAGTGGCTTCCTACGACACTCTTCTGGCCTCGTTTGGCATCACCCGCGACGACTTTGAGCACAGTGTGGAGTGGTATATCCGTCATCCGGAGCTTTATGAGCAGGTGCATGACTCTGTTCTGGCCCGGTTGGACCGTGATTTGGCTGCCGAGAACAATCCTAAGCCCTCTTCGGCTCCTGAGGAGGATTCTGCTACCACCTCAACGCCTAAGAGCAGCACCAAGCCCACCTCAACCGCTATCGAATACTAGTCGGCGGCCTATCTTTTCTTCCCGTATTTCTCCCGCAAGCCTTTGAGGTCCTCTTCAGGTATGATGCGGGGACTTTGGTCTTTGCTTGGAAGGTTGGGGACATTGAGCACCAGGTCTACCAGCCACTTCCCTTCGCGTTTCACCAGATTGATAGTGCCATCCTGTTGGGTGGAGGGGGTGCTTTTGTGGAAGTTGACCGTGGCAGTGGTGTCGTCAGTAATGGTGATTTCACCAATGGTGATTTCGGCGGGGATGTTGTTGGCGTATACGCTCGAGTCGGTAAACTCCATCACCCTTTCGAAGAAGGCGAGGGTCACGTCGCAAGTCTGTTGCGTGGAGTATTGGCGGGCCTCGGTGGGACGGTAGTTGCCCATGGCATCGAGGTAGCCCTGGGCGCATTGGCGTATCTGTTCTTTGTCGTTGGCACATGCCGTCAACAGCACGGCGGCACCTGCCAGTATTAGTGTTCTGAGTGGTCTCATGTTGTTGGAAATAGTGAGAGAGTGCCGTTAGGACACTCTCTCAGGTGGAACCATATATTCAAATAATACTAGTTCTTTTTCATTGCCTCAGTAAGACTGGGCTTGTTGGGGCTCAGAGATTTGGGCTTAACGGAATTGCCTTCGCCCTCTTTCAATTCGCCTTTCACTTCTTCAAGGCTCTTCTTTTTGGTCTGAATGGAAACTGAAGAAACCGTATTCTTAGGTTTCTCTTCATTCTTCTTCACGGTGGCTTTCTTTTTGGCGGTGGCTTTCTTTTCCACGGTAGGCTGTTCCACAACGGGCGTGTCGATTACGGGCATGGAGTCGATAATCTCTTCGACCACGATGGTGTCAATGGGCACTATCGTGTCCACCAACTCAGCGGGTGCATTGTTATTGCAGGCAGCTGTCAAGCCGCACACTGCCAATGCGAGAGCCGCAATTCTAAAATTCTTTCTCATTGTGGATGGATTAACGGTTAAAAGATGCTTTTTTATTCAACATGCCCTTTGATTCGACAGGGGTGTAGGTCATATTGTTCATCGTTAAAGCGAGAGTGCCAGTGGGGCATTCCTCAGGATATTGAGCGGTACCATTAATCATTGGGCCGCACTCGTAGAAGGTGCACGAGGTAGTCATGCTCATAGTGTAAGTGGTCAGGTCGAGCTGGGTGCAGTTGATGTTGTCCATGCTCATGAACTGGTAGTCAGAATAGTCGTTTCCGCTTAAGGTGTAATAGCGCGCATAGTAGAACTCGGTTCTGTTATTAACGGTTAGGTTGTTGGCGCTGTTACCTGTCATCCATAACGCTAAAAAGGGGAAGTGGACGTCCATGCCACCATCAGCATTGGGTTCGGCTTGGATAGCACACTGGAACAGCCATGCACTGCCGTCAGGAAGGCAATCTGCACTATACCAACCAGACATGTCAACGGCAGTACCGTTGAATGTGGCGCTGTAAGTGGGCTGAGGCAGGGCCTCGAAGTTGGCGGTGAAGGTGATGTTCTCTTTCACGACATAGGTATAAGGGTTGTCGGTGATGCTGCCGTTCCAGTTGAGGAATTTGTTGCCCTCGTTGGGGGTGGCGGTAATCACGATGGTGTCGCCCTCAAGATAGGTGGTCTGCTGAGGAGCGATGGTGACGGTACCCATGGTGGCATCGTTGCAGTTCACCTGCACGGTGTACTTGGTGGGCTCTACGGGAGTGTCGGGAGTGTCGGGTTCGTCGGGTGTGCAGCTGACAAGCATCATAGCGCTGACAGCAAACATCATGCTAAGAAATTTAACAGTGTTTTTCATGTTTTGTGTTGATTTTAAATTGTTTATAAATGTATTACTTTATTGATTCTGTTCAATACTTGAGTGCAAAAGTACAACTTTTTTTGTTAATAGAATGCTTTTTTCTCTTTTTTTTGATTTTTTTCGATTTCCTCTCGGCAATAGGGTCTGCTTGGGAGTATCTTATTTCACATCCAGGGTGTCGCGGATTCCGTTGCCGAGGAGCATAAAGGCGAGGACGAGGAGCATGATGGCGAGGCCTGGCAGGAGGGCCAGGTAGGCGCTGTCGAGCAGGATATAGCTGTAGTTCTCCTTGACCATCGTGCCCCATGAGGGCATGGGAGGCTGCACCCCGATGCCGAGGAAGCTCAGACCCGCTTCCAGCAGTATGGCACTGGCGAAATTGGAGGCTGCCACCACGATGACCGCGCCGGTGATGTTGGGCAGTATGTGGCGGAAGATGGTGCGGAACGAGCTGTAGCCTAAGGCACGCGTAGCCTCCACATATTCCTTCTCCTTGATGCTCAGCACCTGGCCGCGCACCACGCGTGCTATGTCCACCCACATCGTCAGGCCGACGGCGATAAACACTTGCCAGAAGCCTTTGCCCAGAGCGAAGGTGATGGCTATGACCAGCAACACCGTGGGGATGGACCACACCACGTTGATGAGCCAGGTGATGAGGTTGTCCACCCATCCTCCGTGGTAGGCGGCCAGCGCACCCAGGGTAATGCCGATAAGCAGGGCTATGAGCAGGGCAATGAAGCCGACTGAGAGGCTCACACGGCTCCCTATCATTATCATGCTCATCACGTCGCGGCCGTAGCCGTCGGTGCCGAGGAAGAAGGTACGGGTTTCCTGTCCCACCACCTGCGACCGTGCCACACGGCGTATGCTCCCCTCGTTGGGGGTGCTGCCGGTGTAGGCCTCGATGTCGAGGCTGTCGCCCACAGGGGTGGTGCTGTAGGTGGGTATGGCGGTGTAGGGGAGGGGCTGGCCGAAGAGCATCTTGTGGACTATGCCGTGGGAGGGCTGGGCAAGCCCGTCGTCCACATAGGTGAACTGGACTTTGCTGAAGGGCTTGAGGGTGGCCAGCTCCAAATACTGCTGGTTGCAGTAGGGGGTGCTGTCGGGGGTGATGAGGTACCCCAGGACGGCCATGAGGCTGAAAAGGCCTATGACCACCAGGCTCACCACCGACAGCGGGTTGCGGCAGAAGCGTTTCCAAGCCATCCCCGAAAGGGAGGTGCCCTGTGTGGGGGCCTCCTTTTTGAGAAAACGCCTATGGCGCGGGAATAGGATTTCCTGAAGACGCATAATTGAAAAAAATGAAACCCTAGGAAACCCTAGGAAATCCTAGGCTTTCCTAGAAATCTACATCAGCCCCAGTTCCACTTTCACCTCGTCGCTCAGGTTGTTCCAGTCCCATGGTGGGTCGAAGGTGAGTTCCACATCCACGCTTTTGATGCCTTGGATGTAGCCCACCATTTGCTTGACCTCCATGAACATGTACTCGGCCTCCGGGCAGTCGGGGGCTGTCATGGTCATGAGTATTTTCACATTGAACTCGTCGTCGATGTCCACCTTGTATATCAGCCCCAGGTCGTAGATGTTGACCGGTATCTCGGGGTCGTAGATATTCTTCAGGCAGTTGACTATGGCGTCTTGAAGCGTCTCTTTGGTCGGTGCCATGGCTGTAAGGATATAGGGTATTGTTAATTATAGTTGAGAGAAGGCGAGGGCATACATCTTAATCTGCTTCACCATAGAGGTGAGGCCGTTGGAGCGGGTGGGGGAGAGGTGCTCCTTGAGGCCTATCACATCAATGAAATGCAGGTCGGCGGCCAGAATGTTGGCCGGGGTCTGCCCGTCGAGCACACGAATCAGCAGGCTGATGATGCCCTTGGTGATGACGGCATCGCTGTCGGCCTTGAACCATAGTCGGCCGTCGTGGTGGTCGCAGCTGAGCCACACACGGCTTTGGCAGCCCTTGATAAGGTTGTTCTCGGTCTTGTCTTTCTCGTCGATGACGGGGCAGTCCTTGCCCAGCTCGATGATGTAGGCGTATTTGTCCAACCACTCGTCGTAGCAGGCAAACTCGCTGATGATGGATTCTTCTATTTCTTGAATGGTCATATTCTTTTCTTTTTTTTTAGGCGTTCCTAGGCGTTTCTAGGCATTCCTAGGCGTTTCTAGGCATTCCTAGGTGTTCCTAGGTTTTATTTCGGGGCGGTTCTTATCACATACACGGCTATCAGGCCAAACACTGCCTGTGGCAGCAGCACGGACACGAAGGGGTTGAGGGTGCCAAAAACGGCAAAGACAGTGGACACCTTCATGAACACGATGAAGCCGAACGCCAGCGTGATGCCGATGGCCAGATGCACCCCGATGCCGCCACGCGTCTTGCGGCTCGACACCCCCACCCCTATGAAGGTCATGATGATGATGGCGATGGGGTTGAGCAGCCGTTGGTACATCTCTATCTTGGCAGACACCACGGCCGTCGAGCCCCTCATTTTCTCTTTTCCAATGTGATGGTAGAGGTCGACGGAGTTCATGGTCATGATGTTCGATGCTGAGGAGTTGAAGTCGTCGGGTGTCACGTCCAACTGCCGCAGCGACGAGTTGCGGTCGCGGCTGATATGTTCCTTCCTCCCATTGATGGTGTGATGTATAAAGTCTTCGCAGCTCCATTTCTGCGCCGTGGTGTCGTACACCATGCTCTTGCACGAGATGCGGTCTACCAGATGGTAGTCCTCGTCGTAGACATCGCGGTTGAAATGGCTCACCTTTAGTGTCCTCGCATCGTAGCTTTCGGCATACACCTGTACCCCCTTGCTTAGCTGGAAGTGCATATTGCTGAAGTAGTTGGGGCGGTGGAGGTTGATGTACTGGCTCTCAAACTCATCCAAGGTGCGGTTGTTGACGGGGATAAGGAAGTTGCCGAAGGCCAGCACCACCAGAGCCACCATGATGGCGCCGTAGAGGTAGGGGCGGAGCATGCGGCGGTAGCTGATGCCGCTGCTGAGGATGGCTATAATCTCGGTGTTCCCCGCCATCTTGGAGGTGAAGAAGATGACGCTGATGAAGATGAACAGCGGGCTGTAGAGGTTCACGAAGCCCGGGATGAAGTTGAGGTAGTATTTTAAAACGATTTCCTTGAACGGCGCATGGCTGCCAAGGAAATCGTCTAGTTTTTCCGATACATCGAAGGTGATGACAATGACGATGATGAGCACCATCGCCAGAAGGAACGTCTTCAGGTACTTGGCCAGGATATATTTGTCAAGTTGGTAGACGGACTTCACCCTTATTCGATACCGAAGAGTTTCTGAAACTTGGTGAGGCTTTCAAGTACGTTGGTCTTGACATGGATGAACTCGTCGATGCCGTAGCCCTGATAGGTCTCCACCATCTCTTTGGGGTAACCGGCGAGGACGATGCTCTTCACCTTGCCCTTGAGGCCTTGGCAGGCTGCCTCAGCGATTTCGGCATACTCGTCGTCGCTGGAGCAGAGCACCACGATGTCGGCCTTGGCGGCGAGGGCTGCATCGACGCCCTCTTGGGCAGTCTTGAAGCCGGGGTTGTCGACAATTTCGTAGCCGGCAACGCCGAAGAAGTTGGTGGCGAAGCCGCTGCGGGCCTTGCGCATGGCCAGGTTGCCGTAGGTGAGCAGGAACACCTTGGGACGCTTGCCGCTCCTCTCGGTGGCCAGGCGCAGGTGCTCGAACGGCTCGGCTCCGCGATAGAGGCGGAGGGTCTTGAACTCCGGCTCGCACTGGCAGCAGCATTTGCCCTGCCCGTCCGGGTTCTTCTTCACCTTGTCGCCCATCTTCTCCAACAGGTTGGGGTACTGGTTGGTGCCGAGGATGGTGGTGCGGCGGGTGGCGATGTCCATGTCGCGCTGTTGGGCGACGCGGGCCACCTCGTCCTGCACAAAGTTCTCGCGGATGGCCTTGGCCATGCCGCCGTGCGACTCCACTTCAAGGAACAGCTGCCAGGCATACTGGGCGATGCTGTCGGTGAGGTTCTCAATATAATAGCTGCCGCCGGCGGGGTCGACAATCTTGTCCATGTAGCTCTCCTCCTTCAGCAGCAACTGCTGGTTGCGGCCGATGCGGTAGCCGAAGCTGTCGCTCTTTTCGAAGGCCATGTCGAAGGGGTTGGTGGTGATGCTGTCGGCGCCGGCAATAGCGGCACTCATGGTCTCGGTAGTGGTGCGGAGCATGTTGACATAGGGGTCGTAGACCGACTTGTTCCACAGCGAGCTGGTGACGCTGATGAACACCTGGCGGCAGCAGTCGCAGCCGGGGTTGTACTGCTCCACCACCTTGCTCCACAGCAGGCGGGCGGCGCGTATCTTGGCAATCTCCATGAAGTAGTTGCTGCCCGTGGCAAAGTTGAACACCAGGCGGGGTGCGATGTCGTCGACAGCGAGTCCGAGGTCGGTGAGGTGGGCCATCAGGTCGTTGGCTGCAGCCAGGGTGAACCCCAGCTCCTGCACGATGTTGGAGCCCGCATTGTGGATGTGGCGACCGTTGACGGACAGCACGTGGAATTTGGGCAGGTGCTCTTTGGCGTACAGCACCAGCTCTTTGGCCTCGGCAAAGCACTGCTCCTCACCTCCTTTGAAGGTGCCGTGGAGCAGGGCACGGCCATAGATGTCGTAGTTGATACTGCCTTCGACCTTGGCGGGGTCGTAGCCGCCCAGTTTCACCACTTCGACGAAGCGTTTGAGGGTCTCCAGCGCGTTTTTGCCGCAGGTGAAGTTCACCTTGCATGCCTCCGGATGGATGCCCTTGAGCAGACGCTGCATGTCCGCCACGCTCTCGCATTTGCAGGGGCAGAGGCCGATGCTGTTGGCACCACGTTCCAGGGCTTCGAGGGCCAGTGCGTTGGCCTCCTCCAATGAGTCAGCCTCAATGTCCTGGCGGATGTCCCACACATTGTTGTCGGCATGTTTGCCGCGTGTGAACGGGGCCTGGCTGGGGTTGCTGTCGAGGTACTCCAAATGCTCCAAATCTTCGGCACGATAGTAGGGTTTTACCTTAAAACCTTCGATGGTCTTCCATACGAGTTTCTTTTCGTAATCGGCCCCTTTGAGGTCTTTGTTGATAGCTTCCTCCCATTTCTCGGTCGGCACCGGCGGGAATTCGCTGAACAATTTGCTGTTTTCCATTATCTTATATTATTTCATTATCAATATTTAAAAAGCAAAGATACAACTTTTTTTTAAAATTGGAGCTTTTTTTGTTGCAGGAGGCTTTTTTTCTTGCCTCCCGCATCGCCCGCATGGCTCTCCCTTTCGGCGGGTCGTGCCCCCGCTCAGCCTTCACTCTGCCCCCATACTTTCTTCACCAGTTAACCCGGGCTTTGTCAGCCTTTTCTTTGCCGTTTGTTCGGGGTGTATAAACAAAGCCGGAGTAGTAGCAAAACAAAAACGAAGCAGAGTAGGGCCAATATAGGGTGTCGGCCTAGTCGCAGGGCAGTAGTTGGCAGTGGTCGGGTCCGAGGTAGAGGAGGAAGCCTTTCACGCGGTCGGTGTGTCGGATGGCGGCGATGGCCTGGCAGTATTGCTCCACTTGCTCGCGGTGGTCGGTGTGAGGCTGGCCGCTTTTGAAGTCGACCACCCATATCTCGTCGGGGGTGAAGACGATGCGGTCGGGACGCAGTATTTCGTCATACCATACGAGGCTGCATTCGTTCAGGCAGGGGTTGGCTTTCAGGAAGAAAGGGGCAACTTCGGGTTGCCGCATCATGTTGTGGAGCGTGTTGCGAAGCAGGGTGGCCTCCTCATCGTCGAGGGGGTGGCGTTTCAGGAAGGTGGCCAGCACCTCGTCGGCCTCTTCCAGATGGCGGAGGTGTGCGAGGAGTTCGTGCAGCAGGTTGCCGCGGCGGATGGCGGCATCGTCGTATTTCTCGAATATGGTGTCGGACTGGTTGGCGATGGCTATGCGGTGGTTCCAGTCGGGGTAGGCGAGGTGGTCGAGGGGTACGATGGTGTTGGGTGGAGTTTCTTCGGAATTCTTTTTGGTGGGCTTGCTGAGGTTTTCGCCTAGGGTGTAGATGCCCGGACGGCATTCGGTGGTGTCGGTGCGGGTGCCGAGGTAGTCGAGCAGCAGGGAATCGTAGTCGGTGCTGCCCTCAGTTTTGGGTTTTTGGCAGTAGACGAGGAGCTTGTCTTTCGGGCGGGTGAGGGCGACATAGAGTACGTTGATGCGGTCCATGTCGCTTTTGAGGAGCTCGTCGTTGTATTCTTGGTCGAAGAGGGTGTGCTGGCCTTGGGAGGGGTGCACGAGGCTGGCGGGCAGCGGGATGCCTTGGTCGGGGGCGATGTGTACCCAGATGCTGTCCTGTTTGTTGCGTTTGGTGAGGAGGGGGTAGAGGATGACGGGGGCTTGGAGCCCCTTGGCCTTGTGGATGGTCATGAGTTGGACGGCGTCGAGGTCGGAGGAGGTGCTGGTGGAGAGGTGGCCTTTTTGTTCGTCGAACCATTCGAGGAATTCGGCCAGGTCGTAGCGGTGCTTGGCGGCATATTTGGCCACCACGTTGAGGAAGGTGGCGGTGTAGGCGGTCTCGTAGCCGTCGAGGCGGAGCATGCGCAGGGACTCTTCGCAGCAGTCGTACAGGCCTAGGGAGCGCAGGCGGTCGCATCGCAGCTCCAGCCCTTCGGCTTGGAGGACGGCGTCGAGGTTGAAGTCTTTGGGGTGGTTGAGGAATTCGACGGAGCGGTCGCGGCTGACGAGCCCCATGTTGTGCAGATAGATGAGCACACGGGCGGCGGCCACGCGGTTGCTGCCGTCGAGGAGGTATTGCAGCAGGCTGCGGAGCAGCATGACCACTTGGCTTTGGGTAAGGAGGAAGGACTCGCTGGAGACCACCGGCACGCCGTGGGCGGTGAGGAAGGAAGAGATGTTGGCGAGGGTGGTGTTGTGGCGTGCTATGAGGGTGCAGTCGCGGTAAGAGTAGCCTTTGGTGTCGACGAGGGTGCGGATGTCGTCAAGCATTGCCTGATAGAGTGGCTCGGTGCCCTCGTCGGGATTCCAGAAGCCCACCTGCACATAGCCGTCGGGGAGTAAGGACTTTTGCACCAAGTCGGGTTCCTCTTCGTGTCCGAGGTAGATGGCTTTGAGTTCCTCATTGTCGTCGAAGCGGTTGCGTATGACCCATTCGAAGAATTGGTTGTTGAATTCCACGATGGTGCGTGCGGAGCGGCGGTTCATCTCAAGGCGGGTGGCGAGTCCGATGCCGGGCTGCTCGAATAGGCTGCCATGCAGCGGGTTGTCGACATGGGGGAGGCTGATGAATTGCCCTACGTCGCCCTGGCGGAAACGGTAGATGGCCTGTTTGCCGTCGCCCACCACCAGGGAGGTGTGGCCGGAGGCGACCCCGTTTTCTACAAGCGGCACGAGGTTCTGCCACTGCATACGCGAGGTGTCTTGGAATTCGTCGATGAGGTAGTTCCAGTAGCGGTTGCCCAGCCGCTCGTAGATGAAGGGGGCGGGCTCGTTCTGCACCACGTCGGCGATGCGTTTGTTGAAATCCGAGATGTGGACGATTTCGTTTTCTTGGGCGTAGGAGTCCACCAGTTCGCCCATCTTGTTGAGGAGGGCTAGCGCGTATATATTCTTTAATAGTAGTCGGCGGGTATTGTAGAGGACGCCTTCGGTGTCGCACAGCTGACGGTACTTGCGGAAGACCTCCTGCAGGCGTGGCTTGACGGCTTCGAGGCTGGTGCGGGCGGCGGTGGAGCATTTGGAGCTGCCCAGCTTGTCGCCTTCGAGGTAGGCGAGCACCCAGCTGTTGGGCTCGGGGAGGAGCCCGTTGGCCAGCTTCCGGAAGAAGGCGCCAGCGCCGTTGGCGCCACGGTAGAAGTCTTCGGGGCTGAGCCCCGCCTCGGTGTAGATTGTGACGCCGTCGCTTCCAATTTTCGCCATCTGGCTTTCGTAGTCGCGGTTGTCGGCAATCATCTTGTGCTGTATGTTGCGGAACTGGGTGGTGCCTATGTCTTGGAGGGCTTTCAGGTATTCGGGTGTCTGTTCTTTGAAGAGCTCTTCGGCCAGCGAGGCCAGTTCGCGCTCTATCATATAGCTTTTGCCGTCGGACATGCGGCTTTCGGCAAACTCGCAGAGCATCCCGGTCATCTCCTCCTGTCCTTCGGTGCCAGCGAGGGCCATCAGCTCGTCCACGGCATTTTGGATGAGGTCGCTGTTGTCGATGTAGACATCGAAGTTGAGTGGCAGGTTGAGGTCGTGGGCGAAGGTGCGGACGATGCGGTGCATGAAGCTGTCGATGGTGCAGACTGCCAGGTCGGAGTAGTTGTGGAGGATGGCCGAGCGGACGGTGGAGGCGTAGTGGCGCAGGGTGGTGTCGTCGAGTTGGAGCTGGTCAGCGATTTCTTTGCCCATATCGTTATGAACCCCCAATTTGACGATGTCGTCTAAATTGCTCAGGATGCGCCCTTTCATCTCGTTGGCGGCCTTGTTGGTGAAGGTGATGGCGAGGATGTGTGTGAAACGTTGGGCCAGCTGGCCTTCAGGGGCGGAGAAGGCGAGCTGGAGATACTGGCGGACAAGGGTATAGGTCTTGCCTGACCCGGCCGAAGCGCGGCATATTATAAAACGACTGCTATCCATAACAATTTGCAAAGGTACGAAAAAAAAGTAATACAATAGAAATATTTTGTCGAAAGGAGCGTTATAGAATAAGGGTTGGGGAGGGTTGGCAGAGGCCTCAAAGGATGTGTTAAAAAACGTTTTTTTTACAGGGGAATGTTGATAATTCAGGAAAAAATCGTAATTTAGCGGTTGAAAAAGGATGGCAAAAAACGTCCAAAATAGTAAATAACATTTTAAATAACAATAATATGGAAGCAAAGAAATCCCCCAAGGCAGACCTCGAAAAACGGAGAGGACTGTTTCTTGAAATCGGTTTGGTGGTGATTTTGGCTGCCGCTCTCGTCGCCTTCAATGTACGTTCGTATGAAAAGGAGGTCAAGGAGGTGAATCTGCGTTCAGCAGATATGGAGATTGACGCCGACATCATCCAGACGGACCAACCAGACGAACCACCACCACCACCAGAAGAACCTGAGCAGGTTGTCACCGACCTGACGGTTGTTGAGAACGATGCCGACCTGACCAACGAGGTCGGTATCATCAATGCCGAAGATAACGCCAACAAGGCTCAGGAAGAATTCACCCATGTGGTAGTGGAAGAAGAGGACGTGGAGGAAGAAGAAGAGGTCTTTCTGGTTGTTGAGGAAGACCCCGAATTCCCCGGAGGCCTCGGCGCATTGTCGCAGTTCATTGCCGACAACATCAAGTATCCCCAGCTGGCCAAGGAAAACAACATCACTGGAAAGGTGTTCGTCTCCTTCGTTGTTGAAAAGGACGGCAGTGTGGGACAGGTGAAGGTTCTTCGTGATATCGGCGGCGGATGCGGTGCAGAAGCTGTGCGCGTTGTAAAGACCATGCCGAAATGGAAACCCGGCAAGCAGCGCGGCAAACCTGTCCGTACCCAGTTCAACCTTCCGGTCAACTTTGAACTGAACTAATTGGGTGGTTCTGCCAAGAGTCACTCACTGACACTAAGGGCTGCCTGTTGCATAATCGGCAGCCCTTGTTCTTTGATTTAATATTCTAGGCTATTCTAGGCAGGCCTAGGATATACTAGGAAATAAAAATCTATTCTATTCTATGCTGGCTGTTAACAACCTTTCGGTGCAGTTTACTGGCACCAACCTTTTCGATAATGTGACGTTCAACATCGGGGACCACGACCGCATAGGTCTG
This sequence comes from Bacteroidales bacterium, assembly GCA_017545365.1. Next base: position 13,678 of record JAFWOP010000020.1, read on the forward strand.
GTCGGAAAGAATGGTGCGGGGAAGTCGACCCTGCTGAAGATTCTTTGCGGATGGCAGGAGCCGGAGGGCGGCAACCTGGTGATTGCGTCGGGGCAGGAGGTGGGCTATCTGCCACAGGAGATGATCCCCGACAGCAAACGGACCATCCTCGACGAGGCCCTGACAGCCTTTAGCCGCATTGACGAACTGTTGGAGCTACAGCAGAGGCTTACCGATGAGATAGCCGAGCGTACCGATTACGATTCAGCCGAATACACCCGCCTGCTCAACAGGCATAACGAGGTGACGGAGCATGTGACCCTTTTGGGTGCCGACAGCCGACAGGAGAAGACCGAGAAGGTGCTGCTGGGTTTGGGTTTCAAACATAGCGATTTCGGCCGCCCCTTGACGGAGTTCAGTGGCGGGTGGCAGATGCGCGTGGAATTGGCCAAGCTGCTGCTCAAGCAGCCCGACTTCCTGCTGCTGGACGAGCCAACGAACCACCTCGACATCGAATCCATCCAGTGGCTGGAGAGTTTCCTTCAAAATTATCCGGGAGCCGTGGTGCTGGTGTCGCACGACCGCACGTTCCTGGACAATATCACCAAGCGTACCATCGAAATCACCGCCGGGCGCATCTACGATTACAAGTGCCCTTACTCGGAATATGTGGTTCAGATGCAGGAGCGGCGCGCCTCGCAGATGGCCCAACTCACCGCCCAGCAGCGGCAGGTGGCGCAGATTGAAGCCTTCATCGAGCGCTTTAGATACAAGGCCACCAAGGCCAAGCAGGTGCAGTCGCGCCTGAAGATGCTCGACCGCATGGAGGCAATACAGGTTGACGAGGTGAGTACCGAGAGTATCCACTTCCGTTTCCAGCCTGCGCCCCACAGCGGCAAGATTGTGGTGGAGGCACAGCACTTGGGCAAAGCGTATGACGGCCTTCAGGTGTTCGACGGGGTTGATTTCCTGCTCACTTCGGGCAAGAAGGTAGCCTTTGTGGGCAAGAACGGCGAAGGGAAGAGCACCATGGCCAAGATTATCGTGGGCGAGATTACCGACTACACTGGCTCGTTCAAGTTGGGTGCCAACGTTCAGGTGGGGTACTATGCCCAGAATCAGGCCGCCATGCTGGATGGGGAGAAGACAGTGTTTCAGACTATCGACGACATCGCCACGGGTGATATAAGGCCCAAAATCCGCAATATCTTGGGCAGTTTCCTGTTCGACAGTGAGGACTGTGAGAAAAAAGTGAAGGTGCTTTCAGGCGGTGAGAAAGCGCGGCTGGCATTGGCCAAGCTGCTGCTCACTCCGTCTAACCTGCTGGTGCTCGACGAGCCTACGAACCATTTGGATATGGACTCCAAGGACATCCTCAAGAATGCGCTGCTGCAATATACAGGGACCCTTGTGGTGGTGTCGCATGACCGTGATTTTCTGCAAGGGCTGACGGATGAGCTCTATGAGTTCCGCGACGGCGCGGTGCATGAGTTCAGGGGTGATATCTTCGAGTTTCTAGAAAGCCGCAGTGCCAGTCTGCAAGCCGCAGTGGCGATAACTCAGTCCCATGAGGCAGAGACGAAAACGCAGGGCCGTCTGTCGTATGAGCAGAGCAAAGACCGTGAGCGCGAATTGCGCAAGTTGCGCAATGCCGTGGAGAAGGTGGAGAAAAAAATTTCGGATTTAGAGGAGCAGATAGCAGCCAAAGAGGCACAGCTGGCATCAGGGACGGCTCAAGATGCCGACTTCTATTCCCAATACCAGTCGCTCAAAGACCGACTGGACGAACGCATGGAGGCCTGGGAAAATGCCACCATAGCGTTGGAAGAGTTTCAGAACTGATTAATTAATTAGACTTCGGCAGACGGTTGGCTTGCAGCCATGCCCGCAGCGTAGCCGGTGGAGAAGGCTATCTGTAGATTGTAGCCTCCGGTGTCGGCGTCGAGGTTGAGCACTTCGCCTGCGAAGTAGAGGCCCGGCACGAGTTTCGACTCCATGGTCTTTGGGTTGATTTCTTTGGTTTCTACGCCTCCTTGTGTGACGACGGCGGTGTTGTAGTCGCCGGTGCCGTCGAGGGTGAACTCCACATTTTTCAGGAAGGCGAGCAGCCTTTTCCGTTCGGCAGCATTGATTTGGTGAAGCCTCTTATAGTATTCGATGTGCAGGCGATCGAGTGCCAGCGGTATTAGTTCGGCAGGAAGCCACAGGCGCAGGGCGTCGTGGAAGAGCCGTTTGCCGTTGGCGTTGAGGTCGTCGGTCAGGCGTCGGTCCAAGGTGTCGGCGGGCACGGCGGGCTTAAGGTCGATATGGGCAATGAGTTTTTCGCCTTCGTTGAGGATGCGGCTGACCTGCCTGCTGGCAGAGAGGACGATGGGACCGTCGAGGCCTTTCTGGGTGAAGGTCATCTCACCGAATGCTTCGAAGAGTTTTTTGCCGTCGGGGCGGGTGATGGTGAGCCCCACATTCTTGAGGACGAAGCCCACCAAGTCCTGAGGGATGGGGTCGGGCGTGGAGAGTGAGACCAGGGAGGGCACCTGAGGAATGACAGTATGGCCGGCCTCTTGTGCCAGACGATAGCCGATGCCGGTAGAGCCGGTGGTGGGGTAGGAGAGGCCTCCGGTGGCGATGATGAGGGCGTCGCCCCGCACGGTGGTCCCGTCCTGTAGGCGTACCCCGTGGCAGTCGTCGGTGAGCGACTTGACGGCGCAGTTTTTGCGTATCTCCACATTCTTCCGTTGTTCCAAGTCGGTGATGAGGGCAAGGAAGATGTCGAGCGATTTGCCACTTTTGGGGTAGATGCGGCTGCCCCGTTCCTCGACAAGGGGCACGTTGCGTTGCTCAAAGAAGTCCATCAGCTGGGTGTTGAAGAACAGGGCAAAGCAGTTGCGTAGCCATCGGCCATCGGGGCCGATATGGGTGAGGAATTCTTTGAGAGGTGCTGTGTTGGTGAGGTTGCAGCGGCCTTTGCCGGTGATGCGCAGTTTGCGGCCGGGCTGGTCCATTTTTTCCAACAGTACCACTTCGGCTCCCTGCTGGGCGGCCACTACGGCGGCCATCATACCGGCAGCACCAGCTCCGACGATTACAATACGAGCCATCAGGTTTTGGAGAGATAGAAAATGTCGGCAGGATGGACACAAAGCACCGGCAGCTGCGAGCTGTGTACGATTTGCTGGGCGTTTGTGCCGAGGAATAGTTGCGAGAGGAGGCGGTCCTGTTCGGTGTTGATTACCACGAGGTCGGCCTTGATGCTTTCGGCGTAGGAGAGTACGGTGTCGCTATAGTTGCTGTAGTGCTTGACCACAGATTTGAACTTGACGCCCTCGGTTCCGAGGAATTCGGCGGTCTGCACCATGTAGGCGCGCAGCTGTGGGGCTTGATCGGGGGAGTCCATGAGACCGAGAATGTGTACCTCGGCACCGAACAGTCTGGCCAAGGCGGCAGCAGGTGGCACTTTCTGACGAGAATTGATGTTCACACGGATGGGGACGACGATGCGTTCGAGGGCTTTGTGGAAGTCGTATCCCTGACGGACGGTAAGTACCGGTACCGGGGCTTCCTGTACGATGCGGACGGCGGTGCTGCCCATCCAGTATTTTTCAAAGCCAGAGGCGCCGTTGGTGCCGATGACGATGAGGGGCGCGTTCTCATGGCGTGCCTGGCGGGAGATGACAGCACCCACTTTGCCAGAACAGATTTCCCAACGGATTTTGTTGCCGTGCAGCTTGGGCTCATGTTCCTCGCACAGCATCTTCAGCTTCTCGGAGGCAAGGTGGGTCATGATGGTGAGCTGCTCCTCGTCCATCAGCAGTTTTTCCCGTTTGACCCAGAGTAGCTTGATGTCACATTCTAGTTTGTTCGCGATATCCACAGCCAGTTCCAAGGCTACATAGGAGCCTTTGGAGAAGTCAGTGCCAACAATTATCGATCTCATTTTATGGCTAATTATTATAATTTCTATCATTAGATAACGAAAAGAAGAGTTTTTTAGTATGAATGATACAATAAAAAAACGATATGTGCCGTTTTTTTTGTACTTTTGCAATTCCAAAGAAGCGAAGAATGAATAGTAATTTAGATGCTACAGGCCGTGGTCAGACACAACAGGAACGCGAGGTGGAGCGGGCGTTGCGTCCCAAAGGATTCGACAGTTTTGCGGGTCAGCAGAATGTGTTGGACAACCTTCGCGTGTTTGTCGGGGCGGCCAAACAACGTGGCGAGCCGCTAGACCATGTGCTCCTTCACGGGCCTCCTGGATTGGGCAAGACCACCCTCTCGTATATTATTGCCAACGAGCTGGGGGTGAATATTAAGATGACCTCTGGGCCGGTGTTGGACAAGCCGGGGGACTTGGCAGGTATGCTCACCTCGCTAGAGGCCAACGATGTCCTTTTTATTGATGAGATACACCGTCTTTCGCCGGTTGTGGAGGAGTATCTCTATTCCGCTATGGAAGATTATAAGATAGACATCCTCATCGAGTCGGGACCCGCTGCGCGGAGTGTGCAAATCAAGCTCAAACCTTTCACCCTGATAGGTGCGACCACCCGGTCGGGTATGCTGACTGCCCCCCTCCGAGCCCGTTTTGGTATCAACTGCCGGCTGCAGTATTACGATGCGGAAACCCTTACCCGCATCGTCAACCGTTCGGCCAGTCTGCTGCAGGTGAAGATTACTTCCGAATCGGCATTCGAAATAGCACGCCGCAGCCGTGGCACACCTCGAATAGCCAACCTGTTGTTGCGGCGAGTGCGGGATTTTGCACAGGTGAAAGGCGACGGTACCATCACCCTAGACATTGCCCGCTATGCGTTGAAGGCACTCAATGTTGACAGCAATGGGCTTGACGAGATGGATATGCGCATACTGGGCACCATTATCGACAAGTTCCGCGGCGGACCTGTGGGCATCAACACGATTGCCACCTCGGTGGGAGAAGATGCCGGGACAGTGGAAGAGGTTTACGAGCCCTACCTTATCCAGGAGGGTTACCTTCAGCGCACCCCGCGTGGCCGAGAGGCAACCCCGTTGGCCTATCAGCTTTTGGGCAAACAGAAGCTGGGCGACCAGCCGGAACTTTTTTAGCCGTAGGCAGTTGAGGAAAAGAAGCATTTGTATTATTGCCAAACAAATAAATCAAGTATGAGAACACTGATTGAGAATATCAAATCCCTGCTACAGGTGGAGAACACCCCTCGGCAGAAAGTGTGTGGTGCCGACATGGCTCACATTGACCATATAGAGAACGCTTACCTGATTGTCGAAGACGACAGGATTGCTGCCTTTGGCCCCATGGAGGAGCTGAAAGAACAGACTTTCGACAAAGTGGTTGATGCCACCGGGCGGATGGTTCTGCCCTCCTTCTGCGACTCGCATACCCATCTGGTGTATGCCGGAAGCCGTGAGATTGAGTATATTGATAAGATTCGCGGCCTTTCGTACGATGAGATTGCCAAGCGGGGCGGCGGTATACTGAACAGCGCCAAGCGTGTGCAGGAAGCTTCGGAGCAGCAGCTCTACGATGATGCTATGGCCCGTTTGGACACCATTATCCGCTATGGCACGGGTGCCGTGGAAATCAAGTCGGGCTACGGCATGACTCCCGAAGCCGAGTTGAAGATGCTGCGCGTTATCCGCCGGTTGCGCGAGACATCGCCCCTCACCATCAAGTCCACACTTTTGGGTGCCCACGGCATCCCGATGGAATATCGTGGCCGGCAGGAGAAATTCGTCGACCTGGTCATAGAGCGCATGATTCCACAGGCTGCAGACGAAGGATTGGCAGACTTTATCGATGTCTTCTGCGACGCGGGCTTCTTCACAGTAGAGGATACCGAGCGGATGCTTGAGGCAGGAGCGAAATACGGCATGCGGCCCAAGATACACGCCAACGAGATGGCATGCAGCGGAGGCATCCAGTGTGCTGTGAAATATAACGCACTGAGTTGCGACCATCTAGAATATACAGGTGATGACGAGATTGCATGTCTCCTAGGCTCCGAAACCATGCCCACAGTCCTGCCTGGGGCAGCCTTTTTCCTCAATATGCAGCATGCCCCTGTCCGCAAGATGATGGAGGCAGGGTTGCCTGTGGCTATGGCATCGGACTTCAACCCCGGCTCCTCGCCCTCGGGCAATATGCAGCTGGTGCTCTCCTTTGCTTGTGTCAATTACCGTATGCTGCCCGAAGAGGCTATCAACGCAACGACCATCAATAGCGGCTACGCTATGGGTGTCAGCGATATACTGGGCTCCATCGCCGTCGGAAAGAAGGCCAATTTCTACCTCACTACGCCCATCCCCACTTATGAGTATCTGCCCTACGCATACGGCGAGAACAAGGTGTGGAAGAGCTTCCTCAACGGCAAAGAATACTAGCCATCCTTCCCCTTCCATAGGGATGATTAACAAACCCAGCATAATGATAACAGTAGAAAGACTCAACAAATCGTATGGCACACTACAAGTGCTGAAGGATATCAGCCTCACCATAGAAAAGGGCGAGATTGTGAGCGTCGTGGGGGCATCGGGTGCAGGAAAGACCACGCTTCTCCAGCTGCTGGGTACCCTTGACCGACCTGACAGTGGCCGCATTCTTTATGACAGCTCCGAGGGCGAGGGACGGCCGGTCACCCAGGTGGATGTGACACGGCTCGATGAGAAAGGAATGGCGCGTTTCCGCAATCGCCATATCGGCTTTGTCTTCCAGTTCCATAACCTCCTGCCCGAATTTACCGCCCTTGAGAATGTCTGCATGCCTGCCCTCATCGCAGGACAGAGCATGGAAGAAGCCGCAGAGGAGGCCATGCAGCTGCTCAGGTTTCTCAATGTCGAGGGACGTGCAGCACACAAGCCGGCACAGCTGTCGGGAGGCGAGCAACAGCGGTTTGCCGTTGCCAGGGCTTTGATAAACAGGCCTGCCGTCGTCCTGGCTGACGAGCCGTCGGGCAATCTTGACACCCGGCATGCCGAAGAACTGCACGACCTTTTCTTCCAGCTCCGCGACCAGTACATGCAGACGTTCGTCATCGTTACCCACAACACGGCTTTGGCACAGAAGTCCGACCGGCAAATCATGCTGCAGGACGGCATGATTGTATAGGCGTGCGCCATAAGATTAAAAGAAGATACTCCACACACTAATATCACCCAGTTATGATACAGCAAAGCAGAAATTCCAAACCTCAGGACCCCAAGCCCGAACCCAAGTCGGTCATTTACGGTCTCCGCCCTGTGATTGAAGCCATTGAAGGTGATGTGCAGATAGATAAAGTGCTGCTACAGAATGGTCTCACCGGCTCATTGGCGGGTAACCTCAAGGGTCTTATACGAGACAAGGGCATTCCTTTCCAGTTTGTTCCAGTAGAGAAGTTGAACCGCATGGCGCGAGGTAACCACCAGGGAGTGGCGGCATTGATAGCCCCTATCAAATTTCACCAGTCGATGGATTTGATACCAAGACTGGCAGAGCAGAAAGAGGCACCTTTCATCTTACTGCTCGACCATGTGACGGACGTGCGGAATTTTGGTGCTATAGTGCGCACTGCCGAGTGTGCAGGTGTGGATGCCGTCGTCGTTCCAGAACATGGCAGCGCACAAGTGGGCGACGATGCGGTCAAGACCTCTTCGGGGGCACTGTTGCGCGTTCCCATTTGTCGCGACGGCAATCTGAAGACGACCATTAATCTGGCGCGGCAATGTGGGTTGCAGGTTGTGGCAGCCACCGAGAAGGGAGCCACCGACTATCTTGAAGTCGATTTCCACCGTCCCACCTTGCTGATTATGGGCGCAGAAGAGACCGGCATCAGCCCTGAGCTGCTCAAGATGGCCGACGTGCGGGCCAAACTGCCGATATTAGGGCAGATACAATCGCTCAATGTCAGTGTGGCCGCTGCCGTTTTTATGTACGAGGCCTTGCGCCAGCGAAGATAACAGTTACTAAAGTTTGACAAGTCGGTTTTCTTCAAAAGTGATATGATTGGTTTTTACAAATGACTGTTCCTTAGCATTATTTGCAGCAAAAAGTCAGGGGGGTAACCAACATAAGTATTGGTTTCTGCCATCGTGACCCACTTTGTGCCGCCTTTTTATTTCTAAAAGTGGCACCCTGTTTTTGTCTGTTTCGATATAATTGTGTCAGATGGGCGACAGGTCCCACTTCAATCACACGCCATGCCTTCGTCATGCCTTCGCTTTTCAGAGGCGGAGGAAGGACCAAAGAAAGCACCGAGTACAACCCTACCACCGCTAAACAACCTGACTAAGCATCTGGGAAAGAAAAACAAAAGCGTATGGCTAAAATCGGCTGGTAGGCTTGAGAATACATGCCTGATTTCACTTGTCAAACGTTAGGAAATGACGCTACACGTTGTTCTTTCTTTGCGAGGACGAACCTTAAGGGGGAAACGCACCAATGTTGCAGCAGGTGCCGTCGCCGAACTTCTGTAAGCACGTGCAAACAGGTGTCCTGCATGGATTGTCATAGAGTGTGCGAGCGGAAGGGGTGTCCTTGGATCGACACAGAGTCAAAGATGCTTCAATTGCCATTACAAGACGCTAGCGTGTATCATAAAAAATCATAAAAATAGGCCTTCGGGGGTGACGGTTCTAGCATTTTTGAGAGTATATATTGTGATGATGTTGAGCTAGTCGAGGCTGACCCAACGCGAAAAGGTCATAAGGAAAAAAGAAGCACTATTTATAACTATAAAAATAAAAATGTTGATGATTCAGTTTTTCTTCGTATATTTGTACGCTCAAAAAGTCTCCAATTTTACGCTGTAAAATGGTTGCTTTTTGTGTGTAATATATTGTAAATAAATAAGTAATATAGTAATACAAATGAAAAAAAGATTCTTGCTTTTCGGGCTGATTTTTGCTATGATGGCATTATCTTCCCATGCTCAAATCTACGAAATGTATTCCCAAGATTTTGAGACAGACACGGGCCTTAATTATACTGTGTCGAGTACGGCGTGTGCGCCACAAACCTCTCTACATTCGGGTGGTGCACGGGCTATGAAAATGCTTCATACCAATAATACCCAGTTGGTATTGACGCTTGACACGATAGATTTTTCTACGCCCTTGAACTTGAATTTCTATAAGTTAGAGTTTTCTCATATTGCTTGGGTCCGTCCTCTGATGTGTGTCTCACGTCAGGAGGTGTGTATGATTGAGGCCAAACGTCCCGACCAGTCGACGTGGATTCGGCTCAACGCCTCCCACTACGATCTTTCTGAAGGCGGTGACATTTCCTTTGGGTCTCTTTCGTCTTTCAGTATAGAGTCTTATCAAGAATGGCTTATGGGTGGCTCCGCACCCAACAACACGATGTGGATGCACGAGCGATTCAATTTAGACCAGTTCTTCTACACGGCTGGTGATCCTGAGAATAGGAAACTGATTATTCGCTTTATTTTGAGTGCTAGAAATGGAGCCGCTGGCATCGACGCATGGTATCTTGATGACATCAAGGTGTCTGCCTCTAGTCAGCAGATGGTGACCCCCTCCATCAACATGATTTCCTTCCCAGACCATCTGAATTATCCTAGTAGCCGTGGTGCCAAGGTTGCCGCTGACGTGACCACCTCTGTCATCCAAGGTATAAACGATGACTCGGTTTATGTTGTCTACCGTGTGGGTAACAACCCAACCGAGTTTAGGGCACCCATGGTGCGGCAGGGAACGACTAGCCGTTATGTGGGTCGCATCCCTTTCTATGGATATGACACCTTGATGCACTATCATGTTGTTGCTAAGGATGGCACGGTGAACTTCAATACCGTCAATTATCCAAGGGCATCAGATGCATGGGTTACTTATCGGTGTGTGCGTGGTAAGACGCATTCAGCAACCCCGCCAGGAAACCAGACAAACGTATTGGAATTTCCCTTCCCCCCTTACGCGGACGGTCGTTCAGAGTTCGTATATGACAGTGCTACAATGGCGGAGTTGGGTTATGGCCCAGGATACATCACCGATTTAAGATTCATCCTTGCCACGTCAAATGTGACCCAGGTGAGGCCGAGGGTGCAGTTTCGAATGGCAAACTACTTCACGAATGACTATATCCATACATCCTCCGATATGGCTTTTACCGCTGTTGCAATGCAAATTCCATTCGATACGGCACTTGTGTTTCCACAGGCAGCACCCAACTCCATCTTTGAGGTTCACCTACAGGACACTTTCTTCTATTCGGGTTCCGACTTGGTGGTGCAGGTCTTTTACGACGGTACGACCAACCCGGCGGCCCGTCTTGCCAAGCACATACCGGCGCTCAGTAACAAGATGTCAATATACACCACCGTTGGCGATGCTGCGAGTTCTTTCCACCCGTTTACTTCTGATATTGATCAATTTTCAACTGGCGTAACTGCCAATACCCGCCCTTGGGTGACTTTCATTGCGACAAAAAATTTGCCTTTGATATACGACTGCGGCATTAGTGCGATGGCATATCCTAGTTACGACACTCCTTGCAATGCGGGCAACGATTCCGTGGTGGTGTGGCTGAAGAACTTTGGCGTGAGTGCCATGGATTCTGTCCGCATCTGGTATCGTGTTGACAACCAGCCCCCTGTTTTCTTCGACTGGACAGGGAATCTCAACGGTGGCGATAGTGTCCGTGTGTTGCTCAACAGCAGCCAACCCTTCACGGTGGGTTACCATACCATCCGTGCATGGGTGGACGACACCATCAGGGTCGGCAGCCTCCGCTTCAGAGACCACGAGCCATATAATGACACGGTGTTCACTCCTTTCTCATCGTGTGAGGGCCCCTACAGTGGTACCCGTATCGTGGGCACTGGCTCTAGTGCCCATTTCAGCTCTTTGGAGAACTGCTTGTATGTGCTGAGCCGTTGCGGTATCGATGGACCGCTCACTATCAAGCTGCCCGCTGGAGTGTACGATGTGACCAAGTTCCCATTCATTCCAGGTACGTCAGAGACCAACTATGTTACTTTCGAACCGGCCACGGCCACAGCCCAGGTCACCTTCCGCCGTTCACGCAACGGAGTAAATGTCATCGTGCCAGCGTTGGTCGACCTCACCGAGGCCCGCAGCATCCACTTCAACAACATTACTTTCAGCAATGGACGTTACGTTGACAATCGTTGTTCCGTACTAGCCCAGTTGGGCAGCGGAAGTTCCAATTGCCAGTTCATCAACTGTAACTTCGTCGACAGCAACGCCATCGTTTTCGCTGCTCAGTCATTGATTAATACGGGTGATGCAGACTCTTTGTTGGTGACCAACTGCTATTTCTACGGAGGTACAATAGGTGTTGACATCACAGGCGCGGCACCCGATGTCCGTTCGGTGGGCAATACCGTGCAGTTTAGCGACTTTGTCAATCAGGTGAACACGGCAGTCCGTATGGTGAACCAATCAACGGCCACCATCGACAGCATCTTTGCCAACGATGTGCTGACTAACTCCAGCTACATCATTTTGGCTCAGTACTGCTACGACGGCACCCGTATCACCCGTAACAGAGTCTATTCGTCGAAGGGCACATGCTGTATCGGTGTCTCCGACATGCATGGCACTGCCACCAACTACTGCATCGTGGCCAACAATATGTTGGTGTCGGTGGATGATGGCTCCAGCAACATGCTCACCACCCCGCTTAACATCATTAAGGGTTCGTATATCAAGACCGTGTTCAACTCAGTCCGCATGAACGCGCCCACCCGTGTCAATGTGGCAGCAGCCACCCTCGGCGGCGATGTGATTAGCAACTGCTATTTCCAGAACAACGTCATCGCCACCTTCGACACCTCCAACTACGCCTTCTCCTTCATTCCGGGCGACAATACTGCCACCCTGCATGTCGACCACAACTGCTACTATTCGGTAAGTGGTGTGTTGAACAAACTCAGCGGTACAAACTACAACAACCTCAACACTTGGCGTTTGGCCGTGCCTGTTGATGTGGGTTCCGTCACAGGCAACCCCAACTATACCAATAGCTCTATTGCACGTGTCGACCTTCGTTCCTTCAATGCCTTGCTGCGTAATGTGGGCACCCCTGTGCCAGAAGTGACCATCGACCTCTTCGGTTCTCCCCGTTCCGTCACGGCCCCCAGCTTGGGTGCTTATGAGGTCGTGCCTCTCTCCATCGACTTCCGCCCCTATGAGTTTGTCACTCCTCTCGAGGACTACTGCGGTGCTCCTGCCAGCATCCCCGTGGAGGTGGCCATCTACAATACTGGCAACGGCACATACACCTACAGCTCTTCCTCCCCCATCACGGTATATTATAGTATTGACAATGGTCCCGTCCAGTCGTTCCAAGTGACCCGCAACGTCGGTCCTAACGACACCATCCATTTCCTCTCTACCCGCACCATGTCGCTGCCCAGCGGCACTGGCAATACCGACCGCACCTACAACATCAGATGGTGGGTGAAGTGCAGTCTCGACCCCGACGACCTGAACGACACTATGGTTTGGACAGTGCTCTCCCGCTATGCGGCTCCGGCTCCTTCTGTCATCAATCAGAATGTTCCTTATAACACGGTGGCCACCATAACCCCCACTGGCGGCATCAACCTCTGGCCCGTGAACTACTATACTTCTGGCAACGGACGTCAGCAACGTTCGGGCATCTCTTGGTATCATAATATTGACGATACCGCACGTTTCTTCTACGGTCCGACGCTCGTCACCACGCCCCTCTATGCCGACACCACTTTCTATATCTCCCAGAAACGTAACCTTCCCTTGGTGAAAATTACCGAAGTGCAGGTGAACCGCACAGCCCCTGGTGCCACCTACCCCATGCCGTCGTGGATGAATACCCAGACCGCTTTTGCCATTGAGCTGACCAATTGTGGCGACTATCCCGCCAATCTTGAAGGCGACTCCATCATTATCGTCCAGCCCACTGCTGCAGCCAAGATATGGGTGCTCCCCAATGTCACCATAGAGCCGGGTGCCAATCTGGTGCTCCAGTTCCGAAATGTGACCACGGGCAGCGATTCCACTCGCACCATCTATGCGCCGAGTTCTGCTGTGGTCTCCCCGGCCTACACTGCCCACTTCGGCGTCATCTACCGTGATGGCCATGGCATTGCCGATGCCGTCGCCTTCAACAATGTCATCACCACTTCTTCAACCCAGCCCATCAACTGGAACAACCAGGGTGTCCCCGCCTCTGTGTGGCAGGGCAATGCTATAGACCTTGCCAAGAACGGCAATGCCACCAACACCCCCACAGCCGGTGCCCGCCGCATCAGCTGGCCCACCAATGCGGCCAATGCCTCTCCCACCGCCACCGCATCGCTCTGGCAGGTGAGTACCGACTCACTGCGAATGCATCTTGGTGAGACCGAGACCAACCTCATCCGTTACTACGACAATGGGTGCGAAGGCTTCCGCGCGGCTGTCAACCTGCATGTGACCGGCATTCCCAACACCGACCTCTTCGTCGATGAACCCGTGGTTGATACAGGCTGTAACCTTACCGCCTCCGAGGATGTGTCCGTAGTTATCCATAACTATGGTATCAACCCGGTGTCTTCGGTTGTGGTGAAGTACAGCGTCGACGGGGGTGCCACAATTGTCTGCGCCGACACCATTTCGGGTGGCCTCGGAGTGCGTGCCTCTGTCAACCACACCTTCTCTGTTCCGCTTAACATGTTGGTCTCTCATGACACCGTCTTCCATATCAAAGCATGGGTCGATGGCGTAAGTTCTGACATCAACCATAGCAACGATACCAACGAGGGCTCCTTCCCCGCATATTACACGCCGCTGCCTCCCGCCATCTCTTCAAACCAGACCGTCAACTACGGCGAACGTCTCACCATGACAGTTCCCGGCCTCTCGCCGATGGTTCACACCATTTGGTATGACATCAACATGAATCCTCTGGACACCACACCGTCCACTTATATCACTCCATATATCTATCGTCGCGACACCATGTTTGTCAACACCATCGCGCTGAAGGACGTGGCCACAACCCATGTGGGCACCCTGGCCTCGGTGATGAACAACAACTACCCCTCGCCTTACAACCCCAAGACCCGTTATGTAAAGGAGCAGTACCTCTACACAGCCCAGCAGATTCGCGATGCAGGCCACGGTGCTGGCGAAATCAGTTCACTCTCCTTCTATCTGGAGGCTTTGGGCACAAATGTCAGCACGTTCACCTTCTCTGATTATACTATCAAAATGGGTACCACCACGGCAGCCAACTTTGCCAACACCACCTTCCTTACCGGTCTGACACAGGTCTACAACCGTACCAACCTCACCCTCACCGCCAACGATATCGGATGGGTGAAACACGAACTTGACAACAGGTTCACATGGGACGGCACCTCCAACATCGTCATCGAGATTACCCGCGCGCTGAATACTACGGGCATCACGGCTGGTGCCAACACCCGCTACACTGCCCAGGCCAACACCGTCATTACCAAGCAAAATAACACTACAGACCAGTCGAGCCAGACCACTGGTACTCGTGGCAACAACCGTCCCGACATCACCTTCGGATTCATGGAGGCTGTCGGCTGTCAGAGTGCTCCTGTGGCAATCCATATTGATGTGACTAACGTGCCCGACTACGATGCCACTATCAACTGGCCTGGGTCGCTCGACACCACAGTCATCGCTTCGTGCGACACTACCAATCTCAATGTCGTTCTCTCCAACCATGGTCTCAACGACATTTCCAACTACACCCTCCGATACAAGATTGACAACAATTCATGGCAACAGGTGAGCGGTGATGCGAACAACCTGCCCTTAGGCTATTCCCGCACCGTTCCGCTGCTGAGTACACACCTTACCCCGGGACGCCACACAATCATTGCCGTCGTCGGAGTCACGGGCGACACAGTGTCTACCAACGACACCCTAGTCCGCACCTTCAACGTCCGCTTCTGTGCTGGCGACTATCTCATCGGCTCCTGCCCCAATAGCGACTATCCTACCCTCGCTGTCGCCCTCGACACCTTGCACAATGCCGGTGTCGCTGGTCCTGTGGTCTTCCAACTCTGCGAACAGACATTCAACGAGCAAATCTTTATCAGCAGCGTCAATGGTACTAGTTTCGAAAACACCATCACCTTCAAGACCGTTCCGGGTGCTGCCGAGTTGGCTAAGGTGACATTCACCCCCACCAATGCCGCCAACCATGTGATGCAAATCACGGATGCCCAGTACATCACTTTCGACAGTATCTACTTCTACGCCAACTACACCAGCGGCTCCGGTAACAACATCTTTGCCAACGTCGTCAAGGTTAACCAGTCTCAGTTCATCACTTTCCGCAACTGCACCCTGCGTTCCAAGAAGACCACTGCCTCCTCGACCAATGCCAACTTGCTCCTTCTGGGTGATGAAAACAGATACATCACAGTCAACAACTGCTTGCTCGACAGCGGCTATTATGCTGTTCGCTCGTTGGGCAACAACACCAGTGACAATATAGCAATTACCAATAGCGACATTCTTAACTTCTGGTTCCAGGGTGTCTATCTCCGCAACACCGACTCGGTCAATGTGTCGGGCGACAGCATCGCTTCGGGTGTCACCGTGGCCGGCAAGCCCCTCACGGGTATCTATATTGCCAACTGCAACCACTTGAGCGTCCAGCGCAACTACATCAACCTGATTGACGAGCGTACCGGCGGCAAGCGTGGTATCGCCCTCTACAAGTGCCGTGGTACCAATATCGACCGTGTGACAGTCTATAATAATATGATTTCATTATATGGTACTGCCGTCGCCTCCCTCTCCTCGTCAGGCATTTGGATTGACTCTCTCTGCCGCCATGTCAGCGTCTACTACAACACCGCCAACCTCTATGCTGGCATCAACCAGGCTGCCACCCGCACCTTCAGCTGCCAGAACTCTTCCTACGTCCATGCGCTCAACAACATCTTCAAGAACGAGAGTAAGGGCTTTGCCTACTATGTGGCCATCGACACCTGTATGTCCAGCTCCAACTACAACGTCTACTGGACCAATGCCGACACCAATGTCAACACCGGCCTCATCAAGTTCGCCTACTGGGGTGTCAACTGCAACAACCTCGACTCATTGCGCTTGCTCAACCATCAGGATGTGAACTCCTTCCAGACCTACCCCTACTTTGTCGACAGTGTTCACAATCTTGCCACACTCCTCTCTCAGTTCGCCGACAGGGCACAGTATAACCCCGACGTCATCACCGACGTGCGCGGCTGTATACGTCCTCAGATTCCTAAACCCACCATAGGCGCCTACGAGTTCAACTGCATCCGTGAAACCCACGATATTGCTATCGCCGAGATTGTCGAACCTCGTGTCCCGGCCATCACCACGGGTGCTAACGCCCAGGTGCTTAATATCGAGACCGACTCCATCATGGTGCGTGTCAAATTCTTTAACAACGGTACCGCTGCCGAGAACAACGTCACCTGGTACTGCTACTTGGCCGATATCTCTCCTGAAGTCCGCTCCGTAACCCGTAATCTCGGACGTATAGCAGCCCAGGCTTTTGCCGAAGACTCGGTCCTGCTGGCTTCGCCCCTGGGTATCGTCGATACCCAAAGAGTCGTTGTCGTGCTGAGTATGGGTAACACTTCCGTCGATGCCCGTCCGTGGGACAATGTCGACACCGCCGAAGTGTTCATCTATCCCGCCTATGACCTGCAGGTTATCTCAGTGGCTGTTGACAGCATCTGCGATCCCAACCGCTGCCGCATGTTCAGTGTGCCGCTGCGCTACACCCTCAAGAACGCAGGTAAGAAGGACTTCCCCGGCGACTACCCCTTCACCCTTGGCTATGACTACTACTGCCACCAGCCCTCCAACCAAAGCTTCCCCAACTTCCCCGGAAGCAGCAGCCTGGATGTCCAGACCTTCGCCGGCGTAGCATTGCCGGTAGGAACCCAGCGCGAAGTGACCGTGTCGCCAGCCTACCAGCCCAACCTATACCCGACGGGTACTCTACTCGACATCACGGTCAAACTGAGGGCCTTCATCACGGCACAGTACGACATCAAACAGCACAACGACACCACCGGCTATATCAACATCACCTCCAACCACACGCCCGATGTGCCCATTGCGCATGACACCATGGTCGACTACGGCACCTACGGCAATCTCTGGGCCACTCAGGGTGAGTCACGTGTCATCCGCTGGACCCGCGACACCACCGACGGCTCCTTCTTCTACAACGGCAACAACAACTACGGACGTTCCACCCACTGGAGCTCCACGCCGCAATATTTCCACGACTCCACCTACTACCTCTACTGCCTCAGCTCGCGCAACTGCACCAGCTACTACTCCAACATCAATGTCGGCATTAACAACCCGCTTGCCTACGATGTCTCCATCTCCGAGGTGCGTTCGCCCCGTGGCAGTGGTCGTGTCTATCTTGAGAAAGACACCGTCACCCTCCGCATCGTCAACTATGGCAGCCAGCCCATCTCCAACATCCCCGTCGCCTTCACCTTCATGAATGCCAACGGGCGTATCACCTATCTCGAAGTACACGATACGGCTCGTGTCACCATCCCCGGACGCGTGGGCGACAATGTCTCCTACTACGACCACACCTTCGGCGGCTGTCTGGCCGACACAGCCATGCTGCTCATCAACCAGCCACTCTCCAACACCACCTTCACCCTCAACGCATGGGTCTATCATCCCGACGATATGCAGCGGGGCAACGACACCCTTCGCACAGTCCACACCTTCCGCTCCCTGGCTGAGACTATCTATGACTCCATCAACTCCATGGCTCCCACCTCGCCTGAGGGATTCGACATCACTCGCGTCTCCTTCAATGAGCTGGAGAACATCATGCCAGATATGATTGGATACACCAGCCTCAAACTTGGGTCGTACAACCCGCTCAATGCCGAAGTGCCCACCCTCTTTATACGTCGTGGAACCACTGACACCCTCACCGTCGTCGTGGCCAATAACGAGAATGAGAACGACACCTCCACCGCGGCCAGCCTCATGGTAGTCATCGACTACAACCGCGATGGTGTCTACGACTTCAAGGGTGATGAGAATATCACCAAATCGAGTATGGCCAAGGGTGTGAAGGTCAAGAGCCGTAAACCTTACAAGAAGGAACTCACCATTCCCGACTATGCACATTATGGCTACATGCGTATGCTGGTATGGGTTGATGGTGATGAGTCCCACTATGCCGAAGGTAACCATGCCGCTACCAGTCACGAGAACGGACAGATGCAACAATACCTCATCTATGTCCAAGAAGACTGTATGCTCGACTCCACCGATGCGGCTCTCACCCGTGTGGTCGACCCCCTGAACCATATCGTTACCGATACCGACCACCACATCTCCATCATGTTGGCCAATAAGGGTTCCGAGCCCCTCACCCAGGCCACCATCGCACTCCGTATGCAAAACGTGAATACGGGCATGTATCATGATACCATCAACTGGACTGGCAGTTTGGCCCCCGGTTTCAGTGAGGTGGTCACTTTCGAAAACATCAACTTCGACGAAGGCACCACCGACGTCAGGTTTACTGTCCACGCACCAAATGACACCATCCATGCCCAGAACAACACGCTCTGGTATCAGTACCATCGCTTCTTCTATGTGGTGCCCCGTGTGGTTGACAGCTTCGACTTACAGATTGACAAGTGGTATGCCCCTGTCGGTTACAACAACTTTACCCGCAACTACTTTGAGCGTGGCACACCGGCCAAGAGCCATATCTCTACCGCCCTCTCCCTGCCCAACACATGGGTTACCAGCACCACAGAGCAGGTGGTCTCCGGCACACATGGCAACCGTAGTGTGCTCTACTCCCCCATCCTCAACTGCCAGCAGATTCGAACCGACACCATCCGCCTGCGCCTCTGTCTGGACATGGCCGCTGAAAGCTACATGAAGATGGAGTTCCTAGACTATGCCGGAATGTGGCAAACGCTCGATGACCTGAACGCCACATGGCGCGAAGGTGCTGATAACCCCAGCTGGTATACCGAAGAAAGTGGTTGGACCGGCTCCACCAATGGTGCCTATTTGGAATTGGAGATGCCCACTCAGCCTATCAGTGGCGATTTCGACCAGTTGGTCCAATTCCGCTTCGTCTACACCACCCCGGTGACGGCCAATCCGTCCAGCAACTTCGGCGACGGTGTTGCTATCGACAACCTAGTCATCGACCGTGCTCGTAGAAACGTCGATGTCGGCGTTCGCGAAATCACCTACCCCACCGATCCTCAATTCGGCCAGACCATCTATCCTCGTGTACGTATCCACAACTACGGACTCGACTCCATCTCCAACTTCATGGTCTGCTATCGTCCCTTCGGCACTTACTTGGCACACGAGGCCATCTGCACAGATACTATTCCGCCAGACGGCGACCTGGAATTCGAATTCCCAACTCCGTTCATCGTGACCAATGCCTTCCCCGACACCTTTGAAATCTGTGCCTTCACCAAGGTGCTCGCCGACTACTATAGCGACAACGACACCACCTGTTCCATGTTCGGACTGGTGCCTCTGGCCAACGACCTCTACCTCTACTCCATCACCTCGCCGCTCAACAGCACTGTGGCTGGCGACAGCCTCAATATCACCCTCCGTCTGCGTAACTTCGGACAGAACGAGATTTCCGACTGCGATGTCTACTACCTCTACAACGACAACGACACGGTGGTTGAGCATATCCACTTTGCCGACTACCTCGGCCACGACTTCCCCTCTACCGACTTCTTCAACTACACCTTCCGCCATCGCGAACGTGCCACCATGGGTACTATGAGGCTCATCACCTGGTGCTCCTACGACCAGGATGTCTATCCCTATAACGACACCCTTTCTAAGAACATCAACGGTATGACTGCCATCACCGACGTGCAGGCCACAGCCGGATTTATAGACACGCGTTACTTTAATCACCGCATGGGTATAGTGCTCGACAATGTGGGCGCACGTGCCGTCAACAACTTCTTGGTCGGCTATTACTTCGACCGCGACACCACCACCCGCCGCGAAGAGATTTTCAGCCGGGCCACACCTCTTGCTGCAGGTGAACATGCCGTCTACATGTTCGACACCACCTACCACCGCGAGGCTCCTTGGGTATATCTTACTGTCTACTGCTCCATGCCAGGCGATACCAACCAAATGAACGACACCTCCACCTACATCCAGCCCTATACAACCGACCTTGAAATGATGAGGCTCGAAGTGGAGGAGAACATGTCCGACTCCTGCCGTGTCCGTATGGTTATCCGCAATAATGGAAACATCACCTGGTATGTAGGTTTCCGTGTTGATAACCGCATCAATGATGTTTCAATCCCCCGTGCCTACAGTAACGAAGAGATTTATATACAACCAGGCCAGATGCGTCATGTCATGTTGGAGCGTGCCGGCAGACCTATCAAGATTCCTAAGAACCGCAATAGGCAGTACGTCGGTATGGGTTCACTCAACCTGTCTACTGCTGATGACAATCCGTCTAATGACCAGACCACGCAGATTGTTGTGCTCAACTACTTCGAAGACATCCCCAATGTCTACGAGCCTGACTTCGTCCTTGAGCAGAACTACCCCAACCCCTACGATGGCACCACCCGCATCGAGTTCTCACTGCCCTATAACGGCAACACTCGCTTCTTCGTCACCGACGTGGTCGGACGTGTGGTACACGAGGAGGTCAAGTACTACGGCAATGGTCGTCACGTCATCGCCTTCGACAAAGGCAGCCTGCCCGCCGGAGTCTACTACTACGGACTCGAATTTGATGGCGAACGCCGGATGCACAAGATGATTATCAAGTAGTGCTACACTCCTTTATAGCTCACGTTCAGCAGCAGCACCTCTTCCCCACGGGGCAGCAGGTGCTGCTTGCTGTTAGTGGCGGCATCGACTCGGTCGTGCTGGCCCATCTGATGCACAGTGCTGCTTACCCGTTCGCCATTGCCCATTGCAACTTCCACCTACGGCTGGGCGACTGCGACCGCGACGAGCAGTTTGTCCGTCACCTGGCAGCCACCTACGGGGTCTCCATCCATGTGGCGCAGTTCCAGACCCTCGACCATGCAGCCCGCCATCACCTCTGTGTGGAAGATGCGGCCCGCCAGCTTCGCTATGACTTTTTCCAACAGCTCTGCCAGCAGTACAATTACGCCGCCATCCTCACCGCCCACCACCGCGACGATGCCGCCGAAACATTCTTCCTCAACCTGCTTCGCGGCACCGGCCTTACGGGCCTCCACGGCATCCTGCCGGTGAACGGCCTCGTGGTGCGCCCCCTGCTCCCCTTTGGCCGTGACGATATAGAAGCCTATGCCCGCCAACATCACCTGCAACATGTCGAAGATGTCACCAACGCCTCCCTCGACTACCGGCGCAATCAGGTGCGCCACCAGCTCATGCCCCTCCTGCAGCAACTACAGCCTGCCGCCGACCACACCATACAACAAACCATCCTCAACCTTCAGTCCACCGAGTCGCTCTACCAAGCCCTTCTCCAACCCCTTGTCGATAGCCTTGTGGCCGCCCTGCCCGGTGGCGGTGTGCAGGTGCTACTTCCGGGTAACCCGGCTGCCGACCCGCAGCTGTCGGCAGTCGCTACTCCGCAGCTCCGCCAACAACTCTACTACGAGCTGCTGAAACCCTACGGCTTCCATGCCGACACCGTGTCCCGCATCCTTGATGCCAGCCAGCCGGGCCGCACCTTCCACTCGCGCACCCATACTGCCTATCTCCGCCACAACGCGCTACTCGTTACACCCGCCATGAAGCCTGACTCCGATGAACTGCCCCCCATCGTCTGCCAAATCGCACCCTACGACCCCTCATCTGGTTTCGACCCCAAGTATCTGCCCCCCGATACCGCCGTCTTCGATGCCGATACGCTCACCCTCCCCGTCCGTCTGCGCCACTGGCAACAGGGCGACCGTTTCCAACCGCTCGGCATGGCACACGGAACGCAGCTCTTGAGCGACTATTTTACCGACCACAAGCTCACCCCGACAGAAAAACGCCAGCAACTGCTCCTTGTCGATGCCAACGACGTTATCCTCTGGCTCGTAGGCCGCCGCACCGACCATCCCCACCGTATCACCCCCAACACCCGTCAACTCCTCACCGTCAAGGTAGGCCGCTAACCCCAGCTACCCGCCAATGTCCCCTCTTTATTCATTTTTCAATTCCTAGTATTCACATTTTCCTTTCGAGTTCATTCCTGCCGCCCAAACAGAATTGCAACTAAACCGAAGCAGAAGGGGAATAAACTAGAGTGTAATATTCGGTTTGGGTGCGAACCTGGTGTTAGTGGACCTTTGTTTCAAGGATTATTGGCTGGCAATTTTTTTTGTGATGCGAAGTAGCGAACAAAGCGACGGGAACGAATGAGCCGCCGCATATTTTATTAACGATAGTGTTAAATAATGGTAAATAGTGATGTTTTTCTTTGCGAAAAACCTTTATGTGGAGAAAAAAGTGTATATTTGCATCATGAAAAAGTAATGGATTAACTCTAGTAGACTAAAGACTATTAAGCATTTGAGCTGCGTTTAGAGACAATCTGCTGACCGAAAAAGCCGCAAATATCGTAGTTCTTAGTCGTCCGAGGGTGCCATTGAGAGAGATGGGCAAGTAGGAGTAGGGCTATATTATGGATAGAGGAAGAGTGCTTGGGATATAGAAGGCAGTTAGGTCTTAATAGATGAGTTAGGCGTAGGAAAGAGGCAGGCGATTTGTTAAGAAACATTTTTTTGTTTGATTTTATTATAGATCTGCATTGGCGGGTGGCCGTTCGGCCGCCCGCTTGCAGTTTTTATGGTTGCATGGGTCCGGATTGATGCCTGTTGCTTTGTGTCGGTATGGGTGTGACGGTCCGACAGGGCTTCAGCTCTTGTCGGGGGGTACGATAGGGTATGCCTCCTGCCAGCGTGATGGGAGTGCAAAGACACCATTCTGCGGCCCCTTGTCGGTGTCCTTCGGAATGGTGTGGAGTCGGAATTTCGTGTGTGTCCGATAATTTTTTTTCGTGATTCAAAAAAAAGTCGTATCTTTGCAATCTCAAAACACATGAGATAAGAGGTTTTTGGTTTGTGTAAAATGTTGAGTAATTGTGTTTTGGATTTAAGTGGTTGGTATGTTTGTCCAATGGTGTAATGGCAGCACTCCAGATTTTGGTTCTGTCAGTCCAGGTTCGAGTCCTGGTTGGACAACAAAAAAAGTTGAGAGTTGAAAGTCGAAAGTTGAAAGCAGACCACCTTAATCAGGTTCTTTTCTACTTTAATCTTCCAACTCTCAATTCTTAATTATAAACTTGGCATCTATGGCAGAACTGTCCGAACAAGAACAAATACGCAGAAATTCGCTGAACGAATTAAAGAAACTTGGTATCAACCCCTATCCCGCAGCATTGTACGAGGTGAATGCCAAGTCGAATGAGATATTGGAGAAGTATCCACAGGATAACACGCTGTTTCAGGACATCAGTATAGCGGGGCGCATTATGAGTCGCCGCATCATGGGCGCGGCTTCGTTTGTGGAGCTGCAGGACTCATATGGCCGCATCCAGCTGTATGTGAAGCGCGACGAGATTTGTCCGGGGGAAGACAAGACGATGTATAATACGGTGTTCAAGCGTCTGCTTGACATTGGCGACATCATTGGTGTGACGGGCTACGTGTTTGTCACCCAGATGGGTGAGACCTCGATACATGTGAAGAGCCTGACGGTGCTGAGCAAGAGCCTTCGTCCGCTGCCCATCGTGAAGGAGAAGGACGGCGTGGTGTACGACGCTTTCAGCGACCCCGAGCAGCGCTACCGTATGCGTTATGTGGACCTGATAGTGAATCCTCAGGTGCGCAAGGTGTTTGAGCAGCGCGCCCTTATCGTGAACACGATGCGCAGCTATTTCAATGAGCAAGGCTATCTGGAGGTGGACACCCCGGTGCTGCAGAGCATCCCGGGTGGTGCTGCCGCACGTCCTTTTGTGACCCACCATAACGCCTTGGATATCGACCTCTACCTGCGTATAGCCAACGAGCTGTATCTGAAACGGCTGATTGTGGGCGGGTATGCGGGTGTTTATGAGTTCAGCCGTAACTTCCGTAACGAGGGCATGGACCGCACCCACAACCCTGAGTTCACGTGCATGGAGATTTATGTGGCCTATAAGGACTACAACTGGATGATGAAGTTCGTCGAGACCATGCTGGAACGTATCGCCATGACACTGCATGGCAAGACGCAGGTGCAGGTGTGGGGCAACGAGATTGACTTCAAGCCTCCTTTCCGCCGCGCCCCCATGTGCGAGCTGATTAAGGAGCAGACGGGCTACGACGTGGCCGAGATGGACGAGAAGCAGCTGCGTGACACCTGCAAGGCCTTGGGTATTGAGACCGACGAGACCATGGGCAAGGGCAAGCTGATTGACGCTATCTTTGGTGAGAAGTGCGAGCATACGCTGATTCAGCCCACGTTTGTAATAGACTATCCTATCGAGATGTCGCCCTTGTGCAAACGGCATCGCGACAATCCGAATCTGACCGAGCGCTTCGAACTGTTTGTCAACGGTAAGGAGCTGGCCAACGCCTACAGCGAGTTGAACGACCCCATCGACCAGCTAGGCCGGTTCCAAGAGCAGCTGCGCCTGAGCGAGAAGGGTGACGACGAGGCTATGTTTATTGATATGGACTTTGTCCGCGCCCTGGAGTTTGGTATGCCGCCCACCTCAGGTATGGGCATCGGCATCGACCGCCTGGTGATGATGATGACGGGCGAGCAGAGCATTCAGGATGTGCTGCTCTTCCCTCAGATGAAGCCAGAGAAGAAGGCCGTGGTGACCACCGACGAGGAGTTTGTGGCGCACGGAGTGGCAGCCGAGTGGGTGCCGATGCTGCGCAAGACCGGCATCAACACGCTGGCTCAGCTGAAGGATGCCAATCCCAACAAGCTGTACAACGACCTCAACGGGCTGCGTAAGAAGAACAAGCTGGACATCCCTCCCGTGCAGAAGGAGGCTGTGGAGGCCTGGATAGGTAAAGAATGAAGCCATGAAAGTAAAGCAGTTCACGTTTAATCATTTTCAGGTCAACACCTTTGTGCTTTGGGATGAGCTGAGCGGGCAGTGTGCCATTGTGGATCCTGCCGCCGAAGCCAGCTATGAGGACGAACGGATGAATTCTTTCATCGAAGGGAATGGCTTGAAGCCCGTGCGCATACTGCTGACCCACGCCCATGTGGACCATGTGGCAGGACTACGACAGGCATGTGAACGCTATAAGCTGCCTGTGACCCTCCATGCCGATGGGGTGAAGCTGCTGCGTCAAGCAGCAGCCTATGGTGCGGTGATGGGTTTCGATGTGGATGAGATGGGCGATTTGCAGTGTTGCTTTATTACGGACAACGAGGTCTTGACGATAGGCGATGCCAGTCAGCCGGGGCCGACAGCTGCGGGACAGATTGAGTGCCGTTATGTGCCCGGCCATTGCCCTGGCAGCATGGCTTTTGTCCTTCATGCTGAGGAGATGGTGCTGACGGGCGACGCACTGTTTCGTGGCAGCATCGGCAGAACCGACCTCCCCGGAGGTGACTATAATATGCTGATGAACAGTCTGCACAACCGTATCATGACCCTGCCCGACGATTATCAGGTGCTGCCTGGTCATGGCGAGCTGAGTACGATAGGAGAAGAACACCTGTATAACGGGTTCCTGATTTGATTAAGCCTACTGAGGTAGGGCGGTTCTCGCATTTGGGTTTATTGTATCCTCGTCCAGTCGATGGGGGTGAGTCCTTGTTGCTGCAGGATGGCATTGCATTTTGAGAAATGACGGCATCCGAAGAACCCCCGATAGGCGGAGAGTGGCGAGGGATGGGGTGCGGTGAGGACGAAATGACGGCTGCGGTCGATGTATTGAGCCTTGTTGATGGCGAAGCTGCCCCAAAGCATGAATACGATGCCTGTGCGGAGTTGGGCCAGGGCTTGGATGGCTGCATCGGTGAAGGTCTCCCAGCCATGGTGTTGGTGAGAGCCTGCCTGATGGGCGCGTACGGTGAGGGTGGCGTTGAGGAGCAGCACCCCTTGGTCGGCCCAGCCGGAGAGGTTGCCGCAGGTGAGCGGAATCTGGGTGCCGAGGTCGCTGTTTATCTCTTTGATGATGTTGACCAGTGAGGGGGGTACGGCGATGCCTGAGGGAACGGAGAAACACAGCCCGTGGGCTTGGCCGGGTTCGTGGTAGGGGTCTTGTCCGAGGATGACCACTTTGACCTTGTCGAAAGGGGTGTGGTCGAAGGCAGCGAAGATGTCGCCACCTTTGGGGTAGCAGATGTGCTGCTGTCGTTCGGCGACGAGGAATGATTTGAGTTCGGCGAAGTAGGGTGCCTCGAACTGGGGGCGCAACACTTCGAGCCAAGAGGGGTCTATTCTTGGGTTTATCATGTTCTCTTTTTAAAGGGTTAAAGGTGGCGTTAGAAGCTGAATGTCATGCCGACACTCCAGAGGATGGGGAGCTGGTCGACGCGGGTGTAGGTGATGCGGTCGAAGTAGAATATGTTGTTGCGGTTGTATACGTTGGTGACACTGACGTTGATGTCGAGGATGGAGCGTTTGCCGATGGAGAAGCGGCGTTTGCCGCTGAGGTCGAATCGGTGGTAGTTGGGGAGGCGTCCGGCATACAGTTCGCCGTAAGTGAGGCCATAGGTGCCGTTGACGATGCGGTAATCAGTGCCGATGCCATCTTGGAAGTCGATACGTTCGTACATGCCTTGTGTTTGTGTGAAGGGGAATCCGCTGCCGAAACTCCAGCGGCCGCTGATTTCCCATTCGTGTGTTTCGCCGAGGCGCACGGTGCCTAGTAAGTTGATGGTGTGGCGGCGGTCGTAGTGGGGGGTGTAGGTCATAATCTCATCGGTGCGGAGGACCCAACCGAGAGAGTAGGTGGCCCATAGGTAGAGCCAGTCGATGTCGTAGCAGAAGCTTAGGTCGATGCCGTAGGCGGAGCCGTTTTCGATGATGAAGTCAGTGAGGTAGTATTCTGGTTTGGCATAGGCACCGCCGGGCTGGTAGGCGGGGTCGTCGTTGTACATTTTGTTGCGGTTGGCATTGAGGAGGTGGCTGAAATGCTTGAAATAGATTTCGGCGTTGCCAGTGAAATGCTGCGAGAAGTCGTATTCGGCACCGAAGATGAGGTGCTGGGAACGTTGAACGCAGTTTTTGATGGGTTCTCCCTTGAAGGAGGAGGGTTTGTAGAGGTGGCCGGAGCCTGTGAGGATGCCGTTGAAGAGGTTGACGATGTCGTAGTCGGAGCGGGCGTCAAGAAATATTTGGCTGTAGAGGCCACCGGCAAATTTGAGGCGGAAACGGTCGGTGGCGTTGTATTTGGCCGCCAGGCGGGGCTCGAGGGAGTTGGTGCTCAGAGAGGCGTAGTAGGCATAGTGGAGGCCGGGGTCGATGAGCCATTTGCCAGCTGCGATTTTATAGGTGGCGTAGGCGGAGATGTTGTTGGTGTGTTCCTCCTGTTTGGTATTGATGCCGTAGAAGTTATAAAAAGTGTAGTCGGTGGCGTAGCCTTCGATGGCCAAGCCGTATTTGAGGCGGTTGGCACCGATGAAGTTGGTGATGTCAAGCCCCATGTTGAAGCCGTTGATGCGGCTGAATTTCTCTTGTTTGGAGGAGTCGTTGAGGGATATGTAGTAGTCGGAGTAGGCCACATGACCTTCCAGTATGGAGCTGGAGCCGGTGACGAGCATGAAGTTGGTGCCAAGGCCGTAGTTCTGCCAGTGGTAGTCGGCCATGGACTGGTAGCCGGTGACATCGTCGTCGAAGCGGAAGCCGAAGAAGTTGATTTTGCTGCCAGAGCCGGAGTTGACGGAGACTTTGCCGTAGAGGTCGAGGAAGTCGAAG
Organism: Bacteroidales bacterium; assembly: GCA_017545365.1. The sequence continues at coordinate 41,546 of JAFWOP010000020.1, forward strand.
GGTAGGCTGCTTTGGAGGTAGGGGTAGAGAAGGTTGGATGTCTTGGAAAGGAAAGAATTTTTGGCTGAGAGGAGGTAGGTGATGGTGGAACGGCTGGTAGGGGTCTCTTTCTTGAGTGGGCCTTCGAAGAGGACGCTGGAGCCGAAGGTGTTGAGGCTGATTTTGCCGGAATGGCGTTTTTTGTTTCCGTCGCGAGTGGTGATGTCCATGACGGAGGAGATGCGGCCGCCATATTCTGCACCGAAACCGCCTGTGTAGATGTCGGCGTTGAGGATGATGTCGGTTTCGAAGATGGAGTAGAGACCGATAGAGTGGAAGGGGTTGTATACAATCATGCCATCCAGAAGGCAGAGGTTCTGAATCATGGAGCCTCCACGGATGTAGAGTTGTCCGCCTTGGTCGCCGGTGGAGTTGATGCCAGGGAGTACTTGGAGATACTGGGCAAGGTCGGCAGTGCCGCCGATGGAGGGCATCTGCTGGATTTGGGCGGCTGTGATTTTCTCGACAGAGACCTGTGTCTGTATTTTGCGTTCCTCGACGCGGCTGTCGGTCACGATGACTGTCTTGAGGGTTTTGGACTCGGTGTGCAGTGAGATGTTGCGGACGATGGTCTGTCCTTTCTTGATGGTGATTTCCTCGGTAAACTCTTCATAGCCCACAAAGCGGACACGGAGGGTATAGGTGCCTTCAGGCATTTTGTTTATAAGAAAGAATCCGTTGAGGTCGGTGGCAGCGCCGTAGCGGGTGCCGTCTAATACGACATTGGCGAAGGGGATGGCTTCACCTGTTTCTTCGTCCGAGAGGATTCCTTTGATGGTTTGAGCGGAGAGCGTGGCGGAACACAGAAGGAGCAGAAGAAGGGATGTGATTTTTTTCATTGATAAGGAATGGGTATGACAAGGAGCGTTATTAATGAATGATTTTGAACACGAGCTCTTTGAGCAGCTCGCCATCGGTGACGGTGTTAGAATTGCGTACACCTTTGGAACGAAGGTCGGCTTCGTTAAGGTAACCTATGCAGGAGGCCAGTTTGCCCAACGAGTAGTTGCTGGCGGCGGTGGCGTAATCACGGACGAAGTAAGGGTGTACCTTGAGTGCAACGGCCGCATCTTCTTTGTTGGTGAGCTGATGGTATATCATGATTTTGATGAAATAGCCATAGAGTGAGGGCAGCACCATCTGGATGGGGTTGTCCTTGGGATTGGCGGCAAAGTGATTGACGATGCGGTTGCACTTCACCACGTCGCGGCGGCCGATGGCAGTCTGGAGCTCGAAAATGTTGTAGTCCTTGCTAATGCCGATGTTCTCTTCGATGATGTTCTCGTCAATTGCCTGGCCGGGCTGGAGCGAGATGAATACTTTGGACAGTTCGTTAGCTATCTTGCTGAGGTCGTTGCCGAGCGATTCGGCGATAAGGACGGAGCCTTTTTGAGTGATGGCGTGGCCTTTTTGGTTGACGAAGGTGCCTATCCAGTCGGGCAGTTGGTAGTCGCGTAGTTTTGCGTGTTCGTAAATGCAGCCAGTCTTGGCAATGGCTTTGTAGCCAGCAGAGCGTTTGTCTAGTTTTTTGTGTCGATAACAGAAGACGAGGACCGTTTGTGGCAGCGGGTGTTCGAGGTAGTCAGCTACCAAATCCCATTCCGACGTGGGTATGTTTTGTGCCTCTTTGACTAATACGAGCTTTACGGGCGACATCATGGGGAACTGCTTGGCGTAGGATATGACGGTGGCCATGTCAACATCACGGCCGTAGAGTACATTCTGGTCAAAGTCGCGAAGGCTCTCCTCCACGACATTGTTCTCAAAGAAGTCGGAAATGTCATCAATATAGTAATTTTCCTCGCCAGTGATGAGGTAAACGGGAGCGTATTTGCCTGCCTTTATGTTGTCTTTCAGCTGCTTGTCTGTGACGGACATGTTTATTATTAGATACTAAATTAAAATGCAAATATACAACTTTTTTGAAGACCTCACAAGTACTTTAACATTTCTTATCGCCATGTGATACCCCATTGCTCTCGCCCCTTTCTGTAGAGATGGTTTTGAGGTGCATTCTTCCTGTCTGGTTGGGGCTTGTCAATATGTTCAAGGCGGTTGCAGGTTTTCTTTTTCGCTCTATTGTAACAAATGATTGTTTTTTTTGCTCCCTTTTCTCAATGTCGCATCTTCTGAGATTCTATTTCCTGTCACCGCACTGCGTTTTGCTTGTACGGTGTTTCTCCAAGACGTTGCTGCATCTCGGCATAGCAAGCTTGCTTGCTATGCTCTCGACTTCCGCAACGTAATGAAAATTCAGTTTCTCCGAGGCTGTTAAAAAATCAGCCATATATAACATATGACCGTTCTTTTTATGGCGTAAGGCGAGAAGTTTCATGTTTGGCAGTTCGCCACTACATCATCGTGTGACTTCCCGTATATGGCTTCTAAATCGCGGGTATGCCGCGCAAATGGTATGCTTTGTAGTCTTTTTCTGCCACTATTTTAGTGGGATTAATTTCCAGTTGAAGTGTTTTTACCACCAGAATAGTCACTTTTCGCCACCAGCCAGGTGTACTTTCGTCCCATTTAACAGTGAAATGTCTTTTTTTGTTTTGCGGGAATGTGATTGATTGTTACTTTTGCATTCCGATTTATTAATTTTTATGAAAATGAAAGACCCCGAAAGATTATTTGACCTATTAGACCGTAAGAAGGCTCTTAATCCTGAACGTGCAGCCCTTGTCAGAAAAGAGGGTGGCGAATGGAAGAAACATTATATAGACGAATATATTGAAAAGTCGAACCTTATAAGTTATGCCCTGATGCACCTGGATGTCAAAAGAGGTGAGAATGTGGCATTGATATCGTCGGGCAGGCCCGAATGGAATTATATTGATATGGGTGTTCAGATGATGGGCGGAGTGCTCGTTCCCATATACCCCACTATCAGTATTAGTGAGTACCTCTATATCTTGAACCATGCCGAGGTGCGCTATATCATTGTAGAAACTGAAGCTTTGTATAAGAAAATCACATCAGTTCTACCCCAACTGCCTTTGGTGCAGACGGTTTATGCCATCAATCCTGTTGAGGGTGCGCATCAGTTAGATGAATTGTTTGAAATGGGTAAGGAGTACCCACAGCCGGAGAAGCTGCAAGCAATTAAAGACAGCATCACGACTGACGATGTGGCAACGATGATTTACACCAGTGGCACCACAGGGACACCCAAAGGGGTGATGCTGGCACATAGGGGGATTTTGTTGAATGTCTTGGGCATCAAAGACTCGCCGGGTAAGGACTGGACGCGTGCCCTCAGTTGGATGCCCTTGTGCCACATCTATGAGCGCATGATGAATTACCTCTATCAGTACCTCTGTATGGAGATTTATTATGCGGAGAGCATAGCGAAGGTGGCAGAAAATGCTCAGGAGGTGAACCCTTACATGATGGCGGCAGTGCCTCGTTTTATTGAAAAGATGTATGACAAGATATTCCGTAAGGGTGAGAAGCTCACAGGGTTTAAGAAGAAGGTCTTCTCGTGGGCTCTTGACCTGGGTTTTGACTATGAGTTGAACGACAAGAAGAGGACTTTCATATATAACGTGAAGCATTCGATAGCCGACAAGCTCGTGTATGCCGAGATACGTAAAGCCTTGGGTGATAATTTCCACATGCTCGTTTCGGGCGGAGCTTCTATCCAACCTCGTCTCACCCGTTTCTTCACCGCGGTGGGTCTTGATCTTTATGAAGGCTACGGCCTCACCGAGTGCTCGCCCTTGGTGGCAGTCACCAATACCTATGCCGAAGAAGGCCGTCGCGTGGGTTCTGTAGGCTTTGTGCTGCCTGGTATTGAGGTGCGGTTTGACCCTGACAGCCATGAGATTCAGTGTCGTGGAGGCAATGTGATGAAAGGCTACTTCAAGGCTCCTGACCTCACTGCCGAGGTGATAGACTCAGAAGGATGGTTCCATACGGGGGACACGGGCTATCTTGACAATGAGGGATATATGTATCTCACGGGTAGGACCAAGAACATGTTCAAGACCTCGATGGGTAAGTTTGTGAACCCTGAGGTGATAGAAGAAAAGATGAAGGAGTCGCCCTTCATCCTCGACGTGATGGTCGTCGGCGAAGGCGAGAAATTTGCAGCCGCCATCGTCGCACCTGACTTCGACATGCTCCAAGACTGGTGCGGACGACATGGAGTGGATGCCACAAGCCGTGAGGAGATGGTGGCCAACAAGGTGGTGCAGGAGCGTTTCCAGCGTGTGGTGGACAAGTATAACGCCTCGTTGGGTAATCACGAACAGGTGAAACGCTTCCGCCTGGTGACAGACAACTGGACTACCGAGAACCAGTTCCTCACTCCAACTTTGAAAATCAAGAGAAAGAATATCGCCTCTTTCTATCAGAAGGAGATTGCCGAACTGTTCAAGTAACAGATGAGATGCCATTTGGCAGCACATTTATGCAAACTAATTTTGATTTCACATTAGAGTGCTGTGCGGTATCAGATAATGCATGTTTAGGCCAACGTCCATTCCCCTCATGAAGGGCGTGCCACAAAGCAGCGGGGTATGTTACAATGTTCACCATTGAGCATACCCCGCCGATTTTGCGATGTCCCTCCAAAGAGGGAAAAGAATATTATTTGCGCTTGCCGAAGCCGAAGTTGGGGAGCTCCACGCTGCGGAAGGCAGAGAAGAGGGGGTTGCTGGATGCAGCCTCCTTGCCATAGATGTCGGCGATAAGGTTCTTGTATTTTTCTTTGATAATGTTGCGCTTCACCTTGAGGGTGGGGGAGAGGAGGCCGTTGGCGGCAGTCCACTCGTCGGTGACAAGGCGGAAGGCTTTGATTTGCTCGTGGGCAGCAAAGTTGCTGTTGATTTCGTCAATGACTTTCTTGAACTTCTCCTTGGTTTCGGGCATCTTCAGCAGCTCGGCATTGTCGCGGTAGTGGAGGTGGTATTTGAGTGCCCAGTAGTGCAGCGTGTTGAAGTTAGGTGAGATGATGACGCCAACGCTCTTCTCGTTTTCACCCACCACGAGGGCTTGGTCGATGTATTCCGACTCGCGGAGCTTGTTTTCCAGCAGTTGGGGCGCGATGTATTTGCCAGCTGATAGTTTGAAGATGTCCTTCTTGCGGTCGGTGATGCGGAGGTAGCGCGGGCCGGTGATACCGCCTACCAGTTCGCCTACGTCGCCGGTATGGAACCAGCCGTCGGAGTCGATGACTTGGGCTGTATATTCGGGATCTTTGTAATAACCCAACATGACGTGCGGGCCACGGGTGAGAATTTCTCCATCATCGGCGAAGGAGACTTCGACACCGCTAAGTACAGGACCCACAGTGCCGATTCTCACCTTTCCGTGTGCGGGGTCGTTGACAGCGATGACGGGCGAGGTTTCGGAAAGGCCGTAGCCTTCATAGATGTTGATGCCGGCGGCGGCGAAGGTGCGGATGATGCGGGGCTGTATGCTGCTGGAACCTGTGATAACGATGAGATGGTTGCCGCCGAAGCGTTCGCGCCAGTGGCGGTAAACCATGTGTTCGAAGAAACGTTGTGAAATCTGGTAGCCGAGTGAGACCTTCTTGAAGAGGGTGTAGTCGTAGCGGGCTCCATGTTTGAAGGCGCGGGTGTAGATGCGTTTCTTGATGCCTTTGAAGTCCTTGCCGGCGGCAAAGAGCTTGTCGTACACCATTTCCAGCACACGAGGTACGGCGCAGAATCCGTGGGCATGGATTTCGCACATGTTCTGCTGTATGGTGCCCATGTTTTCGGCATAGTAGATGCTGACACCCTTGTATTGGAAGTGGTAGTTCATGCTGCGCTCATACATGTGGTTGAGCGGCAGGAAGCTGAGCACGCGCGAGTCGGATGTCATGGGGTTGACTTGGGCATGCGCGAGGAAGTTGGAACACATGTTGCGGTGAGAGAGCTTCACGCCTTTGGGGTCGCCGGTGGTGCCGGAGGTGTAGATAAGGGTGGCCCAGTCGTCGGGTTGGATGGACTCTTTGATTTGTTCGATGATGGGAGCATCCTTCTCGCGGTTGGCGATACCTGACTTGAGGATTTCGAGTGTGCGGTGCTCGCCTTCGATGCTGGCCAGAGTGTATACCTTGGGCGGATTCTCCATCTTGTTGAGTGCCGGACGGATGCGGTTGAGGAGGATGCTGTTGCTTACAAAGACGTAGCGTGCCTCACTGTGTTTGAGGATGTAGAGGTAGTTTTCCGCCGTAAGGGTGGGGTAGATGGGTACATGGATGAGGCCCGACATGGAAAGGGCCATGTCGAAGAAGTTCCACTCAGGGCAATTGGCCGACATGGTGATGACGAGGTCGCCGCGTTTGAGACCCAGTTCTAGAAGGCCGTAGGCCAAATAATGTGAATACCGATAATAGTCGTGGGTACTGTATTTAATCCATTCACCCTTTTCCTTGCAAGCCAGAATGTCCTCTTTGTCGGGATAGTTTGCCAGAAGGTGGTCAAGCAGGTCGAATGTACGTGTTATTTCCATTTTCGAATAATTTATATTGTCTTATTGAAAATGCAAAAGTACGTCTTTTTTTTGGATTATCATATTTATTTCTATTATGTGAGCATTTTTTTGTACTTTTGCAGCCCCAAAAAGTAAATATATCGAGTAGATGAACATCATTATTGCAGGTGACGGCGAGGTGGGTTTTTACCTTGCCAAGTCGTTGACAGAATTGAAACACAACATCACGGTCGTGGACCCCAACTCCGAGCTGCTGAAACGGTTGGAAAAGGACAGCGACCTGTTGACCATCGCTGGGTCTTCGACTTCGCCACGAGTGTTGGCAGAGGCCAATGTGTCCGACTGCGACCTCTTCCTTGCCGTGCTTCACGACGAGAGCATCAACTTGATGAGCTGTGTGTTGGCCAAGAAGTTGAAAGCCAAGAAGACCGTGGCTCGTATCACCAATGCCGAGTTGCTGTTGCCCAAGCACCGCGACATGTTCCGCGACCTGGGGGTGGACGAGATGGTGTGTCCCGAACGTATCGCCGCCAAGGAAATCACCAATTTGCTGAACAACTCGGTAGCAACGGAGTTTTTCGACTTTTCAGGAGGTTTGCTGACTATGTACCTCATTCACCTCGAGGCCGACTCGCCGGTCATCAACCACAGTGTTCAGGAGCTGGCTCAGACCTACACCACCTTGCAGGTGAAAATTGTAGCCATCCTGCGCAACGGAATGACTATCATACCCCATTCCGACACCCGTTTCCAGCAGGGCGACCTGGCCTACCTCATCAGCCGCCCCAATCAGCTGGAGACCATCAAGCAGGTGTCAGGCAAACGCGACGTGTCTATCAAGAAGGCGATGATAGTGGGTGCAGGACGTGTGGGCCGTTATGCCGCCATGACCTTAGAGGATCGCATCCGCATCACCCTTATCGAGGAATCGCGCCCCCGCTGCGAGGAGGTGGCTGCCTTGCTTAATAACACCCTCATCATTAACGGCGACGCAACCGACATTGAGCTACTCAAGGAAGAAGGATTGCTGGCAACCGATGCTTTCATCGCTGTCACCGACTCGTCGGAGACCAATGTGCTTACGTGTCTCCATGCAAAAAAACTGGGTGTGAAGCGCACTATCGCCCTGGTTGAGAACACGGGCTTCATCAGCCTCTCGCAGGACATCGGCATCGACACTATTATCAACAAGAAACTCATCACCGCCAGCTACATCTCCCGCTTCATCGTCAAGGGCGACGCCGTCCGCAGCAAGTGGCTCAGCGGCACCAATGCCGAGTTGATGGAGTTCAATGTGGGGAAACGGGCGCCCGTGACGCGCAACCCTATCAGGGAGCTCAACCTGCCTCATGGTGCCACCATCGGCGGCATCATCCGTGGTAACGAGACTATACTGCCCACCCGCGATACGCAGATTTTGGCCAAGGACAAGGTGGTAGTCTTTGCCTTGCCGTCAGTGATGGAAGAAGTAGCCAAACTGTTCGACTAAGATTTGAAAAAAATACGCCATATACTGGACATCTCGCGGCTGAACCCCTACCAACAGTTGGGGCTGCGCCGCTTCAACTTCCGGCTGATAGCACGGCTCACCGGCATGCTGCTCATCTATATGGCCGCCAGCATGGTGTTGCCCTTGGCGGTGTCTCTCTACTATCACGATGGGGCTCAGTTTGCCCTAGTGCTCACTGCCATCATCATCCTCTCCATCGGGCTCTTCCTCCGCAACATCATAGGGCATCGGGTTGAGTATGAGTTAAAGGAGGACGAGAGTTACTGGGTGACCCTCACGGTGTGGTTGGCCATCCCTATCTGCGGCACCCTGCCATACCTCTTCACCGGGGGGCTGGCCTCGTTTACCGACGCCATATTCGAGTCGTTTAGCGGCTTTACTACCACTGGTTCTTCGGTCATTCTCCATCCCGAAGAGCTGCCGGAAGGACTGCTCGTATATCGTGCTTTTACCCAATGGATTGGAGGACTAGGGTTGCTGCTTTTCGTTGTGGCAATACTGCGCAAACTCACCGCTAGTGCGGGCCGCATTTATGAGGCCGAGTTCTCAGGCACCCAGCAGCGCAAACTGCACCCACACATCGCTCGCAGCGTGCTTCGTATGTGGGCCATATACTCGCTGATTACTGTGATGATGGTGCTGGCACTGACATTCACCCACACCCGCTTTGTCGATGCTCTCTGCATCGCATTTAGCACCGTCTCCACCGGAGGGTTCCTAACCCACACCGGGGGGATGGCTATTCTGTCTTCGGCGGGGCTTGTGGTGGTGACCTTTTTCATGTTCCTAAGTGGCATCAATGTGGCGGTTCTCTACCGTTTCTTCACCCTCCATTGGCGTCGCATAGGCCGCAACGAGGAGCTGCGCACCTACATCGGACTCTTTATTGTGGCTTCAACCGTATGCGCCATTGCCTTCCGTCTGTCAGGTAATGGATGGGATACAGCACTGGAGTATAGTATCTTCCACATTTCCTCCACCATGTCCACCTGCGGGCTCTACCTCCCCAAGCCGCAACACTGGTCCTTCCTGGTGAGCGTCATCACTTTCGTGCTTATCATCATAGGAGCCTCGGCTGGTTCCACGGGTGGCGGCATCAAATTGCGGCGCATCATCATCCTCATGAAATACGTGGGCAACTATTTCACCCGCATGCTCCATCCCAATGCCGTCATCTGCGTCAAGGTGGACGGTGCGGTGGTGGAGAAAGACTATATCAACAAGATATTTGCCTTTATATTTCTTTACATTGCCTTTATCGTGGGCGGGGCTTTCGTGCTTACTTTCTGTGGCTGCACCATTCCCGACTCCATCTGCATGGCGGCTGCCAACATCAGCAACCTGGGTCCCTCGCCCCTAATTAACAACTTGGGGGGCAGCCTCAACTACGAGCAGCTGCCCGGCTTGGCCAAATGGGTGCTCACCATCCTCATGCTGGCGGGCCGTCTCGAATTGTTTGCTCTCATTGCCTCCTTCTCGCCTGCCTATTGGAGGCGAGGATAGACTCAGTAAATCAATAATCATTCACACCCGACAAAGACTACGCAGAACATTAGATACATACTCCGGTTTCTAGGCATCACGCTGATGGTTGAGGGGCTTCTGATACTCAGTTGTCTGATTCCTGCCCTGCACTTCAGCGACGGCACTTGGTCCGACATCCTGGTGTCAGGCCTGTTCACCTTTAATATCGGGCTGATGCTGTTGGTGAGCTTCCGCAAAGCGAAAAGAGTCACCGACAAGCGTACCTCATACGTGCTGGTGGTGTCCATGTGGGTGGTGCTGGTCCTGTTTGGCACCCTGCCATTCCTCACCACCGGCGTGCTTAACAGCTTCTCCGACGCCCTGTTCGAATCCACATCAGGCATCACCTCCACGGGTTCTACGGTCTTCTCCGCTGTGGAGTGGCTCCCTGCCTCCATCCTTCTGTGGCGCAGCATGACGCAATGGTTCGGAGGCTTTGGCATCGTGTTGTTGGTGCTGGCACTGGTTCCCTCAATGGGTATCAACAAATACAGCCTCTACACCGCAGAAGCCTCTGGGGCCGACAACACAGGCAAGCAAACCGCCTCCATGACCACGACGCTGCAGCAGACTCTGGGCATCTACCTTCTGTTGACGGGATTGTTCGTCTTTATCCTTTGGAAAAGCGGCATGCATGTGTGGGATGCGGTCAACATCACCTTCACCAATATTTCCTCCGGGGGGTTCTCAATATACAACAACAGCCTTGAACGGCTCACCCACACACAGCAGTATATCGTGGCATTGGCCATGCTGTTGAGCGGCATAAACTTTGCCATGCTCTACAACTTTTTCACCTTCCATTGGGACCGACTGCAACACAAGTTGGAGCAGATAGGGTTCTATTTGTGCATATATTTTGTCTCGGCATTGTTTGTCGTCCTGGCCCTTCGGTTCAATATGAATTACGATTGGGTCAACGCGTTGCGTTGCGGCATGGTTCAAACTATCAGCGTGCTCACCACCACAGGCTCCCTGGCAGCGGACACCCAGCAATGGTGGGTTCCCATCACCTTCCTCTTCATGGTACTGTCATTGTGCGGAGGCATGGCTGGTTCCACCTCGGGGGGGCTCAAGACCATGCGTGTCTTGATTCTCATACGCAATGTGCGCAAAATCCTTCGCGACCGTCTGCACCCTCAATCGGTTAATCCTGTCCGACTCAACCACAAGCCTGTCTCCTCTGACATCATCACCAACGTGATGGTTATCTTTGTGGTGTATGTCATCATCATCTTCATAGGCATCTTGCTTCTCATGCTTAGCGGCATCAACGCCACCGAGTCCATCGGTGCCGTCATTGCCTGTATCACCGGCTACGGCCCCGGACTGGGTCTCAGCGGTGGCTTTGGCTGCTATGCTGGATTCACCACTGCTGCCAAGGTCATCTGCTCGTTCTTGATGCTGCTGGGACGTCTAGAGTGCCTCACTCTCCTTATACTCTTTATTCCAGCCTTTTGGAAGAAATAGAGCTTCCGAACTAAGCCTTTCTATAACGGCTTGAACATTCGGGCGTGAAAAAAAATAAGCCAGTATATTATTTAATACAGAAAAAAGTAGTAATTTTGCATTTTGAAATAATACTTCTATGGAATCACCTATCATATCGCTCAAAGATGTGACTATCAGTCATAACGACGGTCCTCTGCTCACTCATGTGAACGTCGAGGTGACCTCCGGGGAGTTCGTATATCTGATTGGCAAGAGCGGGGCGGGCAAGACGTCGCTGCTTCGCACCCTCTATGCCGACCACGGTATCGACCACGGCGAAGCCACCGTCTGCGGCTTCGACCTCATGCGTCTCAAACGTCGCCAAGTGCCTATGCTTCGCCGTCGTGTGGGCATCGTATTCCAGAACTTCCGTCTGCTGAAAGACCGCGACGTGTACGGCAATTTGGCTTTTGTCCTGCGGGCCACGAGTTGGAAACATTCCGACATCGATGCCCAGGTCTGTAAGGTACTGGAGTCCGTAGGCATCGCCGACAAGGCGCACTCCTCCATCCACCACCTCTCCGAAGGCGAACAGCAGCGCGTAGGCATCGCCCGCGCCCTTATCAACAACCCCAGCCTCATCCTAGCCGACGAGCCCACTGGCAACCTCGACCCTGCCACCTCGTCCGACATCATGCAGCTGCTTGTTAACATCAACCAGCAGACACAGACCACCATGCTCATCTCTACCCACGATTTCATGATGATTGACAAATACCAATCGCGTATGCTGGTATGCGAGAATGGTACCCTCTCAGACCCTATGGGTCCCCAGTCGTGAACTGAAAAAATAGAACCCAACACAATAAATACCACAATAATCCGTTTCCTACGCTAAAAGGATACAACCGAAAAGACTTTTGATAACGAAAACGACATTAGAATACGATGAAGAAGCGTCTTTTAATAATCTGTCTGGCTGCCTTGGTCCTGCTTCCTGCTGCCAACGTTCATGCCCAGTATCGCAAAAAGAAACAAACCACTGAGATTGTCCGCGAAGGTACCAACAAACGTCTTTGGCTTCGCAACAAGGCCGACACCAACTGGCATCCCACTCCCGGGGGCTTGTACGAGCAGGTCACCATGCCCGAGCTTAATAAGAAAGGCAAGAAAACCGAGCCTATCATAGACATGAGTGGCAAACATAAGGTGCGTGAAGCAGCATACGACACCGTCTGGAAGTTCACCTCGTTCAATGGCAAGTCGTTCTACTACATCAACTACGACTACAACAAGTTCCGCCAGCTCAAATGGCAGAAGGATAGCCAGCGCGATTGGGGCACTTTCGACCCTGTGATGGACTATCTCACCACCGCCGGCCGCATACCCATGCACATCTATGCCGTCTATGCCATCAACCCCACCATCACCGACCAAGACCAGCATGACGAGCTAGCTGCCGCTGCTCAGATGGAAGCCCTCATCTCCCTCGACTATTTTCGCGACATCGTACTTGAGAAGGAGATGAAGAACAAGATTAATTACAAGGTGGCCGAGGTCGACTGGCGCTATTGGAAGGACGCCTCTTATTTCACCGACCCACAACCCACCGACGATGTCATACGCGTAGGCCTTATCGTCGACTTCAGCTCCAAGAAGGTCGACCTCTTGGCCAGCGCCGCTAAGGACGCACGCACTTTCGCCGACATCAAGTTCTTCCCCAACGACGCCACCATCCAAGATTCCTACATCCCCGAATTGGATAATCTGGCCAACTACCTCAAGCAAGAAAGCGGCTTCGAGGTTTTGCTCACAGGCTACTGCGACAACGTGGGCACTGAGGCCTACAATATGGGACTTTCCCGCCAGCGCGCTGTTGAAATTAAGAAGGCTCTCATGAAGCGTGGCATCGCCGAAAACCGCATCGAGATTGCTGCCAAGGGCGAAGACGACCCCGTGGGCGACAACAATACCTATAGCGGACGTCTGGCCAACAACCGCGTCACCGTAGTGATTCAATAATCTAGCAACACTAGTAATGCCAGAAAATACTAGTAATACTAGTAAATCCAACGTCCCATCAACAACAAAGAACAATACAAAGAAATATGCGAAACAGAGGGGTCTTCGATTCCTCTGTTTTTGCAATATTGGTGGATGGAAGCTGTCTGCCAGGGCAAACGATGGGATGTTGCTCTCGCCCATGACGACCACGGCAATATCATCGCCGCACTTCCATACCTCATCGGCTCGAAGATGGGTCTGCGCTATGTGCTGCAGCCGCAGCTGACCCAGTACAATGGGCCGTGGTACAGCTCCAAAGACCTTCAAGACTATGCCGACATACAGCTGCGTGCCCACCTCCAGTCGCTAAGGCTTACATTGTTCCAGCAGAACTTCGCCCCTTCGGTAACAGAGTTGAAAGGATGGGACGAGTATGCCCTTTCACCCCGCGTCACCTACCGCCTCGAGGACATCTCTGACCTCCAGCAGGTGTTCGCCCACTTTGACAAACGCCGTCGGCAACGCCATATCCTTCAAGCTGAAAAGGTGCTCATCCCCGACTACGACCTTTCCCCATCGGTGTTTGCTCAGTTCCATGTCGACTATTGGAAGTCGCGAGGGGAGAAAGACCTTCTCTCGCCCGACTTTATCATACGTGTCATCACCGCTGCCCTCCAACGCTCACAGGGCATCCTCCTAGGGCTTCGCAACAGTGAGGGAATCCTACAGGCGGCACGTTTCGTGGCCTACGACAGCCATTGCGCCTACGCCCTCCTCTCCGCACTTGCCCCCCAACACCATAACGGTGCCTCGGCACTCCTCTTCTGGCTGATACTGCAACAGCTCTCTGGCCGTTGCCGCAGCTTCGACTTCGAAGGAAGCATGAACCCCGCCATCGCCTATTCCTACAGCCTCTATGGGGCGCAGCCTACCACCTATTACCAGCTTACCCGTTGTCCCAATCCGCTGCTCCGCAGATTGCTTAAACTATAATGGACATGCTGCAAATACTGAAGACCCTTGACTACGACAGTCTCCCCATCAGCGATTACAGCCGTAATTACATCCGTCGTCTGCTGCCTAATATCGACTACTATCTTGAGATTTACCATCGTTGCCTGCACCGGATGCTTGGCGAACTGAAACGTCCGGCTGAGGACATCATCATGGTGGACTACGGAGGGGGCCACGGCTTTCTCAGCCTTGCTGCCAAGACAATGGGCATCGGCAAGGTCATCTATGTCGACACCAACCCTCAGGCCGTTGAAACGGTGCAAGCAGTGTCCGGCAAGGTGGGGTTCGGACCCGACGAGGTGCTGCTGGGCGACGCGGCCATCTTGCGGCAATGGTGTCGGAGCAACAATGTCATGCCCAACCTGCTCCTCGGCATGGACGTCATCGAGCATATATATCGTCTCGAAGACTTCTTCGCCGACATCTTCGCCATCAATCCCGCCCTGCCGATGCTCTTCACCACGGGTTCCACCCCCTTCAACCCTCATGTGGTCCGTAGACTGCACCGCATCATGCAGTCCGATGAACAAGGACATGGAGGAGCACCTGGATTTCATGCTCTCCGCAAGAGATACATCCTCGACAACTTCCCCCTGATGAAGGACTGGGAGGCCGACATCTGGGCAACCGACACACGAGGACTCACCTATCCCGACATCCATGCCGCCGTTGAAAGCCATACTCCGAACCGTCTGGCCGACCCATACAACACTTGCGACCCCGCTACCGGAAGCTGGACGGAGCGGATTCTGCCCATTGAGGACTACCAAGCTCTCCTTCTTCCTTATCATGCTACCCTCTCCGTCCAAAACGGATTCTACAATACCCACCGACAGGGTGTCAAAGGCTTCTTCTCCCGACTGCTCAACCGCCTCCCGTGCTGCCTCTTCCGACCCCTCGCACCATTCATTATACTCCATATATCCCACGCCTCATGAACATACGCCTCCTCGTCATCTCCAAAACCGACATACCCTATCTCCAAGAGGGTATCGATGTCTATGTCAAGCGGCTCAAACATTATGTGAACTTCGAGCTGGAGGTCATCCCCGCCCTCAAAGACCAAAAGAAGGCATCGCCCGACGAGATAAAAGAACGCGAGGGCGCCTTGTTGTTGAAACGGCTAGAAGGGGTCGACCGCATTGTGCTTCTCGACGAGCACGGTAAAGAAAACACCTCGGTAGGCTTTTCCCAGTACTTACAAAAACAGATGAATGCTGGCACACGCAACCTGGTCTTCGTAGTCGGCGGAGCCTTCGGGTTCGCCCCTTCGGTTTATGCTGTTGCCCACGACAAAATATCCCTCTCGCAGATGACCTTCAACCACCAGATGGTGCGCCTTTTCTTCGTAGAGCAGCTCTACCGCGCCTTCACCATCCTCCACCACGAGCCCTACCACAACGAATAGCCAACTCCTATAAAGGAGCTTCTATAAATTGCCCCGGAGGGGCAAACTTTCAATATCCCCGCACTAATAGTGTGGGGTATATCAAGTAAATACATCACAGCGTGCTGAAGGCACGCGCTCTCAAAAACGAATTAATAGAACCCACCATAAGTTTTTGTCACCATCATGACCACCAGCGGGCTGAACAGACTGCCGTGGGGCAACCTACAGTATATGCCCTCGGCATGCTACGCCTATATAGTGTGTCGCAACACGCTTTCTCGTACCAAGTCGGGGATGGGGTTATAAAATCTTCTTCAACGGGGCCTCGCGGAAGGCCATGGTGTCTATCCATCGGCCCTCTTCGCCTTTCAGGGCCATACGGAACTCGGCGAAAGTGCGGTGCTCCATATAGATGACGTTGTACACGTCGCCCACATTGTCGATGAAGTGGGCGTCGCTGTCGGTGATGAAGTTGAAACGTTTCAGGTAGGCGAATTTCTTCAGCATCTCGTCGCGGGTGGTGAAGCGGTTAATCTCCAAGCCGTCGGCCTTCAGGTCGGGCGGCACGAAACCCAGCTGGCTGGTCAGCGAGGTGGTGCCCTTGTTCACATGCGCCGGGACGAACAGCCCGCCTATCCGGTGCACCTCCTCGTAGATGCCGTCGATGTCCACGTCAATGCCGTTCAGCAGGTGGTATTCTTCCTCGCCCACAATCTCGTCGTTCTCGTCCACGATAAGCTGGTAGCCGAAACGGTCCTCGTCGTTGGGGATGGGAGGCAGGTGGGCATCCAGAAACTCCTGGAACTCGTCCAGCTGCTCGTCGGTCTCAAAATAGGAGAGGCAGTGCGCCTCTTCTTGCGAGGTCACCTCCACGCCCCCCAGGACGAACAGCCCGCGGTCGCGCCCCACCTTCTGTGCCACCTTCACCTGGCGGGTGGTGTTGTGGTCGGTGATGGCTATCATGTCCAACCCACGTGCCAATGCGCGCTCCACGATAGCCGTGGGGCTCATCTCCAAGTCGCCACAGGGCGACAGCACCGTGTGGATATGCAAATCCGCCTTAAAGGGAGTCATTGTGAATCGTGAATTGGGAATCCTTTGCTCCGCGCAATCCCCTGTCAGTTTATTTAATCAATTCGTATATCTTTCCTGCTGTCTCAAAGGTCTCCATCGTGGTGCTGAGGAACGGGATGCCCTCCTCGTTGCTCTGCTCCAGTGTCTCCTCGGTGGCCGTCTGGCCCTTCACCAGTATCACACAGGCCAGCTCTTTCAGCGAGGCAATGGCCATCACATTCTTATGCACCTGCAACGTGACCCACACATTGCCCATCTCGGCATTGCCCATCACATCGCTGAGCAGGTCTGATACATAGCAGCCTTCTATTTCGCGGTCCAAACCATCGGCTCCAGACAGCACCTTAAGGTTCAATTTTTCGACAAGTTCTCTAACTTTCATGGTATTTCTATTTATTATTTCAAAGTGCAAAGATACAATTTTTTTTCCACATACGCGTTATTCTGCAAAAAAAAGAAACTACAGTACCCTATAAAATCTCATCCTCATGCAGTTTAGATTGTCCTACTCCGAAATAGAACAGCTGGCAGAAAGCAAGGCCGGGCAGAAAGTACCCATGTCTTACGGCGGACCCCACACCCTCCGCATCGCCCACCAGGTACCCCTCATGGGTTCCGTGGGTGTCGACATCAACGTCGAGCGCATCGAGGGCACCGACCTCTTCCTCTCCTTCAGCGGAGGTGCTGCCATCGAGTTTATGCTCCGCACCGCCCTCAACCAGGCCAAAAACCGCCCCGGCATGGAAATGGTGCAGATGCTTGGCGGCAACCAGATACTCCTCTCGCTGGGCAAAAGTCCCAACCTCGCGCCCATCTTCGAGCGCGTCACCCTCCAGGACATCTGCTTCGACGAGCAGTTCATCATCATCCAGTTCGCTCCCAAACTGTAATTCATGCACCTTCACTATATCTACCACAGCTGCTTCCTCCTCTCTGAGGAGGACTTCCTCATCGTCTACGACTACTGGCGCGACCCCGATGGCCTGCTGCCCAAATTCCTCGAAGAGGCCGAGCGGGAGCAGAAGGCCGTCTATTTCATCGTCTCTCATTTCCACGAGGACCATTTCAACCCTGAGATAGTGGAATGGTGCAAAGCACGCGCGTCGGAAGACTGGCACCTGCTGCCATCGTATGATACCGTCAAACGACGCCGCATAGACAAGGCGTTGCCTCTTGCCATCCTCAGGTTTGGCGATACGGTGGAAACACCCTATTTCAAGCTACAAGTATATCGCTCTACTGATGTGGGAGTCAGCACCGTGGTCACCCTCCGCGACGGCACCACAGTATTTCATGCAGGGGATTGCAATAACTGGTATTTCCCCGAATCCGACATGGCTGACGAGGAGGATATGAGCAGCCATGTGAAGGTGACACCCGAACAGATGGAGAAGCTGTTTCTTTCTATCGTACGCGACATCCGCAAAGACCACCCCCGGCTTGACCACGCCATGTTCCCTGTGGACCCCCGTTTGGAGCAAGAGATGCTCCGCGGCCCGCTACAATTCTTGAAAGCGGTCGAAGTGCGCCACTTTCATCCGATGCACTATTGCACGCCCTCGCTTTGAGGGTTTTTATTCAGAAGTCTTCCCAAGTGATTTCAGCCCGTACCACACGTCGCGCAGCATGACAAAGATGCGGGGGGTGACCCATGCGCTCAGCGTGCACAGCCCTACCATCCCCAGCCCCCACAGCACATTGTGGGTACAGGTGAAGACTATAAACACCACTATCGCGTTGATGAACTGCAGCAGCAGGCGGATGCCGTAGTCTACCGAACTGCGAAACTGCGGGTCTTGTATCATCCGCTTGACCAGCGGCTTGGTGGGCAAGTAGACCACTACGTTGCTCAGCAGCCAGTATTTCCATATAAACGAGATGCCCGCCAGCGTCAGCAGCACTGCGCCCAACGAGAGCACCCCCTTCGCCGGGGTCCATCCCTTGGAGGCAAACCACAGCGGCACCCTCCGTCGTTGGCAGTCCTCCGCAAAGGTGCGCCCCTGGTCGTACAGCGGCTCGCGCTCCTCTTCGGGCAGTGCGGCCAAGGCTTCGCTCACATGCTTGCGCGCCATGAAGCGTCCCCACACCGTGTTGGGCAGCCTCAGCTCGCGCAGCGTCTCCTGCGTCTTCAGGTGGCAGTAGGCATACTCGTCGTCGTATCGCTCCTTGCTCCCCACATGGTGCATCTGACCCCTCAGCGCGGTGGTCAGGGCGGCACGCATCTGGTTCAGCGCCACCGGCTCGTTGCTCTCATACTCCTCCATAAAAGGCGTGACACTGATGGGCTTGCCTATGTTGATGCACACACTGTGGTAGAGGTCCTCATAATGGTCGTAATCCACGCCTACCGGGACGATATACAGCGGCTCGTTCCCCAGCTCCTTCTGTGCGCTGCAGGCAATGCGGAACATCCCCTTCACCAGCGGCAGCAGCTGGTGCCGGTCGTTGTGTCGCCCTTCGGCCATCAGGCACAGCGGCACCCCCGACTCTATCACCTCCCGCGAGGTCTGGAAGATGGCCTCGTTGCGCGACAGCTGGTCTCGCCCGTCACGGATGCGGTACACCGGGCTGATGCGCAGCCATGTGAGGAAGAACCGCGCCACCGGCTTCTGGAAGATGTCCGCCCGCGCCAGGAACACCACCTTGCTATGGGTGATTTCCAACACGATGAGCGCGTCCATCAGGGCATTCTGATGACAGGGGGCGAAGATGAAATGCTCGCCCCATGGCACATTCTCCCTGCCTTTCACTATCAGGCGGCGGTAATGACACCGAACCCCGTACTGCACCACCGGCAGCAGCAGGCTATAAAAAAAGTTAAAATCAGCCAACTTATTTTTCATGCTGCAAAAGTACAAAATATTTTCGACTTTTTTGAGTTATAGAGGAAATTTATGAAGACAATTATGAAAAAGGTTCTCTTCATAGCCCTGCTGGCAGTCGCCTCTGCGCTGTCTCTACCTGCTCTAGGACAGGTCGATGCCACCCGCAAGGTGCGCTTCGGCATCATCGTCGAGGGCGACACCATTCCCTATTACCGCCTCAAGGAGGTGAAGGTCGTCGAATCGGGCTCCCTGCTCACAGAAAAAGAGATTCGCAAGAATCAAAAGCTCATACGCAACGTCAAGAAGATGCTCCCCTATGCCAAGATAGGCAAGCAGCGCCTCGACGAGCTGGAACTCCGCGTCGCCGGCATGTCCAAGCGCGACCGCAAAGAGGCCATCAAGCAGGCCGAGAAAGACCTCTTGGCCGACTTCAGCGACGAACTCAAGGCCTGCACCATCTCGCAGGGCATGGTGCTCCTCAAGCTCATCGACCGCGAAACTGGCCGCACCTCCTACGTCCTCGTCGACGAGCTTCGTGGCAAGATACGCGCCGGCTTCTACCAGACCTTCGCCCGCCTCTTCGGCTACAACCTCAAAGCACAATACGACCCCAAGCACAACAAGGAAGACAACCTCATCGAGCGCATCGTCCTCTCCATCGAGCGGGGCCGGCTTTAGCCGCGCTGTAATGAGGAGACTTCTATAAAATGAATAATATGGAGTCAACTTCCTTTCATAATCATCTGTCGCATTAAGGACACTTCTATTAATTGCATGCAATTAAAGTCTCAAATCCTTGCCAAATTCAAAATATGCAATTTACAAATTCTCCAATTCACTAATTCTTGATAAATAGAAATCCCTTTAATAAAACCTAACATGACTGGCTATTGTTTCCTCTGCGCCGTTCCCATGCGGCTCGAACCCTCCGACAAATCCGAGATGGTCAACCAGCTCCTGCTGGACGACACCTTCGACATCCTCGAGCGGCAGGAAAAATGGTCGCGCATCCGCTGCCATTACGACGGCTACGAGGGCTGGGTCGACAACAAGCAATACCGCTCCCCCGCCGCCGATCCCCTGCCTCCTTCGCCCACCCCCCGCCACGCCTCGCCCAGCGACGTGGCCGTCACCCGCTACCTTGGCGCCCCCTACCTCTGGGGCGGCCGCACGGCCATGGGCATCGACTGCTCCGGCCTCACTCAGGTATGTTTCAAGGCCTGTGGCATCCCCCTCCTCCGCGACGCCTCGCAGCAGGTCACCCAAGGCACCCCCGTCGCCACCCTGGCGGCGGCGCAGCGCGACGACCTCTGCTTCTTCTGCAACGCCGAAGGCCGCATCATCCATGTGGGCATCTACCTTGGCGACAACCAGATAGTACATGCTTCAGGTCAGGTGCGCATCGACACCCTCACCCCCCGGGGCATCGTCCACAGCGACACCCGCCAGCTCACCCACACACTTCATTCCATTCGTCGGCTCTAGTTTCAGTTGAGGCGGATTTGCTGTTGAGGCGGATTTGCAATCCGCCTCAGCCGAGCCGGGGATTTCCAATCCCCCTACCCTATTGCTGTTGAGGCGGATTTGCAGTTGAGGCGGATTTGCAATCCGCCTCAGCCGAGCCAGGGATTTCCAATCCCCCCTAACATAACCCATACACAAGCCCCTTGCGGATTGCAAATCCGCTTCTCAGTAGTGGCGGATTGCAAATCCGCCACAGCGGGCAAATCCGCCACAGCGGGCAAATCCGCCACAGCGGGTACAGCGGGTACATCCCCCACATCAGCATACTACTTCAACCTCAAGCAGACCTTTCTTCCCACTATAGTTCGGTGCTGAACTATAGGAATAATCTTCCATACGGCCTACAACGCCCTGTTTCACCGGGTTCATGTGTACATAGTCAATCTTCTGCCTCAAAAACTCCATCGAATAGATGTCCTCGCCGTAGTATCCTTCTTGCCAAAATCTGTATTCCTTTATCTTATTGTCATGAGCCCCCGAAAACCAGAAGCGGTCAAGCATCCATTCTTTACGGCTTTCTTGTGGATTGTCCTTGATGGCCTTCACCAGCCTCTTGCTCGTGAACTTCTTAAAGTCGCGTATTATGTCCGACAGCCGTTTCGAGTATTCTGCATAATTGTTGTTATGCAGACTCGTGTCTATGCCCATTATCAGGTGAATATGGTTGCTCATCAGCACCCACGCGAAAATCCTCAGTCCCTTGTTTTCTTGACAGTACCGTAATGAATCGACAACTATTTCCTTGTATTGTAATCGGGTGAACACATCCACCCAGTCCACCACTGTGGTGGTGACAAACGAAATCGGTGTTGTAAGTGGTGTCATTAACTAATAACGCGTGTGGCGCAGTTTTATTGTATGCTGAGGCGGATTTGCAATCCGTCTCAACTGAGCCGGGGATTTCCAATCCCCTTAACATAACCAATATACAAGCCCTTGCGGATTACAAATCCGTTTCTCAGGGGTGGCGGATTGCAAATCCGCCACAGCAGGCAGCGGGGCGGCACAACAAAAAAAAAGCTGCCCGGCGACCGGGCAGCCTTTCTTCTAGTTGTGGAAGCGCATCAGCCGTGACACTCAGTGCCGTTCTTCTTGCCGTTGATGGTGACAATGGTGCTGAGGTCGGAGCATTTCTGGCCGTCGCTCAGTTTGTCCTTGCTGATTTCGGTTGTGCCTTTCTTCTCGCCATTCAGATAGTTGGTGCAGGTGCAGTTCTTCGAGCAGGAGGCAAACAATCCCACGAAAGCAACAATCGCGATTGATAAAACTACTTTTTTCATTGTGATATAATTTTTTAAGTGAAAAGACTCAGTTTCTTACAAACTGCAAAGGTACGCTTTTTTTCTGAAACCATGCCCTCTTATGCTAAAAAAAATATGTACCGGATTGTACAACAACAAGAATGGACTGCCACCATGCAGTGGTGGCCCTCTGTCCCCCCCCCCTTACACAAGCCATTGCGGATTGCAAATCCGCCACAGCGGGGAAACCATTGCGGATTGCAAATCCGTTTCTCAGTGGTGGCGGATTGCAAATCCGCCACAGCGGGAATCATCAACAGCGACACTCTCCAGCTCACCCACACCCTCCATTCCATCCGCCGTATCTCGCGCCCCGCCTAAGGCCTCCCACATCCGACCAGGCCGCAGGCCGCCCCTGTCGCCAAGGTGCGCCCGCACCGCAGCCGCTACCTAGCTTCTATATTGTATCTATTTTTTTTCTGTTTTATTGCTGTTTCATTTCAGTCACAGGAACAAAACGCTAACTAAAAAGAACCGTCGCGCAGCGGAAAAAGAAGCAAAATCCCCTCCTGACCCCGTCCCCGCTAAGAATCTAAAACGAAGAGGCCGGGAAACTTCCGTTCCCCGACCTTCCTCTATCTAATAAGACAATTTGATTAGTTGTTAAGGTATTTGACCAAGCGGATGGCATAGTAGTATTCTTTGCCGCTAAGGTTATTATCTGAGAATGCAGAAGATGTTTCCGAAATAGTTAGATGCTTTGCGGAGGAGGAATAATCTATTGGTGTGCTGGACCAATAATAGCCATAGGTTGATTCTCGGTCGGCACTATTATAATTAGGACGTTTACGGCCAGTTGTGGGTAGGAATACGCAGCCGGCCCCTTCAAGTATCTTCCATTGTGCAAGAGTAAAGGAGTTAGTGTTATCCCCCCACGCATGGCCAGTGTATGAACCTCTGAAAACAGCCTCTTTTTCATCCAGCGGCCAGTAGAACACATCCGGGAAGATAAGCATACCATGAACCCCATTAACGGTGCCAAGTGTATAACTATAATTGGTATTGGGTTCTTGCAATTCCCCATCCTTGTTGTAGTAGCTTACTCTGTGGGTGCTGTATTTAAGAAGGTAGTCCCATTCGGATTGTGTCAGGCACCGCCAGGCGCTGCTGTTGCTGTTATCATTCTGAATAGTAGCATCACTTGCTGTCCAAGGGGTATTCATTGTGGAGGCGCTACTGCTTCCCCATTGATAGAGCCATGTGGTGTAGCTAGGATTGTTACCCTCTTTATGGTCATATTGGTTGTCGGCAAACTTGTAGGTGTTACCACTTACGACGAGTAGGTTGCCTTTGGAGAAGGAGACCGTTTGGGTTGGAGAGACATGGAATTCGCCGCTAAGGGTGTTTGGTACAAACGTAATGTTGGAGAATTCCAGCAGGTGGTATTGGCTGCGTTGGAGCGTGACGCCGTTGGTTATTGTGGCGGCCTTGGTGAAAATCTGCTCAGAAGCGTTGTAGATGTTTATTTTGATGTATTTGTATTTCTGGACAGGGAGGTAGATGTAGAAATATTGGGCTGTGGAGGTGAGCGTCACGGGGGAGCTCAACGTCAGGGTGGTGACCTTTTTGTGGTCGGTGGTGCGGGCGGCGGCGAGGGTGGGGATGCCGTCGGTGACGGTGATGTTGAAGGTGCCGTTGATGTACTTGTCGGTCACCACTTCAATCTTGCTGACGGTTTGCGAGCCGGTCAACGACAGCTTCAGCACGCTGCAGAGGTTCTTGAACTGGAGCGACTTGCTGTCCGACTCGGCATACATGGGATACCCGGTCAGCTCGCCACTGGTGGATGCTTGCACACTAGGCAGGGTGACCGTAGAAGCATTGGAGTTGCATATGCTTGAGGGGTAGATGGCTGTGTAATGACTTGTGCCGGCCAACTCGGAGCTTCCAGAAGGAATCAGCTCTGCACATGTGCGATCGTTATCGTGCGAAGGGAGGGTATCCGCAGCAAAATCGTCATAGCTCCCATTGGCATCATATATTCTCACTGTGTCTGAGTCATAATTCCATTTGAGGGTGGTGCCATCCAGAGTGGTTTTGGAGTCAGAGGAGCTGGTTTCTAGGCGGGCGGTGAAGCTCAGGTTGTTGACGGTTTCCTTCTTACAGGAGGTGACAAAGAGCATGGCAACAGCCATGGCTGCTAAATAGATTCGGGTGTTTTTCATAGTAGAGATGTGTTAGAATGTAGTTGGTGAGTGAATTATTAGAAGTAACCAGTTAGTGTACCATTATTGGTTGCTTGATTTACTGATTCCATAGAGGGAACTCCTGAGGTGTTTTCTGTGGCGGGGATGCTCGCATTCTGGAAATTCGAACCGGCGAAGCCTTGTTCTACCATGAAGGACACCACCTTGATGCGGGGGGCGGCGTAGTCCGTCCGTTTGTTGGTTGTTTGTGTTTTCATTTTTGTTTAGTAATGCGTATTATTAATTTGCTTTATTTTCCTCTTAAAAAAGGATTGCAAAGATAGTACTATTTTTTTAATAATTGTCTTTTTCTTTCTACTTTTTCGCGTAACAAGCTGATGCCTAGCCTAATATTTTTTAGCCCGGGGTGCGGGGTGCGTTGTTTTTTCAGGTCTCCGATTGTTAACAACTCTTAAAGTCGGCCTGCCGCCCCCGCCTGGGTTGCAGGGTGGGGGAGGGGCGGGGCGGAGGGGGCGCGGGGGCATGAAAAAAGTGTGCGCAGGGAGGGCGATTTTTGCCGTTTCGGAGGGCGCAGAGGGCAAAAAAGGAGCCCCGTCGGATGTGCGCCGAAGAAAAAAGTGACGTTTAGTATCAGCCAGTTGCAGGTTTTTTGAAAAAAATATTTTGCCAATTCGGAAAAAGTTCGTACTTTTGCACCCGCTTTTTGAGAGAGAAAAATGATCTGTTAGCTCAGTTGGTTTAGAGCGCTTGCTTGACAGGCAAGAGGTCACAAGTTCAAATCTTGTACAGATCACCAAAAAGGGCGAAGCCACGCTTCGCTTTTTTTTATGAACGAAGACAAGAGAAAGGTCTGTTAGCTCAGTTGGTTTAGAGCGCTTCCTTCACACGGAAGAGGTCGACAGTTCGAATCTGCCACAGACCACCATTTGGAAGCACCGCATTGCGGCGCTTCTTTTGTTTTTGTTGCGGCGGATTGCAAATCCGCCGCAACGGGTATGCACATACCACCCTTGACATGTCAAACTTTAGTGAATTATTTTGCTGGCAGGGACGATAATCCAATTATTTTATGTAAATTTGCACGTTATATTTAGTTCGATGAATAGACGTATCTTCTTATTGTTCATGGTGTTGTTTGCGATGGCGTTGGGCCGTGGCAAGGGTTTGTACGCGCAAGTGGTGACCGATTCGAACTGGGTGGAGCGGGTGAAGACGGTGACGCTGTATAAGAACGGCGTGGAGTTGGAAGCCCCCATCCTGCTGCTGGGCAGCGAGGAAAGGATGCTGCTGCGGTTCGACATGCTGGGTGCCGAGGCCGACAACTACCGCTACCGCATACGGCATTGCGACAGCCGTTGGCAGGTGGACGACATGGAGCCAAGCGAGTATATCAGCGGCTTCGAGGAGGGCCCGATAGAGAATTATAACAGTTCGTTCACCACCATGGTGGATTATGTGAACTACTATCAATACATTCCGGCGCAGTTCAGCCGCCTGCTGCTTTCGGGCAACTATGTGGTGGAGGTTACGCCGCAGGAGTATCCCGACAGCGTGTTGTTCACCCGCCGTTTCTGTGTGGTGGAGATGTCGGTGAAGGCCGACGTGGCGGTGGGGTCGCCCTATGACAACAGCGCCATCTTTCAGAAGCGCGAGGTGGACGTGACGGTCGACAACAACCGCGACTATGCCGGGGAGCTGCTCCCGCCGTCGCTCAACCCGGCCTATTACACCGTGGTGGTGCAGCAGAATGGGCGGCAGGACAACCGCAGGCAGTTGGAGTTCAGCGGTTATGACCGGGGGGCGTTGTGCTACCGCAACCGTCCCTGCAACCTCTTCTGGGGCGGCAACAGCTTCCGCTATTTCGACATCAGCAACATACGCACATCGATGTACAATGTGTACCGTATTGAGGAATATGGTGGCGAGTGGTATGCGATACTGAAGCCGTTGGAGGACCGCTCGGAGCTGCATTATGTGGCTGAGCAGACGCTCAACGGCGGGATGAAGGTGAATGTGTGGGACCGCACCAACAAGCAGACCGAGGCGGACTATGTGCAGGTGAACTTCACCCTGCCGATGAAGTACCCTTATATGAATGGGAACATCTACGTGGTGGGAGACCTGACCCAGTGGCACATGGACGAGCGCAGCCGCATGGAGTACCGCCCCGAGCAGAAGGCATATACGCTGAGGCTGCAGCTGAAACAGGGCTATTATGCCTACCAGCTGCTTTTTGTGCCCGTCGGGGAGACCGAGGGCATGACGGCCACCCTGGAGGGCGACCACTATGAGACCCCTAACAACTACACGGTGTTCGTCTATTACAGGGCGCCGAGCGACCGTTACGACCGTCTGGTGGCGGTGAAGAAGATATAACAGAGAGAAAGATGAATGTATATATAGAGACATACGGCTGTCAGATGAACTTCGCAGACAGCGAAATCGTGGCCTCGCTCCTGAAGAAGGAGGGCTATGACGTGGTGGCAGACATCGCCCACGCCGACTATGTGCTGATAAACACTTGTGCCATACGGGACAATGCCGAGCAGCGGATAAGGAAGCGCCTGAGGGAGCTGCGCGCCCTTCAGCAGAAGCATCCCCAGCTGCGCATTGGCATATTGGGATGTATGGCTGAACGCCTCCAGAGCCAGCTGATGGTGGAGGAGGAGAATGTGAGCTTTGTGGTGGGTCCCGACGCCTATAGACGGCTGCCGAGTATCTTGGAGCAGGTGCGCCAGCAGGGGGTGAAGGCTGCGGAGACGGAGCTGAGCACCACGGAGACCTACTCGGATATTGAGCCTGTGCGCTTGGGCAGCAACGGCATATCGGCGTACATCTCCATCATGCGGGGATGCCAAAACTATTGCGCCTACTGTGTGGTGCCTTACACGAGAGGGCGTGAGCGAAGCCGCGACCCCGAAACTATCGTGGCAGAGGCGCGGAGCCTCTTTGAGCAAGGATACAAGGAGGTGACCCTGCTGGGGCAGAATGTGAACTCGTACCGCTGGAAAAGCGGCCAGGGGGCCGAGGGAGAAGAGACGATGGTCGACTTTCCCCAGCTGATGGGCCGCGTGGCTTCGATTAGTCCGATGTTGCGAGTGCGTTTCGCCACATCGCACCCCAAAGACCTTAGCGACAAGCTGCTGGAGGTGATGGCGAAGTACGACAACATCTGCAAGTGCATCCATCTGCCGGTGCAGAGCGGGAGCGACAGAATGCTGAAGCTGATGAACCGCCACTATGATTCTGCTTGGTATCTGGACAGAATCGATGCCATCAGACGTTATATGCCCGACTGCTCCATCACCACCGACGTGATTGCCGGGTTCTGCACAGAGACCGAGGAAGAGCATCAGATGACCTTGGAGATGTTCCGCAAGGTGCGGTACGATTACGCCTATATGTTCAAGTTCTCGATGCGCCCCAACACCTATGCCGAGAAACATCTGGCAGACGATGTGCCCGAGGAGGTGAAGACTCGCCGACTGGAGGAAATCATTGCCCTGCAGGGGCAGATAGCCTTGGAGAACAACCAGAAGGAGGTGGGCAAGGCTTTCGAGGTGCTTGTGGAAGGCGAGTCGCACAGGAGCAAGGAGCAGCTCTTCGGGAGGAACAGCCAGAACAAGGTGATTGTGTTTGACCGCCACGACGTGCGGCCAGGGCAGTATGTGCGTGTTAAGGTGACGGGTTGCACGGCTGCCACCCTTTTGGGCGAGCTGTGCGGCTGACGGGTGCAGGCATGAGGGCAATTAATACTTGCATGCAACAATAAAAATAGCACTCATCCGTTATACAAAACAGTAACATCGAGATTGCAGATTATGAATAGTACCTTTTTTAAGAAACATCCGTTGGTTAAGCACCTGCTGTATATGCTGGCAGTATCGGTAGTGATAGTGTTTCTATGTTTCATGTTTATCAAGATTGTGGCGCGCCAGGGCAAAGAGTATGAGTTGCCCGACCTTCGCGGGATGGCGTTGGCGCAGCTTGAGGAGGAGAATGTGCTGTCGCTCCAATATGTCGTGATAGACTCGGTTTACGATGAGGAGAAAGAGGGCGGCATTGTGATTCAGCAAGACCCCAAGCCCGGGACGATGATTAAGACCCACCGCAAGGTGTATGTCACCGTGACGTCGTATGCCCCGTCGGACGTGGTGTTGCCGGAGCTGTCGAATATGACGGTGCGGAGCGCGGTCTCGGCATTGGAGGCCGCGGGGCTGCGTTGTGGCCGTTTGCGCTTCGTGGACAGCCCTTACCGCAATGTCATCTTGGAGACTACGAGTAATGGCAAGATGGTCTACGCAGGGCAGAAGATGAATCAGAACGATGTGGTGGACCTGACGGTAGGCATGGGCGAGACCCCTACCGGCACCCGTGTCCCCTTCGTCATCGGGCAGCTGCCAGCCAAAGCCCGCAGAGGAATCCTTTCGGCATCGATGAATGTGGGACAGGAGCATTTTGAGGGCGTGACCAACAGGAGCACCGCAGTGTGCTATAAGCTGAACCCCGACTATACGGGTGTGACCCGTTATCCGCTGGGTACTTATGTGGACATCTGGTATTGTGACGCCACAGAGGAAGATGTGGAACGCATTATCTCGAATTTCAAGGTGGATTCCACCAAGATTTTCGAGAACGATTTGGACCTTTACGAAGATTATACAGTTGATGCCGACCCGGATTTTGACGACGGCTGGGACTGGTAAATGAATAGCATGATAAGCTGCCTATTCCATAGCAAGGCAAGAGCATCGGTGGTGGTGCTGCTTCTTCTGCTGACCGCAGGCACAGTGTCGGCGCAGGAGGCGTTGCTGCCGGTGCGCCATCAGGTGGCAGAGCCGATGAAATCGTCAGTGGCTGTACGCCTTCCTTTCTTTGACGACTTCTGCAACGGAGCCCTTTCGGGCAGTCGTTGGCAATTGGGCGGGACATTCGTGAACGAGGGCTATGCGCCGCTGCCCCCCACAAGAGGGATGGCAACCCTGGATGCCTTCGACGCTGAGGGAAGGCTTTATCCTAGCGAGACGGAGCAGCTGTTCTCGTGCGACACGTTGGAGTCGCTGCCCATAAGGCTCGACACCCTCTTTCAGCCCTTTCAGCGTCCGCTGTCGGCTGCCGACTCGGTGTATTTGAGTTTCTTCTATCTGCCCGGGGGCGGATATGGCAATATGTGGGAGCGGCTGGGCGACACCCCGGAGGCGGGCGACTCGCTGGTGCTGGAGTTCTACGACTCGGCCAATGATACTTGGAACTGGATATGGGGCAGCGGCGGTTGTGCTGCCGACACGCTGTTTGCTCAGACAGGCCGTTATTGGCAGTTTCATGATGTCTGCATATCGGATGCCAAGTATTTTAATGCTGACTTCCGTTTCCGTTTCCGCAATTACTCATCCCTTAGCAACCTGAATAAGAAGGGGCTTCTGAGCAATGCCGACCAGTGGAATATCGATTATGTGCTGCTCAATGCCGGGCGTCACCGGGGCGATACGGCTTCAAGAGACGTGGCTTTCATCAACCCCGCACCCTCCCTGTTGCAGCGTTATCAGGCAATGCCGGCAAGACAGTTCTTGGCATCGGAGATGGCTGACGCGCAGGAGGTGACCATCGCCAATCTTTTCTCAGAGGAGCTGGCTGCGGATTATCATTATCACATCTATGACGGTGGCGGTGCGGAGGTTCATAATTATGATGGCGGCTTCGAAAATGTGCCCGTCTTTTGGAATGGGCTGCAATACCAATCATCACCAGCACATGCCCGTCCACCGGTCGGTTATAGCTTCCCTGTGGCGAATGGTGAGCCAGCGACGTTCAAGATTGTCCACACTGTGCGCGAAGGTGTCAGCGGCGATGCTTTTTCGTCGAACGACACAGCCAGCTTTGTGCAGGTGTTCGATAATTACTATGCCTACGATGACGGAACGCCCGAAAACGGTTATGGTATTACCTCCACCAGCTCACGGATTAGTATTGCCGTCCGCTTTCACCTCAATGTGGAGGACACGCTCACGGCCCTCTATCTGTATTTCAACCGCACTTTGAACGAGCAGAATGCTGATATTAAGTTCAAAATTACGATATGGGATGATGCCAACGGGGTACCTGGCAATGTGCTTTATCAGGATGCTACGCGTCGCAAACCGTTGTTTAAGGGGTTCAATCAATATGTGAGGTATGTTCTGGAAGAGCCGTTGGTGTGCAGCGGCACAGTGTATGTCGGGATTGAACAGTTTTCAACCGACTATATCAATATCGGCTTTGACAGAAACAACGATGCCTCGCAGAATATACTCTATCGTTCAGGCAACAACTGGCAGACGAGCATTCTAAGGGGTGCTTTGATGCTGAGGCCCTATTTTGGACAGAAGGCCACGCTGGCGGTGAGGGGAGCGTCCGATAGCAGCACAAAAGCCTATGCCCTTGGGCGCACCATCGTTGTTGAGCCGATGGCATCAAGTCCTATCATTGTATTCAACACATTGGGGCAAGTGGTATATAAGGCTGACATGGTGTTGCCAAATGCCAAAGTGGAAATTGGCAACTTGAGGGCAGGCTTGTACCTGGTGAAGGTCGGCGCAGAGCCCCCGCATAAAATAGTGGTTTATTAATAGACAATCATGACTAACGAGATATTACCCGATACATCCAATTTGGAAGTCAGCCAAGAGGAGACTGACTTGTACGAACACCATCGTATTGTTGTTGACAAAGGTCAGGAGATGCTTAGGATTGACAAGTACCTGCAGATGCGGCTGGAGGGTGTTTCGCGCAACAAGATACAGGCGGCCGCTAAGGCCAGATGTGTCGTAGTGGGCGGGGTGCCGGTGAAAGCGAACTACAGAGTCAAGCCGTGCGATGTTATCAGCGTGCTTCTTCCCGAGCCCCCACATGAGTTTGAATTACTCCCGGAGCATATCCCGTTCGATGTCTTTTACGAAGATGATGATGTGCTGATTGTGAACAAACAGGCGGGGCTGGTGGTGCATCCCGGCTATGGTAACTTTACAGGGACGCTGCTCAACGGCCTATTGTATTATTATCAGGATAAGAAGGACAAACAGGGGAACCCCATCGTGCCGTATCTGGTTCACCGAATTGACAAGGACACGTCGGGACTTCTGCTTATCGCCAAGAACGAGGAGGCGCAGGTGGTGCTTGCTAAACAGTTTTTCGAGCATACCATTGAGCGCAAGTATGTCGCATTGGCGTGGGGTAACTTCGACGAGGACGAGGGGACGATAGTTGGCAATTTAGAACGTGCCCCGCAGGACAGGCGCATCATGCATGTTACCGATGACCCAGGGCGGGGAAAATATGCCGTCACCCATTGGCATGTTTTGGAGCGATTCGGATATGTGACCCTCGTGGAATGTGTGCTGGAAACTGGGCGGACACATCAGATTCGAGCACACCTGCAGCATATCGGGCATCCGCTCTTTAACGATGCGCCCTATGGCGGTGATAAGATTCTGAAAGGTACTACATTTTCTAAATATAAGCAGTTTGTAGACAATTGTTTCTCGTTGCTTCCAAGGCAAGCACTCCATGCGCTAATCCTTGGCTTCGAACATCCGGCGACAGGTCAGCATCTGCATTTTGAGGCACCAATACCGTCGGACATGGCCGCCGTGTTGGCAAAATGGCGCAGCTATGCAGCGGGTTCGATGCAGTCGTAATGATAAGCGGGAATCAATATTCCCACATGTCTAACGAGATATTCATGATTTCCTCCTCAATCCATTGCGCTTCAAGGAGAGCGTCCTCACCAGTAAGGTATTCGTGTATGGCGCGGTTATAAACGTTGTCCACACGGGTGATGAACGAGCTGTAGAGGAACGAGTTGAAAGCATACTCCCAGGTGGGGAGTGAGGTCAAGTTTTCGCGGTAGTAGGTCTCTTTGCGTGCCAACAGGTTGCGCACATTGTATGACAGCATAGGAACCCAGAACAGGGTAGCGGTCCCCATAAATTCGGTCTCCCCATCGATTACTTTAAAGCGGCTTTCCATCGGTGCAAGTCCTATGCTGCGAACCTGCATGCCGCTGCGGGAACGGTCGAGATAAGCAACTTCCTTGATGATGTATTGGTAGATGTCGTCTGACTTGAACTCATGAGGGACAAAGACTGTCGTATAGTCGGCTTCGCCGTAGTCGTCGTACACTTCCATCTGGACGGTGTCGCTACGGGTGGCTCGCTCGATTACTTTCAGACAGTCGAGAGGTATCTTCATCTCGTCATCTTCAAACAGCTCTATCTCGCCTGCGTTGATAGCGTCCCATAGCACGTATGCCAGATTCTTTCGACCTCTTACTCCTTCAGGATTTGAGGGGAAGTAGAAGTATTGGTTTTCTTTTTCCCGCACATCTATTATACGCCAGATGATTCTCTCCCAATAAACATCAGACTCCCGCACATAATCCAGCTGCTGGGGTTTCTTCTCCCACATGAAACTCCGCTTGTAGTAGTCTCCAGGTTGAGGCTCTACATACTGCGCCAGTACTCCGATGGGAAGAATAAGCGTGAGGAGGATTATGTATCTTTTTGTTTTCAAGGGTCCAATGCTTCTTATGATGTTGTATGAGAGTAATCTTACCGTAAACAATAAGAGCTAAGAATAAGTGGGTTTACTCTTAGCTCTTATTTGACTTTGGAATGTTCTTAAGCAATCTTTCTGTATGAATTGCGTTTACGCATTAGTATTCCCACATGTCGGATTCGATGTCGAAGATGCGCTCTTCGATGGTTTGAGACTCAAGCAGGGCATCCTCACCAGTCAGGTAGTCGTGGATACCACGGTTGTAGGTATTGGTCTCACGAGTGACGAAGCTGTCAAAATAACGGGTGACGAAGACCTCGTCGTAGCTGCGTTCGGCATTATTGTTGTAGATGTCGTAAGAGTTGGTGCGGGCAAAGATATTGCGAACACGCATGTCGTTCATGGGAATCCAGAAACGGATAGTGGGGTTGCACTCCATATCGCCATCAACCTCTTTGCAGTTTTCATCCACCAGTGCTAAAGCAACAATACGTACCTTCATACGGGTGTCTTGCTTGTCGATGTACCAGTATTCCTTGATATGAATCTTGTAGTAGTCATCGGAGGTGAAGTTCTTGTATTTGATGGTGTCGTGACCCTCGTCAATCAATTCGCCATATTCGTCGTAGATGGGGTCGGTCATGGTAGAGTCAGCCTTGTTCAGCTTTCTGTACATGTTGTCCCAGTCAACGGGAATCTTTAATTCGTCATCATCGAAGATTTCGAATTCACCATTGGCGGCATTTCTGTAGATAAGATATGCAAGGTTGATACGGCCTTGGTTGTTGTTGAGGGAGTCTTCTCCTTTGGGGAAGTAGAAGAACTGGTTGAATTTCTCACGGAAATCAATAGTACGCCATATACAGGTCTCCCAGATGACGTCGCTTTGACGAAGGCTGGGGTAGGGGATAGCCTGACGCGACGTACTCATCGTGCGTGTGTAGAAGTTGGTTAAATTGTTCTCATCTTCTGCTTCGATGATGTTCTGTGCATTGACGGTCACGCTACCGAAGGCGAGGATTATAAGGCTGAGCCCAAACAATACTTTTTTCATGGTGTATGTAATTTATATGTTTATCTAGTGATTCTGAATGTGCTACTGATATTTCTCTTAGAGCCGTCAGGCATGCTGACATCAATGCTGAGGGTGATTTTGCATCCAGGTTTGGCTTTTTGGATATAACTCAAGACATCGGCACCCCAGATAGGTCCTCTGTTCTCCAGGTCTGTGGCACCATTGACCTTGGTGATATCAATAGTCTGTTTGATGATTTGGGGGGTCTTCATCTTGAAAGCGAAGTCTGCACCATAACGTACCGACGGACCCTTCATATTCTTCAAGTCGTTGATGGGTATACCCTTACCGGCTTCAGCCGCACCCAGATAAATCTTAGGATCGGGTAGCGGGCGGGCGCGGAACTCGTTGGAGCCCATGGGTCGTGTGGTGTTTCCGTCCTTAATGGCGGCATTAATCTTAATCTTGCCTTTGTTGACTTTGGGCTTGATTACATAATGTCCAGCACCAGCATTGGGGTCGGGGACGAGGGATGCTTGGGAGGGGTCGGCCAAGGTGGCGACCACATTATGTGCGGCCGCACCAGGTACAGAAATCTTGATAGGATTGTCGATACCGGCATAAACCACATTCATCTCGGTGAGTTCAAACACGGCCATCGGCTCGGCAACGTAGTAGCTCTGCTTGAAGTCGTAGCTTTCGGTACCGTTGTCGTTCTTCACATAAACGGTGCCTGTGATGGTCTTGGGACCGGTGGTGTTGCATACAGTGGTGTAGACCACAGCACCCGAATCGTTGGCGACGAAACGCTGACCGCCGACGGAGGCTTCAAATTTGGCCTTCGAGTCGTAGGCACCCACGTTCACGGTCAATTCATATTTTCCACCCTGCATGATGTAGGGCGAGTTGGCGCGGGTGATAACAGCCACCTTGTCGAAGGAGAAGTCATTGGAGCGTACTTGCTTGAACAGCATGTTCACAGCATCGAATTCGGCATTCATCACTTCAGCCTTCATACGGGTAAGGGTTACGAGTGCAGCACCTGCAACGGTATTGTTGAAGTTCAGTTGCTCCCAAGAGGTGGGTTTGCCCTCGCTATTGAGTCGGTACTCTTCCACGTCAAGACCTAATTGTACATGGGTCGAATCAGCACCAAGACTTTCTTTGACAGCCTTCTTGTATGCAAGAATCATCTTCTTGACATCGAAAGCAGCCCCTTCAGTCACCTCGGCACCCTCGGCATCACCGAGGAAGTAGCGGGTACCCGCATGGTTGTCATCAAGTTTGTCTATCCAACTGAATCCGCCTTCTTTCATCGCTCGGGCAACACTGTCAAAGTTGATGCTGCCATCTTCATTCTTTAGTTTGATGTTAATGTCGATGGGTTTCCCGTCACGGTCGTTGGGGTTCATCTTGGATATCTTTGCTTCTTTGGCAATCTTGCCGACGAAACTATAGGTGATAGTATCAATGGAATATACCAAGTCCTCAGAAAGTTTCTTAATTACTTGTGCCTTCTCATATTTCTCTTGAACTTTGGCTGGGTTGTTCTTGAGGGCAAGTTCGAAGTTCTCGTAGGTGTCCTGTAACTTAATCTCCATGTTCTCATTGGACTTAGTCATGGCATTACCTACGGTCTTGAAGCCCTCGACAACCTCTGCCGACACATTCAGTGCCAACATGGCGGTGTACACGAGGTACATCATCTGAATCATTTTTTGTCGCGGGGTTTCCGGACAGTTTGAAGCACTCATACTTTATTATTAGACTAAGAGTTTCAGGTTGTAAATAGTTTGTTTCTTACAGGCGAGTCTGCATAGCGGCAAGCATATTGCCATAGACATTGTTGAGTTCAGCCACCTTGCGTGTGAGGGCATCAACCTGGTCTTTGTATTTGAGTACGCCTTCTGCGGAATCGGCGAAGTTGACCATCATGTTGTGGATGCGTTCCTCAATCTCCTTGGTGCTTTCGAGCTGGCTGGTAGAGGTTTGGAGCTGCATCTCGTACATAGCGTTGACAGAGGCAAGGCTACCGGCCAGTTTCTTCATTTCGTCGGCGTAGGAGGCGTCGCCGCTGGTCAGTGCCTGAGCTGTCTCTTGATAAATCGTAGTGAGGGTATTGACTGCTTCAGTAGCATGGCGGAGATTGTTGACAGCGTCGGCGGCACCATCCAGGCTGCTGACGAACTTGTCGGTGGAAGCAGCAGCTTGGGCCATACCATTCATGGCTTGCGCGCTTTCGGCCAAGTTGTTCATGCCAGAACCCAAACGCTCGATTAGCTCGGGCGTTATATTGGCGTCTTCGAGCATTTTGTCTATCCGAGAAGTCAGCGGGTCGCTGCTCTCGGGTACGGAAACGAGGTTGTCCACTTCGTCACCACTGGTGATGTTGCTTAGGCTTTCGCTGTCTTCCATTCCGGCGAGCTGGGGATAAACCAAGGTCCAGTCGAATTCAACGTGAGGTGGCTCAAAGGCTGAGAGGAAGAAAATGACAGTTTCAGTACCCATACCGATAATCAGCATGATAGTACCACCAGGCCAGTGGTTAATCTTGAACAAGGCACCGATGATAACGACAGCTGCGCCCCATCCATACAGTTTCGACATGAAGTTTTTATAACCTTTGCTTCGGACTAGATTGTCTAACCAACTCATAGTATATTATTTTTACTTATTATTGATGTATTGTTTTCTTAACTTTGAGAACGTAGGTGCTTCTATTAATAAATGTTAGAAGCGGTCTTCAGGTTGTCGCCCTTCACACGGCCGAGGTAAGGCTGTATGCAACGGAAACCAATGTAGCACTTGCTGGTATCCTGGAATTCGAAGGTGCGTGTCTGAACCTGTATGAAGTATTTCTGGTCTTTCCAGCTGCCACCACGAACCACCTTACGCTTCATGGCGATAGGGTCGCTCTCCTGTGCGTTGAAATTGTAGTAGGGGGAGAGGGCGTTGGCCACGATGTAGGTGTTGTCGTCATAAGCATCGGCACACCATTCGGAAACGTTACCGGCCATGTCATACAGACCGTAGTCGTTGGGGGCATAGTGTCCGACTATCAGGGTGCGCACGCCACCGTCGTCGTCGTAAGCACCGCGGAGGGGCTCATAGTTGGCGAGGAAGCAGCCGTTCGGGTTGCGGACATACGGGCCACCCCAAGGATAGCTCTCAGCTGCGATACCGCCACGAGCTGCGAACTCCCACTCGGCCTCGGAGGGCAGACGGAAATCGTTCATGTGCTCATAGTTGATGTCGGCCAGGTAGTCATTGAGGAATTTGCTGCGCCAGATGCAGAATGCCTTGGCCTGCAGCCAGCTGACACCCACCACAGGGTAGTTGTCGTATGCGGCAGAGCAGAAGTAGTTGCGGGTGAAGTCGTCGTTCATCGAGTAGCTGTAGTCATGAACCCAGCACAGGGTGTCGGGGTAGACGTTGATTCTCTCTTTGTGGACGAAGGCGGTGCGGTTGTTCAGGCCTCTGGGACGGGCAGTGTAGAGGGTACCACGCTGCTCGGGCTTGTTCTGCGAACTGAGTTCCTTGCGGGCTGCATCGGCGTAGTCAATCCAGTAGTATTCGTAGTTGAGCTTGGATGCGTCAATCTCACGACGGCCAAAATATCTGTCTTTCTCAGCAACGTAGAGGTCGTTGAGGGCTTCACGGGTTTCGGGGTCGTTCCAACGAATCTTGGTTTTGTAGTTCAACATCGGGGGGTCGAGGGGCTCGCCATATTCGTTCTCCTCAATCTGGTAACCGTCGATGCCACCTTCGGACAGCATTCTACGGACGATGGAGTCGGTAACCCAGTAGACAAACTGGCGGTATTCGTTGTTGGTGATTTCGGTTTCGTCCATGAAGAAGGAAGATACCTGCATGGTGCGGGGCTGTTTGGTAACACCATAGGTGTTGTTCTGTACACCGGCACCCATGCTGAAATTGCCTTGGTTGATGAAGACCATACCTTTCAGGTCGATGTCTTCAAACTGGTTGCGGTTCAACACGCCGACCAATTCACCATTCTGGGAGTTTGAGGAGCAACCTACGCAAAGAACTACTGCGGCTGCGAGTAAGAAAAACAATTTTTTCATATTGAAATACTTTTTTGTTATTCGTTTAATAAGGGTTTTCTCCAATTGTTATTATTTAGTCTTATACGTCTTTTCTGACCAAAAGTTTCCTTTTTAATTATTTTTACGTTTTCCGGGTGTGTTATCAAAGTAGGTAGATGGTGTTTCCATAAGCCGTTGGCGGTTTCTGCGGTACGACCACCTTGAAGCAGAATCTCAGGTACAGCTCCAAGGAACCCATACTGCGGCCGGGTTTGAACGACCCCAGGCGGCTGGTGGTAAAGTCGTACGATGCGCCCACACGCACTTTCTTCCATTGCACGCCTGCCAATACATAGATGGCGTCTTGTACACGGTAACCAAGGCCGCCCCAGAAGGCGTTCCGATAGTCAAGCAGGCAGGAAAGGTCGGCTTGGAAATAACTGAAGTTCGCGGTCTTCAAGAGAGCCGAGGGCTTAATGCGCAGCGATGGGGCCATCGAAGGGGTGTATTCGTATCCGCCCATGGCATACACCGTGCGGGCGTTGGTGAATTTAATCACATCGCTGTGAGCCCCCAAAAGGTTCTTCACCGAGAGGCCTAAATAGTATTTGCCAGGCACCTGGTAGTAGATACCCACGGCTCCATCAATCAGCATGGCGCTGACCTCCTTGCCGGTAAGCATGGGGTCGGGTGTTTCGTCAGGCCCATGCAGCTGGCCCAAATCAATCGAACTGTTCAGTAGGTCAACCTCAATACCGGCAGAAAGGTTACCCTCTCCCCAGAACATTCGGAATGCGTAGTCCAATGCCACCTCGATGTTGTCGTGGTAGCCAATCTTGTCCGAGACAAAGGTGAAGCCCAGTCCGCCATGGAGGAACTTGACAGGCATGTCGAACGTGAAGAGGATGTCAGTGGGTGTCGAACCAGCCTCCTTTCCCGAAGTGGGGGGGTCGAGCTTGAAACCCATCCATTGGTTTCTGTACATTGCGGTTGCGCAAATCGAGCCAGAACTGCCTGCATAGCCGGGGTTGTAAGACATCCGGTTAAACATGTATTGAGAGAATTGGGGCTCCTGTTGAGCCATGACAACACATGAAAATCCCAGTGCCATCACCAAAAGTGACAGTTTCTTGCTTAGTTTGATTCTCATGCGAGCACTCATTTTAGTATCATGTAACTATTTAATAATCTAATGTATATACGTATATCAAAGTTGCTTTTCATAAGAAAAGACAAACCAGTTTTTGACTTGCAAAGATAACAATAATTATTTACATGTGATGCTTTTTTTCAATTTTTTTTTTCTTTTTTTCTTTTTTCACCGTTTCAGCCCATCAGGAAATGAAGATGTCCGCAGCCGTTCTGCACTCATTCATGGGGGATTACATAGCTGTCGGGAAAGATGTCCATCAGCATTGCCTGAGTGCGTACGGCGTGGCTGCGGCTTTCGGCTATCACGAGGATGATTCGCACCTGCCTGTTTTGGAAATTGCGGTCGAAAACCACCTTGTTTTGGAGGTCTGGCGGCAGGCGTTTTGCCTCGTTGTTTGCCGCCTGCTGCGACCCGACGGTACAAAGCTCAATATCATACTGATGCCCTTTGGCTGGCGGCCCTGTCACGATGGTGTCCTGTTTGCTGGCCAGAGCCGTGTCCTTGGCTGCTGCGGCCTGGGGGGTGCGTTGAACTTCTTTCTGTTGCTTGACCTTGGGCGGGGAGGATGCCTCCCGTTTGGGGCGGTTCTGTTGGGCCAGTGTGTGGGGCGACCCCTGCGAGTTGATGGGCCAGGGCGAGATGCGTTTTACGCGGCTCTTGTCGCGGAAGGCCATGTATTCGGCCTCTGTCATGGCCAATGTGTCCTGATTGCTCCAAAGGAAACTGCCCATGCGGGGGTCTAAAATCGTGACTTTCACCCTCCCAGAGCCTTTGATGCCCAGGGTGTGCACTGCCAATTTGGTCATGTCCAGAATGCCGCTCTTGGGGCAGCGGTCGTTCACTCTCACCACCACGTGCTGGTTGGTTACCGGGTAGGTGACAAGCAGGTAGGTGCCCATGGGCAGGGTCTTGTGGGCGGCGGTGTATTGGTTCTGCCGGAAGATTTCGCCACAAGAGGTCTTGCGTCCCACAAAGCGGTCGGCATAATAGGTCCCCAGCATCGTGGTGTCGCTGGCCTTTGCCAGCATGTCGATGCTGTCCTGTATGCCCTGCGCGCTGCCTAGCAGCGGACACATGACTAGTAGTATATATAGTACCTTTTTAATAATAAATAGTATTAAATGAATATTTCGGTGAATTGACGTCGGTTACCATTTGAGGGCTTCGTGCTGGCTGTCTTGTGGGTCGAACCAGTTCCCTTGCAGCCTTAGCACCTGCTCTATGATGTCTCTCACACATCCTTTCCCTCCCTGATAGAGCGACACATAGTCACTTATCTCCTTGATTTCTATTGCTGCGTCTGCCGGACAGGCGGCGACACCGCAGTGGGTCATGATGCCGTAGTCGGGGATGTCGTCGCCCATGCACACCACCTGCCG
This sequence comes from Bacteroidales bacterium, assembly GCA_017545365.1. Next base: position 81,898 of record JAFWOP010000020.1, read on the forward strand.
CTCCTCCAGCCCGTTGTCGGTCAGAAAGCGGGTGTAGCGTTCCAGCTTGTTGGCGCAACCCGTATAGCATTGCGTCACCCCCAGTGCCTTCATCCTGTTGTCGATGCTCTGCGATGTGGCTCCTGAGATGAGGGCGATGATATAACCCTTCTTTACTGCGTATTGTATGGCGAAACCGTCCTTGATGTTTCCGCATCTCACGGTCTCCCCGTCGGCGTAAGTCCATACGTCGCCGTTGGTCATCACGCCGTCAAAGTCGAACACAAAGGCTCTAATGTCGTGTAGCTTCTCTTTGTAATTAATCATTATGTGCAGATGGTTCAATGTGTTAGTGTCTCCAGGGGGCAGCTGGCATAGTCCAGCACCTCTTCATACACCTTGCGCCATCCTTTCCATTCGGCTTCCTCGCAGAGGTTCTGGTTGTGGAAGATGCAGCTGAAGGTGCCGCCGAGCGAGCGCACCTCGTCGATGAGTTTGCGGTACTGTGCCAGGGCCTCGTCGGGTGTCATTTTCAGATATTTCTGGAAGGTGGTGTCCATTGCCATGAAGGGGTGTATCTTCAGGTCTAGTTCCTGGTTGCTGCTCAGGTCGAAGAAGGGGACTATCGAACAGCTCCCGTTCCTGAAGCCGGGTTGTTCGGCAAAGCCCATCGAGTAGTCGTGGGCGATGTGGTTGTGCACTAGGTTGCGGTAGGCCGAAGGCAGCTGGAAACGCAGGAAGTGGAACCTGTTGCGGACGATGGTGCGGTGCAGGATGTCCGACAGCCGCTCTATCTCCTTCTCCAGCCGGCGGGGCTCCTCGGCTGAGTAGTACGAGCCGTGGATGCCGATTTTGGCGTAGTCGCCCAGGTGCTGCAGCAGCTCGCGGAAGTCGTTGTTCTGGTAGGAGCAGGGCTTGTCGTAGATGCCGTAGTCGCTCAGCAGGGCGAAGAAGATGAGGGCGTTGCGGTCGCCCCGGCTCAGTTGTTGTTCCAGTATATAGTCGAAGGTGTCGAAAGGGTCGGGCTCTTTTTTGCGGAGCACACGGATGCGGCGGCGCACCTCGTGCGGCTCATGGCGGCGGATGCCGTCGCGGGCGATGCCCATAGCCGTCCGGAACAGGCCCTTGTGAAGGTAGCCGTAGGCGGCATCGATGTCCACTGTCTGCACGAAGTTGTACGTGAGCGGGCCGAAAACCGTTTCGGGATAATGTGCCAGTATGATGTCGCGCAGCATCAGCGCCCACCGCTCCACCACGGCGGTCTGGAGGAAGCCGTGGCGGTAGGCCAGGCTCTCGCTGACCATGAAACGGCTGTGCTCGTCGCGGTGGTGGGGCAGGTATTCCTCGTAGCGCGAAAGCATGTAGAAGATGGCAGCCAGGGGGTCGAACGGCAGGGCGGCGTGGCGGTTGAACACGGGGAACAGAGCGGGTTGCCCCTCGTGGGTGAAAAAGTGGCAGTCCTTCTCCTCAATCGAGGTTTCAAAAAGCAGTTCTGACGATTTCAAAAACAAAAATGGGGGTTCCTCGGCAGTCTTAGAAATGTCAAAAACAGGTTGCGGCGAATAGCATAACCTAGCCCCCTGATGTCGCCCAAAAACCTCCTTGTCGGTGGTGATGGCGAAGTCAGTCCTGAGTATGTCGCGCATGACCACATTGATTGTGTAGCCTACGCGGTTGGTCAGTTTGGGCACATATATAAGCAACATAAAATGTGGCTTTTTAAAAATGCAAAAGTACAACTTTTTTCGGACATATTGTATTTTTGATTATTTAAGCCGCTCTCCGAGGGTGGCTCCCATCCCCCAGTTTGTGCGTGTCGCCTACGTTTGTCCCATGTCGCCCTCCGGCGATGGCACATGTGCCGTTTCGCTCCAAAATCGCCCCCGCATGGCAGAATATATGCTATTTGTTTTTGATGTTATTCGTATTTTATCGCGGTGGGATAAACCAAAAGCGAAAAGAGGAGTTGCGAATCCGTCAGCCATCGTAAAAGGATGGGGCGGGGCGGGTGTCAGGTTGCTGCGGGCTGGGCTAGAGAGGCGGCGGTGTCAGACACCGTGAGGTGTGCCTCGCGCCCAAGGACGAGGGCGTGGTTGTCGGTGCCGTTGTGCCCGGCGGGGAAGTTGAAGAGGACGGGGTAGCCGTATTCCGCCACCGCGTCGCTCACTATCTCCTCGGCAGTGCGGCCAAAGGGGATGGTGTTGTCGTGCATGTCGCTCATCTGCCCAACGAGCAGGCCCGCCAGTCCTTCGAGGTGGCCGCAGCGTTTGAGGTTCATCATCATGCGGTCGATGTGGTAGAGGTATTCGTCGAGGTCTTCGATAAAGAGTAGCTTGCCCTGTGTGCTGATGTCGCTGGGCGAGCCGCAGAGGCTGTAGAGCATCGACAGGTTGCCGCCCACCAGCACTCCCCGGGCTGTGCCGGTGCGGTTGAGGGGGTGTGGGGCGCAGCTGTATTCGAGGCTTCCGCCGAAGAGGGCCTGCCTCAGCGTGTCGGTGGCGGGGTAGTGCCTGCCGACGGCGTCGTCGGGTATGTTGATGGGCATGGTGGCGTGTAGGGTCTCGATGCCGCAGTGGCGGTGTATGTGGCTGTGCAGCACGGTGATGTCGCTGTAGCCGACAATCCATTTGGGTTTTTGGCAGAAGCGCTTGAAGTCCAGCCGGTCGATGATGCGCACGGTGCCGTAGCCGCCGCGGGCGCAGAAGATGGTGCGGATGTCGGGGTCGTCGAGTTGCTGCTGCAGCACCGCGGCACGCACGTCGTCGCTGCCGGCAAACTGGCGGTCGCTGTCGAACAGGTGGTCGGGCAGCACCACTTCCAGCTGCCAGGAGCGGAGCAGTCTGACGGCGGCGCCAATTTCGGTGCGCGACACCTTGCGTGCGGGAGCCACTAGGGCCACCCGGTCGCCGGGTTTCAGATGGGAAGGTGTGTCCATTGTGTGCTTCTTTTTATGTCGTAGTTTGTTGCGGGTAAAACGTCCGGCAACGTTTTTTATTGTGTCCCTTTCCCCTATTTTCTCTCCCGCCAAGCACCGCGGCAGAGAGGCGCATCCTCACAGTTTGCGTTTGTAGGGTGCGGGTGATTAGGTATATATAGCAGTATATAGGAGAGGCACGCTCTCGGTCCGGCATCGGCGCGCCTTACAGGGCAGACGCATCAAAATTAGTTGTCAGGTATGCCGAAAGTTCATATACGATGTGCGGCAATGCGACTCCGGCACTTTTGTATATGAACCAGATGTTTAAGAATTGCAGCACCTTGACCTCCATCCAGTTCCCGCCGACGTTTAATACAAGCAGAGTAACCAATATGTATGGTGTGTTTTTATATTGTGAAGGACTAACAAGCATTTCAATACCCAGTTTCTCTACCAGCAGTACGACTAATATGGAATCTATGTTCAATGGCTGTAAGTCACTCCAAAGCCTGACTTTAGGACCGGCCTTCACAGCTGGAAGTGCGACTAATATGAGACGCATGTTTAAGGACTGCCGTGGCTTGAGCACGCTGGACCTCTCGAATTTCAACACTAGCCAAGTGACAGATATGCAGGAAATGTTTAGCGAATGTCGCAGCCTAACCAGCCTTACGCTCGGGAGCAACTTTACTATGAATGCGGTAAGCAGTTATGGTTCTATGTTGAAAAATTTAGGTTATAACTCAAGTAGTACCACCGTCACCTGTATGAATAGCGACACCAAGACATTTTTAGAAGAGCATGGGGGAAGTTCAGGTACAAATGCACCCAGTTATGTGGTGTATGTGTATTCCTCTGGCTCGTCGAAGAAATAATTGCTGCGCATAGGCAAAGGACAAAGGGTGTTTCGGGTTTCGAGACACCCTTTGTCTTTTGGTGCTAGTCTGCCACAGCCGCGTGCGAAACGGTGCTGATATGGTAATGTGTCTGCGGCACATTTGGTGATGGTAGAAATATAGGGGTAACAATAATGTGCCGGAAACACAATTTCCCGGTAGCCCCGCTCGCAGTGTGGAGTGCTATAAATCAGCAGAATAATGTGTGTCGGCGTGAAGGCATCATCTCGAACAAGCACCACCACACCTTATTTTTTCACCGCCACTTAACTTTTAATTCAAAAAAGTTTTGTATATTTGCAATCTGAAATCACTGTAAAAATAACGTAAAATACCAAATATCATGACACTGCGAGAAATAGTCAAGGTTCTTAACGCCTCGGTGTATTTGGGCGAGGAACGTTTAGACGAGGAGGTGACCAATGCCTTCGCATCCGATTTGATGAGCGATGTGCTGACTCTCAAAGAAACCCCCATGCTTATAACCGGTTTGTGTAATGTGCAGACCATCCGCACTTGCGACATGGCCACGCTGGACATTGTGGTGTTTGTCCGAAACAAGAAGCCTACCGAAGACATGATTGAATTGGCCGAGGACAACGATATGGTGCTTATTGCCACCAGCTATTCCATGTTCAAGACCTGCGGGTTGCTCTTCAACGCCGGCATAGAACCATTGTACTAATCTTTTTAGACTGTTATTATTATGCATCAAGAATATACTGTTATCGAAGGGGACTTTGTCAATGCTGGCACTGCCTCCAGCTCGGTCAAGAAGACGCTCAAGCAGCTCGGTGTGAATCCCCAGATAGTGAAACGCGTGGTGGTAGCCCTGTATGAGGCCGAGGTCAACGCCATTGCCCATGCCTACGGCGGCAAGGTGCTGGTGGACATCGAGGCCGACAAGATACACATGGTGGTGGCCGACAAGGGTCCCGGCATACCTGACATTGCCCAGGCCATGCAGGAAGGCTACTCCACTGCCCGCCCCGAGGTGCGCGATATGGGCTTCGGCGCCGGCATGGGGCTGCCCAATATGCAAAAGAATGTCGACAAACTGAACGTCACCTCCGAGGTGGGCGTCGGCACCACCGTGGAGATGGAAGTAAACTTTGTGTAATATGTTTTATCACGCCCTGGAAATTGACGACGGCAACTGCATCGGATGTTCCCGGTGTATGAAGATTTGCCCTACCGAAGCCATCCGTATCACCAATGGCAAGGCTTTTATTATGGAGGACCGCTGCATCGACTGTGGCAAGTGCCATGCCGCATGCCCCGTTGACGCCATCTACATCAAACAGGATGACTTCAAGTTGGTCCACGAGTTCCCGCACTCGGTGGCCCTGCTGCCCGCTGTGTTTTTGGGGCAGTTTCCCGACGATATTCGCGTGTCGCGCATCTATGCCGCACTGAAGGATTTGGGATTCAAGCATGTCTTCGAGGTTGAGTCGGCAGCCGATGTCTATGTCGATGTCAAGCACAGGTACGCCCGCGAGCATGAGGACGACGAACCCCTCATTTCCAGTTTCTGCCCCGCCATCGTCCGCCTTATCCAAATCAAGTACCCCTCGCTGGTGGGCAACATCATCCCCGTCAAGGCACCGCTAGACATCTCTGCCATGTATGTACTCAAGGTGCTCACCGAGGAGCGCGGTGTGCCCCGCGAGGAGGTGGGCCTCTTCTATGTCACCCCTTGTGCTGCCAAAATCGCCGCCGTCAAAGCCCCCGTGGGTGAGAAACGCTCGCTCATCGACGGCGTCATCAATATGGATGCCCTTTTCAACAAGGTGTACCGCAAGATAAAGGAGCAGGGCAAGGGCTATGCCTACAAGGCACTGGAGACCCCCCAGCTGTCGGCCGACGCCATCCTGTCGACCCTTACCAACGGCGAGCGCCGCCTCTGCCGCGCCAAACGCTCCTATGCCATCGACGGCATCGAGAATGTGATGGACTTCCTCGATAAGCTGGAGAACGACGAGGTGGAGGGCGTGGAGTTCCTCGAGCTGCGAGCCTGCGACCAGAGTTGCGCCGGTGCCCTGCTCTCGTGCGAGAACCGCTTCCTCTGTGGCGAGCGCATGTATGCCCGTGCCCGCAAGGCTGCCGAACGCGAGCGCAACGGCGAGGTGGCACGCGCCCGCGAGATGGACGCCTACAGGGACTATCTGATTGAGAACTCATCCGTCGAGCCGGTGCAGGCCCGCTCCATGCTCACCCTCGACAAAGACCTCACCAAAGCCTACCAGAAGCTCGAACGCATCAACAAGCTCAAGATGTACCTGCCGCAGGTCGACTGCGGCATGTGTGGCGCACCCACGTGCGAGGCCTTCGCCAGCGACGTGGTGTGCCGTCAGGTAGGCCTCACCAAGTGTGTTTTTTACCAACGCCATCTCGAGCGTCTCAACGACATCACCCGTCAGGAGTGCCTGGCCGCCACCCGTTCGGTGTGGGGCGAGGACCCCATCGGCGACAATCCCCCCCCGGAGGTGAAATAGGCCTCCTGCCAACGGTCGCCACCATTGCGTCGGTGTCCGGCGGCGCAGGGCAAAAGAGAAAAGGGTGCCTCGGCAATCGTCGAGACACCCTTTTGGTATCGTGCTTCCATTATAGGAATAGGTATCGTGCTATGAAGAGGATGGCCAGTACCCACATGGCGACAGAGATTTTCTTGAACTTGCCGCAGAGGGCATTGATGACCACATAGGCAATCATGCCGATGAGGATGCCGTCGCTGATGCTGTAGCACAAAGGCATCAGGATGATGGTGAGGAATGCGGGGATTGACTCGCTGTAGTCGTCGAGGTCAATCTCTTTGATGGGGCTCAGCATCATCAGGCCCACGATGACCAGCGCGGCGGTGGTGGCAGCAGCGGGGATGTGGGTGAAGATAGGTGCAAAGAACAGTGCGATGGCGAAGCAGCAGGCCGTGGTGAAGGCTGTGAGGCCCGTGCGGCCGCCAGCACCCACGCCAGCTGCGCTCTCCACATAGGTGGTGGTGGTGGAAGTACCCAGGCAGGCACCGCAGGTGGTGGCCACGGCATCGGCCATGAACACCTTGTTGATGCCGTCGATATTGCCTTTCTCATCCACCATGCCCGCTTTCTGCGAAACGCCGATAACGGTGCCCATGGTGTCGAACATGTCGATGAAGAGGAAGGTGAACAGCACCACCACCATGTCGAGCGAGAGCACCTCGCTCCACTGGAACTGGCAGAAGATGGGTGCCACCGAAGGAGGCACGTCGACCACGCGGTCGAAGGTGGTCAGGGCACCTACGGCCCCATCGCCCAGCTGCCACACTGGCAGCATGCCCAGCAGGGCGGTGACGATGATGCCTATGAGGATGTTGCCGGGCACCTTGAGGATGAGCAGCACACCCGTGATGACGATGCCGATGACGGCCAGCAGGGCAGTGCCGTGGCAGATGTCGCCAAGACCTACCAGTGTGGCATCGTTGTTGACGATGATGCCGCCGTTCTTCAGGCCGATAAAGGCGATGAAGAGGCCGATACCGGCACCGATGGCGTGGCGGAGGCTCAGCGGGATGGCATCCACAATCCACTGGCGTACCTTGGTGAGCGTAAGGATGATGAAGATGATACCCTCGATGAAGATGGCTGTAAGGGCAAACTGCCATGAGTGGCCCATGCCTATGCAGACGCCGAACACGAAGAAAGCGTTCAGCCCCATGCCGGGAGCCAGTGCGAAAGGCTTCTTGGCGTAGATGGCCATCACCAGCGTGCCGATGATGGAGGCCAGAGCTGTGGCGGTGAATACGGCATTGGTAGGCATGCCTTGATCGGCCAGGGCACTGAATATGCCGGGATTGACAGCCAGGATGTAGGCCATTGCCAGGAATGTGGTGATGCCGGCAACGATTTCAGTCCTGATGCTGTTGGCTGTGGAATCAAATCCAAACAATTTCTGTAACATAACGATTGAATGTGTAAATGAGTGAATGTGTTAACGTGTGAATCAAGACCAACGAATTAACACATTAACGAATTAACGAATTATTAGAACCCCCATTTGATACCGAGGCAGGGCTTCACGGTCCAGCCTTGACCAGCACCGGCGAAGTTGTGGGCGATTTCGATTTCGCCACCGATGTTGAGGTTGTCGCAGTTGAAGTGGCGGCCCACCTGATACCACAGCTGAGGCTCAGTCAGGAAGGTGGTGGTGGTGTTGGTGACAGTCAGGTCTTCGTTAACCCAGCTGTTGTTCTCCCACCAGAAATCGGCGAAGCCGGTGAAGCTCAAGCCGCGCACGCCAAAGAGGTTGTCGATGCCCCACACGGCGGTGAACTGCAGGGGTACGTTGGCGGTCTTCTCAAAATTGGCCAGTGTCTCACTGTTATACTTCGTGCCGCGGATATTCTTATACAGCACCTCGAGGGTCAGACGCTGGCTGAAGTCGTTGTTGGCGATGAAGTACTCGATACCAGCGAGCCAGGCGTTATTGACGGGATAGCCGCCCCAACCCAAGGCACCCATGTCGTAGATGCCGCAGCCGCCGTTCCATTCCACATGGAGGCTGAGGTTGTTGACGAAGTTGTCGCCGATGCTGGTGTTCTTGCCCCAGAAGTTGATGGTACGGGCAATCTCGGCGTAGAAGTCGGTGGGGGCCATGTAGGGGGTGTGGTAGATATCCACGAAGAAGAAAGTGCTTCCCCAGTTGTCGCCCTTGAACATCTCGAGGGTGGTGGTCATGTGTTCGCGACCGAAGTCATACATCTCTTGAATGTTGGTCTGAGCCTTGGCACCCACAAAGGTGAGCAGCATAGCTGCAACTAATACGATTTTTTTCATAATGATACTTTTTGATTGATAATAATTGGGTTATAAAGATTTTTAACAATTCTTTCTCTCTAAAAAACACTGCAAATGTACGAAAAGAAATCCATCCCACCAAATTTTTAACATTTGTACTCTGCCGAGCGCAGCAAAATGTCACGAAGTAACATTTATTTAAAGAAGCCCTCTATATTTGATGCGATTGCCCTGAGAGTTGTCCGGGTGCGGCAGCAAATTCGCAATTCTCAATTAAAAAGATGGCAGACTACTTTTGCTCCAATATAACAAATGACTGATTTTTGCTCACTTTTCTATGTGTCGCGTCTCTTCGAGACGCTGAGTAGTAGTTTTTTTACCTACCCCCACACTGCGTTCCTTGTGTGGGGTTATTGAGATTTAGCCTCTTCGAGGCTGTTGAAAAACCAGTCATATAGCATAAGAGCCACTACTTTTTTACTTTCTCAAGGCGTCAGCCAATCAGGCATTCGTTTGATTATTGGGGTCGGGGAGGGTGACGAAGTCGCCGTGGGCTTTGAAGTAGTCGATGAGTTGGGCGTAGAAGGGGTGGCGGGCGAGGGTGTCGGCGTTGCCGAGGATGATGAGTTTCATGCGGGCGCGGGTGATGGCGACGTTCATGCGGCGGAGGTCGCGGAGGAAGCCGATGGTGCCTTGGTCGTTGTCGCGCACCATACTGATGACAATGACGTCGCGTTCCTGCCCTTGGAAGCCGTCGACGCTGCCTACGGAGATTTGCCGGCGGAGGGCGCGGAAGAACTTTTGCCATTTGAGCAGGCGTCGGATGAGGCGCACCTGGGCACGGTAGGGGGAGATGATGCCGAAGTCGGTGCGGTCGTCGAGGATGCGCTGCATGCCTATCATCTCGATGTAGTCGCGGAGGGTGTGGACGAGGAGGCGTGCCTCTTCGGAGTTTGAGCGGCTGAGGGTGCGGCTTTCTTTTTCGCCGAAGTGGCATTGCGAGGTGTCGAGCCAGAGGAGCGGGGTGTCGATGGGTGAGACGAGGCGGTGAGCCACTTCGGGAGCTGCGGTGAGGCGGCCGTGGTAGAACCAGCGGGAGGAGAAGGCCATGATGTCGTGGTGCATACGGTACTGGACGGTGAGGAGCGAAACGCACTGAGGCTTGGCTTTGGCGACGCGCTGCATGAGTGTACGGTCGAGGCCGCCGCGGGCAGCGTCGGGGCATTTGACGGTGGGTGGCAGCTGCTGGTGGTCGCCGCTGAAGATGACGCGGTCGGCCTTGAGGATGGCGGCCCAGCAGGCGGGTTCGAGTGCTTGGGCGGCTTCGTCGATGAAGAGGGTGGAGAAGTGGCGGTGTTCGAGGATATGGTAGGCGGAGCCGATAAGGGTGCAGGAGACGACGCGGGCCTGGTCGAAGAGGTCGTACTGGATGCGTATCTCGAGCTCGGTGGCGCGGTCGCGGAGCTTGGCCAGGCGGGCCTGTCGTTCGCGGCTGCTGCCTTTGCCGTCAGAGCCTTGGCGGAGAATTTTGCGGATGCCCCAAAGCTCGGCATAGTCGGGGTGGGCGGCGTAGCGGCGCTCGTAGCTGCAGTCGAGCATCTCGGTGCTCATACGCAGGGGGTTGCCGATGCGGAGGACGGGTACGCCACGCAGGGACAGCTGGCCGCTAATCCAGTCGACGGCGGCGTTGCTGGGGGCGCAGACGAGTACTTGTGTTTCGCGCTGGAGGGTCTCGATGATGGCTTCGACGAGGGTGGTGGTTTTGCCTGTGCCGGGAGGACCATGGATGATGGCGACCTCCTGTGCCTCGATGACGCGCTGTACGGCGTCCTGTTGGCTGGGGTTGAGCCAGGGGAAGGAGAGGCGCGGAAGTTGTCGGAAAGAGGGAGGGTTGGTACTAATTAATGTATTCCTTATATGGACGAATTTTTTGTCGTCGCTGCGTATGGCAGAGGCTAGTGCGTCGAGCATGACGCGGTAGCTGGTGGTGTCGACGCAGAGGCGGATGCCGAGGAGGCGGTTCTGGCTGATGGCGAAGAGTGACTGCATGGCACTTTTGCCGGGCATGGTGACGGTGAGGATGCCGACGTCGGCCTGCTCGATGTAGCATTGGTGGGGTAGCTCGTGGAACTGTCCGTCGTGGTCGTCGAGGTAGAAGAATGCGAGAGGTCGACCGGGCTCGAAGTCGTTGTCGGTCTCGTCCTCGGCGACGGAGTAGGAGAGGGAGAGGATGAGTTGGTCAAGAGCATTGTAGGAGCTGGCACCCAAAGTGATAGGGTAGCGGCAGTCGGACTCGTGGATGTCGGTTCCGAAGTGTGAGGCGGCGAGCGAGCGGGCGTGTGAAGCGCGTTCGTAGTCGAGTTCCATTTTGAGGAGTTCGGCCTGCCGTTGGAGGGAGGCGATGGGGTTTTGAGTGTCGTTCATACGGGGGTAATAACGGTAAATGGTAAAAAATATTTTTTACATTTCTTTGTTCTTATAAATAAAATGTGTATCTTTGCAAGTCGCCATATAAGGTGGAGTATGCTTGTATGGGACTGTAAATTAGTAAAATAATAGTATTAATCCAAAAAATAAAGGAGTTTACATATGACAAAAGTAAAATCATTAGCCGACCTCAAGGCCATGAGAGAGAAGCTTCAGTCGAATTTGGACATTCGCGAGAAAGCCGAAAATCCTGAGTCGCTTGTGCAAATCAAAGTCGCTATGGCCACCTGTGGTATTGCCGCTGGTGCCAAGCAGGTAATGGAACACATGATGGCGAAGGCTGACGAGCTCAAAATCCCCGCAGTATTCACCCAAACTGGCTGCATGGGCTACTGCCACGCTGAACCCACGTTGGAAGTGCGTGTTCCTGGTAAGGACCCCATTGTGTTCGGACATGTAGACAACGACCGTGCCGACGAGATTCTGACCAAATATGTCATGAATGGCGAGCTGGTTGAGGGTATCATCCCTGTCAATTACGAAACTATTGACAAGTAAAAAACGGAGGACAGACACATGGCAAAATACAAAATGCACGTTCTCATCTGTGGCGGTACCGGATGCAAATCCAGTAACAGCTTGGATATTATAGAAAACTTTAAGTCAATTCTCCAAGAGAAGAATATGCAGGACGAAGTGCAGGTGATTAAGACCGGCTGCTTCGGCTTCTGCGAGAAGGGCCCCATCGTGAAGATTATGCCCGACAACACGTTCTACACCCAGGTGAAGCCCGAAGATGTGCGCCGCATTGTTGAGGAGCACCTCGTGAAGGGCCGTAAGGTGCCTGAGCTGCTGTATACCAATCCTGAGAACAAAGAGCACGTTTCGGACTCGAAACACATGGACTTCTACAAGAAGCAGATTCGTATTGCCCTGCGCAACTGCGGTTTTGTGGATCCTGAGAACATCGAGGAGTGCATCTCGCGCGGTGGTTACGAGGCGTTGGCCAAATGTATCACCGAGATGACCCCCGAGCAGGTTATCGCCGAGGTGAAGGCTTCGGGTCTTCGCGGACGCGGTGGTGCTGGTTTCCCCACGGGTTTGAAATGGGAACTCTGCGCCAAGAACAAGGCCGACCAGAAGTATGTCATCTGCAATGCTGACGAGGGCGACCCCGGTGCATTCATGGACCGTTCCATCTTGGAAGGCGACCCCAACAGCATTGTTGAGGCTATGGCCATCTGCGGCTACGCTATCGGTGCCAGTAAAGGTCTGGTGTACATCCGTGCCGAGTATCCTCTGGCTATCGAGCGTCTGAAAATCGCTATCAACCAGGCTCGCGAATACGGCCTGTTGGGCGAAGACATCCTCGGAACGGGCTTCAACTTCGATATCGAGCTCCGCTACGGTGCCGGCGCATTCGTCTGCGGTGAGGAGACCGCCCTTATTCACTCGATGGAAGGCCAGCGCGGCGAGCCTACGCTGAAACCCCCATTCCCCGCTGTCAGCGGTTATCTGGGCAAGCCCTCCAATGTGAACAATGTTGAGACCTTCGCCAATGTGCCCGTCATCATCACCAAGGGTGCCGAATGGTTCAGCAAGATTGGTACTGAGAAGTCGAAAGGTACCAAGGTGTTTGCTCTGGCTGGCCAGATTAACAATGTGGGTCTTATCGAAGTGCCCATGGGTATCACCCTGCGTGAGATTATCTACGAAATTGGCGGTGGCATTAAGGATGGCCGTCAGTTCAAGGCTGTTCAGACCGGTGGTCCTTCGGGCGGCTGCCTGACTGCCAAGCACCTTGACACCGCTATCGACTATGACAGCCTGGTGGCTGCCGGCTCGATGATGGGTTCGGGCGGTATGGTCGTCATGGACGAGACCAGCTGTATGCCCGCTATCGCCAAATTCTATCTGGAGTTCACCTGCGAGGAGAGCTGCGGTAAGTGCACCCCCTGCCGCGTGGGTAACAAGCGTCTGTGCGAAATCCTTGAGAAAATTACCGACGGTCGTGGCACGATGGAAGACCTCCAGGAGCTGCGCAACCTGGCCGCCGTCATCAAGGACACCGCCCTTTGCGGACTGGGACAGACCTCACCAAACCCCGTTCTGTCGACGCTCGACAACTTCTGGGATGAGTATGTGGAGCACGTCGTGGACAAGAAGTGCCGTGCCGGCGTCTGCAAGAAACTGATGAGCTATATCATTGACCGTGAGAAGTGCATCGGATGTGGCAAATGTGCAAAGGGTTGCCCCGTGGAGGCAATCAGCCGTACCGATTACACCGCCCCCGGCCACAAACTGGCTTCGATGGTTATCGACAGCACCAAGTGTATCAAGTGCGGTGCATGTATCAACAACTGTAAGTTCGGTGCCATTTCAATTAAATAATTTTATAGTATCCCTAGGAGGGTCTAGGAGAACCTAGGCAATTCTAGAAAAACTGAAAAAAAAGAAACAATGATTAATCTCACAATAGACAATAAACCGGTTCAAGTTCCTGAAGGCACCACCATTCTTAAAGCTGCCCGCATGGCCGGTATCGATATTCCCACCCTGTGCTATTTTGAGCTTGATGGGATGAAATTTGAAAACAAACCCGGCGGATGCCGCGTCTGTGTTGTCGAGGTGAAGGGCCGCAGAAACCTTGCCCCCGCCTGCGCCACCGACGTGATGGAAGGTATGGAGGTTTTCACCCACACTGCCCGCGTCATCAACGCCCGCAAGACTGTCGTGGAGTTGATTCTCAGCGACCACCCGAACGACTGTCTGCAGTGCGAGAAGAACGGCGACTGCGAACTACAGTCCCTGACCAAACGCCTCGGCATCAAGGAAATCCCCTTCAAGGGTGCTCAGTCGGTGTACCGTAAGGACAGTACCCTCAGCGTGTACCGCGATATGGACAAGTGCGTCATGTGCCGCCGTTGCGAGACCATGTGCAACAAGTTCATGACTGCTGGTGCCCTGAGCGGCGTGAACCGTGGTTTCCAGGCTGTAGTGGCCCCTGCATTCGAGCAGAACCTCGGCGACAGCAGCTGCGTCAACTGCGGCCAGTGCGTCCAGGTGTGCCCCGTCGGAGCCCTCACCCTTGTTGACAACATCAGCGATGTGCTCAAGGCTATCGCCGATCCTACCAAGAAGGTCGTCGTGCAGACCGCTCCCGCCGTTCGTGTGGCCTTGGGTGAAGAATTCGGCATGAAGCCCGGCGAAATCGTCACCGGCAAGATGGCTGCCGCCCTCCGCCGCCTTGGTTTCGACCAGGTGTACGACACCGACTGGAGTGCCGACCTGACCATCATGGAAGAAGGCACCGAGCTGCTCGGCCGCCTGAAGAAAGCCCTCGCTGGCGAAGAAGTGAAGCTGCCTATGTTCACCTCCTGCTGCCCCGCATGGGTCACTTTCTACGAGAAGAACTTCCCCGACCTGCTCGAATATCCTTCGACCGCCAAATCGCCTCAGGGCATGTTTGGTGCCGTGGCTAAGAACTATCTGGCTCCCAAGCTGGGTGTAAAGCGTGAGGACCTCGTGGTCGTCTCCATTATGCCCTGTCTGGCCAAGAAGAGCGAGCGCGCCCGTGAGGAACTCAGCGTCAACGGCGACAGCGATGTGAACTACACGCTCAGCACCCGTGAGCTGGCCCACATGATTCGCCAGTGCAACCTCAACCTCAACGATATGCCCGAAGAGGACTTCGACAGCCCGCTGGGCCAGTCGTCTGGTGCCGCTGTTATCTTTGGCGCTACCGGTGGTGTGATGGAGGCCGCTCTGCGTACCGCCTATGAGGTGCATACCGGCAAGAAACTGCCTCGTATCGACTTCGAAGAGACCCGCGGTTTCGAGGGCATCAAAGAGGCTACTATCGACTTCGACGGCTTCCCGCTGAAGATTGCCGTAGCCTACAGTCTGAAGAACGCACGTATCCTGATGGAACAGGTTCGTGAAGGCAACCCCAACGGCTACCACTTCATCGAGGTGATGGCATGCCCCGGCGGCTGCATCGGCGGTGCTGGACAGCCCTATCATCATGGCGACAGCAACATTATCCGCAAACGTATGGAAGCCATCTACCGCGAGGATGCCGGCAAACCCATCCGCAAGAGCCACGAGAACCCCGAAATACTCGCCATCTACAAGGAATACTATGGCGAACCCTGCGGCCACCTCAGCCACGAGCAGCTGCACACCCATTATTTCGATCGTTCCGACAAAATCGAGTCAACAAAATAAAGTAACCCGTCCGACTGGTCTGACCAGTCAGACCAGTCGGACATAACAACAATAACAATGGCAAACATCAAGTTATCCGAGGATAAAATCAATATTATCAAAGAGATTGCTAAATCTTTTGGTAACAGAGCCGGTGAGGTTATCAATGTCCTTCACCAAGTTCAGGGCAAATTCGGTTACCTCCCCGCCGAAGTTCAGGAAGTTGTGGCTCACGAGCTCAATATTCCGGTCTCCCGCGTTTACGGTATCGTATCATTCTACAGCTTCTTCACCATGGAGCCTAAGGGCAAGCACCCCATCGACATCTGCCTGGGTACTGCCTGCTACGTGCGTGGCGCTGAGAAGGTTCTCGATGCTTTCAAACGTGCTCTCAATGTCGAAGTCGGCAAGTGCACCGCAGATGGCAAGTTCTCACTGAACACCCTCCGTTGCGTGGGTGCCTGTGGTCTGGCTCCTGTGGCCATGATTGGCGACAAGGTCTACGGCCGTCTTACCCCCGACTTGGTTCCCAGCATCTTGGCTGAGTACAATGACTAATCTGATTCCTATCACAAGCCCCCTGTCCTGCTAGGCGGGGGGCTTATATTTTTGCCTCTTATGCAATATAAGACTGATTTCTCAACAGCCTCGAAGAGGCTGAATTTTAAACGTTGCGGAAGTCGGGAGCAGAGCAAGCTTGCTATGCCGAGATGCAGCAACGTCTCGGAGAAACACCATACAGGCGAAGCGCAGTGCGTGACAAGAAATGCTCTCTGTCAGCATCTCGGAGAAATTCGACATTGAGAAAAAGTGGGCAAAAATCAGTTATTTGTTGCAATAGAGCGATATTTTCCTTATGCTATCACAAACACCCCAATGGGTGGCCGCATACACCGCCCCCCGAGCCGAAAAGAAAGTCACCGAACGTATTATTGAAGACCTGCACTTCGAAGCCTACCTTCCTCTCCACCATGTGTTGCGAAAATGGTCGGACAGGGTGAAGAGCGTGGAGGTGCCCTTGATTCCGTCATACACATTCGTCAAGCTGCGGGAATGCGACCTGATGAAAGTTAGAAAGGTGTACGGAGTGGTGGGCTTTGTCTCCTTCCGCGGAACAGGCATTGCCGTCATCTCGGAGCGTGAGATAGAGGCCATGCGCCGTTTTGCCGAATCGTTGCATGAGGTGTATGTGATGAATACCGAACAGTTGAAAAAGGATGCACATGTGGCCGTTGTCGCTGGCGAATTCGAAGGTTTGCAGGGGACGATTGTCCGAGACTGTAGGGAGGGCAATTTCGCAGTCCAGATTGAAAAACTAAACATTAGTTTGGTAATCGACCTACAGCCAGAAGTATTACAAGTGATTCGTTGAAATGAATGTGCTAGTTCATTATAAGGGACTTTTATAAATCACCTCGGAGAAGTGAGACTATTAATAACACCGTACAAGCCGAAAGGCGCAGTGTGGTGATAATCAAAACCTAACAAAACTACGTCTCGTAGAGACGCGACAATGAAAACGAATTAATAGAACCCACCAATAGTGTCAGTGTGTTGTTGATTATGTAATTGCGTAATTGCATAATTGTGTCAGTAATACTCACACATTCACGCATTCACGCATTCGCGAGAGGTCAAATAATCATGTCTTTTAGCCCAATCTTAGGGACATAGTGTATGCCGTCCTTGCGGTAGTAAGCATGGCTTTGGTCGGGGTGGATAGGGGTGAGCTCAATCTTTTCAATTCCTTTGCCGATGGCCAGTATCATCAGAGGCTCGTAGGGGAGTTCCAATTCTTCTTGTATGGTTTTCTTGTCGAAGGCTCCTATGGTGAGCCCGTTGAGCCCCATTTCTACGGCTTTGAGCAGCATGCTTTGGATGGCGATGCCTAGGTCGATGTCCACCATCTTGTTTTCAGCGGCAGTAGAGCAGATGATGATGAAGGCTTGCGGTTCGGTGCCGGGGAAAGGCAGGTGGAGTTCGGGCAGGGCCGCGCCAAGTCGGATATTGCGATTTACAATGTCCGCACAGCTCCCTTTTGTTACCAAACGAAAGCGCAGCACCTGTTGGTTGCGGGCAGAAGGTATCTTACCGCATACGCCGACGATGCGTTCAAGCTCTTCTTGTTTCACGACATAGCCGTTCAGGTAGCCGCGACAACTTCTGTTGCGTAGAAGAAGCTCGTCAAGGGTGTGTCCGATGCGTTTCACTTTGGTGCGTCCTGAACCAAAGACTTCGTCGTAGCGTTTCTCTAGGTAATTGTCTGCCATGGTATATTTCTTTTTTGTTTACGTTGATTCGAGTTGCAAAAATAATCATTTTTTTTGATTTGGACGTTTTTGATGCCTTGAATACTGCCCCATTCGGCACCAAAAATGTGGGATAAAGACTCTTTTTTAGTTGTTATATCCCATAAACAGCCTAATGACAACCTGTTTTGACCCTTTTATCCCTTTCCCCAGGTGCTGTCACGTTTTTTTTTGCCACCGTGAAAAAAAGCGGTACCTTTGCAATCGAATCGGGGACGGGTATGCGCTTCGAATTCGAAAATAAAAGTATCAGATTATACAACGACATGATAATTATATGAACAACATATTCGCATTTGGAGATTCAATTATGAAAGGTATTGTTGCAAGACCTTCGCAGTTGGAAGAAGGAATCGTAAAATATGTGATTAGCAATCAGGGTTTCGTGAACCGTGTGGGGGAGTCGGGCGGTCAAATCATCCGCAATCTCTCGCGTTTTGGCAGCACCATATTCGGCGGATTGAACAATATTGACCGCCATCTGCGTGAAATAAAGGCAGGCGACAGGGTGGTACTGGAATTTGGCGGTAACGACTGCAACTTTGATTGGAAGGCCATTGCCGCTGACCCATTGGGAGTACACAAGCCTCAAGTGGGTCTGAGAGAGTTCCATAATCTGTATGTCAGTGCTGTAGAGAAAATACGTTCGGTGGGTGCCACGCCGGTGATGCTCTCGCTTCCGGCACTCCTACCCCAGCGTTTTTTCGACTTTGTAAGCAAAGGGTTGGACAAGGCGAATATCCTGCGATGGCTGGGCGGGGATGTGAATTATATCAGCAACTGGCACGAGCAGTATAACTTGGAGATATTCAAGATAGGTGCCGAATTGCAGGTGCAGGTGATAGACATCAGCACGGTGTTCCTTTCCTTGCGTTCGTTAGGGGATTATTATTGCAGCGACGGCATGCATCCCAACGAAGCGGGGCATGCCCTTATTGCAGAGGTGGTGTTGGCCTCGGGCTTGGTGGCGACCTCTTAGCGTGCTTTGGAGAAGCAGCTGGTTTTGCAGAGGTAGTAGGGGTGAGAGAACAGTACCTGGTCGGCGCGGTCGGGAGTGATGAAGAGGTTGGCAGCCGCTATGTCAGCCTTGTTGGTGCGGAGGATGTTGATGATTTCGCCAAAGTTATAACCGCTGAAATGAACGGGGCGACCGACGAAGAGGCTGAAGCGCATCATCATTTCCACTTCGAGGCCTGTCCATTTGTTGTCGCGGAAGAAACTGAACGGCGGATTGTCGGAAAGAGTGGCTATCTCGATGGGATGACCTTTCAGCTCTGCAATCTCCGGCATGTCAGGCATCTTTACTGTATCGACCTGTTTGCTGCACCAACGTTCAAACATCTCGTCAAGTGTGCCTTCCGACTTGATTTTCACAAGGAAATCGTTGAATTTGGCACATAGTTCTTTGTCCCTATTGTTGAAGGCGGCGGCCACGTCGAACCCACCAGGAAGGTTGAAGTCGATGGCCAGTCCATGCTGCTCCATCTCCAACGTCATCAGCACCACGGTGTCAGTGATACCGCAGTCGATGGTGTCATTTTGGACTGCCTGTAGCAGTTCGGAGGGGGTGGAAAAACGGACGAGTTTGATGTTTGGGAAGTTGTGAGTGTCGCTAAGGAGCACGTCGCTGGTACTGCCAGAGAGGACGGCAACGGTATGTCCGTCTAAGTCCTCCAACGACTTATATCCGGCCACTGTGGCAGGCTGTTCGGGTTGACTGGTACAGGCCGCCATCAGCATGGCAACAAAGGCAAATAGTATTTGCTTGAGATGTAATTTATTAATACTCATATCTCTGCTATTGATTTTGATGTTCAGTTTGTTTTTGCAAAGATACAAAATATTATTGAGAATGGAGAATAGATAAATGAGTTTTTTCCGAGTGCGATTGCAAATTCTCAATTCTCAAGCAACTTGAAGCGTACACGCCACGTTCCATCGTTGAAATCATGACTGATAATCTTAAATGGGGCAATCTCGGAGGTGTTCTGCACATGTGTGCCGGCACATGCACAGATGTCGTAATCACCGATACGGATGAGGCGTAAGGTCTCACTGGCATCGGCAGGCAGCTTGCTGAGGTCCACCTCTGGAGGGATGTGGTCGCGGTCGACATATTCCACCGTCACGTCGAGGTTACGCCCTATGACTTCGTTTACGCGAGCCTCTAGCTCTTGTATTTGAGCCTCTGTAGGGGCAACGGCAAGTTGATAGTCGCACTTGCTTTTCTTCTTCTCGATGTGGGCATTGCGCGACCGCGGGCAGCCGAACATCTTCACCATGGTGGCATTCAAAATATGCTCCGCCGTGTGCATCGGCGGATACTCCTGTTTGTTATGAGCATTAAGGATCGGTTCTTGTTCCATAATTTATTGTTAATGTTTATTACCACAATTTGAATTCTCGAGTAGGATAATCGTTGACATTCATCAGGTTCAAACCTGTGATGTCATTTTTAATAAGAGTGTCCTTCAATCTTTCAGAAATCAGCGGATTGCTATGCAATGGGAACAGCCAGCACATATCTATTTTATTGCGTACAAGATAAGATTCGTTAAACGAGAGTTTTACAAATCGAAGTTCAAGGTTTGCACTACGCTTGCGAAATTCGTCCCACACTTCAAGATAATCTTCATAGCTGTCTATCTGTACTATCGGTTCGTTACCCGTAAGCGGAAATCCACAGAAATCAGATTCGCAGAATACTGAATTACTAAAGTCAATCATATCAGGAATAGCAACCTGAACATATCCATTACGGTCACGAAACTCTATAAACCGAAGCATCGAATATTCCCATTTACTATCTTTTCGGAAAATCTTGCAATCGGCCCAAATATGTTTCTGTAGGTTAAACCGTTCAAGAACGGAACGCATCTTTGGGCTGATAATAAAGAAGTTTACATTGTTTAGATGCATGCAATAGGTATAGTCTGTCAAACGAGAATTGCCTTTCAGCCTAAACTCAGCAGAGCTTGGCAGGCCATTGCCATACTCAAGAATGCTTCTTAATCCCAATGGCTCATTTAGTTCCAGTGGTCCCCAAGGAGCCGAACCTACAGTTTTTGTGTCTGTGTTCAAATCCAAAATATAATAGTTCATATCAATATCATTAAGAGCGTGTCCATTCCACCTGTATGCATCGGTGGGTACTCCTGCTTATTAATATCTTGCTGTTCCATTGCCTATTTTATTCTACATGCCAAGGTCAACTATGCGATTCAAATACCACTCATCACCTTTCAAAACAAAGTAATATTCCACGTGAAACCCTGTATCATCTATACTAAATACGACTCGTTTGGTATCCGATGACACGTCCTCAATCACCATATCAAAAGATGAGAAAGCGTCAAAACACTCCCACTTATCCATATACGTGGTGTCTATCCTACTATCATCTGGGTCATCTGGATATTTGACAACCACGAGAGGAAGTACGACATGCGATTTCTGATAATCACAGTCCGTTTCAAACCTACTGAAAAAAACTCGAAAGGAGTCTGTTGCATTCTCTCCTATTGAGGATAGATTATAATCTTCGATAGTCCAAAGGCTATGGATGATTTTGTAGCCATCTGCCCTTGCTTGTTTCTCGTAACATAATGGGTTCCCATCTCGGAAGTGGTAAACAATGTGGGCATCCGTGAGTTCGGGGTGGAGGCAATCGGGCTTCTCACACATGATGTGCAGCGTGTCGCCTGTTATTTTGTAGTATATCGGTTTGTAGAAGATAGCAATATTGGCATTCGTATCCCATAGGTCGGAGCGCTTGTCCGTAA
The DNA here is from genome assembly GCA_017545365.1 of Bacteroidales bacterium. The sequence goes on from JAFWOP010000020.1 coordinate 103,183, forward strand.
TCGATAGGACCAACTCGTCATGATTGGCATCTTTGAAATACACTGTCGTCTTTCCTCCCGAACTATTGCCTAGGGTGATGGGTTCAACCTTTACAAGGTGATTCAAACATGATGATAATCCCAATACAGCTATCATGATGATTGGGAGTGTACGATACCCCTGTTGTTTCTTGTGCTCGTTGTATCCTTTTCCTTGTTTCATATCCATATAGTTATCTCATCCAACCTTCCATACGATAGACTTTCTCCATCAGTTTGTGTTCTTTTCGTGTCTCGCTGTCTTTGTGCCATACCTCCACACGGACGGCATAGTAGTCTCCCCAATCGCCTTCGTAGATGACAAACTCCCTCTTCTCCACAAGTTTCGTGAAGGCTTTTGTTTCCGAGCAAGGGGCAGAGGTGTTTCGACGCATCACATTCTCCGACAGGGGGATATTGTCACCCACCTCATAGCATTTCAAGAACAGCGTGCCAGCAGGCAGTGCGGGGAAAGAAAAGTCGTACAGGTAACGCCCTCCCTCATTATCATTCCAAATTTGCAGCCAACTGGCTGTGTCTGTACAGTCTACCAAAGCCTCCTCGTATTCAGTCACCCACTCCCCGTCTACCACGCTCGAATGCCTTTCTAACGGTATGTTATATTCCAGTCCATCGGGCATAGGATGTTCTTTCCCAAACCCGTCGGAAGGGTCAACAATAGGCCATAGAATTGATGCCAAAAACATCGCGAACACCCGCCATGTGAGTTTGACCCCCTTTATTGCCAAGAAGACACCCACCATGCCCGCAGGAATTAGCTCCATCACAAACGAGCCAACCAATTTCATCCAATGCCTACCCTTGACTAAGACAATCATGTGAACGAGTAGGACTGGCACAAACAAAAGCCATATCACAACCGCCAAAGCCTGCATCCAACGAGCCGCACCACACCTAATAGCAAGGATGACAGCTATAGATTGCAGCACAAACAGGATGGGGGCAACCCACCAATAATTCAAACGATGCGGTCGACTATGCTTTTCTTTACTCATTGGGATTAAAGATTCATCTAATTCATTACCACCAATTCAAAGTCCAACACCTGCCGACAATGAGTACAAATAGCCAGATTCCCTGCCCTCCCACACAGCGACTCCCAATCCTCATGAGGGCTGCTCCCATACACCACCATGAGGTGATGCTGGCACGAGGGGCACTTAACTACCGAATAATACGGGCGATGCTCTTCCGCCTCTTCCTTCCAAGAGTCAAGCAGCACCTTGTGAAAAGGATTCATCTGATACCCATCAAAATTGAGAGCCTCTATTTCCATATCCGACAAATAGCGATAAACCTTATGGATATCATTTTCAAAACGAGAGAACGACTGCTCCGGGGGCTCCATGATGGGCATTGTGTCAGCATTATAATTTTCATTGGTATTGGCGATTGCGCTATCTTCAATACTACTATCCAACGAGGCGATGTCTGCACTCCCATTATTATTGCAACCCATAAGGACGAATAATCCAAGCAGGGCAACTAACCTGCAGTATTTGTTCGCTCTCACAATGCGCACCAGCGAAAGATTCTGTTTATTATTCATAATCATCATCTTAATAGTCTGCCAACTCCTCCTTCCAATTCTCATAAATTGCATTCCAAAAGCCCGACCTCGCCTTTCTCAGTTTGGCAAATTTGGTCGGAAGCGTCTCTTCTAATGCAATATAATTGCTGAATGTCCCTTCGGCTATATAACCATCGGAAAACTCGCCATACAGTAAGTAAACTTCCATCACCCCTGCGCTGTCCGCCATGGCATACCGCCACAACATATCGTTCAAGTCAATCAATGGATAGATGCCTTTGTCCATCTCTATCGTCCAAGCGCATTCCGTCAGTCTATAATGAATAAGGAATTCCTCTTCCGACCTCGGTGCCGCGTCGCATAGCACCTTAGCGGGAATATCCATATTGTTCTCCACCAATTGTTTCAACCGATACAGACACTGCTTATACTGATTCGTATCACGGTCACTAATAAAGGGGCCTCTATTGCATTCCAGCTCCACCCATTTAAGCGAGTCAAGCACCTCTGGGTCGGGAGTATGGGGCAGCAAATCCTCCAAAACCAACTGCGACTCAGGTATCGTATCCCTTTCGAGACCACTATCCGCTGACCCACATCCGCAACCGCATAACAATGCGATTGCGGCAAACAGGTACGCAACACCCTTCATTCTTCTTAACAACTGTCGATTCTGCTTCATGGCATTGATTTACTCCATATATTTTAATAACGCAGAATTTATATTTATATTGTTGGTTAGTGTTGAGAGTAAGCCGCCTCACCCAGATAATACTTACCCCTAACCAAATTATACCTGTAATACAAGCGATGCGAGGACTCTTAAAAAAAATGACAAAAAAAAGCGACGTTTCAATTTTTTTTTGTACTTTTGCAGACGATTCCGGTGAGCGTGTCGGTAGTCGGAACATGGTGTGAATCTGTAAGAACCATGCAAGTTGGGCACATGGTCGCGACCGAAAGGGAGCAACCGTACAATGTACGGTTTAACTTAATGGTTTTTTCAGAATGAAGTCTCAGAATCAGATTCAGCATTTAGTGTATGCGTTGATTACGGTAGCCATCACCGTTCCTGCGTTTGTGTTTTATAGTTTGTATGTCGTTGAGGGCGACACCTTGATGCAGGCCACCGGGGCCAAGTCGGTGCTGCAGGCCATTGCCCTACAAGGCGGCGTCTACATGTTTGGCAGCCACCTACCCTTGTGGTTGGTGATTGCCGTCGAACTAGTCTGCGCCTATGTTCTTGCGGTATTTATGGGCAGTCCGCTTGCGTTTCGGCTGGCCAGCCGCAAGTTCGACCCTCGCCGCAACCACCCCATGATTTTCGAATCGGCCATTATTACGTCCACAGTCTGCCTTATGTGCCCGTCGATGAGCTTGCTGGCCGATGTGTTTTATTACCCTTACAACGAAGGGTTCGATGTCATCACCTTGCTGTGTCGCTGGTTCCGTCTGGTGTGCTACAACTTGCCGTTTGCCTACTTCTCGCAAATGTTTTTCATTCAGCCATTCGTGCGGTTTGCCATACGCAGACTGTTCCCCAGCAACATCGCTCAGCGCAACGAGCGGAACGCCAGTAAGACGGTGAAGCCGACCGATGAGTCGGAGGCCATCGCTGACGTGATTATCCGAGAAAACGAGATTGCTGCCGAGAACTGATTTTCATCGTCATTACCGCCATTTTAGGCATAACCCTAGGTCTGTTGTCTCGTAAGATGTTATGACTAGAGCTGAAATAGTAGCTCGTATCAGCATAAAATAAAAAAGGGCGCAAGCCCAGTGTTAATCAATAATTATTTAATATTATGTCAGTAACAAATTTGAACGAAATCGACAAGGCAGATGTGCTCGTAGCCGGTCTGCGGAAAAACCTTGAAGAGGTGAAGAAACTTGGCATCACCACAGATGCCATCAATCGTTTAGAAGAGGCTTCGAAAGCTCTGCGCCAGAAGGATGCCGAGGTGGACGAACTGCGTCGTCGGGCCACTCTCAAAGCGCATGAAAATCTGGAACTGATTGCCGACCTCAAGGCGCAGATGCTCGTGATGCGCAATGCCGTTAAGGCCCACTACCCGCAGAACGAATGGATTAAGTTCGGCGTACAAGACAAACGGTAAGCACGTCCTCACCCAAAACAGCACGAGGCCGCAAGATTGAATCGCGGCCTCGTGCTTGAACCCAAATCTCGTCGCGACTATAGCAGCACCCTCATCGCCGACGAGGCGATATCTAATGAAAAAAGGTGTATCATCAGCTGTGCAATGTGTCCAAATACAGGTATCATATCGTGCGGAGTAGGGTGCTTAGATGCTCTTGGTGCGTTCCCAAACCTCGTCTTTGCTGTGACGTACAAAACAGAAGTCACAGCAAGTGCCGCCTTGGCAGAGCGTTTGGGTGCGGATGAAGTCGGTGTGGGGCAAGTTGCCGTAGTTGATGATGTCGGAGTGGCAGAACATAGGGCCGAAGCGGTCAAGGACACCGTAACGCGAAAAGATATGCTTGTAGAGGCACTCGGTACACTCAAAGTGGAATTCTCGCGGGTCGTCTGTATCGAAGTGCCATACATATTGCCAGCCTTTGCCAGACTTCATTTTGAATCCCATCGGCACCACGCGTTTCATCAAGGGCATGAAGAACGGTATCTTTGCCAACCGCTGCATCGGCTTGGGGGCTAGAGCCGCCCACATATACTTTGATAGGAATGCCAGCCGCTCATTGAGACTTTGCCCATGTGTCTCAAGTGCTTGGTCGATGGCCAAAGTCGGCAGGATGTTGTACAGATGCCCGTAATTACCCTGGTCGCACCATTCGACATTTTCAGCAATCAGTTTTTCCATACGGCGAAGCACATCGGCTTGAATTTCTGGCTCAAGCCCGTCGAAACAGGTCTTGTACCTCCCGGCACGTATCATCTTAAGGGGATTGTACTTTTTCATAGCGTATGGCTACTTCTTACCCACGAGTATGGCAGAACCTTTTAGTGCCATCCAGGAGGCCTCCCAATGTGACATAAACAGCCCCTTGGTGGTGTCGATGAGTTCCACCCGTTCGTAGCCCATGTTCTTCAAGCGCTGCACGAACATCTGCATATCGCCGTACTTCTGGCGGGAGAAGATGTCATGGATGGCGAATGTGCCGCCTTTCTTCAACACGCGGAGCGTTTCCATCAGGACTTCCTGACGGTTAAAGCTGGGAATATTGTGATACACATAGTTGCTGCACACCGCATCGAAGGTCTCATCGGCGAAGTCGAGTTTCAAGGCATCCCCTTTCGCAAAGGAAGTGTTTGTCACGCTTTCGGCTTTAGCGTTTTCTTCGCAGAGAGTCTTGCTGAACGAGGAATACTCCGCTCCCCAGCGGTCGATGCCCGTCATCCGTGCCTGTGGGTTGCGCTTGGCCACGGCAATGGTGAGTGCACCGCTGCCGCAACCCACGTCGAGACCGCATCCGCCTTCGGGAAGCACAACCGTTGCGGCCACGCCGTCGATTATCTGGCGCGACATCTGTCGCCGTCCGTCATAGGAGAAGGCGCGGTACATCAGCGTCATCCACACCGTTGCCACGACGCATACCGCCGCTCCGACGGCGAAGAGGATGGTCAGCACCGTCTTCCACGTGCCGGATGTCAGCGTCGTGAGCCCGAACAGCAGCGCCAGTGCCAGACATACGGCACATCCCGCCGCCGCACTCCAAATCATGCCCTTCGGCATCCAGTTCTTGTAGTTTGGTTTCATATAATTCAACTGTTTACGTTACTCTTCCGTTGTCAGAATCCGACTGCAAAAATACCGCTATTTCTCCATCCGCCCAATCGTCAAAAGTAGTGATTTTTTTTCCCGAAGGGCACAATAAAAAAGACAAAGTGGCGTTACAGATACAGAAACAATAAAAGAAACCAAGTATCAACACGCACAGTGGCAGCCTCGCTCAACGAGGACAGAACCCGACATATTGTTGAACAAACCAAACAGATGCAGCAATGGATACTCCGAAAGTGCTTACAAGAGATGAAGCCCTCCAGCTCGTCAGGGAATACAAACGAGTGATTTCGCCACGCTTCGGCGGCAAGGCCAAGGTGATGATGTACGGCTCCTACTCCAAAGGGAGCCCCAACCCCTGGAGCGACATCGATGTGGCCGTCATTGTCCCGCAAATCGACGACGAGCAGTGGTACAAGGCCTCCGTTGCCTTGGGCGAGGACGTCGACAAGGTAAGTCTTCTCATCGAGCCTGTTCTAATGTCGGAAAACCGTTGGTCGCCGCTCTACGAGGATGTTATGCGCACCGGCGTGGCAGTGTGACAAAAACGAATAGCCCCTATGCTGCGCAAAGGTTCTCATAACTCGCTGATTTTTACCCCCCCCCCACGAATTGCACAAGTAATCGTCGGGAGGCTTTCCTCTTTGTTTTTAATTCATTTGCCTGCATCTGCCGCAATGCTGCGGCGGGGTGTTTTTTTCAACAACCTGTAAGATTTGACCCCCTTTGTGCGACTATAA
>JAFWOP010000087.1 GCA_017545365.1 Bacteroidales bacterium
ACGGCGTCGATTTCGTCGAGGCTCTTGATGGCACCATACTCCTCGCTGAGCAGCGTCTGGAACACGAAGTTCACGCCCTCCTTGTGGTCGGGCATGTCGTGCATGAGGATTTTCTTCTCGCCGTTGGGCAGGGTGAGCTTCAGGAATGCGTTGTCGAGACCGATGCGCTCTACGCCGCCCTGTGCCAGCACGGACTCATCGTCCATGTTGTAAAGTTTATACTTGATGGAACTACTACCACAATTCAGTACTAAAATCTTCATAAACCTCCCCCAACCCCTCCGAAGGAGGGGAGTGCCTGGCGGGTTTCAGGGGGATAGCCAGACTTTCTAATGAACCTTCTCACTCATTCTCAAAAGGATGTGTCTTACGAAACATGAGAGGAAGTTCGGGTTGTTACTTTAAATTTAATAAATGTGATGCTCCGGTAGATCCTCCCCTCCTTCGGAGGGGTTGGGGGAGGTTGCTACTTTGCGTCCATGGCTTGGCAGGCGGTGATGGCGACCATGTAGTAGATGTCGTCGACCGAGCAGCCACGCGACAGGTCGTTCACAGGACGGGCGATGCCCTGCAGAACAGGACCAATGGCGATGGCATCGCCAAGGCGCTGTACGAGTTTGTAGCCAATGTTGCCGACTTCAAGGTTGGGGAATACCAGCACATTGGCGTTACCTGCGATGTCGCTGCCGGGAGCCTTCTTCTTTCCTACCGAGGGAACGAGGGCGGCATCGGCCTGTAACTCACCGTCGATCTTCAGCTCGGGAGCCATCTCCTTGGCCAGCTTTGTAGCCTCAACAACCTTGTCGACCACCTCGTGGGAGGCACTGCCCTTCGTGGAGAAGCTCAGCATTGCCACGCGCGGATCTTCGAAGCCAGCTACCGACTTGGCTGTCTGTGCGGTGCAGACGGCAATCTGTGCCAGCTGGTTGGCATCGGGCATGGGCGTCACGGCCACGTCACCAACGACGACTACACCATTCTCACCATACTGAGGCTGTTTGGTGATGAGCAGCATGGCACCGCTGACGCAGGTAATGCCAGGAGCGCACTTGATGATCTGCAGAGCTGGGCGCAGCGTGTCACCCGTTGTCGAGAGAGCACCAGAAATCTGTCCGTCGGCACCTTCAGTCTTGATAATCATGCAGCCCAGATAGAGTGGGTTCTTCACCAGCTCACGAGCCTGCTCGATGGTCATGCCCTTCTTCTTGCGCAGCTCGGCCAGCAGTTCGGCATACTCCTCGCTGCGGGGGTTGTTCAGCGGGTCGATGATGGTAGCCTTGTCGATGTTCTGAAGTCCATACTTCTCGGCATCGGCCTTGATGCTCTCGGGGTTACCAATGAGGATGATGTTGGCCATGTCTTCAGCCAATACGCGGTCGGCAGCGCGCAGAGTGCGCTCTTCTTCTGCCTCAGGAAGCACGATGCGCTGCTTGTTGGCTTTCGCGCGTGCTACGATTTGTTGTAATAGATCCATAGTAGTGTATTGTATTAAAAATTAATATTGAAAATGCATCATTCTTATTTATCGTGTGCTGCGCCTTCCACGTTTTCACGCGCCGCAGGCGCTTTACTCGCCCGAAAGGCCTTACCCGTGCAAAGCACCTTTTTCGCCGCAGGCACGTCCTACATTTCCTTCGCCAGCACAGCCTCAAGTTCTTCGGCCGATAGGCGCAGGCGGAACTCGCCCTTGTTGGCTACAGAGATGCGCCCCGTCTCCTCACTGACGATGATGGCGATGGCATCCGATGCCTGCGAGATGCCTAGTCCGGCTCGGTGGCGCAGGCCCAATTCCTTTGGAATGTCGAGGTTATGGCTCACGGGCAGGATGCAACCTGCAGCCTTGATGCGCTTTTTTGAGATGACCATAGCGCCATCGTGGAGCGGTGAGTTCTTGAAGAAGATGTTCTCAATGAGTCGCTGGTTGATGGCGGCATCGATCTTGTCGCCCGTCTCAACGATGTCGTCGAGGGCTACGCCACGTTCCACCACGATGAGTGCACCCACCTTTTGGCGAGCCATGTTCATGCATGCCATCACGATAGGCATGATGGTCTCCTTGTCCTCTTCCTGTTCCTTGTCCTTGTTCTTGAAATAGTGCAGGAACGAGCGGAAGCGCTGGTGGGCACCGAGTGTATAGAGGAATTTACGAATCTCCTCTTGGAACAACACAATGAGTGCGATGACACCCACACTGACCAACTTGTCGAGGATGGAGCCCATCAGACGCATCTCGAGCACCTGACTGACGAACAGCCAGATGAGCACAAACACCATGATTCCGATGAACACGTTCAGCGAACGGCTCTCCTTCATCAGCCGGTAGATGTAATAGAGCATCAGGGCTACCAGCAGGATATCAATGGTATCTTTTATTCCAAAATCGAAAGGCATTATCTTTTTGTTGTGAGTTCTTGCTCCGCGATGCTGCGCAAGCGGCAAAGCCGAGCGGACATTTGATAATTAATAGTTACTCGCGAGGAACGATTGGAAATCTTGAACACCCACAAGGCTTTACCTGTACGAAGCACCTTCCACGTTGCGCAGCAGCTTAACACATTCGCAGGCCTCACGGACGTCATGGACGCGCAGGATGCTGGCACCGTGTTGAAGGGCGATGGTGTTAAGCACGGTGGTTCCGTTCAGGGCTGTTTCGGGTGAGCCGTTAAGCGTCTGCCAGACCATCCTCTTGCGCGACAGTCCTACGAGCAATGGCAAGCTCAGCACCGAGAGCCGTTCCATCTGACGGAGCACGGCGAAGTTCTCGTCAAGGGTCTTGCCGAAGCCGAATCCCGGGTCGAGGATGATGTCCTTTGCTCCCATCGAGCGTAGTTGCAGCACGTCGTTGGCCCATTCGCTGAGCATCGCCTCAATGGTTGGCTGTTGCGACATGAGGATATAGGGCACGTCCAACTGAGACACTACCTCGAACATGGCCTTCTTCCGATCGTCGCTTCTCTCTGTGGAGGAGTTGGTTGTAGGGCTCACGTCGTTCACCATGTCGGCACCCCATTCCTCCACGCAGCGGCGGGCCACCAGTGGACGGAACGTGTCGACGCTCACTACAGCATTGGGTACCTCGCGGCGAATCACCGTCAGCGCTACCTGCAGGCGCTGCATTTCTTCTTCCTCGCTTACCACTTCGTGACCGGGTCGGGTGGAGTAGGCACCCACGTCAATGAAGCGACCGCCTTCAGCCAAAATCTGCTGTGCCCGCTCGGCTATCTCCTGCTCGGTTTGCTTGCGGCTATCGGCATAGAAGGAGTCGGGCGTGCAGTTCAGGATGCCCATCACTACCGGCTCTGCCAGACTCATCTGAACACCCCTCACTTTCATGCAGTATTCCATACTGACTGCAAAGATAGTGCAAATCGAGCGAAATGCAAAATAAATTTCAGTTTATTTTCATTTCCAAGATGCAGCCTATCTTCGACCGGAGGTCAAAGATGCGAGAAAGAGAGCGAAATGTAAATAAAACTATTTATTTTTTATGCCGAGATGGAGTATCTTCGACATTTTGTGTCAAAGATAGTGCAAAATTATGATTAAGCATTCTTTCTCCCTCTCCCTTCGGGGAGGGCAGGGATGGGGTTTACAATATTTTCATCGCAATAGCAGCGCAGGCCTCAGCGTCGGCAAGTGCGTGATGGTGATGTTCCAACAGATAGCCGCAAGCAGCTGCTACGGTGTGCAGTTGATGGTTGGGCAAGTGTGGCAGCTTGCGTCGCGAGGCAACACACGTGCAGTGGAACTCATAGTCGGGGTAGTCCATCTGATAGCAGCGGAACACTGCCTTCAGGCACGACTCGTCGAACGCCTTGTTGTGTGCCACGAGTGGCAGACCTTCGATGAGAGGTTCTATCTGTGCCCACACCTTTGGAAATACCGGAGCCTCCTCCGTGTCCTCGCGTGTCAGACCGTGCACGCGTGTGTTCCAATAGTAGTAATAGTTCGGCTCGGGTTGTATGAAAGAGTAGAACGTGTCGACGATTTCACCGCCGCGCACCACGACAACACCCACCGAGCAGACGCTCGTCCGCTCATTGTTGGCTGTCTCGAAGTCGATTGCTGCAAAATTCTCCATACTATTGGTCTGTTTACTCTGATGTGTCTCGGGATCACTGTACCCATGTGCCATGTTCCGCTTTCAGCTTGTAAAATTACGAAAAAACACCAAGCTGGCCAAATGTTTCCTAGTTATTTCCTTGCTTTTCCTATGTAAAATAGAAAAAAAGTAAAAAAGGAATCAGGGAAAAGGTATTTTTCGATGGAAAGTTGTAACTTTGCACAGGAATAAAACCTTGAAATTATGGATATCAAAGAACTATATGCTTTCTACAAGCAACACCCCGTTGTGACCACCGACAGCCGCGACTGTCCCGAAGGCAGTATCTTCGTTGCTCTGAAGGGCGACACGTTCGACGGTAATAAGTTCGCCGTGCAGGCACTTGAGAAAGGTTGTGCGCTGGCCATCATCGACGATCCAACAGTTTTGGAAGGTGTAGAGAATCTCGACGATCAGGAAAAGAAGGAGAGCCTCCGTAGTCGTCTGATGCTAGTGCCCGACACGCTGCAGGCCTTCAAAGACCTGGCACGCGAGCATCGCCGCCAGTTCCAGATTCCCGTCATCGGCATCACCGGCACCAACGGCAAGACTACCACGAAGGAACTTGTGCGCGCGGTGCTTGCCGAGAAATATAACGTCATGGCCACCGAAGGTAACTTCAACAACGATGTGGGCGTACCGAAGACGCTGTTGCGCCTCACGCCCGAGCACGATATTGCTGTTGTGGAGATGGGTGCCAGTCATCCCGGCGACATCAAGACATTGGCCGAGACTGCAGAGCCTACCTGCGGACTCATCACGAACGTAGGCAAGGCGCATCTGCAGGGTTTCGGATCGCTGAAAGGGGTCATCCAGACGAAGGGTGAGCTCTACGACTTCCTAGCCACGCGCGATGAGAGTGTTATTTTCATCAATGCCGACAACGAACATCTGGTGTCCATTCTGCCCGATAAGGCATGGGTGGCACCTTACAGCAAGAATGCTGCGAACGCCGAGGGATGCGTGGTAGGTCAACTCGTTGCCTGCGATCCCTTCCTGCGACTCCGCTGGTGTGAGAATGGTTTGGACCTCGAGGAACGAGGTGCCGAGCAGCGGTGGTACGAAGTTTCTACACACCTCATTGGCAGCTATAACCTCGATAATGTGCTTGCCGCCATCACCGTTGGACTGCAGTTTGCCGTTGCACCCGAGCAGATATGTCATGCGTTGGAGAGCTACGTGCCGAAGAACAACCGCTCACAGCTCACCGAGACCGCCACGAACCACCTCATCGTGGATGCCTACAATGCCAATCCGACGTCGATGGAGGCGGCGCTCGACAATTTCAACCTAATGCAAGTGGCTCCGAAGATGGCTATCATCGGTGAGATGCGTGAACTGGGCGAGAGCAGTCGCGAGGAACACGGACACATCGTGAAGGTGCTGAAGCGCTATCGTTTCGACAAGGTGTGGCTCGTGGGCGAGGAGTTCCGCGACATCAAGTGCCACTATCGCAAGTTCCACGACGTGGAGGAGGTGAAGGCCGCCATCGCCGAAGAGCGCCCCGAAGGCTACTATATCCTCATCAAGGGCTCTAACGGCAATCGACTCTATCAGCTGCCTGAACTGCTGTAGTTCCCCAACGTCCTGGCTCCATAGCCACCCCTTTTGAGCATTTTATCCCCTTGAAACAAAAAAACTTCGGAAAAGTTGCACGTAATTAAAAAATTCTGTGTAACTTTGCAGCCGATTTCAAAATCACCTCTCGCAGCGGAAGTCCCGCTTCCCTGTACTTCGGAGGTTTTCGGGATGTAGCGCAGTTGGTAGCGCACTACGTTCGGGACGTAGGGGTCGGGCGTTCGAGTCGCCTCATCCCGACATTTAGAAGGTTTAACTGATAGATTATCAGTGGCCTTCTTTTTTTATGTTCCGTTTTTGTTCTGCTTAATCCGGTTTTTGTTTTCTAAAGTAGAATCTCGTATAGGGACTGGATATCATTCTTCAGTTTCTTGAAGCCTTTGATTTTTTCGAGAGTCGTTTCGTTCATATATAGTCTTTTGTTCACCTCAATCATCACGGAATGGTACTTCACGGGTACAGCGAAAGTCTTGCTGTTGGAGAATGGTTTGTTGATACCTACCTTGTAGCCACGTATTTTGAAGAGCTGCACGATATTGCTAATAACGTCCTGATTCGGGCAGGTCTCATCGTCATTGAACCCAATGCAGATATCGATGTCTGGTGGATTTGAATTTAGTAGATTCGGCAGATTGGAGAAACTATGGTAGTCTATCAGCAACGTGTTGTTGCCCAACTGCACTAGCCGCTTTGATACTTCTGCGTGGAAGTCGGCATACAACGCAAATGCCTCCTCCAAATTGCTGAACGAACGCCAACCTCCATGAGCTCGCCTACGATAAGAGATCCCAAGTCCATCTTTTTCCAAAGGGTCGTTGATGAGCCGTTCCACGTCGCTGTAAAGCCGGCAATACGGGAATACCATTTTGCGAATCCTTTCTGCTGGTACTTCTGGCGAGAATAGTTCGTCAGTATAGTAATCGATGAGTAATCGCTCTTCCTCATCTAGATCGTTGAATCCATACTGTGTGCCGGCAGGGAATACTACTGATGAATGAGGGATGTGGAGCAGTAGGTTGTTGTTTGTTTTCTTTTCCATTGTTTTGTTGTTATTTAAATCGTTATACATAAGTGATTTCCGTCAGTCGGTGGGTATAACGACAAGTAACAACACTTGCTTCTGGAAAAAAGAAATCCCTATATGCCGCTTTGGCGCGGACACATAAGGAAATCTACAGTCTCTGAGCTAAAATGAGTTTTTGGCGTATGCCCACATCTGCTTGTTACAGCTCGCCACCGTGGCTCTTCGGGTCTTGCTCTGTTCCCTCAAGCTCGGTTGGCACGCACAGTAGTGCGTTCTTGATGTAAATTTCCATCAGTCGCTCACATGAATGAGCGCTTTAATGATTCGAGTGCAAAGATACAATTTGTTTTCTGAATGAGCAAATATGATTTGAAATTTATACTGCTATTTTTCTCAACACCTATTGAGTGAAAGCATTTTATAGATCATTGTTTATAGGTTCAATATGATTATCAGCTATAGCTTTTTCCAAATTGACGTAATTCCAAAAGTTTTTATAACCTCGGTCCTCCATTTCCCACTCCATATAATCTTCTAAATCCAGCATCAACTTTTCTGTTGCCGCCTTTTTACTATGCTCATCATGATAGGATTCGCAATTTCCCAAAATATCCTGTTCCACAAACATACCACCTGTTTCAATTCTCGCATATACCATTCCGAAAAAGAGCGGACCGGACTCATCGTTTCCTACATCTTCAAAATAAACGGATAACTTTACATCCTCAACAGACAACGGCTTGTCAACCATTACACAATCTTCCCATTGCTTGAGTAGTTTTTTTAAGTTAGGAAACTCGTTCAACCATTCTTCTTTTACGTACCACGCAGAATTCTTATAATCGAAATGGTCCCAAAAAGCTTTGTCATCCTTTCCAAAAGTTAGCCCTGCGGACTCTTTTTGCTCACATAGCTTATGGTAGACATCTTCTTTCCACTCACCCTTTTCTAGGTCAACACTTTTCCAAACAGAAATATAGTTTTCATTTTCTATTAAGCTCTTCAAGAAATCACACTTGCTTTCTTCGTTTTTATACCAATCCCAGAAATCAAGATAGTCCAATGTAAAAATCCTATCATAGGTTTCTACATACAGTTGTATCATACCATAGTGCACTGTTTCACCATCTTCAACACTGTCCGTTCTATAGTCCAGGATAAACTTTGCACTCTTAACATTGTCAGGACTATTGAGCCGTAATCCTAATTCTAGCGCTTTCGATAATGATTCTGATCTTGTCATCATATAGATGGAATTTCAAAAAGTAATGATTCACATTCTTCTGCCACAACTCTCTTCTCTTTCTTCTTCTCGTCCATTATGAAGTGCTTTCATTGATTGATAAGATCCAGAAACATCTTCACCTTCGCAAAGTACTCACGTATAGTGGTAAGATAGGCTCTCCTTGACGTTGGCATCTCAGCATTGAAAGCCTGTATGTTCTTCAAATCAAGCCCGAGATGTTCTGCCTGATAGATAGCCCGCTCGTTATGGAACTGCTGAGAGATAATCGTAAAGCTCTTTAGCCCATATACCTTGCTGGCATTGATGACAGAGCATATCGTTCTATATCCTTTACCATCCAGAATGATATCATTTGTTGGTACACCACGCACAATTAAGGAATCTCTCATGGATGTCACTTCGTTTACTCCATCAAGGCTGTTCTCATCGCCACTAATCAGAATCTTCTTGATCTTTCCGGCCTTATAAAGATTCTCTGCCGCATCAATACGGGACTTGAAGAATTGGTTAGGTCTCCTTCCTATTCTACTCTGTGGAGTTGTTCCAAGGAGCAGTCCTACTTCTCTGGGACTAATGCTATCTTATTCTGCTTACCATAGTTTCAGTTCAGGATGCTCTTTGACCAGCTCTAATATTCGATTTTTAGTAAAACCGCTATTATCATCTTCAAGCTTGATGGCTCGAACAGAATAACCGGTAACAACTTCTCTATCTTCATCAACGTCGCTATATACCCATGCAGAGAACATATTATTCGGGGAGTCAAGGAAAATGAATCGGATAAATAAGCCCCCTAAAAGGAATGGTTCAGTATCTCCCAAAACGAATTTTCCTTTAATGATCTCTTTATAAGGTTCTAATCCGTCATCTTCTATCTTTCCGCTGAGATAGTCATCCAGATATTTCCGCAGACAGCGAATATAGTCATTGTCAAGCCAATCCTTGTCCTCAAAGTGGGCAAAGCGAATCTCATTGAGTCCCTTGTTGTTCGTCCCGCTATCTTCATTTGCTTGCAGGTTTTGCAATGTGTCAGCTATCTTTCTGATGCTGTCATACTGTTGTCTGCTCACTTTTACACCTAGGGAATAGCCCCACCAATCAATAGTTTCATTCTTTTCATTGATGACAAAGAATAAACTGTCGCCATTCTCTTGAACACTAACTATAGTGTCAATAGGCGATTTTGAAGATGTAAGTTTGCTGTCTCGGCAACTTTCAAGTCCCCCTGCACATAGGAGAATCAGTAAAATGGCAATTATTTTTCTCATATAGTTTGATAAATAGTTTATTCTTCAGCAATAGTATCGTTTAATATTGTAATCACCTTTCCGGAATCCTGTTCCGTGATTCCCACAACGGGATTGATTTGCACGAAGTGGCTCTGTTGTTCAGGCAACATATCGTTTACATCGTCAAGAATGGCGTATTGGGCTACGCTTCTCCTATGTTCTGACAGCCAGCCATTAATCTCAGTTCCCTTAAGTGGCAGCATTTCCATTTCTGTCAGGTCAGCATTCAGCAGCATTTCGTCACTTATTGCTTGGGGAGTGATGCCGATTACCTTGCCTGGCAGATTCCTCCCTTTCCATAAGTCAATCATCGTAGACAGACCCCAAAACTTCCACGATGAGGAAATCACGATCTCTGCACTAGTCTCGTCGATAATCTTTTTAAGATTGGCAACGGCCTCAGGGTCAAATGGATAGCCAAATCTCTCATCTGAAGCAATGCCGTTTTTGCAGCAGTACTCATAATGGCGTTCTGTATTCTGCACACCATCAATGTCGAGGAATAGGACCTTTATCATCTGTATTTTTAAATAAC
The DNA here is from genome assembly GCA_017545365.1 of Bacteroidales bacterium. Next base: position 9,775 of record JAFWOP010000087.1, read on the forward strand.
TATGATTTTAAAAAGGTAAATCGTTACCGTCGTCAGCCTTAAAGGCTCCGATTTCTCAAGTATGGGTGGAAAGGGAGTAAGAATCACATTAATAGGTATTGTTATAGTAGAAACCGATCGAGGAACCTTATACTCATGAAGTACAATATAAGCTCAGGAATCATTTTAGCAGCGTTCGTTATGATAATAGTAGCCAATAAAAGAAGATGCTTGATCTCTGTTTTGTTCTATTTCACAAAGATAAAGAGCTTGCTTCCACAAAGATCTATAGTCTTCAGTTGTCATATGGTTGATAGTGCTTATTCAATTATACTTTCACTTTCATCGTTATGCTTGTCCTTATTCTTTAGCACAGCTTCCTTGCTAGTGTTTGCATAGCAATACACACAGAAATGGCGGCATGTATTATACATGCCGATATCTTTGCTCACCATACAACCACAAATCTTGCGTTGTCCCGTATCCTTAACGTTTTTCTTTTTTTCAGGAATAGGTGGTAACTGTCCGAACATATCCCTTTCTGGCCATTTCAGCGTGTGAAGGTAATAAACTAGTTCCTCATCTTCGGCAAAAAGACGTTTCATAAGTTCTCCATCAATACAACGATTGTGCTCTATCCCATATTGTTCTAAGTCAATATCTTCCGCACAGGTCGCCATTTCAACATCCCAACCTTCTTGATGCCAAGCATTACGAATCTTTTGCAATCCTTCAACTATCTCTATACGCTGTGCAAGGTTGGCTTCTGCATTTTCAACATCTTCTTTAGAAAAAAGCATTGTTTCTTTTACAAGATTATTCTGAACTTTACGATATGCCTTAACATCAACAAAGCTAAACACCAGTTTGTCAGTATATCCCTTCAGTTTGTTACCAACATTCCATATCCTTGTCAGCAACTCTCTCGGTCCTATGTTTGGCGTAATAATGAGAGGGTCAAATCGCCATATTACTTTCTCTTTGCCAATAAGATCAGATAATGATTTGAATGTTTTCACGCGTTCTTCTATAGAAGGCACATTTGGCTCAAACTCCTCTTTCACATAGTCGTTCAATGTCACCTGGAAGTAATAATGGATCCCTCTTTTGTCTAGTTCTGGCAGATAGGGAATGATGGGCATAGGATTCTTTGTCCAAAACACAATCACTCTACACCTTTCAAAAGAGATATACATCTTTTGATTGATGTTGAATGGATTATACCATGTACAATACCCTTTAGCCAAGCGGTTGAAGAACCACTTGGCATAAAAGGCCGGTATGTCCGTAGAACGGCTGGCTGATATAATAACAGGTGCCGTCGCATCTACCTTTTCGCCTTTGTCTGTTGTTATATTATGCTTATCAGATACCATAGAAGCTCAAAAGTTCTTTTTCTATTTGTTCCGCTAATTGTGTTGTGAAAACGTTATACAATGAGGTTCTCTTTGGTGAATCGCCTCGACCTTCTTTCTTGCAAAGATTTATAAAGAATCTAATATGTTCACGTCTGTCATCTTTATAGTTCATCCCTGTAAATTTCCAGTTTTGCTCTAGTCGTCTGAATACTTCAGGCAACAAATGGATCAAAGATGGTAGACTTGGTAGTGTTTCATTTGACATAGAATTAACATACTGTCCTTTAAATGTAGCCTGTGGCTGATGGCTATGACTATCAAATTGTGACTTTTCTTTGGGCGTTGTTTCTATCTGATTCGTTTTCAATATCTTAACAATGTTCCTATATGCAGATGAAGATTTATCCAATATGTTATCTAAAATGAATAAAAAAGCTTCGGCATCTTGTCGTTTTGCTTCTAGTTCTATAACCTTGTTGATTTTTTCTATTGTTTCTGCTCGTTGAGATTTGGACTTAGGCAATGCGGATTCAATAATTGAATAAATACGTTCTCTAAAGCTATCTTTAGAATATTTGGTGCTGTCTTCCTCGAAATTGGCAGCCTTTAATGCTTTATATACTTTTGTTCCTTTCCCTAAAACATTATCTGCAATGTACATAAATGCTTTAGGACTTTGCACAGCATCCTCTAGTTCTAGTGCTTGACTCACGGCACTAATAACCTGAGTTTGCTTCGATGGCTTTATCTCTATCTTGCTAATATTTCCCATGATTGTTGATCCAATGTTGCTTTCACGAATTTCGAAAGAATTGGACTGTGTTGGGAATTCCGCATTTAAGATACTAACACCAAACAACTGTTGATAAACATTCAGAACAAAACTCTTATAATAGTCTCTATCTCCGTTTATTAGTGTAGAAGTAAAAGTTTTGGGCAAAGATGCAAAACCACGCGTTGCACCATACAAGCCGAATGCCAGACGGTAGTTGTTGAATCCGCATTGTACGAGATATTCAGACAGTCGGTCTATATTGTCTCCCTTTTGGCAGAACGCAGCAAAGGAGTTTAATACATCATTGTCTATAGAATACAAGTCAAAAGCAGAACTCTCCTGCAAATGGCTCAACAGGGCATTAATATAATTAGCCCATTTGGAGTCATTCCACTTATTTCCTAATTTCTGTTGAAGGATTTTACCTCCATTGTAGGCAATTGCCAAGGGTTCGTCAATCCCATTTTCATTCTTTACAGCTTCATACTCATTTCCTATTTGGGAATTAAGCAAGCTTTCATAGAATTCGGGCTTAACCGTTTTGTCGAGTACATTAACGCTGCCATCATTGCCAATTAGAACAAGTTCTCTGATTTCGTTTTTCTTTCCTTTGGAAAGGTTCGTTAGTTCTATCTTTCTGACAACAGAACTCAAGGTATCAATGGCAATATTATATGATTCGGGAGAATAAAACTCCACACATCTCCACAAGTCGTTGGCATCATATATTTTTCTTAAATGTAGTTTTGAGCAGAAATCTGCATAGATTCCAAGCCATTCCAATAAATCAACAACATCTTTTTTCTCCAATTTCAAGGGATTACTGCTAAGCCGCATATCTATGATATTGGCATTATAGAGTGCATCTTCATCAATGGAAGAATAAATGCGATTAAACTCCTTGATATCTTTTGATAGAGACTCATCTTGCAAGTCAGAAGGCGTATGCGTTGGTGAATTCACGATAGCAGATAGCGTGTTACGCATTCTTCTAGCCAGCGATTTCAATTCTGCCACATCAGAACTAACAGTCATATTTGCTCCAATTAGATAGCAATAGACAAATCCTCTAATACGATCTATCTTCCTGTCTTGTTCTATATTTGATATGTCAGTGTCTATCTCTGTAGGCAGATAAGAAGAATCCCAATTGAACTCATCGTTGTCATTCTTAGAAAAGAAATCCTTGACGTTGTCAAAGAACCCTCTCTTCGCCTGAGGTTTGACAACTAGGTTTGCGCCATATAGCTTCTCAAACTTGTTTTCCAAACTTTGAGCCGCCTTGGTTAATACACCTTGTCGCTCCGCATAACTATCGAAGTAAATCTTTGTATGAAATGGATTCAGAAATAGCGTAGAAGCAGAAACATATATTTCAACTCCATAATGGGAATCCTGTTTCGTGATAATTCCAGAAGGATAATCATTGCTTTCTATTTCAATAACCATCGGATAGTTCTCCAATTCTGAATCCTCTACAATAAATCGAGGATATTTGGAATAGAGAAGAACTACACTGTCGAGGCTATTAGCTTCAACAGGATAAAAGCGCTTGTTGCCGAATCCTCTTCTTTGGTAGAACGACTTAGGAGAAATGGATTCAGTAGAGAATATATTGTTGAAGTTCAACGTACATGTTGGAATATATAACTTCATAATGCTAACAATTAGAGTTTAAGTTTTGGACCGTTTATAGAAAGAGATGTCTCATACAGGTCTTTAGGAACATCATCGAATAAACTTGAAAGATTGCCAGAGTGCAATATATATAAAGATTGGTATGTACGTGTAACTGCAACGTAAAGCGGATTTCTGTTGTCATCATCTTCAACTGTGCAATCTGGTAAAAACACATTTTCAAATTGAAGACCTTTAGAACTATGATAAGTCATTAATTTGGGATTGTCCGATGTGAAATCCAAATCCATATGTTGCCCAAATTTAGCTTCCACATTTAGACCATGTTCTTGAAAGTAGTTGTACGCCTCTTCAACTTCATCATTTTGCCTAAAAAGAATTCCAACATCTTCCATGTGTTTGTTCTGGATTAATTCTATAATAGCGTCGTATTGTTTTTCGACAGTTGGATATTCAAGAATCCTAGGTTTTTCCGTGCCTTCTACAGTACAACGTTCTTCTAGTTCATCATTTTCAGAATTAATGTACTGGGCAACGCGAGCTATCTTTTTGGGAAGGCGGTGATTAAAGACCAGCTGCTCTACTGGAAATTTTGTGAAATACTGTATGTCTTCCATTGATACAGTTTTCTTGTCTTGGATAAATGTATATAACTGTTGAGCAGAATCCCCATATAGCAATAATGCTTTCCTTGCTTTTGATCTAAATAACTCTATATCCTCTTTTGAAAAATCCTGCGCTTCATCAACAATAATATAGTCAGCGCTAGGGCATCCTGCACGATTTACCCAATGCCAATGATAATCTACATTACGTTGTAAAATACCAACCTCTTTAATTCCGTCTGCCATATATTGCATTAGAGCTTTAGTAAAGACAATATACATATAGGAACCACGATGCTCATCTTGGATTTGTTTTGCTTTCCACAAAGCCAAAATGGATTTACCACTTCCAGCACACCCCTTAACAATATAAGAGTTGTCTGTTTTCTTATTGATTACCTTAACTTGATAGTCATCAAGTTCAGAATCTTTTACATAAAAGCTTCTTTTAGCCATACATTTGTAGTATTATGTTATTATGTTTATGTTATATGAATCGATTACTTTGTTTCCGCCAGTTGATTTGGGGCATAATGATGATTCTTTATTTTGCTTATATTTCTGAGGGTGAATTATATGAGAAAAACCTTTTAGTAAGGTGTCATCTGGAATAAAAATGTCTTTAAGTGACTTTTTGCAAATGACACGATAACAAACCCTGCTCTCATCACCACTTTTTCTGGAGTGACTAACATTAAAAGTTTGTTGCATAAAACAAGCTTCCGTGCAATCATTCCAATTGTTACATGCCAAAGGTAGAAGTGTCGCAAAGTTTTTATGACACAATACGAAATCATTAAGACCTTGATTCATGATTTGCGGATAGAAAAGGTTTAAATGTTCATCTTTCGTCGTAACATCTAGCAGATAAAAAATGCCATCTTCAGCCAAAAGTTTCAATAAGCTTTCGGCTATTGTATAATAGCAATTTCCTTCAATAATCCTTCTTGATATAAGTTCGCATGCCATCTTGCTATTCAAGATAAAATGGCATGCAGGTACATCTGAAATTTGTAAATCATTTTTGCTTTGAATCATCTTCTCTACACATGAAAGTGATATTTTATGACGCATATTAGATGATGAAACCTCAACTAATTCTTTTAAAGTCGTCAGAGCCTTATGATTACCATCAATTGCTATAATATTTATTGTTTTAGAATCTGTTAAATGTTTTGAGAGGGCGACCACCAACCCTATTAATTCTCCGCCTGTACCACATCCAAAGTCAAGGATATTAATTTCTGGTAGTTGTTTCAAGACTTCCAGATATTGACGAGATTTGAACAAATCATCAAAAATACAAAAAGATTCCGCATAGCTCCGAGGGAAGTACGTTCCTAGATATACTTTAATATCTTCAGAGTCTATGTCTAAATTATGCTCAAATCTTTTGTATTCTGGAGAATAAATGGCCCCGAGATTATTGAATAAAGCAAGATCAAGCCAGTGCGGAATAATTGTTTTAGATTTATGGAACTTAACGGAACCATTTTCAATGGATGAATGATTCGATTTTTCATGAATACTTACAAATAGGCCGTTATTCTCTTGTAAATCATCTATCGCATCACCGTCTTGCCAACAAATAACATCCGGATTAATTGCTCTAACTTCATGATTAATAAAATTGCTGAGTTTTGAACAATGAGCTCCAATCCCTGTTGACTCAACCTTAACCAAATACTTTTTATGGATAGTAATGCCATATTTTGCAAGTTTCGACTGTAAAGAAATGCCATCCCACACTGTAACAACAGCATCAGATAATTTTAAGACAGAAGATAGTATCTGTTTTACAAAACCTTTAAGGGCAGTGCCCTCTTCAGTTTGTACTTGTTGTCCTTTGACAACATCTTCTTCTTGATTATCTATATGCTCTTGTTTGTCATCTTTCGTTATTTCTGTTTGTTGTATGGAATTGTGAGAATGCCCTTCGTATATTTTTATATCTTCAAAAACAGATAGTTGTTCTGGAGAAGTTGTTGGTTTATCATAATTGGCATTGCTGAACTCAGCCAGATAGAAAGAGTTAAGGTTCAATAATTCGGCAAGATTCACGATTCCTAAAGGATTAAGATCTGTATGGGGACAAGTAATATCATCCAGTTTCTCTATAAAATGTTCGTTATCGGTTATATGAAGCCAAGATTTTGTGGTGGCACAAAGCTGGTTCTCCAACTTAATGGGCTGATTAAATATCACCAAAGTCGGTACATCTTTTATGTTCTTACTATTCACTCCTAATGCTTTGAGTTCTTTTTTGACAATTGAGTGGTTTATTCTTGCTTGTTGCAATACAGTCTTACGTGAGCCACCTTTTATGTTTTGCCCGTCGCATTTCCACTCACCATTCTCTGTGGCAACAACAGTTCCACCATAGTTTTTGAATTCGATAGCAATAATTGCGTCTTTCTTTATGAACAAAGCATCTAGTTCACATCCTATATTATAGTTTCCAGCAAACACGCAGAAATCATTCGAGTTTTCATAGCGAGCCTTTAATTGTTCACATAGGAAACGAAACTGCTCTCTTTCTGCAGTGTTGTCGTAATTACCAACTCTAAATGCCAATAAACCTCCCATATTACTAAAGTTAAAAAGCGAATTCTTTTTCCGCCACAAATTTACAAATTAATTCTGAATTTCTAATCGTTTTCTTGAGAAATTTTTCTTTTTCACACTTTCGCAAAGATTGTGATGAGATTTTGCTTGGAGGAGCAGGGATAAAAGAGTAACTTTGTAGTTGAACAAGTAAGACAGCAACGTAACATGTAAGGACGCTGTACATCGGGTAAGAGCGCTACTCCGACCAGTTCTTTCCCCGCTTCAATCTGAAAGCATCCTTCTGTCCCCGTAGGGAGGGAGATGGCAACGGGTAAGGAGCTTGTTGCTCAGGTAAAGTGTAAGAGGGCAAGATGCTGCAGTAGTTCTTCTACTAGAGTTTTTGTTTTTGCTGCAATTCTGCCATCGCTGCAATACTCGTTGATAATCAACGGGTTGTGAGTGGCAACAAGATGGCAGAATTGCAGCAAATTATGTAAAACGCGTTATGTGATGACGTTTTTGAATGATTAATCGTCCACTCTCTCGACGATGAAGTCGCAGGCGGAGAACCAGCCGCCGTTATATTGGGTGTTGGGGCGAGTGGTGACGCCGTAAGTCAGTTTGCCATCGTCATAGACCGTGACGACATCGAGCCAGATGCGGTTCCAGCCATAGCCCTGCCCGCCATTAGCCGTGGCCTTGTTGATGTCCAGCGCGTAGACACCGGCGTTTTCGGCGGCACGCTGTTCGACGCGGCAGAGGGAAGAGAACCAAACGTTGCCGCCAGTTCTGCCCAAGGCTGGAATCTCCTTGGTGCTGATATCTCCACGGTCGGTGTTGCCAGTCTTTGCGAAGATGTATGCGAAAGAGTGATCGGCATTAGCGGCTCGCACTACTGCAGAGACGCGGTAGCGGCCCGGACGCAGGTCGCGCAGCGTTGTCTCTGCCTCGAATCCTTTGCCAGCCTCGCCTTTCACTTCGAGATAGCCCGTCTGTGAGTCACCGCTGTAGTGCTCGCCAATGGCGGTGAACTCGGTCGTGGCATAGTCAACAGGCTCGTGGCTAAGTTTCCAGAAGTTGCGGTTTAGATATTCCTGGTCGCGCTTACTGAGGCTGTCGATCTCTACCGTTGGGTCTCTCATGATGCTGATACCCCTACGCACCTTGGCCACCTGCTGTTTAAGGTTGCCGGTGACGTTAGCCTCCAGCGCCTCAGTCATGCGACTTAGTTCTTCGGCTTGCCGTCCTGAAAGGCGGAAGGGATAAGCGACGACTTCTTTATATAACGTGTTGCAGATGGCTTGCTGCTCAGTTGGGGTGGCGGTGCGGTTCAGGTCAAGCATGCGTTGCACTTTTGCCTTCAGGGCGTCGTAGCTAGTGTACAGATTGGGCATTTCGGTTGAGCCTTTGAGCTTCGCCACCATCTCTTGGAACTTGTAGGCGTACTTCTCTATCACAGTATCGGCCTCGAGGGCCTTGGCACGTTCTGGGGAGTTTTTCTTGATGTCCCACACCATATTGTGTGCAACGCCCAGTCCCGTGTTCGTCCGGTTCAGGTATTCGTCGGGGTCATAGGACTTCACTTGCGGTTTGCTATCAATCTTGGGACAATGGAACTCGTAGATGATGCCTTCCACCATATAGCGTTTGTGTAGCAGGTTGCCATCGTTCAGCTCCGTGTCCATCCACGAGAGTAGATAGGTGGAGCGAAAGCCGTCGTCGTCTTTGAAACTGATGATGCGAGTATTCATCATCGGATTGAGTTCCAGAGGGAACGTAGCGCCGTGTTCTCCCCAGGCAATCTTAACACCAGGGAAGATGGCTTGTTCGTCGCCTGCCGTATAGCTGTAGTAGCTATTGGCAAAGGGTGCCTGTTTGTCGAAGGCATCGAGGATGGGACGCAAAGGTAGTGTCGGATCGTCTGGCACCTGATTGAACGAGAAACGATGACCGTCGATGTAGAGTGGTCCGAGGGATGCTGTGACGTTCGACTTGGTTTGCGAGAGTATCACTGTGTGGATTTTCTCCTTGGGCACAAGTCCTCCTCCGTCTAGGCAGCCCCATTCGCCATGAGCCACGATGAGCGAGTCTTCGTTCATGCTCTTCATCTTGGCTTCGATGTTCTTTGGGAACTTGCCGTATATCGTCTCAACAAAGGCTGTTCGCATGGCTTGGGCATGCTTGTTCTCCTGAGCGCAGAGCCACATGGTGGGCATCAGTAGGAGGGCAGTTATGAATAGTTGTTTTTTCATTTTGAAGTTGTTGAATTTCATTCGACCTTTTCTCGCCATGGCAGAATTGAAGCGAGCTTCATTCTGCTCATTTGGCTTAACGAAAACGTTCATTTTAGAAGGTGATATAATTGGCAGTACTGTCTTTCTGTAGTTCTCTCATCGCCTGCTCGGCCTCGTCTTTGACAATTCGATTGACAAGTTGTTGCAGACGCATATCTGCGGCGATGAGTTTTTCAAGATGAGCCGAACGGACGCTGTCGTCCACCGCTTCCATCTCTGCTTCGAGACGGGCGATGTAGTTGTTGAGTTGGTCGGCAGAAGATGCAACAGGTGCAGGCTTGGTTTTTGCAATTGTCGGTCTCTTGATGTCAGCACGATGCTTTACCTGTATGCGCTGAACGGCGACGGGCTTTTGTCCGATAGCGGGTTTTTCGACAATGTCTGTCTTGTTGGCTTGCCGCTCCGTCTGTTGTGCAGTCATCGGATGCTCTTTTGGCTCTATATCCTTATTTGTAAAATGCAATGTCAATAAGAGCAGGATGCTGGCGGCCGCGACAACGATGGCTGCGGGACGGAGCCAATGGCGAGCGTTGCTCTCCGACTTGATACGATTCTTCACCCGTTGCTCCATATCATGGGGCATCTTCATTCTTGCAGCCCGGTCGTTCTGACGCTGCAAGGCTTGGCGGAAGAGTTCATCATTGTTCATCGTTCATGTGCATTAAAATCATTCGGAGCCGTTGACGTATTCGGTGAAGTTGGCTGCTGAGCCGTGACACTTCACGTTCGAGAGAGTTGTCCGCTGCGCCCGTGATGTAAGCGATTTCTTTGAGGGGGCATTGGTCGAAGTAATAAAGTTGCAAGAGCATCTGCTCTTCGGGCGTTAGTTTTTGAATGGCCTCATCCAACTGCTCGGCTGTTGTAGCATCAGGCAATTCGTCGGGAATGTCCTCGCCCACATCGAGGGGAATTTGTGCCATTCGTTTTCGTCGTCGCAGAAGATAGAGTGCTTCATGGTAGGCAATGCGGTGAAGCCATGTCTTCATGGAAGCCTTCTCCGGATTGTAGTCTTCCAAATGCTTGTAGGCTGACACGAAAGTCTCTTGCACTACGTCCTCTGCATCCTCCTGAATGGTGACGATACGACCGACAAAGGTCATGAGCGCAGGCCCATAGCGACTTATCATCGAGGATAAGTCTTCGGCTTTTCGGTTGTCATGTATTCGTCTTTTAAACATTTGCAGGTCCTTTTTTCTTTCTACTGAAATATAGACTATTTCTTGTGTTTAGTCACGCCAATATGGCGATAATTAAGAAAAATTATGGAAACTATATAGAATTTGTCCCCTGAAATGTAGGGATGCAACGCGCTTTAAGCATCTTATTAGCAGCAGGAGTGTCTTATTAGCAGCTCGGAGAGTTGTGCCAGAATTTGTGCGGCAGCCTGGCACAAGTTGTGCAGCATTGTTGCACAACTTAGGCAGCTATCCTGCACAACTTCGGCAGCAATGCTGCACAAGTTACGCCGCAATGCTGCACAAGTTTGGCAACAATGCAGCAAAAGTATGGCAGCAATGCTGCGCAAGAGCTAAAGCATGCATATTAGAGGGCAGGAGCATGCATTTACGAGTGCAAAAGCATGCATCTGAGAGTGCGAAAGCATGCATCTGAGAGTGCGAGAGCATTGATTCTAGGGTATGAAAGCATTGATTCTGGGGTGCGAAAGGATGCATCCGAGGGTGTGGGAGTATTGCTTTTGCCCCTATAGGGCGCGGTTTCTCTTATGACAAAAGAACCCAGGGCGATGCCCTGGGCTGTTAGCTTGCTGGCTTTGCAGGCCGCTGATGATTTTTTCTCTGCCACTCTGAGAAAAGACCACTGGCAGCGATAACATTTCTATGGCTGGCTTTCGCCTTCGACATATTCCTCGAGGAGCATGTGTTCGCCATCGTAGACGGCATAGGTGAACTGCCAAATCCAGTCGCCGAGGATGAGCATGCGAGCGCGACCTTTCTCGCGTGGCTCCTGATACCCACCCCCAGCCCCTCCCGAGGGGAGGGGGGCTTGATTTGCATTAGAGGTAATGTTATTTGTAGTTGGAGTATTTAGACTCCCCTCCCCTCGGGAGGGGTTGGGGGTGGGTATCTGGTCTACGGGCTTGCGAAGCATCAGGTCGAGTTCGATATGGCGGTGGCCATAGATGAAGAAGTCGATGTTGGGATGCGTCTTAAGGTACTCCTTCGTGTAGAGCACCAGATGTTCGCGGTCCTCACCCATGTAGGGTGGTTCCTTGCCGTCGGCACGCTTCAGGCGCGAGTGCTTTGCCCAGCGCTGTCCGAGCTGCATGCCCCACCACGGGTGTACGAAGTTGAGCAGCCGCTGACAGGTGCGGTTGTGGAACATCCACCGCAGGAACTTGAACTTCCGGTCGGGATCGCCGAGGCCGTCGCCGTGTGCGAGGTAGAACACGTGGCCATAGATATCGGTGGTGAGCGGCTGCCGGTGGAGGATGACGCCGCATTCCTGCTCGAGGTAGCCGTAGGTCCAGATGTCGTGATTGCCCGTGAAGTAGTGCACCTCTACGCCCATATCGGTGAGCTCGGAGATCTTTCCGAGGAACCGAGTATAGCCCTTCGGCACCACGTGGCGGTATTCGTCCCAGAAGTCGAACATGTCGCCGAGCAGGTAGACGGCAGCGGCTTTCGTCTTGATGCTGTCGAGGAATCGCACCAGTCTGCGCTCCTGCATGCGCTGATGCTCTATGGCGAGTGAGCCCAGATGGGCGTCGGCGAGGAAATAGATATTCTTCATAAACCTCCCCCGACCCCTCCAAAGGAGGGGAGTGCCTGCCGGTTTCAGGGGGATATGGCAAGGCTTTCTAAGAATCTCCCCTTGGCGTCTCTAGAGGAGGAGGGCGTCTGGCTGAGTGCGTGGGGAAGATTCATTTTGTTATTACTATTTCTTGATTACATCAAACGATACGCATGAGGGAACCTGATACCGGTAGGCCCTCCCCTCCTTCGGAGGGGTCGGGGGAGGTTCCTAGTCGAATCCCAGTTCTACTCGCGCTTCTTCCGACATCATCGACTGATCCCAGACGGGCTCGAAGACAAGGTTGACGGTGCAACCTTTCACGCTTTCAAGGGCATCGACCTTCTGCCGCACATCCTCGAGGATGAAGTCGGCGGCAGGGCAGGTGGGAGCCGTGAAGGTCATGTCGATTTCTACTTCGCCGCTGTCCTTCACCTCGATGCGATAGATGAGGCCGAGCTCGTAGATGTCGACAGGAATCTCCGGGTCGTAGACGGTCTTCAGTACGTCGACGATGCGCTCTTCAATCCATATTTTCTCTGTCTGATCCATTTCGTTTTGGTTATAGTGAGTGCAAAGATACAAAAAAAATGACAACCAGCCAAATGGTTGCCATTTTTATCTGTTGATGAGCGGAAAATATCGGTCTACAGTCGTCCTTGCTCGCGATAGCTGTAGTAGACGCCGTCGCAGATGATGACGTGGTCGAGGAAGTGGAGACGCATGGTGTCGCAGGCCTTATGGACACGCTCGGTCAGACGGTCGTCGTCGCGGCTGGGATGCGGATTGTTCGACGGGTGATTGTGGCAGAGGGCCAGCACGGTGGCATTCGAGAGCACCGCCTCCTTCATCATCACGCGAATATCGACGGCGGTTTCCGTAAGGCCCCCGTGGGATAGCTTCACGGCCTTGATGAGTCGGAAGTTCTGGTTCAGGAGCAGTACCCATGCCTCTTCCACGTCGAGGTCTTGCATGTGCGTGTGCATGTATTCATAGATGTCGACCGCCGATCCCATCTGCTTGCGCTCCTCTGCCTTCTCGCGTTGGCGGCGCTTGCCAAGTTCGCAGGCAGCCAGGATGCTGATGGCCTTCGCCTCGCCGATGCCTTTGTAGTCGCAGAGTTCGTGAATGGACTTCTTCCCCAGCGTGTTCAGGTTGTTCTGGCAGTCGGCCAACACTTTCTTCATGAGGTCGACGGCACTTTCATGTGTAGACCCCGACCCAATCAGAATGGCCAGCAGTTCTGCATCGCTGAGTGATTCTGGTCCGAGGTCGCGCAGTTTCTCTCGCGGTCGGTCTTCCTCAGCCCATTGGCTGATGCTCAGTTTGTTTGTTTCCATCGTTAGTATTTCGTTATGCAGGTTATTCTCCGTAGTAAGTTCCGATGAACAGAATGGCACCCGTGAAGTTGTCTTTGATGACGTAAAGGAACGGGCGCGTGGCATGGAACGTGCAGTTGCGGTATTGCGGCGGACGAGCAGCACCGACAAGGAAACTTTGCTCGGTGACGGCGGCGGTCTTTGTGCCGGTCTCGTTGACTTCAATCTTGGCCTTCTGCTTCATTTCCGATACGTAGACAGGCACGCCGGGCTTGACATGTGCCAGCCGGCTATAGTCGGCCAGACGGGCATCGAACATCGAACGCACGCCCAGTTGCTGCATCACAGGGATGAGCGGTAGTTCCACTTCGGTCTCAAAGCGTGGGAACAAGACGTCGACACGGCAGGTGGCACTCTTCTTCCATGTGGCTTGGCACTCGTCGTAGCTGATGTTGCTGAGCAGTTGGTCGAGACTGCTGTCCTCATCGGGAAGCAGCACTTCCATGCTGCAACCATCCGTGTAGGGCATGGTCAGCATCGAATAGCCTTTTCCTTCGCCATAGCGGAAAAGATGCTTTTGGTGCATCAGCGGAAGCTTGACTGACTTTCCATTTGCTAGTGTGAAGTCTTTCTGGCGCGTGTCGTCGGCATCAAAAATGTCACTCCACTGGCTCTCGAAGTAGACTGCGTTCAGGGCTGTAAGCAATGTGCTGGGGTCAATCTCGTCGACCATCTGGGGTATCATGCCTCGTGTCTGGCTGTTGCACCAATCGTTCACGCTCTTCACCTTCAGGTCGTTGCTGATCCATGCTTGATAGTCCTCGACCGCCTGACGGCGGAAATCATCCTTCAACGGCCACTTGGGGTTCACAAATAGGGCATTGGCCATGCTGAAACACGAGCCGCCGCCGTCGCCGGTGAGGTAGGGAATCAGCTTTTTGTAGAACGCATTGGCCGCCTCCGGCTGGCAATCCAGGAGTTGGCAGACCTCGCTTTGTGTCAGACCTGCTGCTCCGTTGTTGGTCATGCTGAGCAGACAGGTGATGCTCAAAGGTGAGAGCACTATGTTCTTCTGCTTGTTGACGGCCTTTAGGAAACGGAACGAAAGGTCGTTGATGGCGTGAAGGTTGGATTTATCGTTGTCGGTCAACTCAATTCGGAGGAATTTACGATGGGGGACATCCGCATTACCATCGTCCAAGACGATGAGCATGTCTTGCTGGACTTTCATTCGCTTATTGGGGAAACCAATGAAAATGGCTTCCACCTCGGCCTGCATGTCGGGCACCTCAATGGAGAACTGCCCGTCAATATTCGTAACCACTGCCGACTTCTTGTTGCCGACGACGCGCACGGTGGCTCCGATGACAGGCTGGCTGTCAGATGAATCAATGACTCGACCCCGGATGGTCACTTGTGCATCGGCCACTCCCGAAATGAAAAGGAGTAGCCATAAAAGTAGAAGTTTATGCCGCATAGCTATATTACTCTTTTCCCTTTTTCCCTGCAAAAATACGAATAAGTGAGCGAAATACAAAAGAAAAGCCAAAGTTTTTGATTGGGAGCTATGTAGAATCTGACCCAGAAAATGTAGGGAAAGGCTACGGGTAGGCGAGTGAAGTGAGGGAATCGCGGCGTGCCGCGTTATGGGTTTCGCTTTCCTACCTCCAATAACGCGGCACGCCGCGTCCCTACATGGTAGCACCATTTTTGTAGGCATAGTATTCATTCACCAAACTCTTGTACCCCAGTTGTTTCAGTTTGGCATAGTCGGTTCTGAAGTTGGATTTGCTGTGTTTCCCAGTTGCGAGGTACCGGATGTTTTGCTGGAGGTAATGGTCGATTTCTTTCAGGCCGTCGGTTTGGTTAATGACAGGGAAGAACCACCTAGACCAAGTGAGAGCATCGGCGTCGTCGGTTTCAAAGAACTTCCGATTGAAATGGTTGATGAGTCCTTTCATTGCCTTCTCGGGCTCAACGTGCTTCGTGTTGCGCCAGCGCAGAAGCGCTCTTGCCGCCCGTCGGATTTTCCCTTTCATCTTCTTTTTGGCTGCCTCCGAGATGTCTATGCTGTGACCGTGGCACTTGAAGCCAAGAAACTCGTAGGCTTCGTCGGGCGAATAGATTCGTTCCTTGTCAGGGTTTACTTCCAACCGGTATTGCTTCAGATATTCCTTGATTTGCTGCTTATATTCCAAAAGAGTCTCAAGGTCAGGGGCGAATAAGATGATGTCATCGGAATAGCGGGCATAGACGACGCCTGCATCATGGAAGTGTTTGTCCACCTCTTTTAAATATACATTGGCTAGGAAAGGGGAGGTGGGCGTTCCTGCCATCACACCATGATTTTCATGAATCGTCTCACCGTTATAAACCGCGCAGTCGTTGAGCAACATCTCCTTGAAAAAACGATAGAGAAGAGGGTCGTCGGCCATCATCTCTTCGAGCATCGGGAGCAGAATGTCGATGGAGATGGAATTGAAATAATCGTGGATGTCGACTTTGTATGCCCACATCTTCTGTTCCGCTATGGCGTTGTTGATGTATAGGACGGCATCCCGAACTTTCATGCCTCGGCGGAACGCATAGCAGTTGGGAGCAAAAAAGCCGTCGTAGTCATAGAGTTTAAAGGCAATAACCTTGAGCACCATCATCTCCTCAGGCGCAAAGCTATACACCACCCGCTTCTTTCCCGTGCCCATCTTGTTGATGATTTTCTTCGTGGGCATGCCCAGACCTTCGCCCTGCATCAGCTTTTGTACAAGCTGGAGATACTGTTCCCTTTCTACGAAACGATCGGCTTCATAGAACTCATGCCAGGTGAAACGGCCTTTCAACAGCCGATAAGCGATGAACTCATCCCAGACGTCTTGTCTGGACAATTGTGTGATGATGCTCTCCATGAGAAAAAGAGAAAAAGGGGAAAAGTTTGAATTAGCAAAATTGCTATTCACAAGAGGATACCTTGCCCTGCCAGCCTGCAAAACATGAAATGTGGACAAGGCTGCCTCCTTTGCAGGCACAGTCTTGCTGCATCCCCTTTTTCTATCTTTTATTTAATTAAGGAACTTGCGGATGCGTTCAATCACGTAGTTCCGTTCGTTGGGCATCTGCGTGTAGAAGTTGATGTAGGGAAGATCCAGCTTCTCTGCATACATCCTCGCAATCAGGTACTTCACGTTTGAATCATGACTATGGCCGCTGCCGAGCATGACCACAGCCTTGGCTTTGCCGTCAGCTTCGAGCACAAAAGAGTAGGGCTGACCCCACTCGGCCTTGTAGGCCTGGGTAGGGCGAGTCGTATAAAGCTGGGCTTCGTCGTTGGCGAATCCAACCAGATCGGTTACGGGCACATTTTCGCGAATGGTGTACGATGAGAAATTCCTCAGCAAGATGTCCCTGAAATACGATTCCCACTCAGCAGGTGTTCTCTCCACGGCTTGTGGAAAACGGTACTGTGAAGGGGACGCTTGCCGCGCTTCCCGCCTTTCGTTGTAATAGTCTAAGTCGTCCTGGCCAGCACCAAATAGCTTCAATAAGATTTTTAATAGGCTCATAGTTTTCTTTTTTATAGTTTACTTTATTTTATCAAGAAGATCTGAAAGTATATAAAAGTCATTACTTATAGAAGTTCTTCTCGAAGGCGGTGAACTCGTCTTGGCGCAAGACGATGCGCTTCCACCAGGCTTTCAGGAAACCGAGGCCATAGCCCATGAGTTGGACGAAGGCGGCGGGAACAGAGAGCAGGCCCACGCGGAGACTATGGTTCTTGCGGGTGGAGTCGATGCAGATGATGATGGCGTAGAGCAGTAGGGGCGACAGGGCCAGGGCAGCTACGACCAGTCCGATGTAGGTGACGACGAGTCCCATGTTGCATCCGGGCTTGGAAGCGGAGAGGAGTCCGATGAGGGCAAAGACGAGTGCGACGAGGGCGATGAGTGACAGTAGCAGGACACCAACGGTGAACACCATTGGGAGCATGTGTACGAGTTTCATCGTGCCAGGGTGGCGCTTCTCGAGGTTGATGCGGGCGATGCCAGAGTTGAACACCTGGCGGAAGAACTTCCGGAAGTCGGTGCGCCGTTTGTGCCACACCCATGCATCGGGCAGCAGGGCCGTCTTGTAGCCTGCTTCGACGATGCGGTAGGAGAAGTCGATGTCCTCGCCGAAGCGCATCTTCGAGAAACCGCCAAGCTGCTGATAGACTTCACGGCGGATACCCATGTTATACGAACGGGGATAGAACTTATCCAATGCCCCTTTCTTCTTTCCGCCACGAATGCCACCTGTGGTGAAGAACGAGGTCATCGAATAGCTGATGGCCTTCTGCACAGGTGTGAACGACGGGTGAGAGGCGTCGGGGCCGCCGAAGGCGGAGAAAGAAGCAGACCCTCCCCCCTGCCCCTCCCTGCGAGGGAGGGGAGTAGATACTCTTTCTGTTTGGTTTTCTTGCCGTAGAGGGATATTACTCCCCTCCCTCACAGGGAGGGGCAGGGGGTGGGTCTCCTTCTCCACCGCCTTCAGATAGCCAGGAGGAAGGACGACATCGGAATCGAGGACGATGAGCCATTCGCCCGATGCTCGCTCGGCGCCGTAGTTACGGCTCTGGCCGGGTCCGCTATTGCGCTTCATGAAATACTTCAGGTCGAGTTGCTCTTTGTATTTTCGACACACGTCATCGCATGGGACACTCGAGCCATCCTCCACGATGATGACTTCAAAATCCTTTACTTCCTGCTGGCAGAGGCTCTGCAGCAGTTCGTCCACCTCGTCGGGACGGTTATAAACGGGTACAATGATGGAGTATTTCATGATTACATTATTAAATAATAGGTAAATACAGGAAAAAGATAATAGTGAATAGCAAGTAGTCAGGATGACGGTCAGATACAAGTCTTGACAGCAATCATGAACTATTCGCTATTCACTATCAACTATACGCTAGGAGTCTTACTCCTTCACGCGCTGCAGGTAAGAACCGTCGCGGGTGTCGACCAGCACGAGCTCGCCCTCGTCGATGAACAGGGGCACGCGGATCTCAACACCTGTCTCCAGCGTAGCGGGCTTCAGGGTGTTGGTGGCGGTGTCGCCCTTGATGCCGGGCTCGGAGTGAGTCACGCGCAGCGTGGTCTTCACGGGCATCTCAGCATAGAGGATGGTGTTGGTGTCGGCATCGCTGACCACTTCCACTACGTCGCCTTCCTTCATGTAGTCGACGCCAGTGATGAGGTCCTTGGCGATGGGAATCTGGTCGTAGGTCTCCTGATTCATGAAGATGTAGTCCTGACCCTCCAGATAGAGATACTGATAGGCGCGGCGCTCAACGCGAACGTCCTCGAGCGACTCACCGATGTTGAAGCGCTTCTCCAGCACGCGGCCGCTGACGACGTCCTTCAGCGTGGTGCGCATAATGGTATTTCCCTTACCCGGCTTCACATGCAGGAAGTCGATGCAGAAATACAGCTTGCCATCCATGCGGATGCAAGTTCCTTTCTTGATGTCTTGTGATTTAATCATTGCTTATTTTTATCTTAAAATGTTGTATAAAAGTCGGATATGTAGCCCAAAATCGCTGCAAAGATACAAATAAAATATAAAAAATCGCAGTTTTTATGACGAAAATTCGCGTAATTCTTTGTTATTTCGAAAATTATGCGTACTTTTGCACCCCAAAGCGTGAAAACGTGGAAAGAAATTCAACAAAATAAAACGATAATAGAACAATGAAAAGAACATTTCAGCCCCACAACCGTCGCCGCGTGAACAAGCATGGTTTCCGCGAGCGCATGGCAACGAAGAATGGTCGTCGCGTGCTGGCTTCTCGCCGCGCCAAAGGCCGCAAGAAGTTGACCGTATCTGACGAGAACCACGGAAAATAAAATTCCGTTCAAGCAAGCATGACGACAAAAGGCAGCATGGGTAGCGATACCTTTGCTGCCTTTTGTTTGCACAGAAATGCAAAAAGTGCGCAATAATTTTGGTATTGCGCGCGGTTTTCATTATCTTTGCACCATAAAACTAAGAATGAATCAATGAAGACATCGGAGTTTTTCGGAAAATTCAAAAGCGGCTACCTGTGGGGCAACCTGCTGGCCATGGCGCTGCTGGTGGCGCTGCTGGTGTTCGGCGTGGGGTATGCGCTCGACGTCTACACCCACCACGGCGAGAGCCTGACGGTGCCCAGCGTGAAGCACAAGAAGTATAAGGATGCCGAGCGCATCCTGGACGACCTGGGCCTCATCGTGATGGTGGGCGACACGGGCTACGTGAAGACGCTGCCCCCCGACGTGGTGCTGGAACAATCGATAGAACCCGGCGAGCACGTGAAGTCGGGCCGCATCATCTACCTGACGGTGAACGCGCTGACAACGCCCACCATCACGCTGCCCGACATCATCGACAACAGTTCGTTGCGCGAAGCAATGGCAAAACTCTCAGCAATGGGCTTCAAACTGGCCATGCCACAGTTCGTGTCGGGCGAGCGCGAATGGGTCTACGGTGTGCTGGTGAACGGCAAGCACGTGGCCACGGGCGACAAGATTTCGGTGGAGGACTCGCTGGTCATTCAAGTAGGCAACGGCCTGCGCGACATTAGCGACTCGGTGAACTATATCGACCCGATCTATCCTGAGGAAGAAGAGGAAGACGAGATTGACGAATTTGAGGCCGTAGGGGCAGAGAAGACCAGCGAGCCGACAACGACTAACGCTACAGAATAAGACCACACATCATGAACGAAGAATACAGGGACGAACTGGAACTGGCCGCCGAGGAACTGGAGGATGCTGCCGGGGATGCTGAGTCGGATGGGCTTTACGAGCACTTCCGCTTTGTGGCCGACCCGGGACAGGCTCCGCTGCGCGTCGACAAGTTCATGCAGGAGAAGATGCAGCACTCGTCGCGCAACCGCATCCAAAAGGCTGCCGACGCAGGCTTCATCCACGTGAACGACAGCCCCGTGAAGAGCAACTACAAGGTGCGTCCGGGCGACGTGGTGACGCTGATGCTCGACCGCCCGCGCCACGACTCCACCATCGAGGCCGAGGACATACCGCTGGAGATTGTCTACGAGGACAGCGACCTGATGGTCATCAATAAGCCGGCCGGCATGGTGGTACACCCCGGGGCAGGCAACTTCCACGGCACGCTCATCAATGCCATTGCCTGGCACCTAAAGGACGATGCGCGCTTCGACGCCAACGACCCGGAGGTGGGACTGGTGCACCGCATCGACAAGGACACCAGCGGTCTGCTCGTCGTGGCCAAGACGCCCGAGGCAAAGTCGAAACTGGGACTGCAGTTCTTCAACCACGACACCCATCGGTCGTATCTGGCCCTGGTGTGGTGTAACTTCACCGAAGACGAGGGCCGCATCGAAGGCAACATCGGGCGCGACCCGAAGGACCGCCTGCGCATGATGGTATTCCCGCCCGACTCGGAGATAGGCAAACCAGCCGTCACCCACTGGCGCGTGGTGGAGCGCTTCGGCTACACAACGCTGGTGGAATGCCGGTTGGAGACGGGCCGCACGCACCAGATTCGTGCCCACATGCGCCACATCGGCCACCCGCTGTTCTGCGACGAGCGCTACGGCGGCACCGAAATACTGCGCGGCCAGCGCAGCAGCACTTACAAGGCGTTCATCCAGAACTGCTTCAACATCTGCCCCAGACAGGTGCTGCACGCACAGACACTGGGTTTCCGCCACCCCTCCACGGGCGAGCAGATGGACTTCACCTCGCCGCTGCCACAAGACATGCAGCAACTCATCGAGAAGTGGCGCGCCTATATCCACGGCACCACTGCCGACACTTTTGCAGAATAATCAATAACATCATATCACTATGAACACAACGAAAAGAACCATTGCCATCGTCTGCGGTGGCGACTCTTCCGAGCACGACGTATCGCTGCGCTCGGCACAAGGACTCTATTCCTTCTTCGACCACGACCGCTACAACATTTTCATTGTCGACATCAAGGGGCTCGACTGGCACGTGAACCTGCCCGACGGCACCACGGAGAAGATCGACAAGAACGACTTTTCCTTCAAATACGACGGCAAGACCGTATGGTTCGACTACGCCTACATCACCATTCACGGCACGCCAGGCGAGAACGGCATCATGCAGGGCTACTTCGACCTGCTGCATATGCCCTACTCCACCAGTTCGGTGCTCGTGGAGGCGCTGACGTTCGACAAGTTCGCACTGAACAACTACATGCGGGCTTTCGGCGTGAATGTCGCCGATAGCATCTTGCTGCACCGCGGCGAGGAAAACAAGTACACGGAGGAAGAGATAGAGGCCCGTCTGGGCATGCCCTGCTTCGTGAAGCCCACGGCCGACGGCTCGAGCTTCGGCGTGTCGAAGGTGAAGAAAGCCGACCAACTGGCTCCCGCCCTGCGCAATGCCTTCATGGAGTGCGAACAGGTGATGATTGAGCGCTTCATGGATGGCACCGAGGTCACCGTGGGCTGCTACAAGACGAAGGAGAAGACAGTGGTGTTCCCCGTCACAGAGGTGGTCACCAACAACGAGTTCTTCGACTACGACGCGAAGTACAACGGCCAGGTGCAGGAAATCACCCCTGCCCGCATCTCGCCCGAACTCACCGCAGCCCTGCAGGCCGAGACCTCGCGCATCTACGACATCCTGCACTGCAACGGCATCATCCGCGTCGACTACATCGTCACGAAGAATGCCGACGGCACCGACCGCATCAACATGCTTGAAGTCAACACCACCCCCGGCATGACCGCCACCAGCTTCATCCCCCAGCAGGTGCGCGCCGCCGGCCTCGACATCAAGGAAGTCCTGACCGAGATTGTGGAGAACCAATTCTAGTTTAGAGCGAAGAGTGAGTAGTGAATAGTTTATGATTAGCTTTGACAAAATATGGTACTGAAAAGGAAAGAAAGCCCATTAAGAATAAAATCTGAAGCTTATTCCATCAGAATTTCTAATCTTTATCACTTCTTGCTTGACACAAAGAATGAAAAAATTGTTGCCAATCAAATCTATCGTAGCGGAACCAGCATTGGTGCAAACATAGCCGAGGGGCAGTTTGCTCAAAGTGAAGCCGATATGATCAACAAGTTTTCTATAGCTCTGAAAGAAGCAGGTGAGACGGAGTATTGGCTGAACAACCTTTTCAAGAGAGGGCTTATAGAGGAAAAAGGCTATATTTCTATGCTCAATGACAATACTGAACTGATTAAAATGTTGGTAACTTCTATCAAGACTCTGAAAGGGAAACAATCGTAAAAGCTAATCATAAACTATTCACTTTTCACTATAAACTATTCACTATGTTTGATGAAATCCGTCCCTATGAGGCCAGTGAGATGCGACAAGCCTTCGAGGAGTTGCTCGACGACCGACAGTTCAACCTTGTCTTGAAAGGGTTTGCACCATGGTTGCCGAAGGCGGTGCGCAAGGGAGTGCTGCGGCTCGCGTTCACGGGTGTGAAGACACCACTCGACTTCCAACTGCGGTTTATGAAGCCCGTGGTGAAGTACATCATCCGCAAGCATACCGATGGCTGCCGGTTCGACGATGCTGCACTGAAAGGCTTCGACTCGAAGACACTGCAAGACAAACGCAAGGAAGCGCAGGTGGTCGACGCCGACTCCTCGCCCCGCTACACCTTCGTAAGCAACCACCGCGACATCGTGCTCGACTCGGCACTGCTCGACGTGATGCTCATCGAGAACGGCTACCCCACAACGGTGGAGATAGGCATCGGCGACAACCTGCTCATCTATCCTTGGATCAAGCGGCTCGTGCGCATGAACAAGGCGTTCACCGTGCGACGCTCGCTCACACCGAGGGCCATGCTGGAGTCCAGCCAACTGATGAGCAGCTACATCCATTACGCCGTGAACACGAAGCGCGAGAACATCTGGATAGCCCAGCGCGAGGGACGCGCCAAGGACAGCAACGACCGCACCCAGGACGCCGTGCTGAAGATGCTGGCCATGGGCGGTGAGGGAGCGCCTGCCGACCGACTGCGCGACCTGAACATCGTGCCGCTCACCATCAGCTACGAATACGACCCCTGCGACTACCTGAAGGCGCAGGAGTTCCAGCAGAAGCGCGACAACCCCGCCTTCAAGAAGAGCCGCCAGGACGACCTCGACAACATGAAGACGGGCATCTTCGGCTACAAGGGGCGCGTGGTCTATCGTTGCGCCGCCCCCATCAACACGTGGATAGACGAACTTGCCGCGCTGCCCAAGACCGAGTTCTACACGGCCCTCAGCACGCGCATCGATCTGGAGTTGCACCGCAACTACGAACTCTATCCCTGCAACTACATCGCCCTCGACATGCTCAACGGCAACCGCGAACAGGCCAGCCACTACTCTGAGGCCGACGTGGCCGAGTTCGAACAGTATCTCGCTGCCCAGCTGGCTAAGGTCAGCCTGCCCGAGAAGGACGACGACTTCCTCACCGAGCGCATGCTGACCATGTACGCCAATCCGCTGCGCAACTATCTGGAAGCAACAAAGTGAACAAAGTAACGCCATTCCGACATCATGAGCATCTTCAAAAAATCACTCACCTCTTTCCTATTACCTATTACCTTTTACCTATTACCTATTACCTTCCTCACCGCCTGCACCTCGGAGAGCTACGAAACGGGTGACGGCAAGTACAGCTATCTCCGTGCCGACTTCGGCGAGATACACACCGCGAAGCCGCAACAGGTTGACTACGCCGTCAACGACGAAGGACGCCGCATCAGTTTCGAGACCGCTCCCACAGTGAAGTGGGCTGAGAAGGGCGACACGCTCTACCGCGCCTTGCTCTACTACAACGACCTGCCCGACAAGGCAGCCCGAAGCATCAGCCTGCAGCCCGTCTATGTGCTCGCACCAAAGGCGGCCGCCGACGTGAAAGACCCGCGCCACGACCCCGTGACCTTCGAGAGTGCCTGGCTCAGCACCTGCCAGCGCACCGACCTGGCCATTGCCACCGACTCGCTGTCGCGCGAGGCCGCTACCCACTACCTGAACATTGCCTTCCTCGTGAAGACCGGACAACCCGACGACGAAAAGGCACGACAGACCATCGGCATGATGAGCCAGGAGACCGACGACGGTTCGCTGCGACTCACCCTGCTCCACGACCAGGGCACCATTCCTCAATACTACAGCACCCGCATCTACACCAGCATCCCCCTCTCCGACAGCCAGTTGCAGCGGGGTATCAGCCTTTGCATCAACACCTACGACGGAGAGCTCATCCGAACTTTTTAAGTTCTTTTAGCCATAACATTCTACCTTTCCAGTTGTATTAAAGGTAGCATGAGACTTTCGAACAAGACTGAGAATATGAACAGGAGAACCATCAGAAGCCTGTAATAGATACAAAAAAGGCATCAGAAATCTCGGTTTCTGATACCTTTTTTAGCTTGCGGATGTATAAGAAAGCGCCACAGGTCGCGTTGCTACATGATTTGGGAGGTTGCTACACCCTGATTCTACTTCAGCAGTCGCTTCGAGAGTTGCTCGAGCATGTCGGCCGTCATGGCGGTGATGTCGTACTGCGGCTGCCAGTCCCACTCGCTGCGGGCGGCACTGTCGTCGAGGCGGTCGGGCCATGAGTCGGCGATGGCCTGCTTCAGCGGGTCTACCTGATACTCCATCTCGAACTCCGGACGCAGCTTCTTGATTTCGGCGAAGATGGTCTCGGGGGCGAAACTCATCGATGCCACGTTGAAGCCGTTGTGATGGACGAGGCGCGTGGGGTCGGCCTCCATAAGCGAGATGGCTGCGTGCAGGGCGTCCGGCATGTACATCATGTCCATGAGCGTACCCTCCTTGATGGGGCACACGAACTTCTCGCCGCGCACGGCCGAGTAGAAGATGTCGACAGCGTAGTCGGTGGTGCCGCCGCCCGGAGGCGTCATGTAGGAGATGATGCCCGGGAATCGCACTGATCCAAAGGGACAATGTTCCTTTGGCGGAGCCCCATTATGAATCA
This sequence comes from Bacteroidales bacterium, assembly GCA_017545365.1. The sequence continues at coordinate 35,031 of JAFWOP010000087.1, forward strand.
TCGCGCCGCGATACATTATTCAGCATGTTCTCAGAGCTTCTGGCTGCCTGTAGAC
>JAFWOP010000021.1 GCA_017545365.1 Bacteroidales bacterium
ATGTGGCGGTAGTCATTGGCGGTGATGGTGGTCACCACGTTGAGGTTGCTGATGGTCGTGGCATCGTCGGCTGTGGTGCCGCCCTTGACGCCGACGAAGGGGGCGCAGTAGTTGTCGGCGGCGGTGGTGACGGTGAACGTCAGCGTATTGCCGCCGCCGTCGAAGTTGCCGCAGAAGGGGTTGTCGCCGCTGCCGGCCATGCGGGTGACGGTGATGTCGGCGCCGAGGCGGACGGTCTTGCCGCTGAAGCGGTTGTAGGTGTCGTTGTCGTTGAGGCAGTCGCAGAATACGTTCCAGCCCGTGGCGGTCTTGATGGTGTAGGTGTCGCCGTCTTGCGAGAAGTGGGCGGGGTCGGGGGTGAAGGTGGCGGCTACGGCGACGTCGGCGGCGGGCATGGTGAACGCGCCGTCGGTGATGGTCACGTCGTCGCTGGCGTAGTCGTCGAAGAGGTAGCCAGCAGCGGGGTCGTCGTGGCCGAGGCTGACGGCGGTGCCGCTGTTGTAGTAGCTGGTGGTGCCGACGGTGACGGTCGGCGTGGCCGTGGCGGTGCAGCCGGTGGCGGTGAGGGTATAGACGCGGCTGACGTTGGTGACGGTGTTGCCAAAGTTGAAGCCTATGGCCTCGTTTTGGTTGCCGCCGTAGAAGTGGCAGTTGCTAAATCGTCCGTCGTAGATTTTGCCGACGATGGCACCGGCATTGCCTGTGAATCCGTCGGGCAGGGTGACGGTGGGATTGATGACGGTGCAGTTGCTGACCTGCGTCGAGCTCACCTTAGTGAAGGCGACGATGGGGCCGACATAGGTGTTCTTATAATCGGCCACGCTTGTGGAGACGGTGGGGCTGATGAGGACGATGTCGTGAAGGTTAGCCCCATGGACGCGGCCGAAGAGACCGCTGCAAGTGAAGCCGCCTTCCGTGATGCTGGAAACGTTGAGGCCGCTGATGGTGTAGCCACCGCCGTCGTAGGTGCCGCTGAAATAGTTGTATTCGCTGTTGCCTATCGGGGCGACGGCCTCGGTCAGCGTGATGTCGGCGGTCTGCTTGAAGGTCTTGCCGCTGGCGTTGTTGCCGCCGTTGACGTAGTTGGCGAGGTCAACGAGGTCTTGCGCGTCGCTGATTTCGTAGTAGCCGCCCGCCGAGTTGTACGTCAGGCCGCTGATGGCTTCCTGCGCCCACGCCCCCTGCGCGGTGAGCAGGATGATTGCGAGGGCAGCGATGAATCTGCTGATGTTGTGTATCATAATAATATAATGTATAATGTTTATTTGTTGTTGTCAATCATTCCTTGTCGGCGCCGTCGGGCTGTGGTTCGTCGGACTTCTGCTTGCGGTGCATGGCGTGGCGGCGGGTGTAGTCGATGTTGTCGTTCAGTGCCCGGATGAGTGCGGCGTAGCGCTCGGGCTCGTCGCTGGTGGCGCAGAAGGCGTTGAGCAGGTAGATGAGGGTGCGGTACTCGGGGTAGATGGCCAGCCGGGCCTGCTTCATGGCGCCCTGGTCGGGAGTGGCGGCGCTGCGCTGGCTCATGAGCTGGCGGATGTCGGCGGCTATCTGTGCCAGCCGCTGCATGAGGGCGTCGATGCCGAGCTGCTGGCCGTACTGGCGTGCCTGTGCGTCGGCCTGGTACTCGCCGGTGAGCTGCTCCACCTTGCTCCACTCGGAGATCATGTTCTCCTGGGTGTCGATGCGGTACTTGCGCACCATCTCATTGAGGTACTGTCCCTGCTGCTGGCGCTGTGGGTCGAAGGCCATGCGGAGGGCGGCGTCGAGCATGGCGCGCAGGGCGGTGACGAGCGAGTCGCCCTCCAGGTCGAGGGCGGCGATGTCGGCGGTCTCGGCGCGCTTCTGCTGGATGGCGTAGGCGGCGTCGAGCTGCTGGTAGGCCTGGCCGAAGGAGGTCATCTGCCGTGCGAGCTTGGCCGGTGCGGGGTTCTCGTCGGGGTCGAAGGCGGCGGCGAACTGGTCGTTAGTAAACTTGCAGGTGGCTACGCACACTGCGTTGCTGAGGTCGCGGATTGCGAGGTCCTCTACGAGGATTGGGAGTTGTTCCATTGTGTTACGTTTTTTTTTATTTTGTTTGTACTATAGTTTGTTTAATTATCATTTCTTGGCGACCGTCACCACGGCGACGGGGCGCAGGCGGTAGGCGGCGGTGGTGTTGGGGACGGTGGCCCATGACGTGCCGCCGAGTTTGTGGTAGCCGATGCCGTTGTCGCTCTTGCGGAAGAGGTAGAACGCTCCGCTGAGACTGGCGTCGTCGGAGAGGAGTTTCGCCTCGACGAGCTGCATCTGCGACTTCGTGGGGAGTTCCCAGCCGGAGACGGCGGCGGTGCCGAGGGTGGCGAGGGCGGCAGAGACGGCGGCCTCGGTGCCCACGCACGTCGCTTCGCTGGGCGAGAGGAGGGTGAGCTCGGCGCTCTGGCCGTCGTCGGCGACGTCAGCGGCGAGGACGTAGCAGCCCTGGTAGGTGGAGCCGGCGGCGGGGTAGTCGGTGGGGGCGGTGTTATTGTCGTCATTGTCGGCGGTGGTACCGCCGACCACTGAACTTTCGTTGAAGGAGAAGCTGATGGTGCGCTCGCCGAGCCAGGTGGCTCCGGTGATGGTTCCCATGAGGGCGACGCCGACGGCCTCGGTGTAGGTGCCGTCGATGTTGATCTTATAGCCAGCCTCTAACTGGTCACTGGTGCTGTAGGTGTAGGTCTTGGTGGTTCCTCCGATGGTGATGTTCACTGATACGCTGGCGGGCTGGCTGCTGGGCGGGAGGAGGTAGGCACTGGCGGTGTTCTTCCATGTGCGACCGTCGCTCTGTTTGGCGAGGGCGATGGTCGAGCTGCCCGTAGTACCCGCATAATTGGCTCCTACCGTTATGTTCTGCCATAATGGGGCGAAGGTCACTGAGACCGCCGTCGCCGCGGTTGGTATCTTCTTTATTTCGACGTCCTGTATCATCATCACCTTGCGGGCGAGTCCCAGCGTCACGGTGTTCGTCCCGCCATCGACGAGGGTAGCGGTAGCACTTGCCGCCATGAGGTCTGTCATCGAGACACCTTCCTTTAATGTCAAGGCGGTACTGGTGGTGGCATCTTCTTTGGCAGGCAGGTTATATGATGCCGAGGCAGCGCCGCCGATGGCATAGACGGAGTAGGTTCCCTCAGTGAGCGCAATGTTCAGCGTCTGCCCTGCATCGCCGATGGTCTGCACGGCGCGGCAGATGTCATTCTGAAAGACATACACCTGCACGGGGTAGGCCGCCACAGCGTCGTTCGTGCCACGGGTTGTCACCTGTAGCGTTGCATTGGGCGTCTGCAATTCCTCGTCTACAATTGATTTCTCGCACGCGGTGAGCACTACGGCAGCCATCGCTAATGCTAATATCTTTTTCATAATTCGTGTAATTTGTTGTCGTTAGAAAGTATATCCATTCACGGCATCCCAGTCGGGGTCGGCGGTCATGCGGAAGTCCCCGCTGCCGGTCTGTCCCCCGCCGCCGCTACCGAAAAAACTGCCGGTGTAGCGTGTCACCTGGTTGCGCACGACGGGGACGTTCTCGAAGATACGCTCCTTGATGGTGTTGTCGTTGGCATCGAGGGCGGTGACGGTGAGCTTGGTCAGCACGTCCTCCTCCGTATGCGGCAGGGTATAGATCTCATATACTCCGTCGGAGGCTACCGTCCGTATCTCCGTCTGCTTGCTATTTACGCAGCCGTAGCCGTCTTTCGGCGAGAATGTCGAGGAGCCTCCGACGTAGTAGAACTTAATCTTGGCGACATTGCTCGGCACCTCCTCATCCGTCAGCACCAGCCTAAACATCGCCACGGCGCGGGTGAGCGTCAGGTCATACGTCTGTTGCTCCGCTGTGACAACGAGGTCGCCGAAGTAAAAAAAGGTATCCGTCACCTTGTTGTTCGGAAACGTCACCTTCTCCGTGGAGGTAATCGTCGCCGACCCGTCGCAGCTGTGTGCCACGACCACCAGCTTATACGTCCCTGCCGCCAATGACAGCGCCACCGTGCCGTAGCCAGCATCCCCCTCCTTTTGGGCAATGCTCTTCACCTTCGTCCCGTCACCGTCGAAGATGGCGATGTTCAGGCGGGAACAGATGTCGGTGATGTCGGTGGCGGCGCGGGTAAACGCCTCCTGCTCAAACTGCGTGAAGCGGAGGATGACGTTGGCCTCCGACGGAGAAGCATCGGACACTGCGGCGGCATCATCGAGGAGGGGCTTCTCGCAGGCAGTGAGCATCGCCATCAAGACAAGCAGGATGGCCGTCAAGTGCAGATACGGAATGAATGTTTTATTATGCATGATTCTTTAGTTTTTGGTCAGAGGTCGGTACGGGGTGTGCCGTCGTACTTGTCGAGGCGGAAGCCGTACTCGTAGATGTTGTAGAAGATGGCGATGAGCACTGCCATACCAGCGAGGAGGAGCAGCGTGTAGGGCCAGAGGGGACTCCAGCCCAGGTGCCAGTGGAGCAGACAGCCCGCACCGAGGATGACGAAGGCCAGGGCAATGAGCAGGCGAATGCGACGGTAGAAGGGGTAGATGGCGTAGTAGCCAAAGGAGCGCAGCATGCCGACGGCCATCAGCAGGCAGAGGAAGCCCGAAACGAGAAGGGCGACGTGGTAGAGTTGTTGTTCCATCATTGTTTTTTACGATTTGACGATTTACGATTTATTTACGATTTAATGATTTTACGATTTACGTTTGATCGACGGTGCAAAAATACACTTTATGCTTGGAAAAAGGTGTGTCAGAAACGCGAATGGTGTGTCAGAAACGCGAGGAAGGTGTGTCAATTCGTCGAATTTACACACTTTTTCCCGCTTTTTTACCAAAAAAGTTGTAACTTTGCAGGCTGAAAGCCGCCATGTCGGCTATCGAGGATAGAATATGGAATTGATGCAATTTACAGCTATTGTGCTGATGATAGGACTGACGCTGAAGCTCCTGCTGCTGCCCCGGCGGGTGGAGGAGAACAACGTGACGGGCAGGAGCCGCTGGCTGATGTTCGGCGGCACGGCACTGCTGGGCGTGCAGTTCGTGCTGCAGATGGCGCTGGGTTTGCGTGCACAGGGCGTGACGCAGGCCGTGATGCTCAACCTGACGGTGTTCACGCTCGTATCGTGGCTGCTGTCGCTCGCCATACTTCGGCTGCTGACACAAGGAAGACTGAGCCGTATGGATGCGTGGCTCGGCGGCGGGGTGTGGGCTGTGGAGACCGTGCTGATAGCGGCGGCGGCAATGACCGACGGCGAGACGCTGCTGAGCGGCAGCCACCGTCTGCGGACAGCAGAGCAGGTGGGCAGCATCATCTACTTCGCCATGCAGTGCTACTATACGGTGCGCGTTGTCACGCTCTTGCGGCGCATGCGCCGCAGTCTGAGCGACTACTACGACTACGACATCAGCCAGCGCATAGAGTGGATGCAGGTGAGCATCTGGGTGCTGTCCTTGCTGTCGCTGTTCGTGCCCGCCGTCATCTTCGCCCCCGGACGATGGCTGATGGGCTTCGCAGTAGTGTTCTTCTATGGTATATGGTATCTTGTGGACAGTTTCTGCGACTATGTGAAGAGCAGCATGCCGCGCAAGGTGGAAGAAAGTGAAGAATTAAGAATGAAGAGTGAAGAATTTGCTGCCGCCGATAGTGACGGTAATGGTAATGGTGCAGGAACCGGACTGGCCGACGAGCAGCAGGAGCGTGTGACTGCCGCCATCGCCCAATGGACGGCTCAGGGCGGCCACAGGAAGAGCGGTCTGAACAAGTCGATGGTTGCCGGACAGATGGGTGTGTCGGTCAATCTGCTGAGCCAATGGCTGCGTCACCGAAACCAGAATTTCTGGGACTGGCTCTCCGACCTACGCATCGAGGAGGCCAAGCGCATCATCCGCCAGCACCCCGACTGGACCAACGAGGCCATAGCCGACCACTGCGGCTTCAACGACCGCAGCGCCTTCCAGAAAAAATTCAAGGAGAAGACGGGCATGACCCCGACAGGATGGGCAGAGCAGGGGGAGTAGCATACATATTAAAAGAAACGTCCCACCCCGGTCCGCTGGTCTTGCGACGAGAAGCGTGGTGGGATTTGTTGGCGCGAAGGTACGGCTTTTATTTGGAATTGCCAAACTTTTTCAAAGAAAAGAATAAATTTGGCCGAAGAAATCGTCATTTTGTCTCAAAGTGCCATCTCAACCTTTCTTTCCCCTGCCTTTTTGAATCATTTTGTACCAAAGATTACCTCTCTGGCGACACATAAACATTGGGAAGTTTGACCTTCAATTTTCAGCGTCCATCGTTGACTTTGAATTATTAACCGCCATTGAATCCCAGACACTTAGAGCGTCCGAGATACAATAGCGGTACAAGAACCCTGTTTTTACCCGATTTTCGAACCTTCTGCAATGCCCCCAAATGATGCTTACCCTACCTTTCTAA